>NZ_JAOCCY010000006.1:0-246576 GCF_029840625.1 Agrobacterium sp. GD03872
TTCAGTGTCCCAACCTGGGCGGAGCTGAGGCCGGCGACCTGATCGGAACCGAGGGCCTTGAGCTGGTCTGTCGACAGGGCTGCGAACTGCGCCGAAGAGAGCGCCGCAATTTGCGTTCTGCTCAGCGCGGCGACATTGCCGGTGCTCAGCTTGCTGACGTCGAGGCCGGCGAGGAGCTTGGTGCTGATGGCCTTGATCTCGTCTGTGGAGAAGGTGGCGAGAGTATCGGAAGTCAGTGCGGCCAGCTGCGTCGAAGACAGGGCTGCGATCTGCGTCTTCGTCAGTGCGGCAGCGTTCTCGGTGCTGAGAGCAGCCAGTGCGGCCGCGGAGAGGCCCGCGATGGCGTTGGCGCTGATGGCCTTGATCTCGTCGGTGGAGAAGAGCGCCAGTTCGTCGCTGCTCAGTGTCCCGATCTGGGCGGAGCTGAGGCCTGCGACCTGTGTCGAGCCGAGGGCCTTGATCTGGTCGGTGGACAGGGCTTCAATCTGGCTGGCATAGAGCGCCGTGACCTGCGACGACGACAGGCTGCTGACCTGAGCGGAGCTCAATTGTGCGATCTGGGCCAGGGTCAGTCCCTTGACGGCGCTTACCGAAATGGCGCGGACGTCTTCAGAGCTGAAAAGAGCGAGATTATCCGTGCTGAAAGAGGCGATCTGCGCCGATGAAAGAGCCTTGATCTTGGCGCTGTCAAGGGCATTCACGTCTTCCGAGGTCAGACTGGCGATTGTGGACGTGGAAAGCTTGGATATCTGCACAGCAGACAGTGAGGAAAGAATCGAAGTCATGAACGTGTCCTTTACCGGATGGTGACTGGTCACGCCTATCTGCCGCCAGACACTGCCCATTCCGGCAGCGGTCCGACATCCGCAAATAAAGCGAAATTGTGGAGAACATGGCTCAAGTGAACCTGCGCTGGAAACGCATCATGCAATTCGAGCCGGAAACGGACCCGGATTTTCCACGCTAGCTTGTGCGAATGCCGCTAATAATTTTTGCCGCTTACAACCTCACGACGAGCGTGTCATATCAGCCGAACATTTAAAGCCGAGTTAATATTTACTTGCGGTGCTTTTTATTCTTGGGCGTTGACAACTTTAGATTTTGCTGAAGTATAAAATGACATGGCTAAATTTTAGCTGGGCCATCTTTGGCGCGTGAAGCAATATTTATTGATTCTATGGAAAGTTCAATATGTTTTGGAAATCGATATCGATATGTTTTAATTGCTAATTTTCGTTATAATCGGAAACTTGTCACTCGCTATGCCCGAAATATCTATGTAATTGGGGCCGAAATCTGCCGATTTTTTTATTTTTATGCTGTAATTTTATAATTTATAAATATTTTTTAAAGCGATAGCCACCATTTGCCCTTTTTTATGGCATGAAAATGCTTCGCCAGGCAGGGGTGAGCCGTTTGATGATCCGGCAAGGTGTTGATGGCGTCATTCCAGAAAGCCCATGCCGAAAACGAGGCTGCGTTGCGGTTGCCCCGGATCCGGTCTGATCCGGGAGATTGCCCTCGTAACACGTCAACCCTGGGGGTCAGGCATGATGGCGCAGGGCGTCGATGATCACCTTCATCGCTGGAGACATCTGACGCCTGCTGGCATAATAGAGATGGTATCCGGTGAAGGGTGTACTCCAACTATCCAGGACGGCCTGCAATCTTCCATCGGCGATGTGCCCCTCGACAAGATCCTCCGGCACGTAAGCGATCCCGTAACCTTTCACGGCCGCATCGATCTGGGAAATCGAGGAATTGAAGCTCAGCTGCCCCTCCACTCTCACCCGCAGCTCCCGGCCGCCCTTTTCAAACTCCCAGGTATAGAAACCGCCCCAGGTCGCCTGACGCGTATTGATGCAGACATGGCCGACCAGATCCTGCGGTGCGACAGGGATGCCGTGTCTGGCAAAATAGTCCGGCGAAGCCACGGCACGGAGACGCCAGTCCGGGCCGATCCGCACGGCAATCATGTCCCTGTCAACGCTTTCGCCCAGTCGCACGCCGGCGTCGAAACGCTCCTCGACGATATTGCGCATGCCATTGTCGCTGTAGAGTTCGACATGAATATCAGGATAGCTGGACAGCACGCGGCCCAGTTTCGGCCAGACGGTCGTTTGCAGGGCATGATCGGACAGGGTGAGGCGCACGGTGCCCGAGGGCTTTTCGCGAAAGGCGACGAGGTCCGCCAGATCTGTCTCGATCCCCTGAAAGCGTGGGGCGAGGGACAGAAACAGGCGCTCGCCGGCTTCCGTCGTGGCCACGCTGCGTGTCGTCCGGGTCAACAGGCGCACGCCCAACCGGGCTTCCAGCTGCTTGATCGTATAGCTCAAGGTCGATTGCGATGTTCCGAGCGTCGCCGCCGCCTTCGTGAAGCTTCGCTCCTTCGCAACCTCCATGAACCAGAGGAGATCCTTCATATCCTCTCGCTGCATCAAAACCCCTGATTGATATTGAATTTCGATAAGTCCATGCGAATTAGCACGGATTGTCCGCAAAGTCGCCCGGCAATATCTTGCCGCCATTGAAAGAAACCGGAATTTTAGTGGGATCTGGGCGAATGACCCTCACCTATGATGAAGAGATGGGCAACAAACGCGCGGCATGGAGCGCCGTGTTTTGCATGACGCTTTGCGCTTTCGTATTGATCGCTTCGGAATTCATGCCAGTCAGCCTGCTGACGCCGATCGCCGCCGACCTCGGGGTTTCGGAAGGCAATACGGGGCAGGCGATCTCCGTCTCCGGCGTCTTTGCGGTCATCACCAGCCTGTTCATTGCCGGCCTGTCCCGGCGGCTCGACCGGCGTGTTGTCGTGCTCGGCCTGACAGCGCTGCTGATGGTATCCGGGATCGTGGTTACCCTTGCACCGTCTTACCCGGTCCTGATGTTCGGCCGGGCGCTTCTCGGAATCTCCATCGGCGGTTTCTGGTCTATGTCCACCGCCATCGTGATGCGTCTCGTTTCCCATGATCAGGTGCCGAAGGCGCTTGCCCTGCTGAATGCCGGCAATGCGGTTGCGGCAACGGTTTCCGCCCCGCTCGGCAGCCTGCTGGGCGCCTATATCGGCTGGCGCGGCGCCTTCTTTCTTGTCGTGCCGATCGGCCTGCTTGCGCTCCTGTGGCAATGGACCGTGCTGCCGGAACTTCCGCCGCGCCGCGAGCGCGCATCCGCGAATGTCTTCAGGCTGCTTGGACGTTCCGCCGTTGCGGCGGGCATGGCCGCCATCCTGCTGTTATTCATGGGGCAGTTCGCGCTCTTCACCTATTTGCGGCCCTTTCTCGAACAGGTTACCCGGGTTGAAATCACCATGCTGTCGCTGCTGCTGCTGATTATGGGATTGGCCGGGGCAGTGGGAACATGGGTCATCGGCAGGCTGCTGCAACGCCGCCTGTTCAGCATTCTTGTAATCATTCCCCTGCTGATGGCCGGTATCGCGCTCTTCATGGTTGTCTTTGGCGATGCGAAACTTCCTGTCGCCGCCGCGCTCATTGGCTGGGGCTTGCTTGGCACCGCCGCGCCGGTCGGCTGGGGCACCTGGCTCAGCCGCATCCTTCCCGACGATGCCGAGGCCGGCGGCGGGCTGCAGGTCGCCGTCATTCAACTGGCGATAACAGCGGGGGCCTCGGTCGGCGGAATTTTATTCGACAGTTTCGGCTGGTGGTCCGCCTTCACCTTGAGCGGATTGCTGCTCTGCTGTTCCTCGCTTGCCGCCCTTGCGGCCTGGCGGCTGGCGCGGAGGCCATCATGAGGGCTCCTCTCACCCATCCAACCCGACGCGCCCTGCTGGCGTTGGCTGCCGCGTTCATCCTGCCTGCGCCGGCTCTCAGCAGCAGCGGCCCCAACAATCAGGAGCGGACCGATTTGAAGATCAGGCTGACATTCGGAAAAAATACGATGCTGGCGACACTCTATGACAACCCGTCGGCGCGTGATTTCGCGTCCATGCTGCCGCTCGATCTCAAGATCGCCGACTTCGGCTCCAACGAAAAGATCGCCTATCTTCCCCGAAAGCTGACCGTCGAAGGCCACGGGCCGTTCGACAACGAGCGGCCTTACGACCTCTGTTATTACGTGCCCTGGGGCAATCTCGCGATGTTCTATGCCGACTACAGGCATCCCGGCCTCATCCGGCTGGGACGCTTCGACCAAGGCTACGAAGCGCTTCATATCCCTGGGGAATTTCCGCTGCGTATCGAACGCATCCAATGAACCGAACCACAGGAGTTCCCAACATGAGCAAGCCGACAGACACGAATGAGACCTGCAATACCGGCAGGCGCAACCTGATGAAGGCAACGGGCATCGCCGTTGCCGCAATGGGCATGGTGCCAATGGCGAGCGCGACACAGGCTCTCGCCCAGACCTCTTCATGGGACAAGGTCTTCCCCAAGAGCGATGCCGTCGATCACCAGAAGGTGTCGTTCAAAAACCGCTATGGCATCACGCTGGTGGGAGACCTGTACCTGCCAAAGGACCGTGGCAGCGAACCATTGCCTGCCCTTGTCGTCAGCGGCCCCTTCGGTGCGGTGAAAGAACAGTCGTCCGGCCTTTATGCGCAGACCATGGCGGAGCGCGGATTTGCCGCCCTGGCGTTCGATCCGTCCTTTACCGGAGAAAGCGGCGGCGAGCCCCGCAACGTCGCTTCGCCCGATATCAATACCGAGGATTTCAGTGCCGCGGTGGATTATATCGGGCTGCAGTCCCATGTGGATCGTGAGCGCATCGGTGTCATCGGCATCTGCGGCTGGGGCGGCATGGCGTTGAACGCCGTTGCGGTGGACAAGCGCGTAAAGGCCGTCGTGGCCAGCACCATGTATGACATGACCCGCGTCATGTCCAAAGGTTACAATGACAGCGTCACCCTGGAGCAACGTACACAGGCGCTGGAGCAGATGAGCCGGCAGCGCTGGCAGGACGCGGAAATGGGAAGTCCCGCCTATCAGCCGGCCTATAACGATCTCAAGGGTGGGGAAGCGCAGTTCCTGATCGACTATCACGATTATTACCGGACGCCGCGCGGCTATCATGCGCGTGCCGTCAACTCCGGCAATGCCTGGACCCAGACGACGCCCCTGTCGTTCATGAATATGCCGATCCTGACCTATATCGCCGAAATATCGCCGCGCCCGGTCATGTTCATCCACGGAGAGAAAGCGCATTCCCGCTATTTCAGCGAGACCGCTTTTGCCGCTGCGGCCGAACCGAAGGAGCTGGTCATCATTGCGGATGCCAACCATACGGACCTCTATGACCGCGCCGACAAGATTCCGTTCGAGCGGATCGCGCGCTTCTTCAGCCAGCATCTGGCGTAGACGGCGACCGAACGCGCTATGTCACCCATCAGACAGGCGAGCGCGAGCGCGCCTGTCATTCTCGCTCTTCGTTTCCTATCTGGCCCAGCTCTTCTGCAAGCCCGATGAGAAGCCCCTCAGGCCCGCGGATATAACAGAGCCGATAGATGTCTTTATACTGCACGACATCGCCAACGAGCTGCGCGCCGTGCTGGCGGAGCCTTTCCAGGGTTCCGTCAATGTCGTCCACCGTGAACATGGCGCGGAGATAACCGAGGGCGTTGACCGGTGCATCGCGATGATCAGCGATGACGGACGGCGTGAGAAAACGGGAGAGCTCCAGCCGGCTGTGGCCGTCCGGCGTGCGCATCATGGCAATCTCCACCTGCTGATTGCCCAGCCCCGTGACGCGCCCCGCCCATTCTCCCTCAATCATCGCCCGGCCTTCGAGCTCGAGGCCGAGTTCCATGAAGAAATCAATCGTCACTTCGAGATCTTCGACGACGATCCCGATATTGTCCATCCGCTTGAGGGCCATGTTTCCACTCTCCGAGGCGCCCATGCAATCTACAGGGCTTCACCCGATCCAGCAATGATGCTTGCGGCGCGGACGCCGCTGCCGGGCCGCCCAGCCTCAATCCAGCATCATCATATAGGCCGGCAGCTGCTCCTCGAAGAATTTCGAGAAGGTTGCGATGCGGGGCGGCAGGGCCTGATAGGGGGGGTAATAAAGCGTCAGCCAGAGTTCCGGCGGCGCCCAGCCGGGCAGAACATGGGCAAGCCGGCCGCTGCGGATATGTTCGGCGATGTGAAATCCCGGCAGCATGGCCACACCGGCGCCATCCGCCGCCATATCGGCCAGAACCTCGCCATTATTGGCGCTGAATGCGCGGCCGGCGGTGATGCTGATGCTCGATCCGCCATCCGACAGGACCCAGTTCTCCCGCCGGCTTTCGCCGCTATAGGCAAGGCAATCGTCAGGGGTCAGTTCGCTCGGATGCTGCATCTGCGTAAACCGGCTGCCCGGGGCCGCCACCAATATTCTCGGCACGGCCCTGATCTTGCGCCAGATGGTGAATTTGTCCGAAGGGGCGGACGAAATGCGGATCGCCAGATCGTAATCGTCATCCACGATATTGACGAGGCCGTCCGACAGCGAAATCTCGAAGCACATTTTCGGATAGCGTTCCCGGAAACCAGACAGGATCGGTGGCAGCACCGTCTTGCCGAGCCATGTCGGCGCGCTGATCCGCAGCCGCCCCTCATCGGCCTTGTGGGCGTTGCGGACATCGCGCCGGGCATTCTCCAGCGCCTCGACGGCCGGCTGGATCTGTGCGGCGAAGACGGCCCCGTCCGTCGTCAACGAGACCTGCCGGGTGGTGCGGACAAATAATTGCACACCGAGATCGTCTTCAAGCGCGGCAATGGCGCGGGTGACGGCAGCCGCCGTCATGCCGAGTTCACGGGCGACCTGCGCGAAATTGCGCTTTTCGGCGGCCATCAGAAAGGTTTTCAGAGCTTTGTGGTCGTTCATCGCCATTATTTCAAAAATCGCAATTCATTCGAGAAAAATATTGCAATTCCACGATGCAATCAAGCGGGTTACATCTTTGTCCATCGAAACGGACACAGCAACGACGAAAGGCGCCGACGATGATCAAGGATATCAAGGGCCTGCACCACGTCACGTCAATGGCGTCGGATGCGCGGCAGAACAACAGCTTCTTCACCGATACGCTCGGCCTGCGCCGGGTGAAGAAGACCGTCAACTTCGACGAGCCAAGTGTTTATCACCTTTATTACGGTGACGAAAAGGGAACGCCAGGCACCGTCATGACCTACTTTCCCTTCGCCAACATGATGGCCGGCCGTCCCGGCATTGGCGAAGTGGGCGAGACCCAGTTTTCCATTCCCAAGGGTTCGCTGGGCTTCTGGAAAGAGCGTCTCATTGCCAAAGGTGTCGGCAACCTCCAGGCCGATACGGTTTTTGGCGCCGAGCGCCTGCGCTTCACCGGCCCCGATGGCGATGGCCTTGCGTTGATCGAAACGGATAACGATGTCCGCGCCCCCTGGCTGGCCGAGGGTATTTCCGAAGAGCGCGCCATACGTGGCTTCACCGGCGCGCGCTTCAACCTGAACGACACGGCCGCGACTGAGGAACTCCTTCGCTTCATGGGATATGAAAGGGCCGATGTCGAAGGCAATGTGACACGCTTCGTCATTCCCGGCGGCAACGGGGCCGACACGATCGATCTCGCGACCCTGCCGAAGACGCCCTTTGCCCGTCCGGGGGCAGGTTCGGTCCACCATATCGCTTTCGCAGTCGAAAACCGCCAGAAGCAGCTGGAAGTGCGAAAGGCGCTGATGGATACGGGTTATCAGGTCACCCCGGTCATCGACCGCGATTATTTCTGGGCGATCTATTTCCGTACCCCGGGCGGCATCCTGTTCGAAATCGCCACCAACGAACCGGGTTTCGACCGTGACGAGGATACGGCGCATCTGGGTGAAGCACTCAAGCTGCCCAGCCGTTATGAGCCTTTCCGCAATCAGATCGAGGCAAACCTCGCTCCCCTTGCGGCATAAAGCGGGTCTCTGATCCGCCTCGACTGACCAAAACAGACTTATGCTTTTCAAGACGGCTGCCCCTGCCGGGCGGCCGGCCGGCGAAGCCTTCTTAATTTCCACCGCCGTAGATCGGCAATCACCACCTAAACGGAGAACTGAAAATGTCCAAGCTCGAAGTCCTTACCCCCGCCAACAGCCAGCTCATCTTCATCGACCAGCAGCCGCAGATGGCTTTCGGTGTGCAGTCCATCGACCGGCAGACCCTGAAGAACAATGTCGTCGGCCTCGCCAAGGCGGCAAAGATTTTCAACATTCCGACGACCATCACCACGGTCGAAACGGAAAGCTTCTCCGGCAACACCTTTCCGGAACTGCTTGCGGTCTTCCCGGAAAACGACATTCTCGAGCGTACTTCGATGAATTCCTGGGACGACCAGAATGTCCGCGATGCGCTGGCGAAGAACGCCGCCGGTGGCCGCAAGAAGATCGTCGTCTCCGGCCTGTGGACGGAAGTGTGCAACACCACCTTTGCGCTCTCCGCACTCCACGATGTCGCAGATTACGAGATCTACATGGTGGCGGACGCCTCCGGCGGCACCTCTGTCGACGCGCACAAATATGCCATGGACCGCATGGTGCAGGCCGGCATCATTCCCGTGACCTGGCAGCAGGTGCTGCTTGAATGGCAGCGCGACTGGGCACGCAAGGAAACCTATGACGCCGTCACCTCGCTGGTGAAGGAACATTCCGGCGCCTATGGTATGGGCATCGATTATGCCGTAACCCATGTCCATGGCGGTGAAGAACGCGTCAAGCACGGCAAGCGCATCGGTCCCAACCCGGCCAAAAAATAAGCTTTCAACTGCGCCGCACCGGCAGGATTATGATCCAGCCCGGTGCGGCTTTCACCTATCGAGGAGGTTTCCATGAAAGTCTATCTTCTGTCGCTTGGCGCCGGCCTGCTGGTCGGCATCGTTTATAGCCTGCTCAATGTGCGTTCGCCCGCACCGCCCGTCATCGCTCTCATCGGTCTGCTCGGCATATTGGTCGGGGAACAGATCATCCCCTTCGCGAGGACGATCATCGACAGGGAACCGGCCGCCGTTTCGTGGTTCAACCACATCAAGCCGCATATGTTCGGCCACATGCCCAAGGGCGGCGCCGAAACAGCCGGCCTTGCCGAGGGTAAACAGCCGATCGACCGGGAGAGAAGCTGATGCCGACACGACGCACCTTTCTCGGCGCGGCTTCGAGCCTCGCCTTTCCGAATCTGTTCTCACCGGCTAAGGCCGCTGATCCCATCAAGACCGGAGGTTCTTCCATGTATCCAGATACGATCCTTCACAATGGCCGCTTCACGACGCTCGACCGCGGTAACCCCAATGCAACGGCAGTCGCCATCAAGGACGGCCTGTTCCTGGAGGTGGGAAGCGACGCCGAGGTCATGGCGCTTGCCGGGCCTGATACGAAGGTCGTCGACCTCAAGGGCAAGCGGGTTCTGCCCGGCCTGATCGACAACCACACCCACATCGTGCGCGGCGGCCTGAACTTCAACATGGAACTGCGCTGGGATGGCGTGCGCTCGCTTGCCGATGCCATGGACATGCTGAAGCGCCAGGTGGCGATCACCCCGGCGCCGCAATGGGTGCGGGTTGTTGGCGGTTTCACCGAGCATCAGTTCGTCGAAAAGCGCCTGCCAACCATCGAGGAGATCAATGCGGTGGCGCCGGATACGCCGGTCTTCCTGCTGCATCTTTACGACCGGGCGCTGTTGAACGGCGCGGCGCTTCGCGCCGTCGGCTACACGAAGGACACGCCGAACCCGCCAGGCGGCGAGATCACCCGCGATGCGAACGGCAATCCGACCGGCCTGCTACTCGCCAAGCCGAATGCCGGCATCCTCTATTCGACGCTCGCCAAGGGGCCGAAGCTGCCGCTCGACTACCAGGTCAATTCCACCCGCCACTTCATGCGCGAGCTGAACCGGCTGGGCGTGACCGGCGTGATCGACGCGGGCGGCGGCTTCCAGAATTACCCTGATGACTACGAGGTGATCCAGAAGCTGTCGGATGAGAACCAGATGACGGTTCGGCTGGCCTACAATCTCTTCACGCAGAAGCCGAAACAGGAGAAGGAGGATTTCCTCAACTGGACGTCATCGGTCAAATACAAGCAGGGCAACGACTATTTCCGGCACAATGGCGCAGGCGAAATGCTGGTCTTTTCCGCTGCCGATTTTGAGGATTTCCGCCAGCCGCGACCGGACATGCCGCCGGAAATGGAAGGCGAGCTTGAAGACGTCGTCCGGATTCTGGCGGAAAACCGCTGGCCCTGGCGTCTGCACGCCACCTATGACGAGACGATTTCGCGGGCGCTGGATGTCTTCGAAAAGGTCAACCGGGACATTCCGCTCGAAGGCCTGAACTGGTTCTTCGATCACGCCGAAACGATCTCCGACCGCTCTATCGACCGCATCGCGGCCCTCGGCGGCGGCATCGCCACCCAGCACCGCATGGCCTATCAGGGCGAATATTTCGTCGAACGCTACGGTCAGGGCGTGGCGGAAGCCACCCCGCCGATTGCGCGGATGCTGGAAAAGGGCGTGAACGTTTCGGCCGGCACGGATGCAACGCGCGTTGCCTCCTATAATCCGTGGGTGTCGCTGTTCTGGATGGTGACGGGCAAGACGGTGGGCGGCATGCAGCTTTATCCGCGCGCCAATTGCCTCGACCGCGAGACGGCGCTGCGCATGTGGACCGAAAAAGTCACCTGGTTCTCCAACGAGGAGGGCAAGAAGGGCCGCATTGAAAAGGGCCAGTTCGCCGATCTCGTGGTGCCGGACAAAGACTATTTCTCCTGCGCGGAAGATGAGATTTCCTTCCTCACCTCGGAACTGACCATGGTGGGCGGCAAGGTCGTTTATGGCGCCGGTGACTTCAGGACGCTGGATGAAAGCAATATTCCGCCGGCCATGCCCGACTGGTCGCCGGTCCGCACCTTCGGCGGTTATGCCGCCTGGGGTGAGCCGCAGGGCGCTGGAAAGAACTCGCTCAGACGCGCAGCCATCACCTCCTGCGGCTGCGCCAATGATTGCGGCGTGCATGGTCACGACCATGCCGGCGCATGGACGTCGAAATTGCCGATTGCCGATCTGAAGGGCTTCTTCGGCGCGCTGGGCTGCTCCTGCTGGGCGGTCTGAGCCCTATCGGCAAACGAAATGCAACGGGCGGCGGATTATCGCTGCCCGTTGCCTCTGGCAAAAAGCGCCATTACAAAATACGCAATAATATAGAAATAATTGATGCAATTGTTGGCGATAATCCTTTGCGTCAATATCGCTCCATCAGATGAACGCAGCGCCGCTCAACACCGAGGGCCAGATCGCAGGAGCAAAAAATGACCGATCCATCTTCGACCTTTCGCCTTCGCAGGCTTGTTGCGGATATCGTTGCCGCACCCGCCACAAAAATCCTCGCGCTTCTGGCGCTCTGCTCGGCCTATATTCAGGGGCCGCTCACCAAGATCTTCGACTTTCCCGGCGCGATTGCCGAGATGAACCATTTTGGTCTCCAGCCGGCCGCCGCATTCGCGGTCGTCGTCATCCTGTTCGAACTCACCGCCTCCGCCCTAGTGGTATCGGGCTTCCTGCGGTGGGCAGGGGCTCTGGCGCTGGCAGGCTTCACGCTGCTGGCCACCTTCATCGCTCTCCGCTTCTGGGAAATGGCGCCCGGCATGGACCGCATGATGGCCACCAACGCCTTCTTCGAACATCTTGGTCTGGCCGGCGCTTTCGTTATCGTCGCCGCAATCGATTTCACGAAAGGAACAGGCAAATGAGCGCCGCAAAATCCTCCGCGAGCAGCTTTGCTCCCCTTGCGCAACCGGTTTTCGCCGTTCTCTGGGCGGCGACGGTGCTCGGTAACACCGGCAGCTTCATGCGCGATGTCGCCAGTTCATGGTTGATGACCGATCTTTCGGCCTCGCCGGCGGCCGTCGCCATGGTTCAGGCGGCCGGAACCCTGCCGATCTTTCTTCTGGCAATCCCGGCCGGCGTGTTGACCGATATTCTCGATCGCCGCAAGTTCCTGATCGCGGTGCAGCTTCTGCTGGCCTCGGTCAGTATCACCCTGATGGTTCTCGCCCATACCGGCCTGCTGTCCGTCAGCGCCCTGATCGGCCTCACCTTCCTCGGCGGCATCGGTGCGGCATTGATGGGGCCGACCTGGCAGGCCATCGTGCCGGAACTGGTGAAACGTGAGGATATCAAGAGCGCCGTGGCGCTGAACTCGCTGGGCATCAACATCGCCCGTTCCATCGGTCCCGCCGCCGGCGGCATCCTGCTCGCGGCCTTCGGGGCGGCCTTCACCTATGGCGCCGATGTCGCAAGCTATTTCGTGGTCATCGCCGCGCTTTTGTGGTGGCCGCGGGCAAAGAACGCCAATGATGCGCTGGCGGAGGGTTTCTTTGGCGCATTCCGGGCGGGCCTTCGTTATACCCGCGCCAGCCGGCCGCTGCATGTCGTTCTGCTGCGGGCAGCGATCTTCTTTGCTTTCGCCAGTGCCGTGTGGGCGCTGCTGCCTCTGGTCGCCCGGCAATTGCTCGGCGGAGATGCAAGTTTCTACGGCATCCTGCTTGGCGCTGTCGGCGCCGGCGCCATCGGCGGCGCGCTGGTCATGCCGAAACTGCGTCAACGTTTCGATGCCGACGCCCTGCTGCTGGGTGCAGCTCTCACGACCGCGCTCGTCATGGCCGGACTTTCGTTCGCACCGCCAAAGTGGCTTGCCATCATCATCCTGCTGTTTCTTGGCGGCGCCTGGATCACGGCTCTGACGACGCTGAATGGCGCAGCCCAGGCAATCCTGCCGAACTGGGTGCGTGGCCGGGGTCTGGCCGTTTATCTCACCGTCTTCAACGGCGCGATGACAGCGGGCAGCATCGGCTGGGGCGCGGTTGGCGAAGCCGCGGGCGTGCCGGGTACGTTGCTGATCGGTGCAGCTGGCCTCTTCATCGCCGGTCTTGTCATGCACCGCCTGAAACTGCCTGCGGGCGATGCGGATATGGTGCCCTCCAACCATTGGCCCGAACCGCTCGTTGCCGAGCCGGTGGCCCATGATCGCGGCCCGGTTCTGATCCTGATCGAATATAACGTCGAAAAGCATCACCGCGCCGCTTTCCTGCATGCATTGGACGAACTCTCCCAGGAGCGCCGACGCGACGGCGCCTATGGCTGGGGCGTGACGGAGGATTCCGCCGATCCGCAGAAGATCGTCGAATGGTTCATGGTGGAATCCTGGGCCGAACATCTGCGCCAGCACAAGCGGGTTTCCAATGCCGATGCGGATTTGCAGGGCAAGGTGCTCGCCTACCATTCCGGCCTTGAAAAACCGGTGGTGCGGCACTTCCTCACCATCAATCGCCCCGGTAAGGCATGAAAGAAAAGGGGCCGAAAGGCCCCTTTTTGTTGCCGTTTGCTGCCGGGCGGCTATTGCCCAATTCGCTCCAGTACACGGCTCAATGCGTCCTTCAGCACCCTCGAACCGCCCTTGCCGTCGAAGTCCTGCAGCACCTGCTCGTTGAGGCCGCCCTTGGTGGCGAATTCACGGCTGATCTCGGTGAAATCCGTCCTGTCGCCGGCAAGCACGGCCACCTCGGAGAGGCCGGCAAAGAGCGGTGTAAGATAGGCGCGCGCCTTTTCTTCCGGCAGGCCCTTCTCGGCCAGCCATTCCGTCGCGGTCTGCATGATGCCGAAATAGGTGGCCATCAGGGCGCTCGCGGCGGCCAGAAGATCGTATTCCGCCTTGGTCTCGCATTCCACCGCCTTGCCGAGCACGTTGAAGATGGCAGCCGTATCCACATCGGCAGGATAAATGGCGGTGACGCCGCTGCGCCGGGCGACGAAGGGCAGCGGGATCGCCTGGCTGAGGCGCACATCCGCACCGATCCAGTCCAGAAGCGCCTCGCGGCCGGTTGCGGCAACGACGCTGATGATCTTCTGCCCGTCTCGGAACTGCAGGGGCCGGATGACTTCTTCGGCGATCTGCGGGCGGATAGCCAGCACGACGGTATCGCAACCGTCGACGATCGCCTGATTGTCGCCGGAGACGACCACCTGCGGAAACTCGACCGCAAGTCTGGCCGAGATATCGGCGCTGCGCTGGGATACCATGACATGCGGCAAGGCGGCTGGCCTGCCGAGCAGGCCCCGAACCATCGCCTCGGTTATGGCGCCCGTTCCGATGAAGCCGATTTTCTGGGGAAGTGACATGAATACTCCGCGGCGGCGAGGGGAAACCGACAGAGGCGCCGGTCTTTCTCACGCGATGCTAAATTTCCCGTCCGGAATTGTCGACAGGGAGGGGGCGGAATGGCCAGTTCGGCCACGGCGTTGCACCGATGGTGCTGCTGAGTGTCGCGCTGATTGAACACCAGCTAGTCAATGCTCGGCTTAGTCCCTTGCCGGCGCGTTTTCATGTGAATGCCCGATCGAAGCCAGTGGTTTCATGCTGATGAATGCCACGAAGGGCAAAAAGCGCGGCCACCTTGTGCTGGGCCGCGCTTATCGTTGTTGCCGCAGGAGCGATGAGCTTCCTACGTCTCTTTACGGTGCTGTTTTTCCGATGCTGGCTGATCTGCGGCATTCGTGATCGATGCGGCCAGCAGGGCCTGTGTTGGGTCCGCGCCCTTGAAGCCGGCCTGTGCGAGGATCTCGTCCAGAACCGGCTTTTGTGCCGTGAAGCTGAGAAGCTGGCTGGACAGATCGCCGAGGCCATTGCCGTTTTTCGTGTCGCCGCCGCCACCCAGGGCGCCGGCCAGATTACCGGCGCTGAAGATGCGGATGTCGGAAATCTTCTCGATAGGCTTCATCGCCTCGGAAAGTGCTTCGGGAATGATGGCGATCCTTGCGCGGGCGAGTTCGAACGCGATGATGTCGCCGGATAGCGCATTGCGCGCATCGTTCTTTGCACGCTCTGCCTGGGCTTCCGCGTCGCCGAGCGCGATGACGCCTTCGGCACGGATTTTCGCGGCCTGCGCCTCGGCTTCCGCACCGATCTTGGTTGCGGCCGCCAGGTTTTCGGCGGCTTGCCGTTCGGCCTCCGCCTTAACCGTGATGGCCGTCGCTTCCTGCTCAGCCGCCTTGCGGGCGTCGATCACGGCGATGCGCTTGGCGCGTTCGGCGATTTCCACTTCGCGGGCGGTCGCCACCTGCTCTTCGGCCGTGATGGCGGAAGCCTTGGCCTCGTCCGCCTTGGCGCGGGCGGCCTGTTCCTGTTCCACCTTCTGCGCGACTGCGATGGCGGCTTCGATGCGCGCCGTTTCGGTGATCTTGCGTGCTTCCGCTTCGCGCTCGGCAATGCCGCGCTCGGCCTCGATGCGTGCGGTTTCGCGGGCCTGGCGGGCTTGTGCATCCCGTTCGGCAATGCCGCGTTCCGTATCGAGCTTTGCCGTTTCCTCGTTGAGGCGAGCCGCCTGCTCGGCCCTTGCCGCTTCCGCCCGCGTTTCCGCCGTCTTGTTGGCGATATCGCGCTCCTGCGTCAGTTCCGCGTCGCGCTGTTCGCGTTCGATGGTCAGGCGCCGCAGCACCGCTTCGCGATCCTTCGTGGCAATTTCGACTTCGTTGTCACGAACGATCTGGTTGCGCTCGCGTTTGCGTTCTTCGGTGATCCGGGTGAGCGCGGTCAGGCCCTCCGCATCGAATGAATTGTTGGGATTGAAATGCTTGATATCGGTCTGGTCGAGCCGTGTCAGCGAGACCGACTCCAGTTCGAGGCCGTTGGACTGCAGGTCGTGGGCGACGGCCGCCTGCACGGATTTGACGAATTCAGCGCGCTGTTCCTGAAGATCGCGCAGCGACATGGTCGCGGCAACCGAGCGCAAACCGTCGACAAATTTCGCCTCGACCAGTGATTTCAGCGCGTCGGCGTCATTCGTCCGGTCACCGAGCGTCTGGGCCGCCAGTGCGATATTTTCGGCGTCGGGCTTAACGCGCACGTAAAATTCGGCGGTGATGTCGGCCCGCATGCGATCCTTGGTGATCAGCGATTCGTGTTCGGACCTTTTCACCTCCAGCCGCAATGTGCTGAGCGAAACCCAGGAATAGGAGTGGAAGATCGGCAGGATGATTGCACCGCCGTCGAGGACGACTTTTTTGCCGCCGAGGCCGGTTCTGACATAGGCCTTGTCGCGTGTCGACCGCGTATAAAGCGATGTCATGATGATGCCGATGACGACGACCGCCGTGACGATGCCCCCGGCGATCAGGCTCAAAGAAAAGAAATCCATGGTGAGTTAGCCCCTGTTATGCCCGCTATTGTGAATTTCCAGATCCGGCGGTGCGGGAATGGCTTCAAAAAGCCCGTCCGCGCCATCGACGATCAATATCTGCGCACCTGTATCGATCGTATGACCGGATGCGGCCCGTGCACGCAGGAAGTGAATATTGTCGTGGCGGTCCTTCACCCGCACGGTGCCGGGATTGCCCCGATCGAGAGGCCCGATGGTGACGGTGCCCACAAGCCCCAGAAAGTCGGCCTGCTCCAGCGCGTTCGTCTCATCACGCGGGATGATTTTTGCTAGGGCCCGGCTGAGTGACCGTGTAGCCGGAATGGCGGCGGCAACGGCGCCGCTCATGGCCACATAAACCGGCAACGGCCCGAGAAGCGTTGCGGAGGCGACCCCCTGAATGAAGAACCCGGCGACGGAAAAAGCCGAAAGCAGGATGACCGCCAGGACAAGAAGCGGCACGCCGCCGGCGTTGAGCCACGACATCCAGCTGCCGAGCAGTCCCGCCTCGGTATCTCCAGGCGCGTGATAGCTGAAACTGTCGTCAAGCAGTCCGGAAGCCGATGCGCCAAGCAGAACCGAGATGAGTTCGACAATGCCGAGGCCGGCGACCGTCAGCAAGGCGATCCAGAAGGGCGCAGTGCCTGGCTGGACAATGCCTTCCATCAACGTTGTCCTTCCCGGAACGCCTTGAGCCGCGCTTCGATGGCGCTTTGACGTTGCATCCGGCCGAGTTCTTCCACCTCGGCCGCGCCATTATTGGGCTTGGCCGGCGTGCCGGTTACTCTTTCGATGGCGTCGAGCGCATCGGCCAGGCGGCGGTCGTTGCGCTGTGATGGCGTCGTATCCGCCGCCGGCGTGATGCGTTCGGCGCGCTTGGCATCCTCAAGCCGCTTTTGCGCATCCGCCTTTGCGGAGGCGATGCTGCGCAATGTGGTTTCCGCCTCGGCAATTTCAGCGGCATTTTCAAGGACCGCCTTGTTCAGCGCTTCCCGCTGCGCCTCCAGATCGATCTGCAGGCCGGTTGCGGCGCGGGCGAGATCCTCACGGCCGTTTTCCAACCCAACCCTGATCTTGTCGTCGAGGTCGCGGATCTCCTCCTCGAGATCCGCGGTCTTGGCCTTCAGGCGATGGCCGGCGGCAACCGCCACACCAAGGGCGGATCGGGCCTCATCTGCGATCTTCGCGATTTCGCGCACCGCCTGCTGCGCAACGGCAACCGGATTGGATGCCTCCGCCGCATCGACGGCGTTATTCATGACACCGGCGATGACACGCCCGAGTCGGCCAAGAATACCTTCATTGTTCATCGAAGCCTCCCTGTTCGGTTGGACGCCGGTTTTTATCCCGGCATGGATGCTGATGGATCCGCCCTCGAAAACGAGGCGCGCTTCTGCAAAGTCATTCCAGCCGTCCTGGTAACCCCGGACGGTATAGGGCACCACGACGCGGCCCGAGAGGGTGGCGATGCTGACCATGTCCGGCCCCTTCACCGAAAAGAGCTTGCTGTCGAGGGGTATGTCGCGCACCGGCTCCTGCGGATCGCGCTGGCTGTGGTCGCGCAGAGCCAAAGTCACCATGCGTGAAGGAAGGCTGGTCCTGACCCTGATCTCCTCATAAGCTGCCGCGTGCAGGGCCACGAGATTGGCTCCTTCGGTCTGGTCAAGGATCGCCATCGCACGCCGATAGGCAAGGAGCGTCTCTTCGAGACAAGAGCGGTTCTCCTCCGAAAGGTTCAGCGCCAGAACGACATTGGACAAAAGTTTCGTGCTCATATGAAATATATAAAGCACTTCATTTGTGCTTTCAAGAGTTGTTCAGGGCGAACGAGGGAAATGATTCATGAAAAAGGCGATCATATTCGACTGCGAATTCCTGTGCCTCGAGGGGTCCCAGCGAAGATTCTGGTGTGCTGCGCATGATCCTGATCCGGTCATTGCGCAGATCGGCGCCGTCAAGCTCCAGCTGGAGGGCGATTTTCCGCTGTTGGAAACCTACAAGGCTTACATATGTCCGGTTGACCGTCATGGCGGAAGATATGCGATAGATCCGTTCTTCACCGGGCTGACGGCTATCACCGGGGAGATCATCGACGCGGAAGGCGTTCCCTTGCAGGAGGCTCTTTCAAGCTTCGACGGCTTCACGGAAGGTGCCCAATGCTGGTCATGGGGCAAGGACGAGCTGAATATGGTGGCGATCAGCTGTTATGTCGCCGGTATACAGCCGCCCATTCCTGCTAACCGTTTCGACAATGCCGTCAAACTTCTGCTTGCAGCGGGAATGCCGTTGGAGGATCTGGCAAAAACGTCGAGCAGCAGGCTGGCCGCTTATTACGGCGTCGAGCATCCGCTGTTGCAGGGGCACGATGCGCTCGACGATGCGCTTTCGGTTTCCTATGCTCTGCAACATCTCCTGAGGAGCGGAAAGCTGACACCAGAAGCATTCGGGCCCGGCGCTTAGCCGGTGTCAGGCAGGATCGCGTCAGCTTCCCGGCCGGTGCTCGCGAAACGCGGCGGCGAGGGTGCGTAGCGCTTCGCGGGATCTGCGGTCCGTCAATGTCGAGAACATGATGATTTCGGTGGAGGGCAGGGGCGGCAGGCCGAAACGCTGGCTGACCTCGACCGTGCCGGGCGGCGCCAGCCGACAGGAAAAGGCGGAAATTGCAAGACCGGCCGAAACCGCCGCCGTTACCATCGACGATGTGCCGCCAAGAAATACTTCCGTCCAGGCGACTGCGGCCGCATCCAGTGCACGGGCGGCGATGTCGCGTACGCCACAGGCGGGTGAGAGCGCCGCCAGCCGCAATGGCTCGCCCTGGCGATGTTCGAATTGCGGGGTGGCGTACCAGCCGAAATGCTCCGGCCCGAGCACCTCGCCGTCACGCCGGTCGTCCTCGCGTCGAATGATTGCCGCATCGATTTCGCCACGGTCGAAAGCGTCCAGCAGGGTGCGGGAATTGTCCATCCGCACTTCAATCGTAAGCCCGGGATCATGGGCGTTGAGCCGCGCCAGCAGGGTCGGCACTTCCGGCCCCGCCACATGGGCGGCAATGCCAAGTCCGAACCGGCGGCGTGGAGAGGCAAGGCCGGCCAGCGCCCGATCATGCGCGGCGAGGAATTCACGGGCGGGCGCCAGAAACACCGCACCCTGTGCCGACAGCCGCACCGAGCGGGGCGTCCGTTCGAGCAGCCGCTGGCCGAGCCGGTCTTCCAGCCGTTTGAGCTTGACGCTGATGGCGCCCTGGGTGGTGCCCAGCGCCTCGGCGGCGCGGGTGAAGCTCTGCAGGTCGGCGATCGTGACGAAGGCCTCGACGGCATCCACATCCAGCACGCTCATGGCGATAATTCCGATTTGTTGTCTCTGAAATAGCCAACCATCCAATTCAGTTATGGTCAAGGCTTGGCTAACTTGCCGCCGGTTTACCGAGCGGATGTCGCATGTGCGACCTGATCCATGAAAGGCCGAAGAATGACCCTTGCCATTACCGCACCGGCCGGTAACAGGAGCGCCGTGGCGCTTGCTGCCGTCTGCCTCTCCGCCCTGATGTTCGGACTGGAGATTTCCAGCGTTCCGGCGATCTTGCCAACACTCGAACAGGTGCTGCATGCGGATTTCCGGCAGCTTCAGTGGATCATGAACGCCTATACGATCGGCGTGACGATGGTGTTGATGGCGACAGGCGCGCTGGCCGACCGTTTCGGCCGCAAACGGGTCTTTATCGCCAGCATCGTCGCCTTTGCGCTTTCCTCTCTCGCCTGCGGAATGACGGAGAATGTTCTCGTGCTGATCGGCGCCCGCTTCCTTCAGGGCTTGAGCGGCGGGGCGATGCTGGTGTGTCAGATCGCCATCCTGTCGCATCAGTTCCGTACGGCGCGCGAGCGCGGCATGGCGTTTGGCTGGTGGGGCATCATATCGGGCGTGGGACTGGGTTTCGGCCCGATCGTCGGCGGCGCCATCGTTGCGCTGTGGAGCTGGGAATGGGTGTTCCTCGTTCACGTGGCGATCGGTATCGTCACATGGCTGCTCGCCGCGGCTGGCGTCGGAGAATCGCGCGATCCCGAGGCGGCGCGTCTCGATCTTGCCGGCATGGTCACCCTTTCGGCCGCCGTCTTCTGCCTTGCCTTTTTCATCACGCAGGGACCCGAGCTCGGTTTTGTGAGCCTTGAGGCGCTTATGATCCTCGGTGTTTCGGCCGTGAGCTTGATTGCCTTCGTGATCGTTGAAAAGCTTAGTGCGAGACCGATGTTCGATTTCTCCGTTTTCCGCATCCGGCCTTTTTCCGGGGCGATCATCGGTTCGGCGGCAATGAATATCAGCTTCTGGCCTTTCATGATCTATCTGCCGATCTGGTTTCAGGCGGGTCTCGGTTATGACAGCGTCACCGCCGGCCTCGGCCTGCTGGCCTATACGCTGCCGGCGCTGGTGGTGCCGCCTTTGGCGGAACGCCTGTCGTTGCGCTATCAGCCACGCCTTGTCATTCCGGCCGGGCTGTTCACCATCGGCCTCGGTTTCATGCTGATGAAATTGGGAAGCGGCGTCGAAAATGCGAGCTGGCTCACCATGCTGCCCGGCTGCATTCTTTCCGGCATCGGGCTCGGGCTGACCAATACGCCTGTCACCAACACCACCACGGGGGCGGTTTCCCCCGCACGCTCGGGCATGGCCTCGGGTATCGACATGAGCGCGCGGATGATCTCGCTCGCCATCAACATCCCGGTCATGGGCTTCATTCTGGTGGAGGGCGTCGGGTCTTCGCTTCGGGCAAACCTGCCGTCCGGCATGGATGGGCGCGCAATGCAGTTGCTTGCGGAAAAGATCGCGGCGGGCACCGCGGGCGCTTCGGTCCAGGGCGTTTCGGAAGCGCTCGTCCATCGGGCGCTTGCAGACGGTTTTGGCCTGGTCATGCTTTATGCCGGCATCAGCGTCTGGCTGCTCGCCGCCATCAGTTTTGTCGTCTTCGGCCCGGCGCGGCGGCTGGCAACGCAATAAGCGACCGGAGATCTCGGAAAAAGGTCGAGGGAATGGAGGGCCTGTCATGTACAGGCCCGTTCGCAAAATCCCTATTCGCCTTTATTTCCGGCAAAATTCCTGCCGAGATTATAAAAACAGAGCTTCATCCGGCTTCGTTTGTCGGTGCCGTCAAGGCTGGAGGCGGGAACTTGAAAACCGAATGTTTCCTCCGGTTCGGCGGAGCGTTCCCGCCAGAAGGCGTCAATGTCCGAAACCATCATTTTCTGTCGTCGTGTGCGACGGTAGCGAATGGGGTGTCTGGAATGGGCCACAGCGAAATAGTGCCATGCATCCTGCGGTATGAGCCCCTGCAGGACCATCAATGTCGCCTCCTTGGGGCGAAGTCCGCAGAGATCGCGCGTCACCGACACCATCCGCTCTTTTGCGTCCCGCGGACCCTGCATGCCGCCGACGACAATGGAGTGGCGCCATGTCTCGCATCCGCGCACAAACATGAACGTCGCCGTCCAAAGAACAGTATCGTCATCGCTGCGCATAAGCCTGACGGCAAAAGCGCCCTCGTGCCGGCCGCCGCAGCGGTCGGCCAATGACAGGGTGCAATAATATTCGTCGCTTCGGCCATGAACGGTACCCATCCCCATGGTTTTTCCCGCCCAGAGGCCGGCCATGACGCGCCTGGAAAAATGCCGGCCCGCGATGGTGAAATTGTCCGCAAGCAAAACCAGGCGCCTTTTCTGCGGCACCCTGTTAATCAGGAATTTCGACAGGGGTTTTTGCAGAAGCTCGTCATGCGGCGGCGGCAATTTCTCCCTTGCCGAAAAATCCGCCAGAAACCGCCACCATTGAAAGGTCACGAAAGGGTTTGCCGCAAAACGCAGCCAGAAAAGCACCGCCCGCTTCCAATGGGCGCGCCAGACAAAGGTTATGATTTTCCAGAACAGTAAAAAACGGGCGCTGCCTGAAGCCGCCCGGGCCGCATCATCGGTGGCAGGGAATTTCTCTGCCGATACGGCAGCATGCTGAGTGCGCGACATGGATGGATTTCCGGCTGAACATAAGCTTTCAGCCGAGGCATGCGCCGGATTTGTGAAGACCGTGTCGAGAAACGGCCAATCCTGTATGGAGGCCGGATCGTTGTTGCCACGGGCGGCAGGCGGCCCTGATCGAGGCAGACGATTCTCCCGCCGGGGTTTTCAGGGCGTCGCCTTGAAGACAACCGTCACGATGGTTCCGCCCTCCGGCCGCGCCTTTATCTGCAGATCGCTGTCATGCGCGCGGGCGATGGCCCGGGCAATCGACAGGCCGAGACCGGTGCCGCCGGTTTTGCGTGCGCGTGACGGTTCTGTCCGCCAGAAGAGCTCGATGCCATGCGCTTCGACGCCAGGGGGAAAACCCGGTCCCTTATCCTCGATCGCGACAAAGGGGCGCCCGTCCTCAAACCCCGTCACACAGCGCAGAAGCCTGCCGCTCGCCGCATAACGGCGCACATTGTCCATCAGGACCAGAAGCAGCTGTCGAAGACGCTGGCGGTCCCCGTAGACGGGCGCGGGCTCCAGTGACATGTCGAGATCGATGCCAGCCTCGTCCATCAGCTGCTGCGCCGCTTCGGCGGCGGCTGCGCATTCGGCGGCGAGATCGAGCGGCTGCATGTCTTTGACGAGGCTGTTGGTCTCCGCCAGAGAGAGTGTCCGCAGATCGTCGACAAGGCGCGCCAGTCCTTCCACATGCACGATGAGATGGCGAATGGCTTGCTTGTCGAGGGGAAAGACATCGTCGACAATGCCGTGCAGACGGCCCTGCAGGATGGTGAGTGGGGTGCGCAGCTCGTGCGCCACCGCCATCGTGTTGAACTTCAGCCGGCGCTCCATCATCTGAAGCTCCCGCGTCAAACTGTCGAAGCTTTCCACAAGAGATCCGATTTCGGCAATGCGGCTCGCCTTGACGTTCTCGCCGCCGCTGAAATCGCCGGTCGCCATGCGCCGTGCCGCCTCGGTAAGCTGTCCCAGAGGCGCGGCAATGCGCCGGGAGATGAAATAGCCAAGCACGCTGCACAGGACGACACCGAGCAGGCCGAAGCCGAAAATCGATGCCAGAAACTCGTCGTCTGCCGCGTTCTGCACGCCTGGCAGAACCTTGAGAAGCGCTCGCAGCTGCTGCTCGTCCGGCATCACCCCCCGGTCAATATCCGAAAAAGCCTTGGCGGCATCGGGCGAGAGTGCGGCAATGGCGCGCTCCTGTATATTTTCCGCATACCAGGAGACGCCGTGATAGATCGTTGCGACGGCAAAGACGAGCATCGTCGTGATCGTGATCGCCGTCATCGTGCTGAGGCCAAGCCGCCGAAGCCTCATGATTTCTGCTCCCTTGCCAGCCGGTAACCGACGCTGCGCACCGAGACGAGATAACCGCAGGCGCCGTGGTCCGTCAGTTTCTTGCGCAGATTGGCGATGTGCGTGTCGATGGTGCGCGCCAGCGCATCGCTTTCGGGCAGGCAGGCATCCAGAATGTCGGCGCGCTGAAAGGCGTGGGTAGGGCGGCGCGTCATATGGGCGAGTATCCTGAACTCGCTCAGGGTCAACGGCAGAACGGTCCGCCCCTTGTCGTTGCAGATCGCCGCGACATAAGCTTCGGTGTCCACTTCGATGGCGCCGAAGCGCAAAATCCCGCCATCGGCCGGCTGGCGCGTGCGTTTCAGCACGGCGTTCACCCGCGCGATCAATTCGTGGGGATTGAAAGGTTTGACGATGTAGTCATCCGCACCGAGGCGCAGGCCGGTGAGCTTGTCCATATCCTCGGCGAGCGAGGTGACCATGATGACGGGCGTATCCCGCTCCCGCCGGATACGGTTCAACACCTCGATGCCATCGAATTTCGGCAGGCGAATATCGAGGAGAACAAGATCCGGCCGCAACATGGAAAAATGGGTGAGCGCCACTTCGCCATCGCTGGCTCTGACGGTTCTGTAGCCTTCACGAATGAGATAGGCGTCGAGAATCTGAATAATATCGGGATCGTCTTCGACGATCAGGATAAGCCCTTTGTCCATGCTGAACCCGCAAACTACTTGTATCGGCCGTGATGATGGCGCGACGCTAAGCGGATGCGCGGCATCCGGCAAGGCTCGCATCCGGGAATAGAGATCGTCAGCGCGGCTTTCCTCGCAGTCTTGTTTCTTTCTCCGCAAAGCCTTGACATTTCTGCGGAAGAGAACTGGCCATGCACCAGTCTCTCACGGATAAAACCCATCTGCAAAAGCCGGATTCGACCCGGGGGTTGAGATTTCGCGCAAGCGCCATCGGTGGCGTGCATCGGGTTTTTGTGCGCGCCTCCGGCAGTCTCCTGCTGCTGACTCTTTCTGTCGCGCTGGCGATGATGGCTTTTTTCACGATGCGGCCGGATATCGACCTCAATGTGAGCCGGCAGTTCTGGATGGATGGTTTCCTGCTCAGTCAAGACGAGTTTCTGCTTTCCGTCCGCGACCTCAACCGCATGCTTCCGCCGGTTTTAGTGTCCGGGCTTGTGTGCATGCTTTTCCTCATGCCCTTCTGGGGTCGCCTGCCGCGGCTTTTTCCGCCTCACAAGCTGCTGCTTGTCACCGTCTTTTTTCTTCTGGGACCGGGTGCATTGGTTCATGTCCTGAAAACCGCTTTCGGCAGGGCAAGGCCGCGCCATCTTGTCGAGTTCGGGGGAGACCTGTTTTTTACGCCGGTTCTTTCCCTCGATGGCGGCTGCGTCCGAAATTGCTCCTTTCCTTCCGGTGAGAGCGCGTCTGCAATCGCCCTTCTGGCCTTCACCATACTCCTGCCGGAGAAATTCCGCCTGATCGGCACAGCGATATTGGCGCCATTTATCGTGATCGTCTCGCTGAACCGGGTCGCAATGGGCGCGCACTTCTTCTCCGATGTCCTGATTGCGTGGCCCCTGATGTTTGCGGTGTTTCTTCTGCTCCATTGGCCCTTCACGCAAAACCGCCATGCGATCGATGCGGCCTTCTTGCGCAAGGCCCGCGGGATGCCGGTTGCCATGCAGCCAAGGTCATTAGCCGAACAATAATCTCCGGGAGTTTCACCCGCCGAAGATGGCAAGGGCAGCGGAAAACCGCTGCCCTTGCCGGTTTTCCCGGACGCGGCTTCCGGCGTCTTATTTCACCTGGGCGACGATCAGCTTGCCGTCGGCCCGTTCGGCAACGAATTCGATATTGGCGCCTTCCTTGAGCCTGGAGAGGATCGCATCGTCCTTGACGCGGAACACCATCGTCATGGCCGGCATGTCGAGGTTCTTCAGTTCCTCATGGATGATGGTGACCTTCTTGGCCGCTGCATCGACCTTCTTCACCGTTCCCTTGGTGAATTCCTGCGCAACGGCAGTGAAGGGAGCGGCAAGAAGAAGTGCTGCTGCGACAGTGATGTTCATGATCGTTTTCATGGTCAGGTTCCTTTGTTGAATGGGTTACTTTGCCGAAACTTTGAGATCGCCGCGCATGCCGGCCTCGTAATGCCCGGGTTTCAGGCAGGCGAATTCGAACATGCCGTCATTGGTGAATTTCCAGATGATTTCGCCGCTTTCGCCGGGCGCGAGGCTGATGGCATTCGGATTGTCGTGCTCCATCTCCGGCGTCTTTTCCATCGCGGCCTTGTGCTCCAGATTGGCCTTCTGTTCGTCGAGAATGAATTCATGGTCCAGCTCGCCGACATTCTTCACGGCAAAACGCACGGTCTTGCCCTTCTTGAAGTCGAATTTGGCGGGGGTGAAAACCATCTTGCCGTCCGGCGTTTCCTTCATCGTCACCTGGATGGTCTGGGTCACCTTGGCCTTGTCGCCAGGTTCGCCGATCGCCATCGCCTCATGGCCGCCGCCATGGGTGCCCGCGGCCAAGGCGGGCGTGGCGAGCGCGGTGAGAAGCAGTGCAAGTTTCAGTCTGGTCATCGCATGTTTCCTTGGTTCGGTTGGGTCAGGGTCTGCACCATCAGCCGTGTTTCATCGGTTTCGGCGTGATCTGGGTTTTGGGGTCGTTGGTCTTGGTCGTATCCGGCAACTCGCCGGTCCATTCCCAGGCCTGGGTTCCGGGCGGGTTTTCGTACCAGCCGGGATCTGAGTAATCGCCCGCGGAGATGCCTTCGCGGACCTTCACCACGGAGAACATGCCGCCCATCTCGATGGGGCCGTGCGGACCCCAACCCGTCATCATGGGGACGGTGTTCTCGGGGATTTCCATTTCCATCGCGCCCATATCGGCCATGCCGGCGGTGCCCATCGGCATATATTCCGGCCGCACCTTGCGGATTTTTTCGGCAACGCTCTTCTTGTCGACGCCGATGAAGGTCGGGACATCATGTCCCATCGCATTCATCGTATGGTGCGACTTGTGGCAATGGATCGCCCAGTCGCCGACATATTTGGCGTCGAATTCATAGGCCCGCATCGCACCCACGGGAATATCGATGCTCACCTCCGGCCAGCGCGCCTCGGGTCGCACCCAGCCGCCATCCGTGCAGGTCACCTCGAAATCGTAACCGTGCATGTGGATCGGATGGTTGGTCATGGTCAGGTTGCCGACCCTGACACGCACCCGGTCGTCCTTGGAAACCACCAGCGGATCGATGCCCGGAAACACCCGGCTGTTCCATGACCACAGATTGAAGTCGGTCATGGTCATGATCTTCGGCACATAGGAGCCGGGATCGATGTCGAAGGCATTGATGAGGAAGACGAAATCGCGATCGACAGGCATGAAGGCCGGATCCTTCGGATGGATCACGAAGAAGCCCATCATGCCCATCGCCATCTGCACCATCTCGTCCGAATGCGGGTGGTACATGAAGGTGCCGGACTTCACGAGGTCGAACTCGTAGACGAAGGTCTTTCCGACAGGGATATGCGGCTGCGACAACCCGCCGACGCCGTCCATGCCTGACGGCAGGATCATGCCGTGCCAGTGGATCGTCGTATGTTCCGGCAGCCTGTTGGTGACGAAAATGCGCACCCGGTCGCCTTCGACGGCCTCGATGGTCGGGCCGGGTGACTGGCCGTTATAACCCCACAGCCGCGCGGTCATGCCCTCCGCCATCTCCCTCTCCACCGGCTCGGCGACAAGGTGGAACTCCTTGACGCCGTTGTTCATCCGGAAGGGCAGGGTCCAGCCATTGAGGGTGACGACGGGGTTGTAGTCGGGACCGGTGGTGGGCTTGACCGGGGCCTGGGTCGCAGCCGTTTCCATCACTGCCGCTTCCGGCAGGCTGGTGTTGGATGTTTTCGCCCAGGCCGCCGAGGAGACCATTGCGGCGCCGACACCCAGAAAGTTTCTTCTATTGAACATGGTGGTTCTCCTTTCTCAATGTCCGCCACCGCCGCCGCCAGCGGCGGCAACCTCGGTCTCCGCGCCTGCCGCAGCACCCGCGCCACCGCCGTAAATGGCGGGTGCGAGGCCGGCTTCGGCGAGCCAGAAGTCGCGTTTGGCGTTGATGGCGAGCAGGTTGGAATTGACCTTTTCCCGACTGTCGGCCAGAAGCTCGAAGGTGTTGGTGATCATGCCGTTATAGGTCAGCAGCGACTGCTCCTCGATCTTTGTTCGCAGCGGCACCACGCTGTTGCGGTAGTGCCGGGCGATGTCATAGTTCGAGCGATAGGCCTGATAGGCGGAGCGGGCTTCGGAGCGGATATTGACCGCCTTTTCCGCCAGCAGGTTTGCCGCGCGCATATAGGCGAGTTCGGATTCCCGCATACGCGCCTGCCCGGAATCGAAGATCGGAATGACGAATTCCAACTCGGCATTGCCGGTCGTCTGTTTGTGTTTTTCGCCGTCTTCCAGCTCGCGTTCGGTCTCGAAGCCGGAACGGATTTCGAGATCGGTCACGTATCGGGTGGCCTCGGTGAGCTTGAACGACCGGGCGGTCGCCTCCAGATCGAGCCTCGCCATCTGCAGATCCACGCGGCGTTGCAGCGCTTCGGCCTCGATCATCTCGCGCTTGGTGAGAGCCTTCGGAAGCGGGGGCAGGCGGTTGGGAATGGTGTATTCGATATCCGCTCCCCACAGCCCCATCAGCCGGGTCAGCTCCTCCTTGGCAAGGCGGGCCTCAAGCCGCGCCCTGGCGATCTGGCCCGTCAGCTCGGCATAAAAGACCTGCTCGCGGGCCTGGCCCTCCTTGTTGAGCGAGCCCGCCTCGCCAAGCTTTTGGGCAAGTTCCGAGGCGGCATCCGCCGCGGTCTGCGCCTGCGCCAGCTGGCCGACATTTTCCCATGCCGCCACCGCGGTGATCCAGGCGCGGCGGGTGTCGGCCGCCAGTTGCAGCGTCTTCAGCGCGGCGCCAAGCTGCGCCTTGCGGAAGCCGGTATCGGCGATCTCGACATTTTTCTTGAGGGTCGCCAGCGCCAGAATATTGGTGACCACGACGCCCTCGATCGCCTGATAGGCCCTGAGCCCCGGGGTGCCGATCCCCGTCAGCCCTATGCCGACCCTGGGATTGACCAGCATGGTCGATTGCCATGCGGTGGCGGCGGATTCGCCGAGATCGGCATAGGCCGCCTGAAGGCCCTTGTTGTTCAGCAGTGCAACCTGCACCGCCGTCTCGACATCAAGACTTTTGCCGGCCGTCATCAGCGATTTGACGCGGGCCTGTGTCGCCTGCGCTTCGGCCCGGTTCTGCACCCAGACCGCCTGTTTTCCTGTCGCCTCGGACGTTCTGGACGAAACATTGGCAAAGCCGGCGTCCCGCGCCGCATATTGGGCGGCCGTGACGCAGCCGCCGAGAAAAACCGGCAGGCAGAGGGCGGATGCGAGTTTGAGGGGGCGTAGTGTCATGATGCATCTCCTTTCGGAGCCTGCGCATCGTTCTGGTTACGCCAGGGTTTCGGATCGGCCGGCATGCGGGCTGTGTAACCCGAGACCGGGGTCTGGTAGCGGAGGGGAGCGACGCCAAGCGCCGGGTTTGCCGCGTCGTCATAGGAGGCGGCGTCGTTCATCAGGGATGTGGCTGTGCAGCCGCCCAGAAAGAGGGGCGCCGCGACCACAATATAAATTGGGTTCATGGGTATTTTCCGAACAGGAGATGCAACGGCGCGACGGCGCTAAAGCCGCTCGCGCACGGTCATTGCCCAAAGGCGGGCTCGGCCTGTTCAGATATTAGGCGGACGGTGAAGCAGCGGGGTCTGGCCCAGCGCCTTGCTGTCATCGAGGAAGGAGCGGATGCCGCTGACAACGGGCGTGCCATTGACATCGTGGCCGATCAGGACCGCCATGCTGAGACAGAAGTCGCTGCAACATTGCGGTTTGGCCGGCTTTTCGGCGCCGCCGTCCTCATCGGCCATGTCGTGGTGATCGTGACTGCCGGAGGTCATGGCCGAACCGCCATGATCCATCATCGCGCCTTGATTCATCATGGCGGATTGATCGCGCTGCATTCTCCCCGTTTCGGGACCATGCATTGCGGCATTGACAGTGGAAACGCTGTAGCCCGCCAGTGACAGTATCATCACCAGTCTAAACAACAGGGCCAGCAATTTCGATGCTCGCAACATCTCACGCATGTCCGGTAGAAAAGCGGCAGTCCGGTGATTTGTCAATGGATATCCCCCATAACCATTGACGAAAACCGTCGTGCCGCGTGACCTGTGGCTTGTCCGCAGCTCATGCGAAATCGATGAAGGCCTCGTCGAGAATGAGCAGTTTGCGTGCCTGCGTGCGGGCGTATTCCTCGTAAAAGCCCTGCGAAATCCACAGTGCGGAGCGGCCGCGCCGCCCGCTCCAGCCAATGCCGCCGATCAGTTCGGCCGCCGCGAGCTTGCGGCCGACATGGATGCGCGACAGGGAGAGCGCCGCCGCCAGCTGCGTTACCGTCTGCACGTCGGTCACACGTCTTCCGTGTTCGGGTGGCCTTTCCCAGTCGATTCCGGCAATAAGCCGATCCATCAGCAGTCCGCCGCCGTCGAACCAGTTGAAGATGATGGAGAGCGGGCCGGGGCAACGCACCTCCGGATGGGAGAGAAATGCCTGCGACACCCGGGGGTGAATATGTGGAAGCATTATTTCTGACCGCGCCATGAAACGCGATGCCCTGAAACCTTCGTCGAGCAGATCCAGCGCCTGGAAATGCACGTCGTACCATTGCACGAGCATCGCGAGCGCCGGCGGTGAAGGCGCCACACCGGCGATACGCCCGTCATGGGATGGGCTTGCCGGTCGTGTCAGCCCGCGCTTCAGCGCTTCTTTGAAAAAAGCATAAGCGACGCTATGGCTGGCGAGGCCGTGCCGCAGCGCCAGATGGCCGAAATCTTCCCGTGTCAGGGCGAGCTCATCTTCTCCGGTCTCGCGGGCGGTCGATTTCTGGAAATAGAGCGCCAGAAGCGCGTGGCAAAGAAGTCGGCCCTGACGCGTCGCAAAAAGCGCGGTCATTTCGGGTGAGCCCTCATAAAGGGCGATGAAACTTCCGGCCAGCAGGCGCAGCGCCGCCGCGAAGGAATCTTTCTGAATCATCGTCTCTATTTCGCCGGGGGCTGGCGCACGGCCATCGGCTGTGGCGGCCGGCAATCGGGAAATCGCAAAGTCGAAAAAATTGGTCATGGGCCGCGCTCCGATATGGAATGGTCTACGGCCTTACAGGAGCTGAAATGGTGCGTCTTCTCATTGCGCGCAGAGGCGGAATTTTAAGCCGGCGGCATATTCACGATGCGGGCTTCGCGCGGGGTCATGCCATAGGTGCCGGCGAAAACCCTGTAGAAGGTGGCGAGACTGTCGAAACCGCAGCCATAGGCGATGTCCGTGACCGGCAAAGCGGGAAATGCCACCAGCAACCTTTTGGCTTCCTCGATCCGCATGGAAGACAATGTCCGGGAAAACGACAGTTCCGCGCCTTCGAAAACGACGTGCAATTGCCGCAGCGAAATGCCGAGCTCCCGCGCAACCGCGGCGGGTGTGAGGTTCTGGCGGGATTTTTTCCGCATCATGATGTCCTGGGCGGCATAACAGAACCCGGTCCTGAGCGCGGCGCGCACTTCCGGCATGGTGGCCGAAAGCCGCCCGCGCGCCGTCATGGCAAGCCTGGCGATATGCGCCACATCGCGCGCGGGATCGATGAGCCTGCCTTGATCGGCGTTCAGCGCATTAAAGAGGGCGCGGAACGGCAGGGAGAAACTATTATTCTCCGCATAACGCGTCGCAAACAGGTCGTCGGTGGCCTGGCCGAGCATGACCTCGTAGTCCACAGGGATTTTCAGCATCCGATAGTGAAATTCCGCCTCGTTGCCGGGTATGGCGTCGTAGGGCAGGTCCGAGTAGTTGATGGTGATGTCGCCGCCGCTGACGGAATGAACCCGGTCCCTGCCGGCATGCAGAAGCCCCGACCCCTTGACCTGCAGGCCGATGCAGAGGCTCTCGCCGGCAATGCGGGCAATATCGGCTTCGGTGCGGTTGACCCGGTAAGAGGAAGCGCGCATCTCGCTGACAACGGCGCCGGCAAGGGCGCGCGCCTGAAACGAACCCCTGAAGCTGTGGCGGCGATCCCGGGCAAGCTCGATCGTCACGCCGAACAGGCTTTTGCCGCGCACCTCGCGCCATTGGTCGAAGCGGTGCTCGGGCAGGAAATCATCGGTTGCGAAACGGATGATGGTGCTCGTGGTATATCCTCCCCGACGATCCCGGCGGTCTATTTTTCCGTTGCGCGAAACCGAAGATGCACAAGCGGGTAGGGTCGTCCCTGTCCGTCGAGATCGGAACGCCCCGTCGGTTCGAAGCCCAGCCGGCGATAAAAGCCCATTGCGCCGGCATTCTGTTCGTTGACATCGGTGGTCAGCGCGGGATGGAGCACAAGCGCTCTCTGGACCAGCGCCTTGCCGATGCCTTTGCCATGCTGATCCGGATCGATGAAAAGCGCCTCCATGTGCCCTTCGTGCAGAAACATGAAGCCGAGCGGACGATCCGAACCATCGACCGCCAGCGTCAGCGGCGCCTGCGGCAGGAAAACCTTGACCTCCTCCCCGATCGCGGCGCGATCCGCCGGCAGGAGAAAATCATGGGTGGCGTCGACTGCCCTGCTCCATATGTCGAGGATGCGGGAAGCGTCGCGGCTTTCTGAGGGACGAAGAGTGATCATGTCCCCACCCATAGCAAGTGCGGAGTTTTCGCGCCATGGGGGCGGGGGCCGATCTTTTCCGCGGGCATCTGCCTGTCCGGTGAATTTCGGCATTGAAACCAGGCAATTACGATCCCGCACGTGCCGCCGATCCTGCACGCGGGAAACTTTTCTGGAAAAAGTGCTTGCAAAATGCATTGCGAAAAAAATAGATAAAAATAAGTTCTATCTATTTATTTTGAGGGAAGGTCACCGAATGGACCACATCGCTACACAAATCGAAAGGAATCCGCGCCCGATTCCAGCAAAGGAAATGGGTATATCGCTCGAAGACGCAAAAATTATCTATAATTTACCGTTTAATGATCTTCTCTTCCGCGCCCAGCAGGTGCATCGCCGCCACTTCGATCCCAATGCCATTCAGATGAGCCGGCTTTTATCCATCAAGACCGGCGGCTGCCCCGAGGATTGTGGCTATTGCAGCCAGTCGGCGCGAAACCCGACCGGCCTGAAAGCCTCCAGGCTGATGGAGGTGGAGCGGGTACTGGCCGAAGCGCGAAAGGCGAAGGAAGGTGGGGCGACGCGCTACTGCATGGGTGCTGCCTGGCGCAACCCCAAGGAACGCGACATGGAGGCGGTGGTGGCCATGGTCGAGGGCGTGAAGGCCCTCGGCATGGAAACCTGCATGACGCTCGGCATGCTGACGCCCGAACAGTCCGAACGGCTGGCCGATGCCGGGCTGGACTATTACAATCATAATGTCGATACATCCGAGCGGTTCTATTCGCAGATCATCACCACCCGTACCTTCGAGGACCGGCTGGAAACGCTTGCCAATGTCCGCGATGCCGGTATCAAGGTCTGCGCCGGCGGCATTCTCGGCATGGGAGAAACGGTCGAAGACCGGATTTCGATGCTGGTGACGCTCGCCAATCTGCCGGTTCCGCCGGAAAGCGTGCCGATCAACATGCTGATCCCGATCCCCGGTTCCAAGCTTGCCAATGCCGATCCCGTCGATCCCATCGATTTTGTCCGCACCATCGCGGTTGCGCGTATCCTGATGCCGCATTCGCACGTGCGGCTTTCGGCAGGGCGTACCGAGATGAGCGATGAAACACAGGCGCTCTGTTTTCTGGCCGGCGCCAATTCCGTCTTCATCGGCGAGACCTTGCTGACGGCTGACAACCCGGGTGAGGACCACGATACCGCGCTCTTCCGCCGGCTGGGTCTGAAGCCGATGGAACTGCCGTCCCAGGAGCCGGGAGGGTGCCGGTGAACGTTGCGGCGCTCTCCCCCTATGAGGCGAAGCTTGCCGGCCTGCGGCGCAAATCGCGGCTGCGGGCGCTCGCTCCCCGGGAGGGGATCGATTTCACCTCCAACGACTATCTCGGGCTTGCAGACGCTCCCCGGCTGAAGGCGGCGATAGCCGACGCCATCGGAAGAGGTGTGCCGGTGGGCGCCGGCGGCTCGCGGCTTTTGCGCGGCAACCACCCCGAACATGAGGCGCTGGAAGCGGAGGCGGCAGCCTTCTTCGGGGCCGAAAAAGCGATCTATTTCGGCAACGGTTTTGCCGCCAATGTCGCGCTGTTCTCCACCCTGCCGCTGCGGGACGATCTTGTCCTTCACGATGCCCTTATCCATGCCAGCGTGCATGACGGCATTGCGGCCGGCAAGGCGAAGGCGGTCGCGGTGCCGCATAATCGGGTTGAGGCATTCGAGGCGGAAATCATCCGCTGGCGGCAGGCGGGCGGCGGAGGCCGGCCGTGGATCGCAGTCGAGAGCCTTTACTCCATGGATGGAGATTGTGCGCCGCTTGTGGCCCTGGCCGATCTTGCCGCAAGACATGGCGGCTTTCTCGTCGTTGACGAGGCCCATGCTACCGGCGTGTTCGGGCCCGGCGGGCGCGGCCTTGCTGCGGTGCTGGAGGGCCGGGGCAATGTGGTGGCACTACACACCTGCGGCAAGGCGCTCGGTCTTTCCGGCGCACTTTTGAGCCTGCCGGCGGCTCTTGCCGACTATCTCGTCAACCGTGCCCGGGGTTTCATCTATTCGACCGCGCCTTCGCCGCTGGTGGCGGCGGCGGTGCGCGAAGCCCTGCGCATCGTCGCCGACGAACCCTCACGGCGCGCGCGGCTGGCGGAACTGGTAAATTTTGCCGGCGAGGAGCTTCGCTCACGGCTCGGCATCGCGCCGAGCGGCTCGCAGATACTGCCGGTGACGATCGGCGACAATGCCCGCTCGCTTAAGGTCGCCGCGCGTCTGCGTCACGGCGGTTTCGACGTACGGGCGATCCGCCCGCCGACGGTGCCGGAAGGCACGGCGCGCCTGCGCATCGCCATCACCCTCAATGTGGATGAAAGCCATATCGCCGATATGGTCGGGCTGCTCGCCCTTTCACTGGAAGAGGAGCGGGCATGAGTCCGTGTTTCGTCATCTCCGGCACCGATACCGGCATTGGCAAGACGGTGTTTGCCGCCGCGCTGACGCACGCCCTGCAGGCCTGTTACTGGAAACCCGTGCAATCCGGGCTGGAGGAAGAAACCGACAGCGAAACGGTGGAGCGGTTGGGCAATGTGCCGCGCGCGCGCATCCTGCCGGAGGCCTATCGCCTGAAAATGCCGGCCTCGCCGCATCTTTCGGCCCGTCTCGACAATGTCACGATCGATCCCGCGCTTTTGCAGCCGCCAAAAACGGATAAAGCTCTGGTCATCGAGGGGGCGGGTGGGCTGCTGGTGCCGCTGACGGACAGGTTGCTGTTTGCCGATATCTTTGCCCGCTGGCGGGTTCCGCTGATCCTGTGCGCCAGAACAACGCTCGGCACCATCAACCACACGCTGCTGTCGCTCGAAGCGCTGCGGCGGCGCGCCATTCCGGTGCATGGCGTGGCCTTCATCGGCGACGAGAACCGGGAAAATCAGCGTGTCATCGCCGATATTGGTGCGGTTCATCCGCTCGGCCGGCTGCCGCACCTGCCGGAGATGACGGCCAAGGCGCTGCATCAGGCATTTGCCGAAAACTTCAACCTCGCTGATTTTCTGGAGACGCCGGCATGAGCCGTTCCCCCGTCTGGCACCCTTTTACCCAGCATGGGCTGGAACCGCCGATGAAACGCATCGTTGCGGCGGAAGGCGCCTTTCTGATCGATGAGGACGGTAACCGGCTGTTCGATGCCATTTCATCTTGGTGGGTCACCACCCATGGTCACCGCCATCCGGCTATCATGGCGGCCATCCGTGCCGCGACCGAGGCCTTCGACCAGATCATCTTCGCCGAATTTTCCCATGAGCCTGCCGAAACCCTGGCCAGAGGGCTGATCGAGCTCGCTCCCGCCGGGCTGAGCCATGTATTTTATTCCGACAGCGGCTCGACTGCCGTGGAAGTGGCGCTGAAAATGGCGCTCGGCTATTTCCATAACCGTGGAGAAAAGCGCGACCGTATCGTGGTGATGGAGCATGGCTATCACGGGGATACGATAGGCGCCATGTCGACCGGCGAACGCGGTGTGTTCAACGCCGCTTACGAACCGCTGCTTTTTGGCGTCGACCGGCTGGCTTTTCCCGAAGCGGGCGGCGAGCAGCGCACATTGGACATGTTCGAGAGCTTCTGCCGTTCTGGCCGCGTCGCCGCGCTGCTGCTCGAACCGCTGGTGCTCGGGGCCGGCGGCATGAAGATTTACGGCGCCGATGTGCTGGCCGGGCTGAAACAGATCGCCGAACGCCACGGCTGCCTCGTCATTGCCGATGAGGTCATGACCGGCTGGGGCCGAACGGGAACGCTCTTCGCCTGCGAACAGGCGAGGATTTCGCCGGATATTCTCTGCACCTCCAAGGGCCTGACCGGCGGTTCCCTGCCGCTGGCGGCGACGCTGTGCAGCGCCGAGATTTTTGACGCGCATTATTCGACGGATCGCCGCAGGACCTTTTTCCATTCGAGTTCCTATACGGCCAATCCGATCGCCTGCGCCGCCGCCGTCGCCAATATCAGGCTCTGGCGGGATGAACCCGTGCTTGCGCGCATCGGTCAACTGGAGCAGATGCTGTGCGACAATCTGCGTCGATTTGCGGATGACCGGCGTTTCGTCGACATCCGGCAGGCGGGCACGATTGCGGCGCTCGATCTCGTGGTGCCGGCCAGCGGTTATCTCGCCGAGGCGGGACCGCATATGCGGCAACTGTTCCGTGAGCGCGGCTTCATCATCCGCCCGCTCGGCAACGTGCTTTATCTGATGCCGCCCTATTGTTCGACGGCGGAAGAGCTGACGCGCGCCTTTGACGCCATCGACGAGGTGGCCGGGATCGTCACCGGAACGACGCCGATAAAATCACGCACGGCCGGGGCCGTGTGAAAGCAGGGAACGGCCATCTCTCCATATTGTGAAAGTCCTGACGATGCAGACACGTTCTTCCCGCATGGCCGGTTTTGGCCATGCCGTTCCGGCGCGCTGCGTCGGCAATGCGGAGATAGAGGCCAATCTCGGGCTGGAAGCCGGCTGGATCGAGCGGCGGACCGGCATCCGCACGCGTTACTGGGCGCAAGGGGGCGATACGCTGAGCGGCCTTGCCGAAAAAGCCGGCCGGATGGCGCTGGAGGCTGCAAAAATCGATTCCGATGACATCGGGCTCACGCTGCTCGCCACCTCCACGCCGGACCATCTGCTGCCGCCTTCCGCGCCGCTGCTTGCGCACAGGCTGGGCCTGGCGCGATCCGGCGCGATCGATCTCGCCGGGGCCTGTTCCGGCTTTCTTTATGCACTCACTCTTGCGGATGGTTTCGTGCGCGCGCATGGCCGCGCCGTGCTTGTCGTTGCCGCCAATATTCTGAGCCGCCGCATCAATCCGGCGGAAAGGGCAAGTGCGATCCTCTTCGCCGATGCCGCCGGCGCGGTCGTGCTAAGGCCCTGCCGGGAGGGGCGAGGCGGCCTGCTGTCCGCCGATCTCGTTGCCGATGGCAGCGGCTACGATCTCATCCAGATAGCAGCGGGCGGCAGCAGTCAGCCTTTTGCCGCCGACACCCCTGCCGAAGATGCGTTGATGACGATGCGCGACGGCCGCGAGGTCTTTTCCCGCGCCGTGGCGCTGATGACCGGGACCTCGCAACGGGTGCTGCGTGATGCGGGTATGGCGGCGGCCGATATCGACCGTTTCATACCCCATCAGGCCAATGACCGCATGTTCGACGCCGTCTGCGGCAATCTCGGCATCACCAGGCAAAAGACCGTCCGCACCATAGAAACCTTCGGCAATTCCTCCGCCGCGACCATTCCGCTTTCGCTTTCCATCGCCAATGCCGCGCGGCCCTTCGCGGAGGGGGAGGTCCTGCTTTTGACGGCCGCCGGCGCGGGCATGACGGGCGGGTCCGTCATCTGCCGCGTCTGAGCGCTTGTCGCCGCGAAATTGACGCAGGGGGCCGTTTTTCCTCGAAGTGCTCTAGCGCCAGAACACAAGCGCCATGCCGACAACGACGAGTGCGGCTCCCACCCATGCCCCGAATGCAGGCCGCTCCCCGGTTTTCAGCCAGAGCAGCGGCAGGATGATGACCGGTGTGGTGGCCGACAGCGTCGAGACGATGCCGACCTTGCCGCCAGAAAGCGCAAACAGCAGCAGCGTCATGCCGAAGCCAAGCGCGATAATGCCGGTCAGCGCTGTCTGGGCGAAGATGCTGCCCGTCAATGGTCCCTTCGGCTTGACCGCCTTGATGGGCAGCATGGTCAATGCCGTGAGGCAAAGCGCGGCGACGCCCACCCGCAGCATGGACGCGGCGACAGGATCGACGCCTGTCGCCATGACCGGTCTGGCGATCAGCGAGCCGACGGCCTGGCTCAGCGCCGCCAGAAGGCCGACGACTATGCCGAGCCAGAGCGATCCCCTCACCCTTTCCCATTCGTGCAGCTGCGCCTTGCGCTTGCCGAAGAGGATCGCCAGCAGAACGCCTGCGAGGGTGAGGCCTATGCCGGCGACCGCTATTGCGGAAAGCCGTTCGCCAAGGATCGCCCAGCCAAGCACGGCGGCGATGGGAGCGTTGAGCGCAAACAGGATTCCCGAGCGGCGCGGTCCCAGGCGATTGAGACAGGTGAACAGGAGTGTGTCGCCAACGAAGATGCCGATGAAGCCGGACAGGAGAAGGGACCACAGCGCCTCCGGCTGCAATTCCCGCCATGTTCCCGAGGCGAGAACATAAAGACCCAGCACCGAGGCGACGAAAAGCTGCCTCGTCCTGTTGAAGGCCAGCGCCCCAAGATGCCCCGCCGGACGAGCGGAAAGAAGCCCCGTCATCGCCCAGCAGGTGGCTGCACCCACAGCGGCCAGCTCATAAATTACCATCGTGTCCCCGTTCCTTCCCGGCCTGCCCTGTCCCCTCGCCAGCACTAGGCGTATTTGCGCGCCCATCGCAGGTTCTGGGTCTGTCCGCCGTAACCATAGGCGTCGCCATCCACGGCGTGAACCAGCACATAGCTTGCTTCGTGCGCGGGGCCAACCAGCCTGTTCATCCCGTCATAGACACGCCGCACCCACTCGGTCGTCTCCTCCTTGATGTTGGTATGATCCGTGATCGAAACCTCGACATAAAATGTCCCGAGTTTCTGATCGGCGACACTTGTTCCGGCAATGATCCAGTCTGCGGGATCGGCGCTTTCGACGAGAACAGCGGTCACAGCCGGATCTTTGTGCAGAACCTCTGCGGTGAGCCGAGACAGGAGAGCTGCGACCTCCAGTTTTGGGTCGGGGCCATTCTGAGGTCTGGTGTAGCGGGCTTTGATCATGGGCATGGTGTTGATCTCCTTGTTGCCGAAAACCAACTTGCGCAAATTCAGTCATAGTGAGAAGATGGATATAACTATTCCATTCATAGTGATTTTATATGATTGATCTTGAAAGCGTTCGCCTTTTCATTCTCGCCGTCGAACTCGGCAGCCTGACGAAGGCGGCGGAGGCGGCAGGAACCGTGCAGCCGGTTGTCAGCCAGAAGCTCAAGATGCTTGAGCAGCGTCTTGGCAGGCGGTTGATCGACCGCTCGCCACGCCATCTACGGCTGACCGAGGACGGACAGGTGTTCCTTCCCAAGGCGCGAGAGCTGCTTGCCAAGCACGAGGAAGCGCTGACCTTCAGCGACGAACCGCCGCTGCATTTTGCCCTGGCAGCCAGCGATCACGCGATCGGCAACCGCCTCTCGGCGGCGATAAGAGCGATGCGCGCCTCGCTGCCGGCCAATGCGGTCATCGACGTGACGATCGGTTTTTCCCGTTACGTGAGGGAAAGTTTCGCGTCGGGACTGGCCGATGCCGCCATCATCCGCCGCAACGGCGGCGGGACCGATGGTGAAGTGCTGCGCACCGACCGGCTGGCATGGCGAGCGGCCCCGGATTGGCGGCCACGTGCCAAAAGCGCCATTCCGCTGGTATCCTTGGGGCCGGGATGTGGCGTACGGGACATTGCGATCTCGGAGCTCGGAAGGGCTGGCATAGGCTGGCGCGACGCCTTCACCGCCGGAAGCTGCGCAGCGCTCCATGAAGGCGTCCTTGCCGGCGCAGGCGTCGCAGCTCTCGGCGACATCAGTGCCCGGGGCCTGCCCGACAGGAGCGCTGAATTCGGTCTGCCACCCTTGCCGCCATCCGATATCGTTCTTTTGTCCCGGGCGCGAACACCGGCCCATGCATCGGCAATCAGGGCCCTGGTCGCGGCCGTCGCCGGTTCCGGTGACTAGGGCGCAGGATGCCGAAACGAGGTTTGGTCCGGCCAAAAGGAAATATAGGTGCGAAACGTTACCGGCGCTACATCGCGCCAAGCAAACCAATGCCGAACGGCTTTGTCGAATCCTTCAACTGTCCATGCGCGACGAGCCTTTGAACGAGAGCCTGTTCCTCGATCTTGGTCATGCCCGCAGCGCCATCACTGAATAGGCAGATGGCTACAGCCATTTCTGGCTGGACATCGCTCGTTTCCACCGGTTGCTCACACCATGTCATTTTGGCGCATTCAAAAACTACGGAAGCTCTAGTCGCAGCCGGATGAAAGTTCGGTGGCAGATCACCATCAAAGTCGATCATGGGTTCAAGGACAAAACTCCGGCTTTAGAATTCCCTGCCGAGTCTTGCGTCAATCGAATGGCGGTTGCCGCCTCGGATGGTAAAGAACAGCATTATGGCAGCCCATAGAATTGATTTTTCCGCCCCCATGTAACCTTCCGCCCGGACAATCCAGTGAAAAAATGCCGTAACAAGTAAAACGAACATTGCAGCGAATGCGGCTGGACGTGTCAGGAGGCCGATTGCGATCAACATGCCACCAAAGAACTCAGTTACAGCTAGAGCTGGAGACCACAGAACACCGGGATAAAAACCAAGTCTTTCTACCAGTCCGATATCGCCAAAAGGATCTATGATCTTGTGCCAACCGTGCGTAACAAGCGCAAGACCTGCGATGACACGCAATATGGTTTCTACGGGATGGTATAGAAAGCTGTAGTATTTTTGCATTGGTCGAACGATTAGGGGGCGCTTGAATTCGGTGTCCGCGGATACCATTCGATTATCTCCTCAGGGGCCTAACCACAGGCATCACAAAATCTTGGTAACGGTCAACTCAACTCAATTTGAGGTTGATCTGAGACCTGAATGGCGCCCCATTTGCAATGAGGTTAGAACAGCCTCCGATCTTACTGGAGGCCTTTTATCGATCAAGGCGATCTGCTGTGAGTTGGCATATCGTAGAAAGAGGTCGGAAGGTTCCGCGCACTGATGAGATGGCGCTCAAATATGAGAGGTTTCGGCAACCGTCAGCCGAAGCTTTGGCCGTAGCGCATCGACTTGACGAAACTGCCTTTGAGCAACGAATGCAAGCCGTCAGGCGAACGGCTGACGCTGATCCGGATATATGAGGATTTGGTGAACTCGGCTACGACGTCGTCCGGCGCTAGGCCCGAACTCGGTCGACTTACCGCGGCCAAACCGGTTTCATGCCTTCTTTCTGACTGCCTGCTCCGGTTTGGCGCTATCCGCGTCATCCGCGAAGCAGGACAGGCAGAAGCGACGCAATTCCTCGCTGCGTCGTGTGGCGCGCAGATAGGTGGACCGGGCAAGTACGACGTCATAAGTGAGGTCTAGCCCCGCTATGTCGCGTACGGCAAGTTGCTTGCCTTCATAGCTCATGTCGCCGGGCGGGTGGTGCAATAACACGGCATAGCCAAAGCCGTGGCCGACCAGCGAGCGCACGAGTTCGATGCTCGGTGCGCTCAGACCCGGTTTTTGCGGTACGCCCAGCACCTCGAAAATGCGCCTTGTGTTGCTCAGCGCCGGCTCCACATCGAATTGCACCAGTGGGTCGCGCGCCATGATCGCCAGATCGATTTCGGCCTGCGTTGCAAGCGAATGCTCTGCGGGAAGCACGATGCGCGGGCGTACCTGATAAAGCGGATCGCAAGCGGTGGCTGGCGAGAGGTTGAAGTCATAGACGAGGCCGAAATCGAGGTGGCCTTCGCCAAGCCGCTGGCTGATTTCTTCGCCCGAACCATAGAATACATCGAGTTCCACGGATGGATGGTGGGTGCGGAAGGCGCCGATAAGCGCGGGCATGACGAAGGGCGCCAGCGTCATGTAACAGCCGATCGAAACGCGCCCGGCCAGTGTTCCGCCGCGGTTTTCCGCTGCGGCCTGCAACTCCGCCGCCGCCGCCATCAGGGCGCGGGCATGAGCGATCAGTTCGCGCCCGTTGCGCGTCAGGGAGACGCCATGCGCCCGCCGCCTGACAAGCAGGCGAACCGCCATCTGTTTCTCCAGCTCGTCCAGCGCTTCCGTTAATGCGCCTTGAGAGATGGATAGCCTGCCTGCCGCTTCGCTGATGGTGCGCGCCTCGGCTACGGCGAGAAAATAACGGATCTGGCGAAGCGAAAAGCGGGGCTGGTCCATCGGCTGGTTTCTTAAATCGGAGTTTCCGAAGAATAACACGGAAATATCTGTTTTACAAATGAATGACCGATGTGGAAAGTCTTTCCGGGTTCTTGAGGAGGAACCCGAGGAGACGAACCGCAAGAGTTCATGGGAGGAACCGATGACCGTACAATCCGTAACGGTGGGCGAGGAAATACAGCTTGCCGACCTGTTTGCAGACCCCTATCCGACATATGCCAGGCTGCGGGAGAAACAGCCCGTATGCTTCGTGCCTGCCGCCAACCGCTATCTGGTGACGCGACACGCGGACATCGTGCAGCTTGAGCGTGATCCGGAAACGTTCAGCGCCAATGAGGCGCAATCGCTGATGAAGCGGGTGATGGGCCACACGATGCTGCGCAAGGATGGCGCCGTTCACAAGCGCGAGCGGGTGGCCTGCGAGGCGGCCCTGCGTCCCAACGTGATCCGCGGTCACTGGATGCCGGTGTTCCAGACCATCGTCGATGACCTCGTGGATCGCATGATCGAGCAGGGAGAGGCAGCCGATCTGTTCGACAGTTTCGCCGCGCCTTGTGCATCGCGCGCTTTGGCGGCGTTGCTGGGCCTGACCAATGTGCCATGGGAAAATCTCGCCATCTGGTCCCAGGCGATGATGGATGGAACCGGTAACTACGGAAATGATGCGGAAATCTGGCGGCGAAGCGACGAAGCCGCCGCAGGCGTCGACGCCGCGCTCGATGAAATGATCCCGTACCTTCAGAAGAACCCCGACAACTCCATCATCTCCGCCATGTTGCACGCGGCCGACCCGCTGAACCGCGAAGAGATCCCCGCCAACGTCAAGGTCATCATCGGCGGCGGGTTGAACGAACCGCGCGATGCCATCGGCACCGCCGTTGCTGCTCTTCTGGAAAACCCTGACCAGCGGGCGCAGGTGGAGGCCGACCCAGCTCTCTGGCGCAATGTGTTCGAGGAAACGGTGCGCTGGGTGTCCCCCATCGGCATGTATCCACGTCAAACGACAAAAAAGGTGGAGTTGGGCGGAACGGTTCTGGAGGAAGGCGCGCGGATCGGCGTGGTTCTCGCTTCCGGCAATCGTGACGACTCCGTCTTTTCCGATGCCCAGAAGTTCGACATCAACCGCGAAAAGAAACCACATGTCGCCTTCGGTGGCGGGCCGCATTTCTGTCTGGGCACATGGGCGGCCCGCGTGCAGGTGGGTGAAGTCGCGTTGCCGACCTTGTTCCGCCGCCTCAAGGACTTGAGGCCCGGTGAAGGACCGGTGACCTGGGCGGGCTGGGTTTTCCGTGGGCCGACATCCGTTCCGGTTCAGTGGACGAGCTGAGGGAGGTGTAATCATGACAACGATCCTTTTCCGTCAGCCGGACGGTTCCGAGCGGCTGATCGAGGCCGAGGCCGGAACCTCCGTCATGCAGGCCGCCATCCTGAACGGGGTTGAAGGTATTGTGGGCGAATGCGGCGGGTCCGCCATGTGCGCAACCTGCCATGTTCACCTCGAGGAGGGCGGCGATACGCTCGATGCTGCAAGCGATACCGAAAGCGAGATGCTGGACTGCACGGCAAGCCCGCGCGATGCCTGCAGCCGCCTGAGCTGCCAGCTTTTCGCCGGGCAGGCAGATCGTATCACGGTGCGTATTCCGGAACGGCAGGTGTAACCATGGGGCTGGATCGCATTGTCATCATCGGCGCGGGACAGGCCGGGTTGCAGGCTGCCGTCTCGCTGCGCGAGGCGGGGCATGATGGTTCCATCGTGCTTGTGGGCGATGAGCCGGGGTTACCCTATCAACGCCCACCACTTTCCAAGGCATTCCTGCTCGGCAGGATTCCCGCCTCCGGCCTCGATCTGCGCGGGCCGGATTTCCTGGCCACCCAGCGCATAGAGTTCGTGGAAAACGACGCTGCGTGCTCCATCGACCGGGCCGCACAAACCGTCCATCTGGCTTCGGGGCGGCGGCTGGCCTATGATCACCTGGTGCTGGCAACGGGCGCGCGGCGGCGTGAACTTGCCGTGTCCGGCTCCGATCTGCCGGGCATTCATTATCTGCGTACCCGCGCCGATGCTGAAAATCTGAAGCAGAGGCTGGAGGGAGCGCGTCGTGCACTTGTCATCGGCGCCGGGTTCATAGGGCTTGAGTTCGCGGCTGTCGCCGCTGATCGCGGGCTTTCCTGCACAGTGGTCGAGGCAGCGCCGACACTGCTGGCACGGGCTGTATCCCGCACAACGGCCGGTCACATCCGCCAAACGCATGAGGCGCGGGGAACGCGTTTCCTCTTCGGGCGGGGTGTCGACCGCTTCGAGGCAACGGCTGACGGTCGCGTCGCCGGTGCGGTCACATCCACCGGCGAGACGCTGGCGGCCGATCTCGTTGTGGTCGGCATCGGCGTTATCGCCAATGACGGACTTGCCAGCGCGGCCGGGCTGGTCGTGGATGGCGGCGTTACGGTGGACGCCCGTTTGCGCACCTCGGACCCGGCCATATCCGCGATCGGCGATTGTGTCGTCGTTCCGCATCCGCAAGCGGAGCGGCCGCTTCGCATTGAAAGCGTGCAGAATGCTATCGATCAGGGACGCCATCTGGCGCGGATACTGACCGGGGGTGAGGAACCCTATGCGGCCTTGCCGTGGTTCTGGAGTGATCAGGGAGCGATAAAGCTGCAAATCGCTGGATTGATCGGCGGGCACGACCGCACCGTGCTGCGTGGCGACCCGGCAAGCGGCCGGTTTTCGGTATTCTGTTATCGCGGTGAAAGGCTGCTCGGCGTGGAAAGTATCAACCGTCCGGCCGATCATATGGCGGCTCGCCGCTTCGTTGGCACGCCGTGGGCGCCCGCTGCCGAACGTGCATCAGACGAGAATTTCGACCTTAAGCTTCTGTCCGTCGCGGCGTGAGAGATTTCTATAAGGCATTGTATTAAAAACATAAAACCACGAAATGACGCTCTGTCGTTCGCGATTTTTCTTTTTGCGTTCACGAATCTGGCAATCCGCAAACCAGCCGTTGATTTAATAAAATGAACATGTTAAATAATTTTTGCGTCTGGGAGGACGTGCGGGATCTGAGGAGATTCCGCAAGGGGATCTAAATAAGGGAGAAGTTCATGCGTCGTCTTACGCATGTCGGTTTTATCGGCGTTCTCGCATCCACCGTATTCATGGCATCGCAGGCCTTCGCCGAAATCAAGGTGGGTGCCATTCTTTCGCTGACGGGCCCCGCCGCCTCGCTAGGCATTCCGGTCAAGAACACCATCGATATTCTGCCGCGCAAGGTCGCCGGCGAGGATGTGCGATATATCGTTCTTGATGACGCCAGCGACCCGTCCGCTGCGGTGCGCGCCGCCAAGAAGCTGATCGAAGAAGAGAAGGTCGACATCATCTTCGGACCGTCCGTCACGCCGACCTCGCTTGCGGTCGTTGAAGTCGTCGGCCCTGGTAAAACGGCGATGGTTTCGGCTGCCGGTTCCGCTGTCATCGCCCGCCCGGTCGAAGGCAACAAGCAGTGGGTGTTCAAGACCGCGCCTGAAGAGCCGGCAATGGCCGCCCGCGTTTACGGCCAGATGGACAAGGACGGCGACAAGACCGTTGGCTTCATCGGTTTCAACGATGCTTTCGGCGACAGCTTCATCGGCGCATTCAAAAAGGTTGCGGATACGCGTGGCATCACGGTCGTCGCCGACGAGCGCTACAATTCGAAGGACACTTCCGTCACCGCACAGGTGTTGAGCGTGATTTCCGCCGCGCCTGATGCCGTGGTGATCGGCGCATCCGGCACGCCGGGCGTTTCGCCGGTGCTCGAACTGCGCAACCAGGGTTATGACGGCGCGATTTACATCAATCAAGGCATGGCCAACCCCGATGTTCTGCGCGTCGGCAAGGATGGCCTGAACGGCGTCATGCTTGCCGTGCCGCCCGTTCTCGTGGCTGAGCAGCTGGCGGACAACGATCCGGTCAAACCTGTGGCCCTGAACTACATCAAGGCCTACGAAGGCAAGTATGGTGCCGGTTCGCGCTCGCTTTTCGGAGCAACCATCTGGGATGCCTATCTCATTCTCGAAAACGCGATTCCGCGCGCGCTTCCGGCTGGCAAGCCCGGCACGGAAGCATTCCGTACCGCGTTGCGCGACGCCTATCAGACCACGCCGGAGCTGGTCGGCACCCAGGCCATTTTCAACCTGAGCCCGACCAATCATAACGGAACCGACGAGCGGGCCGAGGTTCTGGTGAAGATCGAGAACGGCAAGTGGGTTTACGTTCAGCAGAACTGACTTCCTGTCGCTGAGAACCGGGCTGCATCCGTGGCCCGGCGGGATGCCTGACGCCGGCGGCCTTGACAGTCGCCGGAACGGCAGGGCGTGTCTTCCTTTTCCAACGGGTCCAACAGATGAACAGCAATATCGCAGTTCTGCTTGCGCAGGATGCCTTGATCAACGGGGCGATCTACGCCCTGCTGGCGCTGACGCTGGTCATGGTCTTTTCCGTGACGCGCGTTATGCTCATACCGCAAGGGGAGGTGGTTTCCCTGACCGCGCTCAGCCTTGCCGCCATCGAAACCGGCGTCGTGCCAGGCACCGTCTGGCTGCTCTGTGTGGGCGGCGCGCTGGCGGCGATCATGGAACTCTACACTTGGTTCCGTGAGCGTGATCGCCGGGCCTTGCGCGCCGCATGCTTTTACGTTGCCTATCCGCTCGCGGTCACCGCACTGGCTTGGGTTACGGTGCCGCTTGCCTCCAGCGCATGGTATCGAATGTTCCTGACGCTTCTGATCGTCGTGCCATTGGGGCTGATGATCTACCGCGTTGCTTTCCGGCCATTGGCCCATGCTTCGGTGCTGGTATTGCTGATTGTCGCCATGGCGATCCATTTCGTCCTGCTGGGCTTCGGCCTCATTGCCTTCGGCGCGGAAGGCGTGCGCACCGCACCGATCTTTTCCGGTGTCATTCGCTTCGCGGGTTTTCCGATCAAGGCGCAGGCTATTTTCGTCGTGCTGGTCGCTGCCGCGCTGATTGTCGTCATGGCGGTTTTCTTTGGGCGAACACTGATCGGCAAGGCGCTGCGGGCAACGGCGTTCAACCGCACGGGTGCGCGCCTCGTCGGTATTCGCACGGAAAGCTCCGGCACGCTCGCCTTCTTTCTGGCGGGTTTGATCGGCGCGATTTCCGGCCTGCTGATCGCTCCGATGACGACGATCTATTTCGATACCGGCTTCCTGATCGGTCTCAAGGGGTTCATCGCCGCCATCGTGGGCGGACTTGCGTCCTATCCGCTGGCCGCGGGCAGCGCCCTGCTGATCGGCCTGATCGAATCCTATTCGTCTTTCTGGGCCAGCGCCTTCAAGGATGTCATTGTTTTTGCACTCATCATTCCCGTCTTGCTGTGGCGTAATTACGGTGCCGCACATGCTGAGGAGGACGACGAATGAACCCCCGTTACCTTTCTCTCATTCCCGTTGCGCTTGCGGTTGTCGCTCCGCTCGTGCTGCCAGCCTATTACATCACGCTGATGAACTTCATCGGTCTGGCGGCGATTGTCGTCATCGGTCTGGTGCTTTTGACCGGCATTGGCGGTTTGACCTCGTTCGGTCAGGCGGCATTCGTCGGGGTAGGCGCCTACACCACCGCCTGGCTTACCGCCAATCTCGGCCTTTCGCCGTGGTTGACCATCTTTGCGGCTATCGTCGCAACTGCATTTTCCGGCTGGCTGATCGGTCTTCTGACGCTGAAGCTTTCCGGCCATTATCTGCCGCTCTCGACGATTGCATGGAGCCTCAGCCTGTTCTTCCTCGTCGGTAACATCGCGGCGCTTGGCGGTCATGACGGCATTTCCGGCCTGCCGGGTATTGCGATCTTCGGTCATCCGCTTTCCGGCGCCGCCTATACCTGGTTGATCTGGCTTTTCGTGGCCGGCGCGTTCATTTCCGTGCGTAATCTGCTTGATAGCCGTAACGGCAGGGCGGTGCGTTCGCTGCGCGGCCGCGTCGTCATGCTGGAAGCATTCGGTGTTGACACCGCCGGGCTGAAAACGCTGATCTTCGTCCATGCCGCCGTGCTTGCCGGTATTTCCGGCTGGCTTTACGCGCATCTCGTGCAGTTCGTGAATGCGACGCCTTTCGGCTTGAATAGCGGTATCGAATACCTGTTCATGGCGGTTATCGGCGGTGCTTCCAGCCTGTGGGGCGGTATTCTCGGCTCGGCCATCTTCATTCTTATCCGCGATGGCCTTCAGGACATCGTTCCGGGCCTGATCGGCACATCCGGTGCGGCCGAAGGCATTGTTTTCGGCGTGCTGATGGTGCTCATCCTGCAAAGAGCGAGCGGCGGACTGACGCCTTATATCGCCAGATTGCTGCCGGAAGCACCGCCGCGCGTGGTGAAGGAAGATGCCTCGCCGCTGCCATCCCGGCCGAAACCGGTCACCGGATCGTCAATTCTCAAGGTGGATGGTCTGGTCAAGTGCTTCGGCGGCCTGACGGCGGTGAATGGCGTGGGCTTTGATCTGACAGCAGGGCACATTCTCGGCGTTATCGGCCCGAATGGCGCTGGAAAGTCTACCCTGTTTAATCTCCTGACCGGCGTTCTGAAACCGAATGAAGGCTCTATCGAACTTTCCGGTGAGCGCATGGAAAACCGTCCGCAAGCGGCTTTTGCCAGGCTCGGCGTTGCACGCACCTTCCAGCACGTCATGCTGCGCGGGGATATGAGCGTACTGGAAAACGTAGCCGTCGGCGCGCATCTACGAGGACGTCGCGGCGTGTTTTCAGCCATTCTCGGGCTTGATCGCGATGAAGAGGCGGCGATTTTCGCCAATGCCAAGCGTCAACTTGAAAGGGTTGGTCTTGGCGAGTTCCTACACCTGCCCGCAGGAAGCCTTGCGCTCGGCCAGCAGCGTATTCTTGAAATCGCCCGGGCGCTTGCTGCCGATCCTGTGGTGTTGCTGCTGGATGAGCCTGCTGCCGGTCTGCGTTATCATGAAAAGCAGAAGCTGGACGAAGTGCTGCGACAGCTTCGCGCCGAGGGCATGACGATCCTTATCGTCGAACACGACATGGAATTCGTCATGAACCTTGTCGATCGCCTTGTGGTGGTGGATTTCGGGCAGAAGATCGCTGAAGGACTGCCCGAAGAGATACAGGAAAACAGCCGCGTGCAGCAGGCCTATCTGGGAGTGGACGCATGACCGCCCTGCTCGAAGTCAAGAACCTCTCCACCGGTTATGGCAAGGCTGAGGTTATTCCGGGCCTGGGCCTTCAGGTGAAGGCCGGCTCCATCGTCACCGTCATTGGCCCCAACGGAGCCGGCAAGACAACGCTGCTCAACGCCATCATGGGGCTGCAACCCGCCAAGGGGACAATTACTCTCGGCGGGCGGGATATTTCCGCGACACCGGTAGAGGATCGGCTTGGAGCGGGGCTTTGCCTCGTGGCCGAAAAACGTGAGCTTTTCGGCCAGATGAGTGTGGCTGACAATCTGGTTCTCGGAGGGTACAGCCGCCGCAAGGTGCGGGACGGTAGCCGCGAGCGTGATCTGGAGGAGGCGTACAAGCAGTTTCCGCGTCTTCTGGAGCGCAAGCATCAGGTGGCAAATACGCTTTCGGGCGGTGAGCGGCAGATGCTGGCGATTGCACGTGCGCTGATGTCACGGCCGAAGCTCCTGATGCTGGACGAGCCAAGCCTTGGTCTTGCGCCTCTCATCGTCAAGGAGGTGCTCGAAAAGGTCCGCCAATTGCGGGAAACAGGCGTTTCCATTCTGATCGTCGAACAGAATGCCCGCGCGGCGCTCCAGATCGCCGATTATGGTTATGTTCTGGAATCCGGAACGGTCGCCATGGAGGGCCCTGCTGCCGATCTGGCGGATGACAGGCACATTGTCGAAACCTATCTGGGTGTGAAAAAGCACTGAGATCGTGTTCCATGAAGCAAGAAGCCCGCGCCCTCGAAAGGCGCGGGCTTTTTGTTTGCCCAATCTTGTATTTAACATGTTTATTATTTTGTTTGGATTAACGCGGTATGGCGGCAGGCGTCCACTGGCAGCCCGAGTTCATTCATCAGACAGGGACGAACCCGCTTCGTTGCGGAACGAAGCGAGTTCGTCCAGCAGGTCAAGCAGTATATCCAGTCGCTCCCTGCCGTAGTGAGCTTCGAGATTCTCGTAGATCTTGCGGCTGTCGGGCAGAACCTCCCGAATGATGGTTTCACCGGCCGGGGCAATCGTCAAAAGAACGCGGCGGCCGTCGCCTTTGTCCTTGTGCTTGGAAATGAAACCGCGCTCCTCAAGCGACCGGATCATGCGGGTGAGACTGGGTGCAAGAATAAAGGCGCGCTCGGCGACTTCGGAAGCGTCGAGCGTGCCTGCTTCATGCAGAACGCGGATAACGCGCCATTGTTGCTCCGTTACGTCGTGTTGCGCCAGCATGGGGCGGAAATGGCTCATCACCGCTTCACGGGCGCGCAGCAAGGCAATCGGCAGTGAACGGCGTGTCGCGGGCGGCGTGGTCGCGCCTTGCGTCACGCTCGTTTCCTCTTGCTTCGTCAAGGCTTCGTTCGGCATGTCTCTCTCCAAGGCTCCCGGCAAAAGCCGTTAACACGTTCATTGTTTCATTCTGCCCTGAAGCGCAAGCGTTTCTCTACCATTGGTGACGGTTTCCTGAAAGAAACCCGTCGAAATAGGTGCAATAGCGCGCCGTTGCAGTCGCGTTTAAGTCCAGCTCCACTGCGCCTCTCTCCAAGACATCCACCGCTTCGCCTTCCACTATTCGGCTCCATCGTCGCTTGGAGGAAACAGATGCAGCTTTTCAAGCTGATTACCGCCGGACAACCCGAGGAAGCGCCGCGCCACGCCAATATCATCAATCCCTCGACGGGAGCGGTCGTGGGCCAGATGTCGGTGGCGATCTGGCGTCGGAGTCGACTTCGGCATTGAGGGTTACAAGAATCACGCCGGCCTGTTTGTCTGCGCGCCGCGCCATTCACCCGGTGGCTCTCCGGTGCGTTGCCGGAAGAAGCGTGAGAAATAGGCGGGATCGTGAAAGCCGATTTCGTACGCCACATCTTCGACCGAGCGGACGGTGAAAAGCAGAAGTCGCTTCGCTTCCAGCAGGCGGCGTTCATCGATGAACGTCTTGACGGAAAGGCCATAAGCCTGACGGCAGGCCTTGGATAGCAGGTGCGGCGTGGTGCCCAAGGCCGCGACATAGCCTTCCACCGGCCAATTCTCCCGAAAGTGGCCATCGACCAGCCGGCGAAATGATTGGGCGAGATCGTTTCCGCCATGCGCTGGCGCATCGCTCGTGCTGGCTAGACTGGCAATGTCGTTGCAGGCGACGGCCACGAGCGCCGAAAGGGCATTCATCATGCCCTGCCTGTAATCGTCGTGGATCCGTTCCATGATGGTGTGGAGCCGCTGCCAGATCGGATTTTCGGCATGTCCGCGCACCATGACCGGCCTGTCGAAACTCAGTGTCGAAAGGGCGGAGATCGGGGGTAGGGCGCTATCCGCCACCGACGCGACGAGCGCATCGGATGTGTCGGCAGCGACCGTAAAACCGTGCACCACGCCGCTCGGAACGAAGCTGACAGCCGGTGCAATAAAATCCAATTGCTGATCCTCGATAAAATAGGTGCCATGCCCGCTGGTCCAGAGCGTTATCTGGGCCATGCGGTCATGCTTGTGCGCATCGACGTGGCCGTAGTGAATCTGCCTGCGTTCCATGATGGTTTCCGCGTGCATGAAGCCTATGTCGAGCGGTTTGTCCGGTTCGCCGTAAATGAAGAAGCTTGGCACTGCCATGGAAGGCCCCCCGTCGAAAAAAGTACAATCGTTTTTGCCATTCTGTCCATGGCTGGGCGCGCTGGCAAGGGTTAGTCTTTGATCAACGTCAAGGGAGGATTGACCATGAAAGCCGAAGATTTTCGTTCCGACAAGAAGCGTCCGTTTACCGGCGCTGAATACATTGAATCGCTGCGCGACGGCCGTGAGGTCTACATCAATGGCGAGCGGGTTCACGATGTCACCACGCACCCGTCGATGCGCAATTCGGTTCGGTCTCTGGCGCGCCTTTACGATGCTCTGCACGACCCGGCGAAGAAGGATATACTGACCGCGCCCACCGACACCGGCAATGGCGGCTACACGCACAAGTTCTTCAAGCATGCCTCTTCCATCGATGATCTCGTCGGCCAGCAGGCCGCGATCACCGAATGGGCGCGCATGTCCTACGGCTGGATGGGCCGTACGGCTGACTACAAGGCGTCGCTGATGAATACGCTGTCCGTCAATGCCGATTGGTATGGCGATTACGCCGATAATGCGCGCAACTGGCACAAGCGCACACAGGAGTCGGTGCTTTTTCTCAATCATGCCATCGTCAATCCGCCGATCGACCGCCACAAACCGGCGGAGCATGTGAAGGACGTCTTCGTTCATGTGACAAAGGAAACGGATGCCGGTGTCTATGTCTCCGGCGCCAAGGTCGTCGCGACCTCTTCTGCGCTTACGCATTACAATCTGCTGGCGCAAAGTTCTGCGACCGTTACGGAAGACCCCTCATTGTCGTTGACCTTCATCGCGCCGATGAATGCGCCGGGCGTCAAGATGTTCTGCCGTACCTCCTATGAGGAGGCGGCCAACCGCCTTGGTCAGCCTTTCGACTATCCCCTATCTTCACGCTTCGATGAAAACGACGCGATCCTCGTACTCGACAATGTCTTCGTCCCCTGGGAGGACGTGCTGATCTACAATGACGCGCGGCGTATCCTTTCCTTCACCGTCTTGTCCGGCTTCATGCAGGGCTTTTGCTTTCAGGGATGTGGACGCTTCATCGTAAAGCTCGAATTCCTTGCCGGGCTGCTGGCTAAGGCGCTGCGCGCCACCGGCGGCGATGCCTTTCGCGGCAACCAGGCCATGCTCGGCGAGGTGATTGCGTTGCGCCACAAGTTCAAGGCGTTTTACGATGCGATGGCCCGCAATCCGGTCGACTGGGTGGGCGGCGCGAAGCTTCCGAACCTCGAGGCCGCGCTTTGTTATCGCGCCTTCATGTCGGATGCCTATCCGCGCATTATCGATCTCGTGCGCCGTTCGATCGCGTCCGGCCTGATCTACCTTCCGTCATCGGCAAAGGATTTCGCCAACCCGGATATAGACCGTTATCTGGCGCAATATGTCCGCGGCTCGAACGACATGGGCCACAAGGAGCGCATCAAGATCATGAAGCTGCTCTGGGATGCGACGGGCACTGAATTCGGCGGTCGCCATGCGCTCTATGAACTGAACTATGCCGGTACGCCCGAAGACGTCCGTCTCCAGGTGCTCAAGGGGGCGGAAAAGGGCACGATCCTGCGCGACATGGAAGCGCTGGTCGATACCTGCATGAGTGACTACGACGAGCATGGCTGGACTGGCAATACATGGCTTCAGCCGCTCAACGACCGCGCGGAAGGTGTCCGCGATGCCGCGGAATAAGGAGGCGACCATGACGCACCCCGTTGTCGCCCGTTCCGAGTTTCGTGACGCCATGGCGCGGGTCTGCGCGCCGGTCAATGTCATAACCACCAATGGACCCGCCGGGCGCGGCGGGTTCACCGCCACCGCCATGTGCTCGGTGACGGACGAGCCGCCGACATTGCTCGTCTGCATGAACAGCAATTCGGCGCAGGCGGGGTTGTTCCTCGAAAATCGCAGGTTCTGCGTCAACGTACTGACCGGCGATCACAAGGAACTGGCGGGTTTTTTCGCTGGCCGCGAGGCCGATATGGCGTCGCGTTATGCCGCCGCCAACTGGGTGGATCTCGCTTCCGGCAATCAGGCGCTCAGCGACGCCATCGTTTCCTTCGACTGCTATCTGAAGGAGGCGAGGCTGGTTGGCACACATAACATCATGATCGGCGAGGTGGTTGAAATCCGTGCGCGTCGGGATGGTCACGCGCTTCTCTATTTCGATCGAAACTTCGTGCATGTTCCGAGCGTCGAAGCCGCGCTTGGCGGTTGATGTCGCATATCCTCAGGCAAAACCGCGATGCCAGCGGGGGTACTGCTGTTTTGTTATCACATCTGCCGCGGGCAACGCAGTGGTGTTGCTGCGGCAGGTGATGGCATTCAGCGAGGCGTCGTCTTGCTCAAAAGTTCTGCGGTCTCTTGACAGCTCCAGTCATATCATTAACATGTTAAATATAGTGGCGTCATGGTGGGAGGAAATATGCCGCACTTTAACATCGAATATTCGTCCAATCTGGACGGAAGGGTGAATTTCAAGGCGCTGAGCGAGCGCATTCTCGATACGATTCTGGAAACCGGATTGTTCGAAGTCGGTGCGGTGCGCGTCCGCGCCTTCCGGGCCGAGGCCTATGCCATTGCCGACAAGCTGCCGGAGAATGCCTTCATCGACATGTCGTTCCGCATTGGTGTCGGGCGCAGCGCCGGTGACAAGAAGCTTATCGGCGAAAGGATTTTCGCGGCGGTGACGGATGAGCTTTCCGCGCTGTTTGCGACACCGCATTTCGCCCTGACGCTGGAGATCCGCGAGATCGACCCTGATCTGAGCTGGAAGAAAAATGCCATTCACCCACGCCTTCGGCAGGAAGCAAGTTGAAAGCGGCTTTGGCTGCGAAATCGCGAACACGTTCATGCACGGCAGAGTGGTGAGCTCTTGAGACTTATCCGCTGCTGAGCGAAAATATGGAGAAGAAATGTCGAAGCTCGAGGAAAACATTCAAAAGGCTAAGGGGTATCTCGCCCGTTTTGCCGACAAGGGCGTTCTCAACCACATCAACGGCGAGGCGGTTCCGGCGCTTGACGGCGCCACTTTCGAGTCCATTTCGCCGGTCGATCTGAAGCCGCTTGCCAGGGTTGCCCACGGCAAGGCTGCGGATATCGATCTGGCCGCGAAGGCCGCGCGCGACGCCTTTCCCGCCTGGGCGGCGCTCGGCGGTGACGCCCGCAAGAAACTGCTGCACAAGATCGCCGACGCGATCGAGGCGCGTGCCGAAGAAATTGCCTTCGTTGAGTGCATGGACACCGGACAGTCACTGAAATTCATGGCGAAGGCCGCGTTGCGCGGTGCGGAGAACTTCCGTTTCTTTGCCGATCGCGCGCCCGAAGCCCGTGATGGCAAGAGCCTGCGCGCCAAGGGCCAGGTGAACCTCACGACCCGTTCGCCGATCGGCCCGGTCGGCGTCATCACGCCGTGGAATACGCCGTTCATGCTGTCGACGTGGAAGATTGCCCCGGCGCTGGCCGCTGGCTGCACCATCGTTCACAAGCCGGCGGAGTTTTCGCCGCTCACGGCCCGTCTTCTGGTGGAAATCGCTGAAGAAGCCGGTCTGCCGAAGGGCGTATGGAATCTTGTCAACGGTCTGGGCGAGGATGCCGGCAAGTCGCTTACGGAACATCCGCTCATCAAGGCCATCGGCTTCGTCGGCGAAAGCCGCACCGGTTCGCTCATCATGAAGCAGGGCGCGGACACGCTGAAGCGCGTTCATTTCGAACTCGGCGGCAAGAATCCCGTGATCGTTTTCGCCGACGCCGATATGGAGCGTGCGGCCGATGCCGCGGTCTTCATGATCTACTCGCTGAACGGCGAGCGTTGCACGTCCTCCTCGCGCCTGCTTGTCGAAGCAAGCGTCTATGAGAGGTTTACGGCGCTGGTGGCGGAGAAAGCCAAGCGTATCAAGGTCGGTCATCCGCTCGATCCGGAAACCGTTATTGGCCCGCTCGTGCATCCGGTTCACGAGAAGAAGGTTCTCGAATACATCGCCATCGGCAAGTCCGAAGGTGCCACGGTTGCGGCCGGTGGCGCCAAGTTCGATGGTCCGGGCGGCGGTTGCTATGTTTCGCCGACGCTTTTTACGGGCGCGAATAACCAGATGCGCATTGCCCAGGAGGAAATTTTCGGACCGGTTCTCACGGCTATTCCGTTTGCTGACGAAGCCGAGGCGCTGAAGATTGCCAACGATGTGCAGTATGGCCTGACGGGTTATCTCTGGACTGCCGATGTCACACGCGCCTTCCGCTTCACCGATGCGCTGGAAGCCGGCATGATCTGGGTGAATTCGGAAAATGTCCGCCACCTTCCTGCCCCGTTCGGTGGTGTGAAAAGCTCCGGCATTGGCCGTGACGGCGGCGACTGGTCCTTCGATTTTTACATGGAAACGAAGAACATAGCGTTCGCCACCGCATCGCACGCCATCCAGAAGCTTGGCGGCTGATCCGGCCAGTTTTTCGCCGCGCCATGTGCAGGTGGCGCGGCCATCCACCAATACACAACAAGCCATTTGGCCGGTCGGCAATGTCGCTCCGGCTTCCGAGGAGGAAAACATGCCGCTACCCCAGTTCAATCTTTATCCGGCGTTCAACACCGTGCGCCTTAGCCACGTTGAGTTCGTGGTGAAGGATCTTGCCGCCAGCCGCGCATTCTATGCCGATCTGCTTGGCCTTCAGGTCACGGATGAAGATGCAGACACCGTCTATCTTCGCGCACTTGAGGAGCGCGGCCACCATTGCGTCATTTTAAAGAAGGGTGAGGCTTCGGCGGTCAGTTACCTCGCGCTCAAGGTTTATTCCGAGGAAGATCTCGACAAGGCGAAGGCCTATTTCGAAGCGAAGGGCCGCAAGGCCGAGTGGGTGGAGCGTCCGTATCAGGGCCGCACCCTGCGGACGACCGACAATTTTGGCATTCCGCTGGAATTTTATTACAAGATGGAGCGTCTTGAGCCGATCCATCAGAAATACGCGCTGTATCACGGCGTGAAGCCGCTGCGCATCGATCACTTCAATTGCTTCACGCCCGACGTGGATGCATCCGTCGCCTTCTATAACGACATCGGTTTCCGCGTGACCGAATATACCGAGGACGACGAGAGCAAGAAGCTGTGGGCGGCCTGGCTGCACCGCAAGGGCGGCGTTCACGACATGGCCTTCACCAATGGGGTTGGCCCGCGTCTGCACCACACCGCTTTCTGGGTTCCGACGCCGCTCAACATCATCGACCTCCTCGATCTGATGTCGACCACGGGTTACCTGGCCAATATCGAACGCGGCCCCGGCCGCCATGGCATCTCGAATGCCTTCTTCCTCTACATTCTCGATCCGGATGGTCACCGCATCGAAATCTATTGCTCGGATTACCAGACCGTCGATCCGGATCTGGAGCCGATCAAATGGGATCTGAAGGATCCGCAGCGCCAGACGTTGTGGGGTGCGCCGGCGCCGCGTTCGTGGTTCGAGCATGGCAGCCTGTTCGCCGAAACGGCGACCAGGGAGCCGTTGCTGAAGGCCCAGCCGATCATCGCGCCCTGACGGACGCCAGCCCTGCATGGAGCGGGGACGCTCCATCTTCGATGGCGGCGTCCCCGCTCTGCGTGTAGCTTAATGAAGAGGGTGACCCCATGACACTTAAAGACCCGAGCCTGCTGCGTCAGGCGGCGTTTGTCGGCGGAGAATGGATCGAGGCGAACGGAGCCGGCATCGCGGTGACCAACCCGGCAACGGGTGACGTGATCGGTTACGTGCCGAAGCTCGGCGCGGCCGAAACGAAGAAGGCGATTGCTGTTGCCGAGCGGGTCCAGAAGGAATGGGCTGCCCGCACGGCCAAGGAACGCGCTGGAATCCTGCGTAAATGGTTCGAACTGATGATCGCCAATCAGGACGATCTCGGCCATATCCTGACATTGGAGCAGGGCAAGCCGCTGGCCGAGGCCAAAGGTGAAATCGCCTATGGCGCAAGTTTCATCGAATGGTTCGCTGAAGAGGCCCGCCGCATCTATGGCGACGTGATCCCCGGCCACCAGAAGGACAAGCGCATTCTGGTGCTGAAGCAGCCGATCGGCGTTGTCGCGGCCATTACCCCGTGGAACTTCCCGAACGCCATGATTACCCGCAAGGCCGGACCGGCCTTTGCCGCCGGTTGCGCCATGGTGTTGAAGCCTGCCGGCCAGACGCCGTTCTCCGCCGTCGCTCTCGCCGTGCTTGGTGAACGCGCCGGTCTGCCTGCGGGTTTGTTCAGCGTGATTACCGGTTCCGCTCGCGAGATTGGCGCGGAAATGACGGCCAGCCCCATCGTGCGCAAGCTGACCTTCACCGGTTCGACGGAAGTGGGAGCACAGCTTTATCGCCAGTCTGCGCCGACCATCAAGAAGCTTGGCCTGGAACTCGGCGGCAACGCGCCGTTTATCGTGTTCGACGATGCCGATCTCGATGCCGCGGTCGAAGGCGCGCTGATTGCCAAGTTCCGCAACAATGGTCAGACCTGCGTTTGCGCCAATCGCATTTATGTACAGGACAAGGTTTATGACGCCTTTGCCGAAAAACTTGCCAGGGCTGTCGGCGGGTTGAAGACGGGCAATGGTTTCGATGAGGGCGTTATTCTCGGGCCGTTGATCGACGGGGCCGCGCTGAAGAAGGTCGAGGAGCATGTGAACGACGCCGTTTCCAAAGGCGCGACGGTCATTCAGGGCGGTAAGCCCCATGCGCTGGGCGGCACGTTCTTCGAGGCGACCGTTCTCGCCAACGTGACGCAGGAGATGGCCGTTGCGACGGAAGAGACCTTCGGCCCGGTTGCTCCGCTTTTCCGGTTTACCGACGAAGCCGACGTTATCGCCAAAGCCAACGATACGGAGTTCGGCCTTGCCTCCTACTTCTTCGCCAAGGATCTCGCCCGTGTATTCCGCGTGGCCGAAGCGTTGGAATACGGCATGGTTGGCGTCAATACCGGCCTCATTTCCACGGCGGAAGCGCCTTTCGGCGGCGTCAAATCCTCCGGTCTCGGTCGCGAGGGTTCCCGCTACGGCATCGATGACTTCATCGAAATCAAATATGTCTGCCTCGGCGGCGTTGCATAAGGAACAGCAGGATGGCTCATCCAAAATTCGCCAGTTTCACCTCAGGCAAACGCCGGGGCTATGGCCTGATCGTCGATGATGGCGTGATCGATCTTTCCGCCCGGTTCGGCGCGCGCTTCCCGACACTGAAGGAAGTCGTGGAGGCCAACGCCTTTGCCGAACTGCTGGAAGCGGCCACAGGTCATCAGCCGGATTTTCCGGTGAGCGAGATCACTTACGAGATTCCTATTCCCGCACCGGAAAAGCTGATCTGCGTTGGGGTGAACTTTCCCGACCGTAACGAGGAATACAAGGACGGGCAGGCTGCCCCGACCAATCCTTCGCTGTTCATCCGTTTTCCACGTTCCTTCACCGGCCACGACAGGCCGTTGATCCGTCCGCCGGAAAGCCATCAGCTCGATTATGAGGGCGAAATCGTCATCGTCATCGGCAAGGGCGGTCGGCGCATTCCGGAATCGGAAGCGCTCTCGCACATTGCTGCGCTGACGCTGTGCAATGAAGGAACCTTGCGTGACTGGGTGCGTCACGCCAAGTTCAACGTGACGCAGGGCAAGAACTTCGACGCTTCCGGCTCCATCGGCCCCTGGCTGGTGCCGTTCAGGGATGAGAGCCAGCTTGCCGACGTCAAGCTCGAAACCCGCGTAAACGGCGAGGTTCGCCAGATCGACCGCACCAGTCGCATGATCTTTTCCTTCAGCAGGATCATCAACTATATCTCCACCTTCACCACGCTGGCGCCGGGCGATGTTATCGTCTGCGGCACGCCGACGGGCGCAGGCGCGCGCTTCGATCCGCCGGTTTGGTTGAAGCCGGGGGATGTGGTGGAGGTTGAGGCCGAAGGCATCGGCCTGCTGCGCAATACCATTGCCGACGAGGAGATTTGATATGCTGAACGGAGATCAGATCGAAGCGGCGGCCGCAAGCCTCGACGAGGCGGAGCGCACCCGCGTGCAGACCGGGCTTCTTTCGCTGAAGCATCCCGCCATGACCATGGACGATGCCTACGCCATTCAGGGCGCGTGGGTGAAGAAGAAGATCGCGGCTGGCCGTCGGGTCATCGGCTGGAAGATCGGCCTGACCTCGAAGGCCATGCAATATGCGTTGAACATCAATATTCCGGATTCCGGCGTGCTGTTCGATGATATGGTGTTCGAGGACGGTGCAACCGTTCCGAAGGATCGCTTCATCCAGCCCAGGATTGAAGCGGAAATTGCGTTCGTGATGAAGGCGCCGCTGAAGGGGCCGGGCGTGACCGTGTTCGATGTGCTGAATGCAACGGACTATGTAACGCCCGCGCTCGAAATTCTGGATACGCGCATTCTGCGTGTCGACCCTGAGACAAAGAAGGCGCGCAACGTGTTCGATACGATCTCGGACAACGCCGCCAACGCCGGCATCGTGACCGGTGGTCGGGCGGTGCGTCCCGACCAGCTAGACATGCGCTGGATGGGGGCGATTGTATCCCGCAATGCGGAGGTCGAGGAAACCGGCCTTGGCGCCGGCGTGCTGAACCAACCGGCGCGCGGCGTCGCCTGGCTTGTCAATAGGCTCGCCCAATATGGCGACGGTATCGAAGCCGGGCAGGTTGTCCTGGCCGGTTCGTTCATTCGTCCGGTCGAGGCGCGTCATGGCGATACGATCGTCGGGGATTTCGGTCCTTACGGCACGGTCAGCCTCTTCTTCGAATAGGGAACAGAGCGATGCCCGCCCCCAGAAACAGCTTCAAGCAGGCCTTGCAGGAAAAGCGCACGCAGATCGGATTCTGGCAGGCGCTCGCCAATCCTTATACGGTCGAGATTTCCGCCGATGCCGGTTACGACTGGCTGCTTCTCGACGCCGAGCACGCACCGAATGACATTCCGCTGCTCGTGTCGCAATTACAGGCAATGAAAGGGTCTCCAAGCCACCCGGTTATCCGTCCGCCAATCGGCGAAACATGGATCATCAAGCAATTGCTCGATATCGGAGCCCAGACATTGCTGGTGCCCATGGTCGAAAGTGGCGATGAGGCGCAGGCCTTGGTGAAAGCCGTTCGTTATCCGCCCCACGGCGTGCGGGGCGTCGGCGCCGCGCTGGCGCGCGCCTCCCGGTTCAATCGTATTCCCGATTATTTGCAGACGGCGAATGATGAGGTTTGCCTGCTGCTTCAGATCGAGAGCAGGGCCGGTCTGGAGAAACTGGACGAAATCGCGTCCACCGACGGCGTCGATGGCGTGTTTATCGGTCCGGCCGATCTTGCGGCGGATATGGGTTTCCTTGGCAAGCCCGGCGCGCCGGATGTGCAGGCGGAAGTTGAAAAGGCTCTGAAGCGCATTCAGGCGCATGGCAAGGCGGCTGGCATCCTGACCGGCGATCTGGCGTTGGCGAAACGTTACGTCGAACTGGGGGCGACCTTCGTCGCAATCGGCAACGATGTGACGCTTTTCGCCAATGCGACGAGCAAGCTGCTTGCCGATTTCAAGGCAGCAGACGCGGCAAAAGGGGTTGGCGAGGCGAAGGTCTACTGACGGCGTCAGGTTGAAGAGAGTGCCGCAGCCAGACGATGTCTCACGCTTTCATCCTGCATGAGGTCCGAGAAGAAGGGGCGGGCGACGCGATCGATGAGGCGTTCTCCCTGCACTGTAGGGGACGCTGATAAGGCGACTGGATTCCTGGCGAGGTCGTTGCCGCGATAAGTAAAGGTCAGCAAGCGTCCCTTGTCCTCTTTGAGTTCACCTACCTTTCGGTCTCTTAATTGGACGTCCAGAACGTGGCTCATGAAGACGCATCGCGCGGCGTGATGTTTACCCTCAGGCCAAGCGTCTCGGCGAAGAACTCGGCATCTGGCCGGAAGATTGCTTGAGGGACATTGAGGCGACGACTGCGCGCCTAGTTGCCTAACGAAAACAGGCACTTGTCATTAACCTATGAAATCCTTTTGAAAACCAACTCGATATGTGAATATTGGGTGGTCCCACTAACAAAGAAGGGACGTCTTATGTCGATTTACCGCATGAACCCGCCGCAGTTTAGCGCATACCGCGAAGCGGCTAACGCCAGCATCATGACCGTTTGCAATCCGGCACCGAACGAGGCGCGTGTGTTCACCACGCCGAACTGCATGATGACCGTGATTAACTACGGTCATGACGGCGTGACCCTTGTCGGTGATGGGTTCGGTGCGTCTTTCATGGAAAAGCACACCCTTAAGGAATACCGCGATTTCTGCGAAGACCCGGCGACGAAGGGCCTTGAGGTTTTCTCTCGGCCGCAGGCGGTTACTATCTACCGCACGTCTACCGGCGTTCTGACGGTCGTGGACGACGGCAGTGACAAGCTTGCGGTGATCGGTGACGTAGTCGGGGTCTATTGGGGCGAGGAAGCCCCGGAATATCTCGTATAGTATCGCCAATCATTCGGGACACCGACCAGACCCGAAGTCCAAGGCCCGCCGATCTTCTCGGCGGGCAAAAAAATGCCGGAGGCAAGCTCCGGTAGGTGTTGATGGGATCCGATCTTGAGATCGCTGGTTCTTAGTGATTCGGCAGGGAACGGAAGTGTCCGCAGACAGATTCCGTCTTGCCAAAGCGGATACGGGTATAGGGATTAACCCAAACCATATCGACACCTCTTCAAAAGCGCGGTGGGCCTTGAAAAGAGGCGAGAGAAATGCGAAGCTTGGATTGTCATCGACAAGAGTCGCGAGGCTCACGCCTCCTTCGATTTCTGGTCATCTAAGCCGCCTCTTTCGTTCCACCGAAATGGGCGGCTTTTCGTTAGTCTCCCCTGTTACGCCAATGACCGCGCATAACGGGGCTCGACATCTGGTTTCATTTTCCACATCACCGTTTTGTTGGCTACCATGCGAGCAGGCTCGAAACTCGCCGATTCTCCTCTTGCCGTCAAGGGGTGACAAGAAATAGAAACAAAATGGAGAAATACATGGGGTCTTGCGAAATTTCGATGACCAGTCTATAAGGCAGGAAACACAGGAGTCGACTGATGGCATCCGAAAGCACGACACGCTTCCCGTTTATCAGCTTAGAAAAAGCATTGGGTCGAGCCCGGGAACTATACGAGGGCGACAAAGCGGTGCGTTGGATGCCGGTCACAACTGCTTTCGAGCTTTGGAACTATAGTCCGAAAAGCAGCGGCGGATTTCAGACTATAAGTGCCCTGAAGTCTTATGGCATTATAGATGACGAAGGAGCTAATGCTGAACGTAAACTTCGCCTATCTGCGAAGGGTAAACATTACTTCCTTGATGAAAGGGATGAAGAGCGCAGGAAGATTTTGGCGGAATTCGCTTTGACGCCAGCGCTCTTTCGGTCGCTTTGGGAGAAATCGGGGTGGAGCGATGGATTGCCAGCAGACCCGGTTGCGCGCAGTCACCTGAAGATAGAGCGAGGTCTTAACGACCAGTCAGCAAGGGCACTTCTAAGCATCCTCAAGGACAACGTTCAATATGCGGGGTTGTCCGCAGATGACATTGCCCCGCCGCCCGCTGAAACGGAAGATGACGATGCGGGCGGTGAGCCGGTGCAGGTCGACCGGCAGCAGAATTCGTCTTGGACAAACCCGCGCATGGGTTTCCCGCTTCCTTCGCCTGCGGTTGAGCATCGGCCATCGAAGCCCATTGTATTCGATATGGAGACCGTCTCCGGCTGCTATGAATTCAACAATGCCGACGATCTATCTGATTTTATTTCTAAATTGGAGAAGATCAAAGCCCTTCTTCCTGCAAAGAAAAATACTCCCGAATAGCGGTTGTGCTACGCAACCAATGCCTGCTCCTTACTTGCAAGGGTTGCAGTCATGAGCTACATCTAGCTTGCTGTCGGCGATAGCCTGCAATTCACACTGGCTTGTATGCTTGGTGTATCCTTTGGATATCCTTGTGTATTCGCTTCGAGACCCCATGGGTTCTCTCAGTTGACGACTCCTTTGCCCTGGAGTTGCTGGTTGCTGGCAGCGTAGCAACAGGAGATGAGTATGCGGACAAAACCGAACCTCATTGGCCTTGTTTGCAAGTATCTGCCGGCGATTGTAGTCATCCTTGAGGTGATCAATCAGGTGCTTGAGCTTGTGAACAAGGTCGTCAACTATGCCCGTCCGCTTCGAAAATTTCGATCATTCATTTGTTCAGAACGGGAAGCAGTTCTTCAAGCCTAGCATTCTGGGCCGAAAGATCGGCGAGGACATTAAGAGCAAAATTGAAGCTGCATATGGCTTCGACCCCTTTGTCTACCACATGAGGCAAGGTGGGCACGTTGCGGCTATCCACTCCCATCGAGAGAACTCGATATTCTGCCGCGTCGATATCCAACGCTTCTTCTATGGTATTGGCCGCAATCGGGTAATGGTGGCACTTCGATCTATAGGTTTGGCGCGCGCAGAACATTATGCGAAATGGTCAACTGTCAAAAATCCATACGAACAGCCTAGCTATGCGTTGCCCTATGGGTTCGTGCAGTCGCCAATACTCGCAACGCTAGTTCTGATGACCTCATCAGTCGGTGATTACCTTCGCTCGCTGCCGGATGGCATAACCGTGTCGGTTTACATGGACGACATAGTGTTTTCCGGAAACAGCGCAGAGCTCATAGGGCCAGCTTTTAACGGCCTCTTAGAGGCGCTGCCTCAAGCAGGCTTTCAGATCAACGCTGAGAAGACACGAATGCCGTCGAATTCAATCGACGTGTTCAACTGCGATTTGACGGCCGGGGAAACTGCTGTTCGTGAAGAACGAAGGATGGAGTTTTACAGTGCCATTCGGACAGATGCGAGCCTAGCGGCCTTCGAACGATACTGCGATTCCATTGAGAACGGTAATTTTGCTTAGCTGCAAAGAAGAGCGCGCCACGGGGGTGCCCCAAAAGCTCCATCTGTGTCACACACAAGACTGTAACACTTAGCCGTCGCTAATGTTTCTTATGTGGCTGATTTTGTTTAATAAAAAGATAGGTTGGCTGGGGAACCTGGATTCGAACCAAGATCGACGGAGTCAGAGTCCGCTGTTCTACCATTGAACTATTCCCCAAAAGCCTGAAGCGCGTGGTGCGTTCGCTTTGGTGGGTCGTCATATAGATGATTTATTCCGGGGCGCAAGTCGAAAAAATCGAAAAATGCGTTTTATCCCTGTTTTGCGTTTTGTCGTGGGGTCAGAGCCGTGCGCGGGTGGAGCGGGGGGTGGAGAGCAGCAGGCTGGTCTCGCTGCCGGTGATGCCGGGCACGAGGCGGATGCGGCGGAGAACGGCGTCGAAATCGCTGAGCGTGGCGGCATTGAGTTCCACGATCAGGTCCCAGCGGCCGTTGGTGCTGTGGATTTCGGATATTTCCGGAAAACCGCCCAGCGTGCGGATGACGCGGTCCGTCACATGGCCTTCAATCTCGATCATCATGATGCCGCGGATCGCCGCCTCCACCGCATCGGCGCGCAAAATGACGGTGTAACCGATGATGGTGCCGTCATTTTCCATTCTTTCGATGCGCGAGCGCACCGTCGCCCGCGAGGTCTCCGTCTCGATTGCGAGATCAGAAATGCTGCGCCTGCCATTGTGCCGCAAAAGGGTGATGAGTCGTTCGTCAAGATTGTCCATGATGACCAGTTCGGTAAATCAATTTTACCAAATCGATAGCTTATTTCGATAATTTTGCCAATATTTGCTGTTCGTTTCGCCAGATCACTGTGGTGAACTGGAATCATCGGTAGGAAAGCGAGGACGGGAATGGAAATCAGGTTGATCGGCGCGCCGCTGCAGATCGGGGCTGGGCAACTGGGATGCGAGATGGGCCCCAGCGCCTATCGCGTCGCAGGGCTGGCGCACGCACTTGAAGAGCTGGGCCACCGCGTGGTCGATACCGGCAATGTGACGCCGGCGCCGCTGCGAGAATTCCAGCATCCCAATCCGGCGGTTCATCATCTGGCCGAAACCGTGGCCTGGACCGAGGCGCTGACCGAGGCGGCCTATCGTGAAAGCGCCGGCGCCGTGCCGATCTTTCTCGGCGGCGACCATGCGATTTCGGCCGGAACAGTCGCCGGCATGGCACGCCGGGTGGCGGAGACCGGCCGGCCGTTTTTCGTGCTCTGGCTCGATGCCCACACCGATTATCACACGCTGGAGACGACACGCAGCGGCAATCTGCACGGCACACCGGTTGCCTATTTCAGTGGGCGAAAGGGTTTTTCCGGTTATTTCCCGCCGCTTTCCCATGCGGTGCCTGAAGGAAATATCGGCATGATCGGTATCCGCAGCGTCGATCCGGCCGAAAGGGACGCGCTTGAAAAGAGCGATATCACCGTTCACGATATGCGCTCGATAGACGAGCATGGCGTCGCCGTTCTGCTGCGCGAATTCCTGGCGCGGGTTCAGGCGGCAAACGGGCTCCTGCATGTCAGTCTCGATGTCGACTTCCTCGAGCCGTCCATCGCGCCGGCCGTCGGCACCACGGTTCCGGGCGGCGCGACGTTCCGCGAGGCGCATCTCGTGATGGAAATGCTGCATGACAGCGGGCTGGTCTGCAGTCTCGACCTGGTGGAACTCAACCCGTTTCTCGACGAGCGCGGCAGAACCGCGACACTGATGGTCGATCTCGCCGCCAGCCTGATGGGCAAGCGGGTCATGGACCGCCCGACACGGGCCGGCTGAAAGGGGTGATGCGATGACCGTAATACCGAACCTGAATATCGTGCCCTTCGTCAGCGTCGACCATATGATGAAACTCGTGCTGCGCGTGGGCATAGATACGTTCCTGCGCGAGCTTGCCGATGCGGTGGAAGAGGATTTCCGCCGCTGGGAAAGCTTCGACAAGACGCCGCGCATCGCCTCGCATTCGAAGGAAGGCGTCATTGAACTGATGCCGACCAGCGATGGCACGCTTTACGGCTTCAAATATGTCAATGGCCATCCGAAAAACATGAAGGAAGGCCGCCAGACGGTAACGGCTTTCGGCGTGCTTTCCGATGTCGGCAATGGTTATCCGCTGCTTCTGACCGAGATGACCATCCTGACGGCGCTGCGCACTGCGGCCACCTCCGCTGTCGCCGCGAAATATCTCGCCCGCAAGAATGCCCGCTCCATGGCCATCATCGGCAATGGCGCCCAGAGCGAATTCCAGGCGCGCGCCTTCAAGGCGATTCTCGGCATAGACACGCTGCGGCTATTCGATATCGACCCGTCCGCCAGCGAAAAATGCGCCCGCAATCTCGCCGGACAGGGTTTTGCCATCAAGATCTGTGAGAGCGCACAGGAAGCGGTCGAAGGGGCGGATATCATCACCACCGTCACCGCCGACAAGCAATATGCGACGATCCTGACCGACAACATGGTCGGGCCCGGCATTCACATCAACGCTGTCGGCGGCGATTGTCCCGGCAAGACAGAGTTGCACCGTGATATTCTGCTTCGATCCGATATTTTCGTCGAATATCCGCCGCAGACACGCATTGAAGGCGAAATCCAGCAATTGCCGGCGGATTATCCCGTTACCGAACTCTGGCAGGTCATTGCCGGCGCCAGAGAGGGACGGGCGAGCGACCGGCAGATCACGCTGTTCGACAGCGTCGGTTTCGCAACCGAGGATTTTTCGGCGCTGCGTTACGTGCGCTCGAAACTGCCATCCACCGGGCTCTATACGGAGCTGGACCTGCTGGCCGATCCGGATGAGCCGCGCGATCTGTTCGGCATGCTGCTGCGCTGCGAGGCGGCGCTCGTCTGATCCGGCCGATATGGACGCAGATCAGCTGCGCTGGCGGCTCTTCCTTGCGAGTACATGTTCCCGCCAGATGGTGAAGAGGCCGGCGGCAATGACGATTGCCGCGCCGATGACCATGTTTGATGTCACGACCTCGCCATAGATGGTGACGCCGATGATGGAGACGAGCACCAGCTGATAATAAGAAAAGGGCTGCACGGAAGCCGCATCCGCCAGTTCGAACGCCTTTATCAGGCAATAATGGCCGCTCATGCCGGTAATGCAGAGCGCCAGCATCCAGCCCCAATCCTGCGGCTCGATGCTGACCCAATAAAACGGGCCGACCAGCGTCAGGGCCGCCGCACCGGCAACGCCGGTGTAGAAGAAGCTTGTCATCGCCGAATCGCTCTTGCTGCCGAGGCGGGTCAGGACGCTGTAGAGCGCCAGCATGAAGGTGGCCACGAAGGTGATCAGCAGCCGGTTGTCGAAACCGTCGCCCTCCGGTTTGAGGATGACGAGAACGCCGAGGAAGCCGACAAAAATGGCGCTCCAGCGCCGCCAGCCCACATGTTCTCCCAGCAAAGGCATGGACAGCGCCGCAACGATCAGCGGTGCGGAGGCGAGGATGGAATGGCTGTGCGCCAGCCCGACGACGGCGAAGGAAAAGATCGAAATCACGATCTGCACGGCGAGAAGCACGCCGCGGCCAATCTGCAGCCAGGGACGGTTGGCCATGACGGCGCCCCTGATACCACCCGCCGACCTTGCGGCCATCAAAAGAACGAAAAGGGCAAAGGCCCAGTATCGCAGCATGGCGATGAAGACAGGGGGATAGGCGCTGCCGAGGTGTTTCGAAATACCATCCTGCGCCGCAAAGATCGTGAAGGCGACAAGCGCATAAACAAAGCCGGTCCTGGGTGATGGCATGAAAAAACCGCTATCCGGCTGCCGCCGGCAAAAGAGTATTCGGGGTGAATGAGGTGGGTAACAGCCATATGTTATGGCCGTACCTTGTCAGACAACCTTATTTTCCGAATAGCTGCCATGCAAGTGTGGAAGCTGCCTTTTCAAGGGCCGATTGCTGGAACGTAGTTTTGCGGTGCTTTCCCCTCATCCCTGTGCTTGTCACAGGGATCCAGCCAGTCGAAGTCCTTGGACTGAAAGGAGTCTCTCCCGCCGCGCAGACGCGCGTCGGCTGGATTCCTGCGACAAGCACAGGAATGAGGGCGGTGGGGCGTGCCGACCTATTATGGAATCTTAGAGGCGCGGCTTGTGGAATCTGAAAGGTGCGACGCGTTTCGAGTCGACGTGAAGCCTTGATGATATTGGCCCGCTGCCGAGGGCTTTGGGACAGGCGCGGCTGTCCGCCGTCAACGATTGCGCGGCGGACAGAAGATTCTGCAAGACGCTCAGCGTCCCGGTTGTGGCTTCAGCCGATCTTCACGGCCGCCTTCGAAGCGGTGGATTTCAACGCGGCGTCGGCCAGTTTCAGCGCGATCAGACCGTCCTTGATGGAGGGCGACGGCGCAACATTGTTTTCGATGCTGTCGATGAAGGCGGTGATTTCCGCCGCATATGCGGCCGTATAACGCGTCATGAAGAAATCATGCAGCGGCGGGCGGGTGTAGCCATCCGCATTGGCGATTTCGATGGAGACCGGGCGCTGGTTTTCGGCCGCTGCCGAACCGAGCGAACCGTGCACCTCGATACGCTGGTCGTAACCATAGGTGGCGCGGCGCGAATTCGAAATGATCGCCTGCCTGCCGCTTTTCGTCGTCAGGATGATGCTGGCGCTGTCGAAATCACCGAGCGCGCCGATCTCCGGATTGACGAGGACGGAACCGGTGGCGAACACGCTTTCCACTTCCTCGCCGAGCAGGAAACGGGCCATGTCGAAATCATGAATGGTCATGTCGCGGAAAATGCCGCCGGAGACCTTGATATATTCGGCCGGCGGCGGGCCGGGGTCGCGGCTGGTGATGGTCACCATTTCCACCTTGCCGATACGGCCATCGTCTATGGCCTTGTGAACGGCCTGGAAATGCGGGTCGAAACGGCGGTTGAAACCGAGCATCACCTTCGCACCGGTTTCCTCGACCACTTTGGCGCAGGCTTCCGCACGGGCGACATCGAGATCGACGGGCTTTTCGCAGAAGATCGCCTTGCCGGCCCGGGCGAAACGCTCGATCAGGTCGGCATGGGTGTTGGTCGGGGTGCAGATGATGACGGCGTCGATCGTCTTGTCGGCCAGAACCTCATCGATGGTGCTGACCTTGCACTGCGCCTCGCGGGCGATTGCTTCCGCGGCGCCGGCCATGGCGTCAACAACGGCCACCAGCTGCGCACGGCTGTCGGTGGTGATCGCCTTGGCGTGGACCTTGCCGATCCGTCCAGCGCCGAGCAGTGCCAATTTCGTAACCATCTTTCCTCCGGTTTCTCACATCCGTCCCTCACTCCCGGAGAGACAGAATATGAATGCAATCAATGTTTCGATATGGAATATATGTTCCATTTTGCTAGATCGACATCGGGGACGTGTCAAGCGTTTTGACGATGATCGAGACGACCGGAATCATTCCTTCGGGAGGGTTCCATGGCGTGCATGGCTGCTGTCGTAAAAAGCATAGGGGCGGCGTCAAAGCCCCTTGCGACATTCAATCGGCCGACGCTGTCAGGACCGGATTGTGGGGCAGGGCGTAAACCTCGACTGGGGTTTCGAGGCCGCGCAGCAGCCAGTGGCCGAGATTTTCCAGCTTCCCCTGATATCCGGCCATGCGGACGAATTCTTCGGAGAAAAGCACATTGCGCCCGGTCTCCTTGGTCAGCGTTTCCAGCCGCGAGGCGATGTTGACGGCTGGGCCGATGACGGTGAAATCGAGGCGGGTCTTCGAGCCGATATTGCCATACATGACATCGCCGACATGCACGCCGATGCCGTAACCCAGGGGATCGTGGCCCTTCTGGCGATTGATCTCGTTGAGGGCGACAAGGCCTTTCTGCGCACTGGCGATGGCCTTCAGCAGGTTTTCGCAGGCCTGCGGGTCGCTGAGTGGGAAAATCGCCAGCAGCCCGTCGCCCATGAATTTGAGTATTTCGCCGCCGAATTCCTCGATGGGATCGCACATGGCGTCGAAATAACCGTTCAGGAGCTCGATCACATCGTCGCGCGGCCAAAGGTCGGAAATATGGGTGAAATTTCTGAGGTCGCAGATCAGGATCGCAGCGCCCACCGTCATGCCGCTGCCGCGTGTGGTGGCGCCATTGAGGATTTTTTCGCCCGCATGCGGCCCCACATAGGTTTCCAGAAGGGTGCGTGTCATGCGATTTTTCAGGCGTATTTCGCTGACCAGCGCCAGGGCCGGCAGCAGGTTTTTCAGGGTGAAGACTTCCGCTTCCGTAAAGCCGCCGGGCCTGTCGCTGGAGAATGTGGCGACATGGCGCTTGCCGAAGGTGTGCTCGATCGGCCAGGCGTAATAATCCGTCAGCCCTTCGGCCCGCAGATCCGCGTAGATCGTATAGCCGGGTTGGTCGATTTCCTCGCCGGTCAGCCGGTGGCGAACCTCGGTTGCGCCCTGATGAATGTCGTTGATGGGGCTATTGAGATATTCGGGCGTGCTTTCCGACCCATAGCCATAGGTGGCGATTTCGGCGGCGGGCTGGCCGGCTTTCCACAAAATGCGCGCGCCAAGCCATTGCGGATGGCGAATGCGGAAAGCGAGTGTGCCCCGCGCAACGGAAACTCCGCTCTCGCGCAGCCTGCTGCAAAGCTCGACGAATATGTCGTCGATAAAGCGTTCATCCTTGGTGCCGGTGATGAGCCAGTCGAGAATTTCCGTCTTTTCCGCTGGCCATAATTCATCCAATGCGGAAGAAACCGGTTCTTCGGTGTTAAGACTGAGTGTCATGGCAGGATTCCGGAGGTTGTTGCTGCTCTCGCACAAGCGGGGCCGAATGGTCGCTCGTGAACCCCATGTGGTGCCGGATAACGAAAATGTTAAGAGAGCGGAGCGGAAAATGTTCCGGAAGCGGTTGGCGGCAAAAGGCTACGCGCGCCGCCCGGATGTTCTTTTGAACATCATCCCCGGCGGCGCTGAGATTTTGCTGATCGCCAGGGACGGATCAGATGACGGTTTCGACAGGAATATGAAGTGCTGCCGCAACGCGCCGGATGCGCAGCGGATCGCTATCCGTGCCGTCTTCCAGGGCGCGGATTTCGCTGGTGGTGAGACCGCAGGTTACGGCAAGCTGTTCGACCGTGTATCCGGCGAGATTGCGCGCGGTGAGGACCTTTTTGGCAAAAGGAGCATCGGTTTCGTGATCGGAATCGGGTTGTGAGATTGAAATTGTCATTATTGCATCTCCCTCAGAATGGACACTTAAATGCGGGCGGCAAAGAAAAGTTGCCGGGACCGAATGCGACCGCGTTGCCGGAGAAGAAAATCAGTGCTGCAACGCAGCGAGGAACATAACGGCTTCGTCGACCTACGCAATAGTTAAATTTTGTTAAGATTCGTGATCGCTGCATTCCCGCGGCAATTCATATCGGCAAAAAGGCTGAAAAGCCGGTATTTTTCCGGGTTCTTGCGAAGGTCGGGGCGGCCTTTGCTACAGCATGCCCCAGGCGCGAAACCGGCCACGCCCCGTGACTTCCCGCAATTCCAGCTGGTTGGCGAGCCCGATCGCGCCCTGCGGCGTGGTGCCGAGCTCCTTGACGATCATCGCCGCCGAGACCACCGGGCGGGAGACGACAAGCTCCACCAGTTCCGGCAGACGCGAAGAGGAGCGCCTGCCGGCCAGCTTGCGCATCATGCGCTCTCTTGCGTGGCTCAGCCGGTCGTGCTCCTTCATGGTGGCCTGTGCCGCTTCATAAAAGCTGTCGAGAAGCGCGAGAAGGCGCTGCGTCTGGTTTCTGGCGTGCCGGCGCTCCCGCGGAACGGCGCGAAGCCCGGTGCTAAGCGCGGGCAGGTGATCGGGCGTGACGGCGCCGTCACGCAGGAAGGAGGAGGCCAGAAGCCTGCCAAGCCAGGGGCTGCGTTGCAGCACCTCGATCATGTTCCAGGCGTCGAGCAGGATGGCGGTGCGAAGAATCGCCGGCAGTTCCTCCGTCCGCGCATGGACGTCCCACCATTCTTTCAGCCGCCCATCCTCGTCCCAGTCGGGTTCGTTGATGATCGCATGGCTTTCCTCCCTGTGCATTGGCGGAAGAGCGCTGCCGGTGGTGATCGCATCGAGCGTTGCGGCGCTTCGCGCCAGAAGCGCATCCAGCTCGGAAAAAGCGCCGTCCAGCGATGTTTCCGTCTCGCCCGCGTCGGTGTCTTCATCGCGGGAGTGATCGGGCGATTGTCTGGGAGGCGCCGGCTCTTCGGCAAGTGCCGCCCTGCCGCGCAGCCTCGAAAGGCCCGGTGCGGTAAAGGCCCAGCCGGCGGCATTGGAAAAAATCAGCCGTCTCGAGCGGAGAATCCGGTGCGCCGCCGTCATTTCATGGGTTGGCGCGCGCACATCCATATGCGCGTCATGCAGCACCAGATCTTCCATATGGACGAGTTCACCGTCCACCCACATGGAGGAAATCGCATCGGTGAAATCCTGTCTTTCGATGAAGCCGTGTTTCATCGGTGACCGGTCGATCCGCTCGTCCAGCCGCGCCAGCGCCTCGCCCGCACGGGCGGCGGCAATCAGGAGCTTTTCGATCTGGATGTCCGATATATCGTAAATCATTGATATTTTTTAGTTTGAGCGCGGGCGGCTTACAAGGCGGATCACAGTCGGGCGGTTTTACTTTCGCGGGTTCTACCCAAGATCCCGACGAAAAGACCGGTGGCCAAAGGTTGGGAGCCAGAAGGGTTTTGGCTGCTCCGGCGGTTTTGTCGGCAATATTGCGATGCGGTATAAACTTGCGCAGTGCAACATGACGGGTATATACCCCCACCGAGAGCGACAAATTATCACACCTTCCGTTCGCCCTTCCATCTCCAGACGAAGATGAATTGGAGTTTACCCGTGAATATTATGGCAAATGGTCCCGCCGCCGCGCCGGACCAGAAAACCCGTTTGAAATCCATTATCGGCGGATCGGCGGGCAACCTCGTCGAATGGTACGACTGGTACGTCTATTCGGCCTTCACCCTTTATTTCGCGCCGGTGTTTTTCCCTTCCGGAAACCAGACCGCAGAATTGTTGAGCGCAGCCGCCGTTTTCGCCGTCGGATTTCTGATGCGGCCCATCGGGGCCTGGTTCATGGGCACCTATGCCGACCGCAAGGGCCGCAAGGCCGGCCTCACACTGTCCGTCACACTGATGTGTCTCGGTTCGCTGTTGATCGCGATTACGCCCGGCCATGAGACGATCGGCATCGCCGCACCGGCCATTCTCGTTTTCGCCCGGCTGCTACAGGGTATCAGCGTCGGCGGCGAATATGGCGCCAGCGCAACCTATCTCAGCGAAATGGCCGGCAAGAACCGCCGCGGTTTCTTCTCCAGCTTCCAGTATGTGACGCTGATTTCCGGCCAGCTTCTGGCGCTGGCGGTGCTTCTGGTGCTGCAGCGGGTCCTGACGCCGGAACAGCTCGGTTCCTGGGGCTGGCGCATTCCCTTCTTCATCGGCGGCCTTCTGGCGATTGCGGTGTTTTATATCCGCCGCGGCCTTGTCGAGACGCAGTCCTTCGAAAACGCCAAGGCCGGCGAGGCCGACAAGCCGAAGTCCAGCGGCTGGGCGCTGTTCAAGCACTATCCTAGGGAAGCGTTGATGGTCATGGCGCTCACATCGGGCGGCACGCTCGCCTTTTACGCCTATACGACCTATCTGCAGAAATTCCTCGTCAACACCTCGGGCTTCAGCAAGGAAAGCGCCACCGAAATCACCACCGCGGCGCTCTTCGTCTTCATGCTGTGCCAGCCGATTGCCGGCGCGCTTTCGGACAAGATCGGCCGCAAGCCGCTGATGGTGGGCTTCGGCATTCTCGGAACGTTGTTCACCTATGTGATCTTCAGCACGCTTTCGACCACGACCGATCCGATCATGGCTTTCGCCCTCGTTCTGGTCGGCCTGTTGATCGTGACCGGCTATACCTCCATCAATGCGGTGGTGAAGGCGGAAATGTTCCCCGCCCATATCCGTGCGCTCGGCGTGGCTCTGCCTTATGCGCTGGCGAACACCATATTCGGCGGAACGGCGGAATTCGTGGCTTTGAAGTTCAAGCAGATCGGCCACGAAAACTGGTTCTTCTGGTATGTGACGATCATGATCGCCCTGTCGCTGGTGGTTTATGTGAAGATGCGCGATACGCGCGATCACAGCCATATCCACGAGGATTGAGCGGCCGCCATCCAGGCCGGCAAAAGCCTCGCCCTTCCGGCGGGGCTTTTTCTTCTGAGCATTCAGGCGGCTTCGACGGGAAGGATGACGCGGGCCTCAAAGCCGTCCTTCCGGCCCGGCGCCGGCGAGGAAAGCACCAGCTCTCCGCCGGCCTGCTCCACCAGGCTCTTGACGATGGCAAGACCAAGCCCGGTACCATCGGCCATGGTCTGGCCCCTGGTGAAACGGGTCGTCAGCTTGGGCAGGAGCGCCGCGTCGATCGCCGCCCCGGCATTGACGATGCGGATCGTGCCGTCCGCTTCGGCAAAGACCTGTACCGGGCTTTCCGCCGGGCTGTGGATCAGCGCGTTTTCGAGGAGGTTGCGGATGATGATGCCGAAGGCATCCGCGCCGATCCTGCAGGACAGGCCACGCTCACAGCGATTGGTGAAACGGATGCGGGATGAACCGATGGCCGTTCTCATCATGTCGTCGATGACGAGCTCGAGAACGGGAATGAGGTCGTTTACCGTGTCGGTGACCCCGATCCTCGCTTCCGCGCGTGACATCTGCAGCAGTTTTTCGGCAAGGTGGGCGAGATGCTGCAGGGATTTTTCGATATTTTCCACACGCGGCGCCAGTTCCGGCGGAATGTCGGCATGCAGCCGCTGCGCCTGCGCCAGCGCGCCGGCAATCGGCGTGCGCAATTCATGGGCGCTGTTGGCGGTGAATTCCCGCTCCGCCTCGATGGTCGATCGCAGCCGCCCAAGCAGCAGGTTGACGGAACGGGCGATGGGATGAAGCTCGCCCGGAAAGGGCTGCGTTGGCAGCGGCGCGAGATTACCGCCGTCCTTTTTACCGATGTCGTCGCGCAGGGTCTGTATCGGCCGCAGCGTCCTGCGCACCACGACGATGACGGCGAAAATGCTGGCGGGAATGAGGATGAGAACGGGGAGAACCAGTGCGGTGCCCGCCTCTTCGATCGCCTCGCGGCGATTGGCGAAGGCATCGGCGACCTGCAGGAAATAGTTTCCGTCCGGTGTCGCAACCGTAAAGATGCGCTGGGTCGCGGTTTCGGAAAAACCGGGTTCGAGCGAAACCTCGAAAGGTTCCGTCGAACTGTCATGCGAATGCAGCACAACCTGTCCTTCCCGATCACGAACCTGATAGGTCAGATATTCCGCCCCCTCCGCCGAAGGGTTGAGATTGCGCGAGGCGGGGGCGGTGTTATTTTCCCTGAGGTCGTCCACCAATAGTGGCAGCAACCTTTCGGCTGTCTCCTCGACGCCGGCGTCGAAAATCTCGGCGAACTCGTCCTGCATCACCATGACGCCCAGCCCGCAGGCGAGAAGCCAGGATATGGCGACAACGCTGGTCAGCGCCGTCACGAGCTTGCGGGTCATGCTGGTCGGTCTGGCCATCTCTGCCTGCCTGCCGTTCTTACCTGATGGTGTAGCCGACGCCGCGTACGGTTTCGACGCGGTCATGGCCGATTTTCTTGCGCAGCCGGCTGATATAGACCTCGACCGTGTTGCTTTCTATTTCCGCGCCGAATTCGTAAAGCGTGTCGTGCAATTGCGCTTTCGAGACGACCGCGCCGGGATGTTCGACGAGTTTTTCCAGCACGGCCCATTCCCGGGCGCTCAGCGTCTGCGCCGTTCCATCGACGGTGATATTGCGCGCCACCTGGTTGATCTCGATGCCGGGCAGGCGGATGACGGGAGCGGAACGCCCCTCGTAACGGCGCGAGACCGCCAGCATGCGGGCCGAAAGCTCGTTGAGATCGAAGGGTTTGACCAGATAATCGTCCGCACCGGCGTTCAGCCCGGCAATCCGGTCGGAAACCTGGTCATGGGCCGTCAGAATGATCACCGGCGTCGCGTCGTCGCGCTGGCGCAGCGTCTGCAGAAGGGTGATGCCCTCGCCATCCGGCAGGCGCATGTCGAGCAGGATGAGGCCGTAACCCATCGTCAGCGTCGCCGCCATGGCGTCACCCAGCGTCTTGAACCAGTCGACAGCATGGCCCGCCGCCGCGACATGGTCCCGCAGCGCTTCGCCCAGCACATGATCGTCTTCAACAAGCAGAACCCGCAAGACAGCTCCCTCTATCGCTTCGTCCTGCGTATCTCTTTCTCCGGATAAGCGTCAAGCACGGTGTTTCAGCTGTTCTGGCGCTGGGTGCAGCCGCTGAACACATCGAGCGAGGGATCGTAGACGGAGGTGGAGACATTCATCATGCCGAGGATGCTGTGGAAATAATTGTCGTGCGAGCGCCCGCCCTCCGCCGCGGTTTTTGCCAGGCAGGCCTTGTTGAGCCCCATGGATTTCGCAAAGTCGTCGTCGAACCAGACGAGAAACGGCACATGGGTCTGCTGGTCGGGCGCCAGCAGATAGGGCGCGCCATGCAGGTAGACGCCGTTCTCGCCAAGCGATTCGCCGTGGTCCGAGGCATAGATCATGCCCGTCGCCAGCCTGTCGGACCGCGCTTTGAGCTTGTCGATCACGGTCGAAAGGAAATGGTCGGTATAGAGCAGGGTGTTGTCGTAGGAATTGGCGATCTCCGCATCGGAGCAGTTGCCAAGCTCGGCGGTGCGGCAATCCGGGGTGAATTTACGGAATTCGTCGGTGTAGCGCAGATAATAGGTCGGCCCGTGGCTGCCCATCTGGTGCAGCACGATGACGCTGTCCTTGGTGACGCCGTTGAGCCAGGAGTCGAGCTTGTCGAAGAAGATATCGTCGCGGCATTCCCCGCTGGTGCAGAAGCGGCTGTCATTGGTGGAGGGCAGGTCGAAATAGGCGATGCGGTCGGCGACGTTCTTGCTGCCGGTATTGTTATCAAGCCATGTGGCGCTGATGCCGGCATGGACGAGAACATCCATGACGTTTTCATTGGCGAGCGCCTTGTTGTGGCTATATTGCGACCGTGGGAATTTCGAGAACATGCAGGGAATGGAAATGGCCGTGGCGGTGCCGCAGCTCGTCGTGTTCGGAAAATAGATCACGCCGCGTTTCGCGAGTTCGGGATTGGTATCGCGCCCATAACCGTTCAGGGAAAAATTCGCGGCCCGCGCGGTCTCGCCCGCCACGATGACGGTGATGCGGGGTTTGCGGACGCCGCCCAATGAGGACAGCACCTTCGCATCCCTGCCGACCGGGGTGACCTGAACATCGACTTCCTTGCCGGCCAGGGTGAAATAATGAATGGTCGACATGATCGGCGACAATGGGTTGACGCTTTTGACGATGTCCTTGTGCTGGCGAACGGCGGTGGTGAATGTCTTGGAATTGGCGAAGCTTATGATGCCGGCGATGGAGAGACAGAGCAGGATGCTGATCGTGTTCCACAAAAGCTTGTCGAGGATGGGCCGGTGCCTGATGCGGACGGTGACGATGACGAGGGACGGCACCAGTCCGTAAATCGCCATATGCCAGAGAAAACCGGGCGTGATCAGATTGCCCGCCTCCGCCTGCGTCGTCTCCATGGCGTTGCGGATCATGTCGCTGTCGATGACGATGCCGTAACGGTCCATGAACCATGACGCGGCGGCTGCCGCAAAGATCAGGAAGATCAGAAACGGTTTGATGAGATATTTGGCGGAAAAAATGATGATGAGCGCGCCGAGAAAGGCGGCCATGGCCACATAAAGCGCGACGACAGCAACCGGATAGGCGGAAAGATAGGTGTGAACCTTCGACCAGAATGTCCGGTTCATGAAAAACAGCAGATAGATCGCCGTCAGCAGGCTGAGCGGCACGCTGCCGATTTCCGGACGATATGTTACTGTTCCCGTCGCTTTCGCGGTAAAAAGAGCCACTGCCAGATCCACCAGATTCCCGATAGCCCGGCGGTAGCGAAGAGAGCGCGAAAATGCTCATGCGCATGCTGCCGCTTGGGCCGATTGATGGCGGATGCGTGATTTTGCTGACATCAACCTGAAAGCTTGTCATGAAAGTGTCATACTCCGTGGCGGGTTTCCGGCGGGTACCGTGTTTCGCATCATTGATCGCTTGGGACGGAGGGGTTCAACTGAGCCCGACGATGCCTGTGGCGGTGGTGCGCGTTGACATCACGCGCATGGCCCTGACCGGTAGGATGCTGCCCGCCGGCAGGTTCTGGAAGGTCACCGTCACCCCGGAAAGCAGGGTCAGGCAGAGATGGCCGCCATTGCCCACATAGATGGCGCGGGTGGGGGACGGAAGCGGGTTTGTATCGTCTGGAGCAACCTCGAAAGCGTGGGATGCCGGGGATTCGAGGCCGGCGGCGTGGTGTTCGTAAGTCTCAGCCATTGCTGTCTCCCGTAAATCGAAATCTGCCACGATTATGCGGTGCGCCGGGGCGATGGGGAAAAGCGGGGCAGGAAATATCCGGACAGGATTGCGGCCCTGCTTGCGGCATCTGGCGGGAGAGCGGTATTTTCCCCGCAATCTCATGTGTTTGCGCCAAAAATGGTTTTGCCGTCGATACCACACAAAAAAGGATGACGGTGGATTTGCGTCCACGGGACCGCCGGGCAGGCGGGGCTGTTCGGCCCGCGGGGGAGCCTGCCCCGCTTTAATTGCGCGCGTGGAGAATAAAGGCCCTGACGGCGGGAGAGGCTTCCGTTTTCCGGTGGGCGATGGCGAGGTCCGATGTCGAGGTGCTGGCCGCAAGCGGCACATAGCGCATGCCGGGCAACCTCAGGCAGTCGAGCGAACGCGGCACCAGCGCGACACCGAGGCCGATGGCCACCATGCTGGCAATGGTGGTGTAATCGCGGCCTTCCGGGCTGATCGTCGGCTGGAAGCCGGCTTCGTTGCAGGCTTCCATGGTATTGTAGTGAAAGCCGACATCCGGCGGTTGCCGCGGCGTGATGAAGGTTTCCCCGGAAAGGTTCCTGAGATCGACCTGCAACGCATAGGCCAGGGGGTGATTTTCCGGCAGGGCCGCCATTAGCGGTTCGCGCAGGATCACATGGGTTGTGACGCCTTCCGGAATGGGTGCGGGCGGGCGGATGAAGGCGAAATCGAGATTGCCATCGGCGATCTTGGCCAGCTGCAGCCGCATCTCCATCTCGATCAATTGTAATTCCACATCGGGGTGGGAGGCGCGGAAACTGGCGATGGACTGGATCATCAGGCCGGAATAGGCGGCCGAGGCCACATAACCGATGGAGATACGGCCGGTTTCGCCGCGGTCGACGCGTTTGAGCGCCGCAAGCGTTGCCTCGGCATTGGCGAGGATTTTCCGGGCGTCCTCGTAAAGAAGCTGGCCGGGCGTGGTAAGCTTCACCGATCGGCGTGTCCGGTCGAGAAGCGGCATGCCGACAATCTGTTCGAGCGCCATGATCTGCTGGCTCAATCCCGGCTGGGCGATGCCGAGGCGGGCGGCGGCGCGTTCGAAGTTGCGCTCATCCACCAGCGTCGTGAAATAACGCAGGTGGCGCAGTTCGAACGTTTCTGCCCGGATTGCCGGTTTCCTGCTCATCGTCACGGCCCTTCCCGGCAGATTTGAATAATTCCAAGCTATTATCGATGCAGATTTTCATAATCAATAATTATGAAAAAAAACGGCTGCACTTATTGGATCGTAATTGACGCCTTGCGTAATAAGATGACTGAAATTCTCCAGAAAACTATCCGTCTTTTTCGGGGCGGCGCGGGCGGCAAAGGGTCTTGGCGTGCAGGGAAAAACCAAACACATTTCCATTCTGGCGGGCGGTTGCGCGGCCATCGCCTATACCGCATTGCTGGCCTCTGGCGGCGCCCTTGCCCAGGAAGCCGGGACGACGGTGCTGCAGACCATTACCCTGGAAGGCGGCAAGAACCAGGATCCCAAGGCCCCGGTGAAGGGTTATGTGGCGAAAACCAGCGCCAGCGCCACCAAGACGGGGCGATCCCTGATCGAGACGCCGCAATCGGTCTCGGTCATCACCAAGGATCAGATGGATGCGCAGAATGTCCGCAATCTCAGCGAGGCGCTGAATTATGTGCCCGGCGTCGTCGCGCAGCCTTCAGGTGCCGATCCGCGCTTCGATGCGCCGCGCATTCGTGGGTTTCAGGGAAACCAGCTGCAGTTCCTCAACGGTCTGCGGCTGATGCGCACGGCGGGTGCGCCGGCTTATGAAGTTTATGGGCTGGAGCGGGTGGAGGTCATTCGCGGGCCGGCTTCGGTGCTTTTCGGCCAGAGCAATCCCGGCGGCCTCATCAATCTCATCAGCAAGCGGCCGACCTTCGAGCGTTTCGGCGAAGTGGGCGCGCAGGTCGGCAGCTTCGATTATTACCAGTCGATGTTCGATATTGGCGGCCCGGTGGCGGATAGCGACAGTTTCGCCTATCGCCTGACCGGCGTTGCCCGCAACGCCCATGCCCAGACGGACAATCTGCAGAACGACCGTTATTTCATCGCGCCGGCGCTCACCTGGCAGCCGGACGAGGATACGAAACTGACGGTGCTTGGGTCCTATCAACACGATAATCCCAGTTCGCCCTCCGGCCTGCCGCCGGCGCTGACCTATTTGAGGCCCGGCAATATGCTGGACCGCAGCTTTTATGTCGGCGATCCGTCCTTCGATACGTCAAGCCGCAAATTCACCAATATCGGCTATGAATTCGAGCACCGTTTCGACGAGACCTTCACCTTCCGGCAGAATGCGCGTTATTCCAATTTCGACTGGTCCTATCGTGCGCTCGGCATGTCTTCGACCAATAACGGCATGATCGGCAATCTCATCCGCCGCAATGCGACGTTCCAGGACGAGCTGCTGAACACTTTCAACATCGACAACAGCCTGCAGGCGGATTTCTCCACGGGGCCTGTCGACCACACCCTGCTTGTCGGGCTAGACTACCGTTATTTCGACAATAACGTCAAAACCGAATTCTGGGCCGCGACGCCGCTCAACCCGGTCAATCCGGTCTATGGCGGGCCGATCAGCCTCACCTCGCGCACGCTTTATGCCGATGTGAAGACGGATATTTCCCAGATCGGCCTTTATGCCCAGGACGAGATGGCCTTCGAGAACTGGCGCGTCACCGCCGGCCTGCGGCAGGACTGGGCAAGCACCACCGGCACGACCTTCAACGGCACCACCTACCGCTCGCTCGACAAGGACGATCACAAGCTGACCGGCCGTGTCGGTGTCAGCTATCTCTTCGATGGCGGCATTGCGCCCTATGTCAGCTACGCGACCTCCTTCGAACCGGTGCCGCAGCCGGCCGTCGGCGATGCGCCGAAACCGACCACCGGCGAACAATGGGAAGCGGGCATCAAATATCAGCCTGAGGGCTTCGATGGTTTCTTCTCCGCCGCGATCTACGATCTGAAACAGAAGAACGTCACAACGACGGTGGGCGGCGTGACGCAGCAGATGGATGAGGCGCATGTGAGAGGTCTCGAACTGGAAGGCGTCGCAAGCCTTGCAGACGGGCTCGACCTGCGCGCGGCCTATACCTACATGGACAGCGAGGTCTCCGGCCGCGTCAACAACGGCAAGGAACTGGACAATGCCCCCCAGCACGCCGCAAGCCTCTGGCTCGATTACACCTTCCCGGAGGATACGGCGCTCGAAGGTTTCGGCATTGGCGGCGGTGTGCGCTATGTCGGCAAACGCTACGGCGATGCGGCCAATGCCTTCGAGATGAAGGGCCTCGCCCTTCTCGATCTCGGCGTGCACTACGAGAAGAACGGCTACCGCGCCTCGCTTCTGGTGCAAAACTTGACTGATAAAGAATATATTTCTAGTTGCTCCACTTTCGGATGCTATTACGGTGACGGCAGAACCGTTATGGGCAAGCTGACCTACCGTTGGTAACGCCACATCAAAGTGAAGCAGCAGGGGCATGACGCGCAAGGATCGATGGATGTCCCCCCTCTGGGGACGGCGGGAATTTTTAGGCCTGCTCGCCGCTTCGGCCCTTGCGGGCAAGGCGGGGGCGGCAGCCACGCCGCGCCTCGCCGCGATCGACTGGGCCATGCTCGAAACCTCGGTGGCGCTCGGCATCATGCCGGTGGCGGCCACCGAACTCATCCAGTTCAGGGTGAACGCAGTCGAGCCGGAAATCCCTGAAACCGTCGCCGATCTCGGCCTGCGCGGCGCGCCGAATTTCGAGCTTCTGCAATTGACCCGGCCGGATCTCATTCTGATCTCGCCTTTCTACACGCGTTATACCGGCAGGCTGGAAGCGATTGCCCCGGTCTTCTCGCTGCCCTTTTACGTGAAGGGCGAGCCGCCGTTTCAAAAGGCGCTGGCGGCGGTTACCGCGCTTGGTGAAAAACTCGGCAGGGTCGATGAAGCGCGCAGGGTCTTGGACGAAACGGAAAAATCGCTGCAGGCCATGCGGACCCGCCTTGCCGGTTTTGCGGCGCGGCCGACCTATGTGATCAATATCGGCGATGCCCGGCATTTTCGCGTTTTCGGCGCCGACAGCATGTTCGGGGATATTCTCGGCCGGCTGGGGCTTGGCAATGCCTGGGCGAACCGTTCGCAATTTACCTTCGCTGCCCCGGTTCCGCTTGAAAACCTCGCTGCTTCGCCCGAGGCGCGTATCGTCATTGTTTCCGATATTCCGGTGGAAGCGCGCGAAAGCCTGCGTAACAGCGCCATCTGGCGCGCATTGCCCGCCATACGCGAAAACCGGGTGGTCACGCTCGGCAATGTCGGCCCCTATGGCGGCATCACCGCCGGCATGCGTTTCGCACGGCTTCTGACCGAGGCCCTGACGGCGCGGGGGGAGGCGCTGTGACAGCCCGGCCCCTTCAGATTTTCTTCGGCCTGCTGTTCGTGCTGGCCTGCGGGCTTTCCCTGCATGCCGGCTTCCAGCGGTTGCCTTTCGGGGCGTGGCCCGGTCCGCCATTCGATGCCGCATCCATGTCGATGGATCAGATCATCTTCGCTTTCAGCCTGATGCCGCGTGTGGCCGTCGCTATTCTGGCGGGTGCCATGCTTGGCCTGTCCGGCGCGCTTTTCCAGCAATTGCTGCGCAATCCGATTGCCGACCCGTCGACGCTCGGCATTTCCGCAGGCGCACAGCTCGCCATCGTCGTCGCCACCCTGTTTTTCCCATCGGTGCTGGATGGTAACCGCGCATTGGTGGCGCTCGCCGGCGCTGCCGCTGCGGCCGGTATCGTGTTTCTTCTCGGCTGGCGACGCTCTTTCGAGCCGGTGACCATGGTGGTGTCAGGGCTGTTGGTCGGCATCACCGCCGCTTCCGCTTCCGCCGCGCTGACGCTGGCGCAGGGCGAATATCTGATGTCGCTCGTCGTCTGGAACGGCGGCTCGCTCAGCCAGCAGGATTGGTCGAACGCCATTCTGCTTGCCTTCCAGCTTCTCGCGGGCCTTGTCCTGACCGGTGTGTTGATAAGGCCGCTCACGGTTCTCGGTCTCGGTGACGCCGGCGCTCGATCGTTTGGCGTCTCGCTGTTTTCGGTCAGGCTGGCGGTTGCGGCCGTCGCCGTCATGCTCGCCGCCTTCGTTGCTTCGGCGGTCGGTCTCGTCAGCTTCATCGGCCTTGCTGCACCGGCGCTCACCCGGGCGCTCGGCGTCAGGCGCTCGTCTTCGGTGCTCCTGGTTTCCCCGCTTCTCGGTGGTCTGCTGCTGTGGTTCTGCGACGGTCTCGTGCAGCTTCTGGCGAGCACGACGGCCGAAGTTTTTCCGACCGGTGCGGTAACGGCACTGATCGGCGGCCCGCTGCTTCTGTGGCTGCTGCCGAAAATCCGGCCGACCGATGTGCATCGCGGCGAAGGCGTCGATCTGACGACAAGACGCCGGCTTACGGCCCTGCTGCCGGTTCTCGCCATCATGGCGGGTCTGGTCTTTGCAGCGCTCGCCATAGGAAAGGCGCCGGAGGGCTGGACGGTGCTTGGCGCCAATGACCTGCAAAGCCTGCTGCCGTTGCGCTGGCCGCGGCTGGTGGCGGCCATAGCCGCCGGCGGTCTGCTGGCCATGGCGGGGGCGCTCCTCCAGCGGCTCACCGGCAATCCCATGGCAAGCCCTGAGGTCATCGGCGTTAGCGGCGGCGCGGGTCTCGGTTTTGCCGCCGCCATCACGCTTTTCCCGGCGGCCGGCCTGTTCGAACTGTTTTGCGGCGCCGGCGTCGGCTCGGCGGCGGTCATGATCCTCGTATTGATCTTTTCCGTGCGCCGGCACCTTGCGCCGGAAAAAATCCTGCTTGCCGGCATTGCCGTAAGTTCGCTCTGCTCTGCGGTGCTTTCGGCGCTGCTCGCTATTGGCGACCAGCGCGCCTGGCAGATTCTCGCCTGGCTCAGCGGCTCGGGCTCGACCGCGACACCGGCTTCGGCGATCTTTCTCGCCATTCTTTCCGTCGTGCTTCTGGCGGGCGCGCTATCGGTCGCGCGCTGGCTGACGATCCTGCCGCTCGGCCGGGATGTGCCGGTCTCCCTCGGCCTGCCGCTCGGCGCGGCGCGTATCGCCGTCATCGCGGTGGCCGGCATCGCCACCGCCGCCGCCTCGCTGCTTGTCGGCCCCTTGAGTTTCGTTGGGCTAATGGCGCCGCATATTGCGCTTCGCGCCGGCTTCACCACGCCGCGCGACCATCTCTTCGCCTCCTTCCTGTTCGGCGCGGTTTTGATGGCGCTTTCCGATCTCGGGGCGCGGACGGTCACTTTCCCCTACGAGCTGCCGCTCGGGCTCTTTGCGGCCCTGGCGGGTGCGCCCTACCTGGTCTGGCTCTCTGGCAGGCGATGATGAATTTTTTGAACGATGTACGGAGATGAGAACCATGGGCCAGGCAGCACTTGCCGTCGACTGCGACGATGTTCCGCTTTTTTCTCTCGACGGCGTGACCATGGAGGTGCCGGGCAGGACATTGCTGCAGCCGCTGACGGCCAGTTTTCCAACCGGCAAGACCATCGGCCTGATCGGCCATAACGGTTCGGGAAAATCGACGCTGCTCAAGATTCTCGCGCGCATGCAGGAGCCGACGGCGGGCAGTGTTTCGTTCGAAGGAAAGCCGTTGAACGCCTGGGGCAACCGCGAATTTGCGCGCAAGCTCGCCTATCTGCCGCAATATACGCCGGCCGCCTCCGGCATGCTGGCCAGGGAACTGGTGGCGCTCGGCCGTTATCCCTGGCACGGCGCGCTCGGGCAGTTCACCAAAGCGGATCAGGAGAAGGTGGATGAGGCCATCGAACTCACCGATACCGTCGCCTTCCGCGACCGGCTGGTCGATACGCTTTCCGGCGGCGAACGCCAGCGCGTGTGGTTGGCCATGCTGGTGGCGCAAAATGCCGAAAGCCTGCTTCTCGACGAGCCCATTTCCGCGCTCGACATGGCCCATCAGCTCGAGGTGCTCTCGCTGGTGCAGCGGCTGTCGCGGGAAAAGGGCCTAGGCGTCATCGTGGTGCTGCACGACGTCAACATGGCCGCAAGGTTCTGCGACGAGATCGTCGCGCTGCATTCCGGCCAGCTCATTGCACGGGGGACGCCGCAGGAGATCATGACGCCGGAAACGCTGGAGCGGATCTATGGCGTTCGCATGGATGTCATGACCCATGCCGCCACCGGCCTTCCCGTAGCGCTGCCGCTCTGAGGCTGTTGCAGCAAAACAACGGTCGGAAACACAGGTTGTTGATGGCGGTTTCGCGCGCATTTCCCGCCCTAACAATGTCTTAATGGCATCCTACCGCCATGAGACATTGTTAACCGTTCCGCTTTCATCGCCTCCAATTAAGTTGTTTTGGATCGATTTTTCGGAACAAACGTTAACAGTGCGGAATTCAATATCCGGAGAGGGCAAGAAGGGCTGCTGCGGGTAGGAATAAAACAGGAGAAAATCAGATGAAAAAGGCTGTTGCCGTAACTTTTGCCGCATTGACGATGGGCCTTGGCGGAACCGCTTCCGCACTCGCTGCCGACCTTGCAAAATATGAGCCGGCTCCGCAGGAGCAGGACGAACGCAATGGCGTCAAGATCGGTTACCTCACCTGCGATATCGGCGGCGGCGTCGGTTACGTGATCGGCTCGGCCAAGGAACTGGATTGCACCTTCCAGTCCACGATCGGCGCCCGTCGCACCGACCATTATTCCGGCGCCATCCGCAAGATGGGTGTTGACCTCGGTTTCACCACGCAGGGCCGTCTGGTCTGGGCCGTTTTCGCCCCGACCGCCGGTTACCACCGCGGCTCGCTCGGCGGCCTTTATCAGGGCGCAACGGCTGAAGTCACCGTCGGTCTCGGCGTTGGCACCAACGTTCTCGTTGGCGGCACGTCCGGCTCCATCCAGCTGCAGACGGTCAGCGTGACGGGCCAGGTTGGCCTCAACCTCGCCGCCACCGGCACTTCGGTGACGCTGACGGCCATGAACTGATCGGCAAAGTGCCCGGCCTCAGCCGGGCATTCTGTCGCATCTCAAAAAACGCCCTCTTCGTTGTCAGGCGGAGAGGGCGTTGTATTATCCGGGCCATGATTTCCATGTCCAAACAAGCTGCGGCGGCGTCCGCGTTTTTCCTCCTCCTTGCGGCGAGCGCCTTTGCAGAAGGCGATGCGGCCCGTGGGGAAAAAGTCTTCAGCCGCTGTTCCACCTGCCACAGTGCCGATACGCCGCGCACCCGCATGGGGCCGCATCTGATGGGCGTGGTCGGCAGGCCGATGGCTTCTGTGGCCGATTACAGCCATTATTCGCAGGCGCTCAAAGATGCCGGCGCGGCTGGCCGGGTCTGGACGGAAGAAGAGCTGCAGAAATTCATCGCCAGCCCGAAGAAGGCGATACCGGGAAATGCGATGCGTTTTTTCGGGCTCTGGAGCGAAACCGATATAACGGACCTGATCGCCTATCTGAAAACCCATCCCCTGCCGCAATAGCTGTCAGAGCGGCGCTTCAGCGACAATCTCTTCCGCCTCTTCGAAAGTCATGGCCATGACCTTCGCGCCGATTTCGAAACCGAAGCCATTGCGGGCGAAGGCGGAAAACTCCTTGTTTTTGCGCTTCTCGTCGAGTTCGACACGGCGAAAAGGCCCGAAGGCGCGCTTGCGCGCAAAGATGACGGCCGCGACCAGATCATTGGTCTCCTGCAACGCGGCCGTCGCCGTCTCCCGGGCGATACCCTTGATCTGAAGTTTCTGCGCCAGCCCGCGTTTAGACTTGCCGCTGCGCTGGCCGCTCCGCACGGCAATTTCCGCGAAAGCCGTGTCGTCGAGCGCCTTGATGCCATAAGCGAAGGTCACGGCAAACTCGCCGAGCGCCTTCACCTGCGCCGGGCTGATATCCTCGAATTTTTCCCGCGCCTTGCGCATGATGGCGTCGCGCAGCTGCTTTTCCGTCATCATCCGCTGTTCCAGCCGGTAGAGCGCGGAATTGCGCGCCCATGAAAGCATCCGGCTGGTGGGCTCAACGGCCGGCATGTCGCCGTCCTCGGCCATGTCGTCGGTCAGGAAGGGGCTGGAATCGTCGTTCATTCCGCTTTTATAGCGCGGTGAACCCGTCTTGCCAGTTCCTTCCCGGCCCATATCCTCCGGTTTTCAGCACCTCAAGGTGTTTGCGCACCGGTTGCGGCGACATAGACCGAATAGAGCGATTTCGTTGCGGTGATGAACAGCCGGTTCTTTTTCGGGCCGCCGAAGGTGAGGTTTGCGACCGTCTGCGGCACCCTGATCTTGCCGATGAGCGTGCCTTCGGGGGAAAAGCAGTGAACGCCGTCACCGGCGCTGGTCCACAGGTTGCCGGCCGTATCCAGGCGGAAGCCATCCGGCAGGCCATTGTCGAGATTGCAGAATTCCCGGCCGTTGGCGAGCTTCACACCGTCCACCACGTCGAAGACGCGGATATGGCGCGGGCGGGAGACATCGTGGCTGTAGGAACTGTCGGCGACGTAGAGCTTTGTCTCATCGGGAGAAAACGCAAGCCCGTTCGGCTGCATGAAGTCGTCGATGGCGATCGTGACCTCTCCCGTTGCGGGATCGAGCCGGTAGACATTGCGCGTCTTCTGTTCCGGCTCGGCCTTGTATCCCTCGTAATCGGAAAGAATGCCGTAGGTGGGATCGGTGAACCAGACGCTGCCATCGGATTTGACCACCACGTCGTTGGGCGAGTTCAACCGTTTGCCGCCATAGCTGTCGGCAAGGGCGGTGATCGACCCGTCGACTTCGGTGCGGGTGACGCGGCGGCCGCCATGTTCGCAGGAAACGAGCCGTCCCTGCCGGTCGCGCGTGTTGCCGTTGGTGAAGTTGGAGGGCTGGCGGAACACGGAGATCCCGCCATCCGGCACCCAGCGCAGCATGCGCTCATTGGGGATGTCGCTGAACAGCAGGCAGTTCAGATCGGCAAACCACACCGGGCCTTCGGCCCAGCGGCAGCCGGAATAAAGCTCTTCCAGCTCGGCATTGCCGACGATCAGATGGCGAAAGCGGTCATCGTGGATTTCGTAAGGGGAGGTCTTGTCTGTGGTCATGAGCGTGGTCCGCTTGGGGGCTTGTCGTTATGGGTTCAGCGCGTGGCCTTGGGGCCGCTTGCCAGAAGGATGACGGAGATGATGATGAGGCCGGTGAGGATGAGGCGGATGCCGGCGCCGAAACCATAGGTATTCAGCATCGAAACCACCAGGAACATAAAGAGCGAAGCGCCCCAGATGCCGGGAACATTGGAATCGCCGCCCGCCACCGCCGTGCCGCCGATGACGACAACGGCGATGGACATCAGCAGATATTCCGAGCCCATGTTGAGCGCAGCACCGCCGGAAAAGCTGGCGAGCAGATAACCCGCGATGGCAGCAAGCACCGCGCAGAGCACATAGGTGACGAAACGTGCGCCGTCCACCGGAATGCCGGTCATTCGGGCGGCGAAGGTGCTCTGGCCGATGGCGGAAATCCAGCGTCCGTAAAACGAGCGGTCGAGCAGCAGCCAGGCGATGACGGACAGCAGCAGGGCCACGAGGGCGACGTTCGGAATGCCGAAGAAACTTGACGTGGTGAATGTGGCCAATGTTTCCGGCGGCTTGATGCGCAGGCCGCGGTTCGACCAGATGGCGATGGACTGCACGATGAAGCTCATGGAGAGCGTCGCGATGATCGGCGGGATGCGCAGGAGCTTGATCAGCGCATAATTGCCGATGCCGATGGCGATGCCGATCAGAATGGCGATCAGCAGTCCGGGCAGGATAAGTCCGTCGGACACATCCATGAATTTGAGCGCCAGTGTGCCTGACAGCGTCATCGTGGCGGGAACACAGAGGTCGATATTGCCTGGCCCGAGCGTGATGACGAACATCTGGCCGATGCCGACGATGACCGAAAAGGCTGCGAAGGTGAGTGCGGCATGCGACAGGCCGAAGGAGCTTGCGCCGCCGGTGAAAAGCACGGTGATGATCCAGACGACCGCCGTTGCGGCGAAAGACCAGATCCATGGTTTTCTGGTGAGGGAAGACAGCCCGTTCATTGGTTTTTCTCCCGCTTTTCAAGACGGTTGAGCAGGATGCGCAGCGCCAGCACGATGATGAGGATCGCCCCCTGCGCGCCGATCTGCCAGTCGGGTGAAATGCGCATGAAGGAGAGGAACGAACCGGCGAGCGTCAGCGTCAGCGCGCCGATGACGGCGCCGATGGGCGATACCCTTCCGCCGACGAATTCACCGCCGCCGAGAATGACGCCGGCAATCGAGAGCAGCGTGTAACGCAGCGCGATATTGGCGTCGGCCGATGTCGTCAGCCCGACAAGAGCGATACCGGACAGCACCGCGAAGAAACCGGCCAGCGCAAAGGTGGCGGCGCGAATGCCGACGACCGACCAGCCGGAGCGTTCGACCGAGCGGAAATTGCCGCCGACCCCGCGCATAAGTACGCCGAAAGACGAGCGCATGACGATGTAATGGGCGACGACCGCGATCAGGATGCTGGCGACGATGGCGATCGGCACGAAAGGCGGCTTCGCCGTCATCAGCGCCCGGATGAAGGCGGGGGCCTGGCCGCCGGGCGAGGGAAGAATGAGGACGGCGAGGCCGCCCCAGACGAAGCTCATGCCGAGCGTGACGACGATGGAGGGCAGGGCGCGGATATGGATGATGGCGCCAAGCAATGCGTAAACCGCAATCGCCCCGGCAAAAATCGCAATTCCGAGGAGGGGCGTGGTTTGCAGGAAAGTGGCGGTCACACAGGCGCAGAAACTGACGAAGGTGCCCATCGATAGATCGAGATCGTTGACCGACATGATCAGCATCTGCGCAATGGTGGCGAGCGCAATCGGCACCGCCAGATTGAACAGCAGGTTCATGCCCGTATAGCTCATGGCGCGCGGCTGCATGTAGAAGACGGCGGCGAGCAGGAAGGCGAGCGAGGCGGCGGGAATGATGAGGCGGAGCGCGTTTGCCGAGAGTTTCATGCGTGGTCTTCTCCGGCAAAGGAGGCTGCCAGCACATTCTGCTCGGTAATATCGTCGCCGACGAGTTCCGCCTGGATGGCGCCGTCGCGGAACACATAGACCCGGTCGCAGAGGCGGATTTCGTCCATTTCGGTGGAGTACCAGATGAAGGTGCGGCCGTGGGAGGCTTCGGTTCTCAAGATGTCATAGACCTCCTGTTTGGTGCCGATATCGACGCCGCGCATCGGGTCGTCCATCAAGACGGTGCTGGCGGTGGTGGCAAGCGCACGGGCAAAAAGCACCTTCTGCTGGTTGCCGCCGGAAAGGGAGAGGATCTTGTTGCCCATGTCGGGCGTGCGGATTTCGATGCGCTTTTTCCATTGCGCCTCAAGCTCGGTTTCCCTGCCCCTGTCCACCATGCCTGCGGTTGAAATATCCCTGAGCGAGGCGATGGACAGGTTTTTGAGGATGCTCCACAGCGGGAAGGTGCCGTTCAGGCTGCGGTCGCCCGCCACGAAGGCGAGATCGGTCTTGCGCGAGGGCAGCCAGCTATTGTTGCGGGCAAGATAAAGATCGAGAAGCGCTTCGGTCTGGCCATGGCCGCCGAGACCGGCAAGGCCAACGATCTCGCCGCGAAAGGCCTCGAAGGCAAGGCCTTCGCCCCGGCGTGCCGGCATGGAAAGCACCTTTTCGCCTGCCTTGCGGCTTTCACCCCGTCGCCTGTCCTGTTCCTTGACGACGCTGCCCATGGCTTCGACCAGCGAGCGGGTGGTGAAGTCGGCGGCCTTCCGGTCGGCCACCACCCGGCCATCCTTCATCACCACGATGCGGGTGGCCGTCGAAAGAATTTCTCCGAGAATATGCGAGATCAGCAGAACCGAACCGCCCTCACGCACGAAACGGCGGATATAATCCATCAGCTGCTCGGCAAGACCGGCATCGAGCGAAGAGGTGGGCTCATCGAGAATCACCAGTCTCGGCGCGTGCGGTATGCGGCAGAAATTGATGGCGATTTCCACCATCTACCGTTCGGCGATGGAAAGTTCGGCGATGGTCAGTTCGCAATCGATGCCGTGGCCGGGAAAAATTTCATCCAGTGTCTGGCGGATCGTCGTCAGCGCACGGCCGCGCCAGTTTCGCCCACCCGTGGCGGCATGCATGATGCGGACATTTTCGCTGATCGTCAGGTTCGGGCAGAGTGACAGTTCCTGAAACACGCAGCGAACGCCGTTCGCGCGGGCGGCGGCAATGCCGTGGCGGTTTTCGTTGCCGCCATAGGAAACGGAACCCTCATGCGGCGTCAGCCCGCCATTGATGACGTTGACGATGGTGGATTTTCCCGCGCCGTTATGGCCGACGAGCCCGAGGCATTCCCCCGTGCGGATGACGAGATCGGCCCCATCCAGCGCCCTTACCGCGCCGAACACGACTTTCACGCCGCACGCAGCGACGACTTCTTCCGCCTCGATGATGTCATTCATGAGCAACTACGCCAGTGATGTGAAAATCGGATAATGTTTGGCTATTGCGGCGCCCGTTCCGGGAGCGTCGCAATAGCCAGGCTTAAAGCCGATCCGGCCTATTTGGCCGATGCGATGGCCTTCTGGGCGTCTTCCTGCGAATATTCCACATTCGCCACGCCGCCCTTCTGGGTCGTCTTCAGGTTTTCCTCGAGATTGGCCTGGTCGATGCGCAGGAAGGGCACGGTCAGGTCCTTCTTCACATCCTTGCCGTCGAGGATTTGCTGCGCCACCCAGAAAGCCAGCGTCGAGACGCCGGGAGCGATGGAGACGGACATGGTCTCGTAACCGCTTGCGTCTTTCTGCTGCTTCCACCATTGCAGCTCGTCTTCGCGGTTGCCCATGACGATGGTGGGTATCGGGCGCTTGGCGGCCGCGAAGGCCTGCGCCGCGCCATAACCGTCGCCGCCCTGCGTCACGACAGCCGCGACTTCGGGAAGGCTCGGCAGGATGCCGGCGACGGCGCGCTGCGCCACATCCTGCGCCCAGTCGCCATTGACGGAACCGACGATCTTGAACTGCGGGTTCCTGGCGACGCCGGCGGCGATGCCGGCGTGGATTTCATCGTCCACCGAAACGCCCGCAAGACCGCGAATTTCAAGCAGGTTGCCGCCCTTCGGCATGGCCTTGGCGAGATAATCGATCTGGCTTTCGCCCATCGCCTTGAAATCGACCGCGATGCGCCATGCGCAGGGCTCGGTGACGATGCCATCGAAGGAAACGACGGTGATGCCGGCATCGCAGGCTTCCTTCACCGCGCCGTTAAGGGCGGTCGGCGAAGCGGCATTGATGACGATGGCGTCGTAACCCTGAAGAATGAGGTTCTGGATCTGCGCGGCCTGTTCGGTCGCCTGGTTTTCGGCTGTGGTGAAGGCGTCAGCGGCGGCGACCTGCTTGTCGGCAACCGCCTGCTTGGTGATCTTGTCCCAGCTCGTCAGCATCGCCTGACGCCAGGAATTGCCGGCATAATTGTTGGAAAGCGCAATTTTTTTGGCCGACGTATCGGCATGAGCGGTGATCGGCAAAGCTGCACATGCGACAGCGGCCGATGCCAGAAGCATCTTCCTGAAAGCCATTTGATTTCCTCCCTGGTGGCTTGCCCTTTCGGGTCCGGAACCCTCATCCGCCGCAAATCTCCTCGGCAGCAGACGAAATCCCGTTGCACTGGAGCTCCGTTCCCCAGTAGAAGCGAGAATGACCAAGAAGATTTGGCTTGTATAGGCGGATCGCGGCAATCTTCCTGCGGGTTTCCGCAGAAAGCTTGCGGGAACCCGCAGGACGAAACGCCACTGCCGGGCGCAGAATGGATGATGCGGCGCCCAATGGGTTGAAGCTTCGCCGCGATGGTCGAAGGCAGGCGCTTGGGAGGGCGTCCGCACATGCTGGATACGCCGAAAAGCGCTCTTTTTCATCACTACATGGGCATTTCGCGGCTGCTTGCCGGGCAGCTCGAATTTAACGCCATCATCCAGGCGGTCGCCACCGAGATCAGCCATATCATCCCGCATGACCATATGGATGTCTGCATCAAGCAGCTGGATGACAAATATCACATCGCCTATGAGAGCGGCCTCGTCAGCGCCTGGAGCCGGCAGCCGCCCGCCCTTCTGACCGGTAGTCCGATCCGTTCGCTGCTATCAGGCGAGGTCGAATACCTCCTGAGCGGCGACGCCTGCGCCGATCCGCGCTTTCATTTCGAAGGGTCGTTTTCAAGCCCGATCATCGAACTTAACCTGCATAGCCGGCTGCATGTGCCGATGAAGGTGCATGGCGACATCATCGGCGCGCTGAGTTGCTCCTCCCACCGGTCGGACGCCTATACGATGGAGGATGTGGCGAATGCCCGCGCGGTCGCCGATTTGCTGGCGCCCTATTTCTACGCGATCCGCGCCGCCGAGCAGGCCAAACGCTCCGCCATCGAGGAGGCGCGCGCCAATGCCCGCGAGGAAGGCCTCCGGCTCGGCGCGCTGCAATTGACCGAGGCGCTGGAGGCCGAGCGGCAGCGCATCGGCATGGATCTGCACGATCAGACGCTGGCGGACCTGACGCGGCTTGCGCGGCGCATCGAGCGCATGAGCCATACCCCCGACCTGTCAGGCGAGATGCTGGAGCCGGTGGTGCGCAGCCTGCAGCACTGCATGCAGGATTTGCGTGAGATCATCGAGGAGGCGAAACCCTCGATCCTGCAATTGTTCGGCGTCGTTGAGGCCATCGAGACCTATGTGGACCGCTCCGTGCGCGATAGCGGGTCGGCAATCGACTGGTCGGTGACGGATGAGACGGATGGGCTGGTGGAAAGACTGGACAAGACGGTGGCCATCTCGCTGTTCCGCATCGTGCAGGAGGCGGTCAATAACGCCATTCGTCATGCCCAGCCGGAAGCGATTGCCGTGAAACTGACCGCAATCGACGGCGGCTTGCGGATGACGGTCAGCGACGACGGCAGCGGCGGCGGCGAAGGTGGGGCTTCCGGTGGCCTCGGCATCGGCAATATGAAGACGCGGGCGCGGCTGATTTCAGCCAGATTCGATATTGGCGGCAATGGCACGGGAGCGGGAACCCGCATCACCGTGACCTTGCCGGCAGGCGCTTTCGACCGGCGGGAGGAGTTGTGACATGGATGTGCTGATCGTCGAGGACGATGCGTTGCACCGCGCCTATCTGAACGAGGCGGTGCGTGCCGCGCTGCCGGAATGCGACAAGGTGCTGGAAGCGGCCAATGGCAGAACCGGCGAAAAGCTCGCGCGGGAAAATCGCGCCGCCCATATCGTCATGGATTTGCAGATGAACGAGCGCAACGGCATCGAGGCGGCGCGCACCATCTGGAAGGAAAGGCCGGATACCCGCATCCTGTTCTGGTCCAACTATTCCGACGAGGCCTATGTGCGCGGTGTCTCCCGCATCGTGCCTGAGGGTGCCGCCTATGGCTACGTGCTGAAATCGGCCTCCGATGACCGCTTGCGGCTGGCGCTGCGCAGCATCTTCATCGAGGCGCAATGCGTGATTGACCGGGAAGTGCGCGGCCTGCAGGAAAAGAGCCTCGGCAAGGCCCATGGCTTTACCGATTCCGAATATGAAATCCTTGTCGATGTCGCGCTCGGCCTCACCGACAAGGCGATTGCCCGCCGCCGCAACCTGTCGCTGCGCAGCGTACAGAACCGGCTGCAAAGCCTCTATGAGAAGCTGAACGTGCATCAGGCAGCTGGCGATGACGAGGCGGAAGGCCGGTATAATCTCAGAACCCGCGCTGTTACCGTCGCTTTCCTGCGCAAGCTGTTGAATTACAGCGCGCTGGAAAGGGCCGAGCGGGAGCTGGCGGAATGGGCGGGCAGCCGCTGATCCTCAGGGCAGGAAGGCAAGCAGCCGTCTTTCATCCGCCCTGAGGCCCGAGACGGGCTTTGCCCCGACCTTCAAGATGCGGCCAAGCTTTTTCTGCGCTTTCTCTTCCGTGGCTATATCGAGGACGGCCGGGTGCACATAGCTCTTGCGGCAGATGGCGGGCGTGTTGGAAAGCTCCGCCGCCGCTGCCTCGCACATGCCCTTTATGCTCGGCTTGTCACCCGCCGCCACATGTTCCATCGCGTTGCAGAAGGCCGCCAGCGTTCCACCCCAGGTGCGGAAGGTCTTGGCGGAAATGCCTTGCCCGCCGATGCGGGAGAGGTAAGCGTTGAGATCGCTGGAATCGACCGAATGCACCCGGTTTTCACTGTCCTGCCAGACGAAGAGTTCCTTGCCGGGCAGATCGGCGATCTCCTCGAGGATTTTCTGCAGGCGAGGGTGGCGCAATTGCCGTTTCACCTTCTGCCCGCCCTTGGCGGCAAACCGCAGCTCGATGGTTTCACCGAAGGAGACGTGCCGCTTGAGCAATGTCGTTGCGCCATAGGTGCTGTTGGTTTCGAGATAGGAGCGGTTGCCGACGCGCAGATAGGCGGCATCGAGCAGCAGCGTGAGTGCCGCGAGCGTCATTTCCGGCCCATGATCCTGTTTTTCGATATCGGCGATGGCGCGGCGGCGAATGGCCGGCAGCGCCCTGCCGAAGCTTTTCAGCTGGAAGAATTTCGTCTCGCCCCGGAGCGCATGCCAGTCGGGATGATACCGATATTGTTTTCGCCCCCGGGCATCAAAGCCGGTTGCCTGCAGATGGCCTGATGGGTCGATGCAGATCCACACGTCCTTATAGGCGGGCGGCACGCTGAGCGCTTTGATGCGCTTCAGTTCGACGCTGTCGGACAGAAGTTCGCCGCCCGGCAGGCGGTAACAGAAACCGCGTCCGCGTTTCTCGCGGGCAATACCCGGCTCCTGATCGTTGACATAGGCAAGTCCGATTTTGGCAAGAAGGCGGGTGGGCGGCTGTGGCATGGTTTTTTCCGGCAGGTTTCACGCTGCGGCAAACGAAAAACAGGCCGCCTTCGTTCCGGCGGCCTGTCGTTCCAATCGTGAGTTTTCTCAGCCGGCCTTGGCGATCCGCAGGATCTGCGATTGACCGCCGCCGCGCTCTTCGGTCACGGCATAGATTGCGCCATCCGGACCCACCTTCACGTCGCGAATGCGCGCCTCCAGCGGCAACCGGCTTTCGGTCGCGACCCTGTCGCCATCGATATGCAGGATGACGAGGCCCTGGCTTACCAGACCGCCGACGAAGAAAGCGCCCTTCCATTCGGGAATCTGGTCGCCGTCATAATAGGCCATGCCGGAGGGGCCGATGACCGGGTCCCAATAATAAACCGGCTGTTCCATGCCTCTTCTGGCGGTAACGCCTTCACCAACCGACCTTCCGCTATATTCGACGCCATAGGTGATGACCGGCCAGCCGTAGTTCAGGCCCGCTTTCGGCATGTTCAGCTCATCGCCGCCGCGAGGGCCATGTTCCACGGTCCAGAGCCTGCCTTCTCCGTCAAGCGCTGCCGCCTGCAGGTTGCGGTGGCCATAGCTCCAGATTTCGGGGAGGGCGTTCTGCTGGCTGGCGAAAGGATTGCCTTCAAAGGCCTTGCCCTGTGTATCGATGCGGAAGACCTTGCCAAGCCCGCTCGACAGGTCCTGCGCCTGCACGCGCGGCTTTGAATCCGAACGTTCTCCGACGGTGACGTAAAGCTCGTTGTTCGGCCCGAAGACGAGGCGGGAGCCGAAATGTTTGTCGCCGTCATAGGTCGGCATCTGGCGGAAGATCACCGAGACATTGTCCAGCTTTGCCGCGCCGCCCTCCTCGGTCAGTTTCGCCGAGGCTACCGACGTGCCGTTGCCGCCATCGCGCGGTTCGGAGAAGGAGAAGAAGATGGTGCGCGATGTTTCGAAATCGGGAGCCAGCGCGATGTCGAGAAGTCCGCCCTGCCCGTCGGATGCCACCTCAGGCACGCCGGCAATCGCCGGGCCGGCCTTGCCGTCGGCGACGATATGCATGGCGCCCTCCTTGGCTGCGACGATCATGCGGCCATCGGGCAGAAACTCCATCGACCACAGATGCGGCAGGCCCTCGGCAATGACGGTTTTTTCGATATTCGGCTGGGTGGCGGCCTGCGGCGCGCGGGTCTGGCCCTCAAAAGCCGGTTTCTGATCCGGCGCATTCGGCCGTTTCGTTTCGGCAGCCGGGGCCTGGGCCTGCGCAACACCGGCAAGCGGCACGGCGAGCAGCGCACACAGGATCGTCGAACTCAGAAATCGGTTGTTATGGAACATGGGTCTCCCTTCCTTCGTTTACGTCAGGCAGAGAACCATTTGGGGAGGATTTCGTTTCCTGCGATAGTTTCAAGAAAACTTGATCACGCCGTGTGCAGGCTGCACGCTCTTTTCTCATCCATGCGAATTCATAAGGAACCGCCAGCCTGCGGTCACGTTTTCCCTTTTGTTACACGGAGGGAGCCATGCAGATCATCGACAACAAGACCATAGACGGGAACAGAACCAAGCCGATCCTCAACGTCGCGGAATTCTGCCGGCGTTACCGGCTGGACAAGGCGGAGGAAACCCGGCTCAGAAAGCTGTTCGGCGAGTTCGCCTCGCGGCACGAGCTTTTGATGAATGCGCAGCGCAAGCCGAGCTTCCGCTGATCATTCCTCCGGGTCGAGAGATTTCCCGAAGATCATGAAGACATCATAACGGGTGTTCTTGCCCATTATCTGATGCGAAGGCTTGCGAATGCCCGGCATCGGCTCGGCGCGCAGCGGCCATTTCAAAACCACCCGTTTCGTGGCATTTTCCAGTGCGGCCTCCATCAGCTCCACCTGGTCCGGGTCGGAGCCAACCAGTTCCCTCAGCACCCGCATCTCCTTTTTCACCAGCGCCGTGTTGTGGCGCGGCGGATGCATGGGGTCGACAATCACCACCTCGGGCGAAAGCTCTTTCAGCAACTGGCGTGAATCTCCGTGAAGCAGCGTCATGCGCGCCGCCGCCTCGGCATAGGCGCCGCCCGCCTCCAATGCGCGGCGAATGCCGTCCGCAAGATGGGCATGCATTCCCGGCGAGCGTTCGATGAGGGTCACTTCCGCTCCCAGTGAGGCCAGCAGAAAGGCGTCGCGCCCGAGGCCTGCGGTCGCATCCACGATCTTTGGCGTGCGGCCTTTTGTGAAACCCGCGGCTTTCGGCAGGGCCTGTCCGCGCCCCTCGCCGGAGCGGAAACGGTGGCCAACTGCACCGCCGACAAAATCTACTACGAAGCTTTCGTCTTTTTCTTTCATCGCAGGCCTCAGAAGGGGCAGGGCACGGTATAGGTGACGTCGCGGCCATCGGGATGGCGGAAACCAACCTCCTGCGCATGCAGCATCAGCCGCGGCGCAGCGGCAAGCGCTTCGCCCTCGGCATAAAATTCATCGCCGAGAATGGGGTGGCCAAGTGCCTTCATATGCACCCGCAATTGGTGGGTACGGCCGGTAAGGGGTGTCAGCGCCAGCCGCGTTGCCGGAAGCGGCAATCGTTCCAGCACCCGCCAAAGGCTCTGTGCCGGCTTGCCGTTCTCGCGGTCGACGCGGTGGCGGGGCTTGTTTTCGGGATCGATGGCGAGTGGCAAATCCACTTCGCCCGCTTCTCCGGCAACCTCTCCCCAGACAATGGCGACATAGGATTTGCGTGTCTGGCGGTTTTCAAACTGCGACGCAATCGCCGCATGCGCCTTGCGGTTCAGGGACATCAGCACGATGCCTGATGTGTCCTTGTCCAGCCGGTTGATCATCAGCGCTTTCGGGAACTGTTTCTGCACACGCGTCATCAGGCTGTCCGAAAGCGCCGGATCGCGCCCCGGCACCGATAAAAGCCCGCTCGGCTTGTCCAGCACCAGAAGATCGTCATCACGGTGCACGATGGTCAGCCACGGTTCGAGCGGCGGATTATAGACGGGGTTGGAAAGCTCAGATGACATGGCGCTTCCTTAGCACAAATCGTGCATTCGGACAGACGTGCTAGTCGGGAATGTGGAGATTGACGCGTCCGCTGGTCAGGTCGCTTAAAAGCCGGGTGAGCCGTTCGGCTTCATCCGCCGGAACAGAAAGCAGCATATCCGCGCCGGTGCCGGTGAAATCTTCCCTTTCCAGACGCAGGTTCTGGGTGGCGGAAAGGCGCGATTTCACCAGCGCCAGATCGGAGAAGGGGCAGCTCAGTGTCGCGCTGACATAAGCGATGACCGGCGAGGTTTCGCCAAGCCGCAGGCAGGCGGCCGCCGTGCCGCCATAGGCGCGCATCAGCCCGCCGCTGCCAAGCAGGATGCCGCCGAACCAGCGGATGACGAGAACCGCGACATTATCCAGCGCCTGGCCGTCTATGGCCTGAAGGATCGGTTTCCCGGCCGTGCCCGAAGGCTCGCCGTCATCGCTGAAACGATAGGTCTGGCCGCTTCGCCATGCCCAGCAATTATGGTTCGCGTCAGGATCGGAATGCGCCGCAAGAAAGTTTTTCGCATCCTCTTCGCCCGTCACCGGTGCGGCAAAGGCGATGAAGCGGCTTTTCTTGATATCCTGCGAAAAGGTGACGGGTCGGTCGAGCGTGAACATGGGCGTTCAATATCGCATATATTCGCATGCGGAAATCGGTATAAGGCTCGGAATGGCGAAGATGGCGATGGAGAAGGTTTTGGCAAAGGCGAGGCAGGTCGCGATTATCGGCGGTGGACCGGCGGGGCTGATGGCGGCCGAAGTGCTCTCGGCCGCAGGCCATGCCGTAACGGTGTTCGAGGCGATGCCGACCGTGGCGCGTAAATTGCTGATGGCCGGAAAATCCGGCCTCAACATTACTCATGCCGAAGATTACGACAGCTTCCGTCACCGGTTCGGTGATGCGGAACCGCGGCTGCGCGCCGCTCTCGATGATTTTACGCCGGACATGCTGCGCGACTGGGCGCAGGGGCTTGGGCAGGAAACCTTCGTCGGCACTTCGGGCCGGGTGTTTCCCACCGTCATGAAGGCCTCGCCGTTGCTCAGGGCATGGCTCGCCCGGCTGGAGGCGCAGGGGGTGACCATCAGGACGCGGCATCGCTGGACGGGCTTTTCCGGCGGGCAGCTGGTTTTCGCGACACCGGAGGGCGAGATCGCCATCAAGACCGATGCCGTTCTTCTGGCGCTTGGCGGCGCAAGCTGGCCGCGTCTCGGCTCCGATGCCGCATGGGTTCCGGCGCTGGCGGAGAAAGGCGTGGCGCTTTCCCCGTTCCGCCCCGCCAATTGCGGTTTCGACGTCGACTGGAGCGATGTCTTCCGCGCGCGTTTTGCCGGCGAAGCGGTGAAATCCACCATCACCATTTCATCGGCAGGGGCTTTTCAGGGCGAATTCGTCATCACGAAGCATGGTATTGAAGGCAGCGTGATCTATGCCCATTCCGCCGCGCTGCGTGACCGGCTGGAACAGGTGGGCAAAGTGTCGCTCGCAATCGATCTTGCGCCGGGACGTAGGGTGGAACGTCTCAGCCGCGATCTGGCGAAACTCGGGCGGAAGGAGAGTTTTGCAAACCGCATGCGCAAGGCGGCCGGCTTATCGGCTGTGAAGGTCGGGCTTCTGCGGGAAATCTTTCCCGACATCGCGGCCATGCCGGATGAGTTCGTCGCCGCGAGAATAAAACATGCGGAGATACCGCTTTTGCGGACGAGGCCGATTGCCGAGGCGATTTCATCGGCCGGCGGTATCGCGTGGAGCGGCCTTGATGAAAACTACATGCTGGAAAAGCTCCCCGGCATGTTCGTCGCCGGGGAAATGCTGGATTGGGAAGCGCCGACCGGCGGTTATCTCTTGACCGCCTGTTTCGCCACCGGCAGGGCCGCCGCGAAGGGCATGGCCGAATGGCTTGAAGGCTCAGCCTGACAAGCGTTCAGCCGTGCCTGCTTCCTCACCATGTGCGGTCCTGACGAGGCAGCGCATGATGGCGTCGGTGGTGACGGCGCCGAGCGCCTTGCCGTTTTCCCCGACGACCGTGGCGCTGCTGACATTTTCCCGAACGAGCGCACGCAGGCCTTCTTCAACAGTCATGTCCGCATCGAGCTGAAGCCGTGACTGGCCGGAAAACTCCGGCTGGACGATGGCACCGAGACGGATGACCCTGCCGCGATTGACCTCCTCCACGAAGGCCTCGATATAGCTGTCGGCGGGCGACATGACGATTTCGGCGGCCGTGCCCTGCTGGATGATTTCGCCGTCGCGTAAGATGGCGATCTTGTCGCCCAGCCGCAGCGCCTCGTCGAGATCGTGGGTGATGAAGACCACGGTCTTCTTCAACTCCTTCTGCAATTCCAAAAGCACCGTCTGCATGTCGACGCGAATGAGCGGATCGAGTGCCGAATAGGCCTCGTCCATCAGCAGAATTTCTGCATTGTTGGTCAACGCCCGGGCAAGGCCAACGCGTTGCTGCATGCCGCCGGAAAGCTGGTTCGGATAGTGGCTGGAGAAGCCTTCGAGCCCCACGCGCCTGATCCAGACTTCGGCCCTTTCCTCCCGCTCGCGCTTTTCGACGCCCTGTACCTCAAGGCCATAGACGACATTCTGCAGCACATTGCGGTGGGGCAAGAGGCCGAATTTCTGGAACACCATCGCCGTCTTGTGGCGGCGGAATTCCAGAAGCTCGGCTTCGTTGAGGCGACAGACATCGGTGCCGCCATAGAGGATTTCGCCGGCCGTCGGGTCGATCAGGCGGTTGACGTGGCGTATCAGTGTCGATTTTCCCGAGCCGGAAAGGCCCATGATGACGGTGATCTGTCCGCCCGGCATGGTGATGTTGATATCGCGCAGGCCGAGCACGTGACCATGTTTGGCGTTGAGGTCCGCCTTGGACATGCCGGTCTTGACAGGTTCGACATAGTCGGCCGCCTTTGAGCCGAAAATCTTGTAGAGGCTGCGAATTTCGATCGATTGACTAGCCATGCGCTGCTTCCCGGTGTTTTTGCAGGCGAAGGCCATAGGCCTGGCTGATGCGGTCGAAGATGATGGCGATGCCGACGATGGCAAGCCCGTTGAACACGCCAAGCGTGAAATATTGATTGGCGATGGCCTTCAGCACCGGCTGACCGAGGCCCTGCACGCCGATCATGGAGGCGATGACGACCATGGCGAGCGCCATCATGATCGTCTGGTTGATGCCGGCCATGATGGTGGGAAGGGCAAGCGGCAGCTGCACCTTGAAAAGCTTCTGGCGCTTCGAGGACCCGAAGGCGTCCGCCGCCTCCAGCACGTCGCGGTCGACCATGCGGATGCCGAGATTGGTGAGCCGGATCATCGGCGGAATGGCGTAGATGACGACGGCGATGACACCGGGCACGCGACCGATGCCGAGCAGCATGACGACGGGAATGAGATAGACGAAACTCGGCATCGTCTGCATCACGTCGAGGACGGGATTGACGACATTCTGCAGGCGGTTGGAGCGCGCCATGGCGATGCCGATGGGCAGGCCGATGACGATGGACAGCACGGCGCAGACGAAGATCATCGATATCGTCTTCATCGTGTCTTCCCACATGCCGAACCAGCCGATGGCGAAGAGAATGCCGCAACACAGCGCAACAATGGTGGCGCTGCGGCTGGCGAACCAGGCGAGTGCGCCGACAATAAGAATAACGACCGGCCAGGGCGCGCCGATCAAAAGCCTTTCCGCCCAGATGAGGAAGCTCTGCAGGGGTGTGAACAGCCCCTCTATCGCGCTGCCATAGGTTCGGGTGAACGCCCGGAAGCCTTCGTCGATAACCTTTTTCAGCGCGCGCAGAGCATCATCATTCATGGTCGGAAATTTGAAAAGCCATTCCATATCCTGTTCTCCATGACGAACCGGAGGCGGGGATCGATGTCCGCCGCGCTCCGGGAGTAAAGTCGCCAGAGCGCCGCGCGTCCTGCAGGGCTCAGGACGGAACGCTCTGTTGAACCGGCACACCGTCACCGTAAAGCCTGGGGGTATTTCCAAGCCGGTACGGGCGCGGCGGCGTCGCTGGCGGACGCCGTTTGCCGGGCAGATATGCAGGGGCCGGCTTTAAAGGGCGGCCTTGACCTTTTCCGCGACGTCAGGAGAGACCCAGCCGGTCCACAGCGCCTCGTTTTCCTTCAGGAAGTGCTTGGCGCCGTCTTCACCGGTCGCCTGATTGTCCGTCATCCAGGCGATCAGCTTGTTGACGGTGTCATTGGTCCAGGCGCGCTTGTTCAGATAGTCCATGGCCGGACCGGCACGGTCGGCAAAGGTCTTGCTCACCAGCGTCTGCACATCGTCCACCTGCCATGCGTTCGGTTTCGGGTCCGGACAATCGGCAATCGAGGTGCAGCGTTTCCATTCGGCCGCGTCATAATCGGTGCCGAAGCCGAGTTTCACCATCTCATATTTGCCGAGCAGCGAGGTGGGCGCCCAATAATAACCGACCCAGGGCTGCTTGGCTTCGTAAGCCTTGGCAATGGAACCGTCGAGACCTGCGGCGGAGCCGGTATCGACCAGGGTGAAGCCGGCCTTCTCACCGTCGAAAGCCTTGAAAAGCTGCGCGGTGACGACAGTGCCGCCCCAGCCCTGCGGACCGTTGAACACGGCGCCCTTCGACTTGTCTTCAGGCGAGGGGAAGAGTTCGGGATGTTTGAAGAGGTCGGGAATGGTCTTGAGATCGGGATTGGCGTCGGCGACATATTTCGGAATCCACCAGCCCTGAACCGCGCCGTCCGACAGTATCTTCGAAGCCGCGACGACCTTGCCGCCTTCCAGCCCCTGCTTGACGATTTCCGGCTGCAGGCTGACCCAGGCTTCCGGGGCGATATCCGGCTGGCCCTTTTCGGCCATGGAGGTCAATGTCGGCACGGTGTCGCCGGTGACGATTTCGGCGGAACATCCATAGCCCTTTTCAAGAATGAGCTTGTCGAGATTGGCCGCGACTTCGGCCGATTGCCAGTTCATGCTGGCAATTGTCACGTTTCCGCAGTCGGCGGCATAGGCTGCGCCGCCTGAAAAGGCGAAGCCGGCGGAAAGAATTGTGGCACCCAAAAGTATTTTCATTGTTGTTCCCTCTGGTCGCGGTGTGGCGAAGACCCGGGCGCCGACGGCACCGCGACCGCCAGCGCCCATATTGAGGCTTAATAATTCCTTTGTGGCCGTTCCGTTTGCGGCAGATTCTGGCGTATTGAGGATGGCAATCATCAATCAATCGTCCGGTCTTTCGGGCGTCATGCCGAAATCTGCGATGTCGCGATAACGACGTTGCGCCGCCATTCCGCCGATGCGTCGGAATGTTTCGCGCGGACGGAACTTTATCCAAATCTGAAAATGGGCGGGGAACAATAAGCGGAAGTTTTTGTTTTCTTGGACTTTTATTTCGATCTGTATTACGGGAGATTTCCTCTCGATTTTTGTGGTGATGTTGAATGACCAATCTTCGTGCTGCCCCGGTATGGCCGATCGGTGGCGGTGAAACGGGTGAGCTTGTGCGCCGCTTCGACTGGTCGAAGACATCGCTCGGTCCTATTTGCGACTGGCCGCAAAATCTGAGGCAGAAGGCCAATTCCGTTGTCAATTCGCCCATTCCGCAGGTGCTGATGTGGGGCAGGGATCATGTGATGATCTATAATGACGGTTATGCGGAGATCGCCGGCAATTATCACCCGCAGGCGCTCGGCGGCACGGTGCCGGGAATCTGGCCGGAAATATGGGACTGGAACAGCCGCATCCTGGAAGCGGGGTTTCGCGGCGAGGTGATGGCCTATCGCGACCAGCCGATGACGCTGATGCGGCACGGTCTGCCGGAAAAGGTGATCTTCGACCTGTTCTACACGCCGATCTATAACGAAGGTGGAACGGTGGACGGCGTCCTGTGCACCGTGCTCGAAAACACCGACAAGGTGAAGGCCGTGGAGGCGCTGGAGCAGAGCCGCAAGGAACTGAGCCGGCTTACCAATGCCCTGCCCATCCTGGTCGGATATGTCGACCGTGACTACGTTTATAAATTCGCCAATGACGGCTATCTGGAATGGTTCGGCCGCCGCGCCGAGGAGGTGATCGGCCGCAGCGTTCCCGAGATCGTCGGCGAGGCCTTTTTCGAGGCCCGCAGGGCCTATCTCGACCGCGCACTCAGCGGCGAGAAGATCGTTTCGGATACCGTGATCAGCAGACCGGACGGCAGCACGCGCGCCGCCGAAATCCGCTATGTTCCGCGTTACATTGCCGATGGCTCCATCGACGGCATCTATGTGCTGATCATCGATATCGAGGAGAGGAAGCGCTCGGAGCGGGAAATCCTCATCAGCAACAATCGTTTCCGTGCTGCGGTGGATGCCGTGCACGGCGTGCTGTGGACCAACAGCGCCGAAGGAATGATGCTGGGCGAACAACCCGCCTGGAGCGCTTTGACGGGTCAGACTCCGGAAGACTATCAGGGTTTTGGCTGGGCGGACGCGGTCCATCCCGAGGACAGGCAGGGGTCTGTCGAGAGCTGGAACAAAGCGGTCGCGGAAAAGTCGACCTATATCTGGGAACATCGGGTGCGCCGCCATGACGGCGTCTACCGCACTTTTGCGATCCGTGGCGTGCCGATTTTCGACAAGGCCGGCGCTATTGCCGAATGGGTCGGTGTCCATACGGATGTCACCGAACAGCGGCGGGCCGAAAATACCCTCAAGGAACATGCGAGCAATCTCGAGCGCGAAATTCGTCACCGCATCCGGGCGGAAGAGCAGCTTCGGCAATTGAACGAGAGCCTCGAGGCGCGTGTCGAGGCGGAAATGGCCGAGCGTCGCCAGACTGAAAAGGCCCTGCAACAGGCGCAGAAGATGGAATCCATCGGCCAGCTCACCGGCGGCGTGGCGCATGATTTCAACAATCTGCTGCAGGTGATCGCCGGCAATCTGCAATTGCTGTCGAAGGATGTGACCGGCAATGAACGTGCGGAGCGGCGGCTGGAAAACGCGCTTGCCGGCGTTCATCGCGGCGCAAAGCTGGCCAGCCAGCTTCTGGCCTTCGGCCGCCGCCAGGCGCTGGAGCCGCGCGTCATCAACATCGCGCGTTTCGTAACCGGCATGGACGATCTGCTTCGCCGCTCGCTCGGCGAGGCGATCGAGGTGGAGGTCATCACCTCAGGCGGTCTCTGGAACACCTATGCCGACCCCAACCAGGTCGAGAACGCGCTTCTCAATCTGGCCATCAATGCGCGTGACGCCATGGAAGGGCAGGGCAAGCTGACCATCGAGGTTGGAAATGCGGTTCTCGACCGCGATTATGCCCGCAAGCACTCGGAAGTCTCGGCGGGGCAATATGTGATGCTCGCCGTCACCGATACCGGTTCCGGCATGTCGCCGGAGATTCTCGACAAGGTCTTCGAGCCGTTCTTTTCGACCAAACCGGAAGGCAAGGGCACCGGTCTTGGGCTTTCGATGGTCTATGGTTTTGCGAAACAGTCCAGCGGCCATGTCAACATCTATAGCGAGGTGGGGCAGGGCACGACGGTAAAGATGTATCTGCCGCGCTCCGCCGCCGATGAGGACAGGGAAGTGGTGATGCCGACCGGCCCGGTGGAGGGCGGCACGGAAACCATTCTTGTGGTGGAAGATGACGAGGAAGTGCGCAACACCGTCGTCGAGACCTTGAGCGATCTCGGCTACCGCGTGCTCACCGCCCGCGATGCGCAGGCCGGTTTGACGGTGGTGGAAAGCGGCATTCCGATCGATGTCATTTTCACCGACGTGGTAATGCCCGGACCGTTGAAAAGCCGGGAAATGGCGCGCCGTGCGCAGGAACGGCTGCCCAATCTCGCCGTTCTCTTCACCTCGGGTTACACCGAAAACTCCATCGTTCACGGTGGCAGGCTGGATGCCGGGGTGGAACTGCTTTCCAAACCCTATACGCGCGAAGCGCTGGCGCGGCGCATTCGCCACGTCATCGCCAACCGCAAGCAGGTGTCGTTGTCGAGGGCACGGCCGACTGTCGCGCCCGGTTATCTAAAACCTTCCGAACCTGTCAGGACGGTCGAAAACGAAAATCGGCCGATCCGTGTTCTTCTGGTCGAGGATGACGAGCTGATCCGGATGAATTCGACGGAGATGCTGTCGGAGAGCGGCTTTGTCGTCGTTGAGGCCGGGAATGCGGCCCAGGCGCTGAAGGCTATCGAAGCAGATCAGATCGATGTTCTCGTTACCGATATCGGCCTGCCCGACATGAAGGGCGGCGAACTGGCGGTGGAGGCCCTGCGCCGCAAGCCGGGGCTTGCCATTGTGTTTGCGACGGGGGACAGCCATTTGCCGGAGGGTGCGCCGGCAAGCGCGGTTCTCTTGACCAAGCCCTATGACGAACAGCAGATCATCTCCGCCGTTGAACAGGCCCATACGGGCAAGTCGGTGGCGGCCGAATAGGCCGCCTTGCCGCCGTTCAGTAACCGCGGGCCATGTCGACCGTCTCCGGCAGCCCGCCCGTTTCCCGCCATGTGCGAACATTGCCGGCGACGATCCGGGCCGAACTTTCCCGGCTTGTCGGCGCGGAAATATGCGGCAGGACCGTAACTTTGGGGTGTTGCCAGAAGGCGGAAGCGGTGGGCAACGGCTCCTGCTCGAAGACATCGAGAACGGCGTGCGAAAGCCTGCCGGAATCAAGCGCCGCGATCAGATCGTCGGCGACGATGACAGCGCCGCGGGCGAAATTGATGAGCGCCGCGCCCTGTTTCATTGCGGCGAGACGGGCGGCATCAAGAAGACCGCGCGTCGCATCGGTAAGCGGCACGAGGCAGACGAGAATGTCGCTCTTTTCCAGCAATGCCTGCAGCCCGTTATCGCCGGTCAGTGGTTCCACGCCGTTTATCGCCTTGGCCGAACGGCTCCAGCCTGCAACGTTGAAACCGGCATGGGTGAGGCGCTCCGCCGCAGCCGTGCCGAGCGCCCCGAGGCCGAGGAGGCCGATGGTCATCTCGGCCGGATGGCGGTAGTCCAGCTCCTGCCAGAGCGCCTTTTTTTGGTTTTCGCGATAGGCGGGCATGTCGCGCTGCAGATAATAGGTCCATGCCAGCACGGCTTCGGCCATGACGCGGGAAAGCTCAGGGTCCTTCAGCCGGACGATGGGGGGAGCCTTGTCGCCCAGTTCCAGCACCAGCCGCTCGACACCCGCCCACAGGCTGTGGATCCATTTGAGGCCCGGAAGTGCCGCAATATCGGCCGGATCGGGATTGGCGACGATGGCGAAATCCACCGCCTGTCGCTGCTCGTCCGTCAATTCGGAAAAGGAGAGAATGTCCTCCTGCGGCATGGCGGCGCGCAGCGCCTGTTTCCAGACGGCTTCCGTTTCCGCATTCATCCGTGAAACAAAGGCGATGGGTGATGGCATGGGACTGATCCTGCTTGCGATTTTAGCTTCACGCCATCAATGCGCAATTTCAGGGGGCAATGCCAGAGGCCTGCCGTCTTAATCTTCGGCAGAATAAAACGGCCCGGTTTCACCGGGCCGCTTCATCATTACGCATCTTCCTTTACCGGCGGCTTCGCATCGCCGTAATAGGCCGAGAATTTCTCGTGATAATGTTCCGAACCGCCGGGGCCGGCATAACGCTGCAGTTCCGTCATGTCGGTCTTGTTCAGCACGATGCCGAGCGTCTTGTTGGCGATCTGCGGTTCGTTGGCCATCAGGTTCTGCACCATCTGGATCGGCGTCTTGCCCCATTCGGTGACGAAGACGAAACCGTCCACCTGCGGCGCAAAGGCCTTGGCGTCGATGACGGGAACCACCGGCGCCAGGTCGACGATGATGTAGTCGCAGGCCTCGCGAGCGGAGTCGATGAATTTGCGCATGCCGGAGGAGGAGAGCAGCTCGCTCGAATGGGCGAACTGGTTGCTGGTGGAAACCGGCAGGATGCCCATTTTCGTGCGTGTATCCACCTTCACCGCCTGCGTCCACGGAACTTCATCGAGCACCACTTCGACGAGGCCGGCGGATTGCCGTGTCGTCAGCATGCGGCTGAGGCCGGGATTGCGGATATCGGCATCCACGACCAGCGTGCGCTTGCCGGTGGAGGCGATCAGCCCGGCGAGATTGAGCGCCACGACCGACTTGCCTTCGTTCGGCAGGCAGGAAATGACGCCGATGACCCGGCACTGGCGTTCCTGAATGACGACATCTGCCGTCAGTTTCACGTTGCGAAGCGTTTCCGCAAAGCTCGAGCGCGGACTATCCACGGCAAGGCGCAGCATTTTCTGGAACGAGACCTGCCCGCTTTCGTCAAGCGTGGCGTTCTCGCCGCCGGGGGTGGCGGCACTGTTGCCCGCCTTGGCGTTTTCCACGCCTCTTTCACCGATGAAGGGCAGGTAACCGAGAAAACGCATGCGCAGATTGTCACGCACATCATTGCCGGTGTGGAAGAAGCGATCCCGGAATTCGAGAAGCGCTGCGATACCGCCGCCGAGCATCAGGCCGAGAACGACCGAAAGCGCCATGGTCATGGTCTTTTTCGGGCTGGAAGGCGATGTCGGCAGGCCCGCTTCGGAGATGATGCGCGCCTTGGCGATGGGCAGCGACTGCTTCTGCGAAGCCTCCTCGAAGCGTCCGAGGTAAGACTGGTAGAGGGTGCGCAGCGCCGTTGCCCGCTGCTCGAGTTCGCGCAGCTGCACCATGGTGATATTGGCCTCGGAATTGCGGCCTGCCACCCGGTCGATATTGTCGCGCAGCGACTGAACGCGGGAATTGGTGACGTCGTATTCGTTCTTCAGGCTGCCGGTCAGCTGCTGCAGTTCCTGATAGATCTGCCGCGAAACCTCTTTCTTCTCGGCGTCCAGCGCAACCGCCTGCGGATGGTCGGCGCCGAATTGCTGGACGATGCCCTGCTGCCGGTCGGAAATGGTGATGTAGCGTTTGCGCAGATCCTGAATGACCGAATTATCGGTGTCGCGGGCCGAAACGACGGCATTGTCGACGGCCGCGTCCGGTCCCCGGTCGATGATCGATTTATACTGGCTGTAGCGGGCAGAGGCCGTCGCGGCATCGGCCTGCGCGGCGATCAGCTGGCCGTTGAGATCGGCAAGCTGGCCTTCGGACATCAGCTCGCCGCGCGAGGAGACGATGTTGTTGTCCGACTTGAATTTCTGCACCGCCAGTTCAGCCGCCTGGGCGCGCTGGTTAAGGTCCGTCATGCGTTCCTGCAACCAGACGGAGGCGCGCTCGCTGGCGTCGAAATTGGCGTTCAGCTGTTCGGTAAGGTAGGCCTGCGCATAGGTCTTGGCAATCTGCGCGGCAAGCTGGCGGTCGGTCGAGCGGGTGGAGATGGCGATGACCGAGCTGCGGCCGACACGTTCCACCGTGAGCGACTGCTGCAGAACGGCGGCGGCCTTTTCGCGGCGTCCGGCGCGGATTGCGGCTTCGGAAACCGGCGGATCGCCCGGCAGAACGAGATCGAGAATGCCGCGCACGGAGGATTTGGCGAGTTCGACCGGCGACATCGGCGGATTGACGATGATGTCGTTCTCATCAAGCCTGGCCTTGTCGACCACGGTCAGGGCCATTTCCTTGGATTTTAAAATTTCCACGGCGCTGGCGATGCGGTTGTCGACGATCTGCGCGGCGGGCACCGGCGATTCCTCTTCCGCATAACGGGAAAGGCTTTCATCCAGGAGCACCTGCGTCATCGCGGTGTAAACGGGGGTCGCAAGCACCAGATAAAGGCCGGCCAGAACCACGGCGGCAATGACGGAGGCGGCAATGACATTGGCGCGACGCACCACGGCGGCCCACAGGCGGTCGAGGTCGATGAACGTGTCGGAATCCTTGCCGGACTCCGGAAAACCGATATTGGATTTAAAGGTCTTGTGGTGCATGGACCTACCTTGTGAATTAAAATGGTACGCGGGAAGCCGAACAAATGCTCGCCTTCCCGCCTCCCGTTATTGGTGCGCCGGCCGCCTCCCCCGGCGGCGCGATTAAAGTCAGGCCGCCTGGACGCGGCTTTCGTGGTTCGCCACCAGTTCCTTCACCGAAGCGAGAACCTGGGCTTCCATATCGGCGCGCATCAGCGAGAAGGCGACGTTGGCGGCGATGAAGCCCTGCTTGCTGCCGCAGTCGAAAGTGCGACCGCTATATTTCTGCGCATGGAAGGACTGCTTTTCGGCAAGCCGCTTCATGCCGTCGGTCAGCTGGATTTCATTGCCCGCGCCGCGTTCCTGCCTGGCGAGAATATCGAAGATTTCCGGCTGCAGGATGTAACGGCCATTCAGGTAATAATTCGAAGGCGCCTTGGATGGTTCCGGCTTTTCGACCATTTCGGTGACGGCGAAGCCATGATTGACCTTCTGGCCGACGCCGACGACGCCATAGGACGAGACTTCTTCCGGCAGGCATTCCTCGACGCCGAGAATATTGCCGCCGACTTCATCGTAAAGCTCCATCAGCCCGGCAATGCAGCCGCGTGCGCCATAGGAAACCATATCAGGCAGCAGCAGGGCGAAAGGCTCCTTGCCCACCAGTTCGCGTGCACACCAGACGGCGTGGCCGAGACCGAGCGGCACCTGCTGGCGCGTGTAGCTGACAGTGCCGGCAACCGGCAGCATCTTTTCCAGCTGCAATACCTGCACGGTCTTGCCGGAGCGGGTGAGCGTGTTGATGAGTTCCGGCGCGCTGTCGAAATAGTCCTCGATGGCGGTCTTGTTGCGGCTCGTCACGAAAATAATGTGTTCGATGCCGGCCTGCATGGCTTCGTCAACGGCATATTGCACGACCGGACGATCCACGATCGTCAGCATTTCCTTCGGTATCGCCTTGGTGGCGGGCAAAAACCGTGTGCCGTTGCCAGCTACGGGAATGACGGCTTTTCTGACAGTTTTGTTCAGGTCCATCGCGTTCTCCTTCATCAAGGTTTGATCTGTCCCCAGTCCCCGCGCAGATTTCGTCCACGCGTCAATTTCACGAAATCTGTCTTTTCACCCCTGTATTCGCCGCGGGCGCAAACATCGCATCCCGCAGCCTCCTCAGCCGCACCGCAATCGGCATTCTTAAGTGCCCCAGCACGGCAGGATCCCTTATCGTGGTCTTCAAGGCGCCCAGTACCGAGCGGCTCTTGATGTTTTCCACCAATGTCAAAAAATTATGCGCCAGCCGCAGGCTGCGGGCTCTCGCTTGCTGCGCATCCATGGCGGCGGGCAGCAAAGTGTAATGGCTGAGGAATTCCCGATCTGCCCGCATCATCGCTTCGACGTGATGAAGTTCGAGCACGCGCGAAATCGAGCCTTCGCGGATATTGTAGACATAACCCGGCTTCGGTTCGATGACGCAGAGACCGCCGGCGGCGAGCGCCGAGGCGAGCAGGATATAATCCTCGCCGATGCGGATATCCTCGCGAAAACGCAGCCCCTCAACATTGAGGAAATCGCGCCGGAACATCGGCTTCATGTAGCCGAAGTTGAAGGTAGCGCGGAACAGGATGTTGGAGGAAATGAAGTCCTCGAGCGTGAGAACCGGCCGCTCTTCCAGAAATTCTTCCGGAAACATCGTCTCCATCGGCCTGCCGTCGGCATAGACGACATCGAGATTATCGACCGCAATCGCCGCATTGGCGGCTTCCGCCCGGCACATCATGCAGGCGGAGCGCTCCGCGCGGATGACATCGTCGGAATCGAGCACGGCGATCCAGCGTCCGGTTGCGGCTTCGATGCCGGCATTGCGTGCCCCGCCCGGACCGAGGTTTTCCGCAAGAGCAAGCAGGCGGACGCGCGGATCGATGATGGCGATACCTTCCACGAGCGCAATGGTGTCATCAGCGGAACGGTCGTCGACGACGATAACCTCCAGCGTCACACCCTGCTGGTCGAGTGCGCTTTGAATGGCGGCTTCAATCGTATCGGCGGCATTATAGGCGGCGATAACGAAGCTGATATCGGGCGGTGAGGCAAGGTTTTCCATCAGGTCGCCTCCACCGCGCCATACTGACGGATTTCGCGCACGCCGAAAGCGCCGCTCATCGAGCCCATATGCAGCGCGCCACGCAGCGCATAACGGTTGCGGCGAACGGCGTTGAAACCATTTAAGGCGGCGAAGACGGCGCAATAAAGCACTTTCGATCCTGCCTTCAGCACCTGCACCACGCGGCGTATACCGGGTTTCCTGTCCGCCAGCACACGGCCGTGGGTCTGGCCGGAGCGGAAGCGGCGTTTGGCAAGCCACATGAAGCTTGCGCGATTTTCCGGCACCGGTTCGGCCAGCATGGCATCTTCCGCAAAAACGATGCGGCCGCCAGCGGCGTGAAGATGCGAGAAGAAATGGGTGTCCTCACCGCCGCTCTGGCCAAGCGCCAGCGCGAAGCGCCGGCCCTTCACCGAGGGGGCATCCATTCTGAGCATTGTGTTGCAGGTATAGCCGGTGATGATCTCGCCATTGACCCAGACCGGAACGGTCGAGTGGAAATCGCCGCGTTTCATCCAGCCCGGCGCATTGTCCCGGTAAACCGCCGTCACCGGGCCGAGAACGACTTCCGCGCCGGTTTCGTCGGCTTTTTCGAGAAGGGCGGCAAGCCAATGCGGCGGGGCGGTCTCGTCATCATCGATGAAGGCCAGATAATCCGCCCTGCATTCCGACAGGCAGGCATTGCGGGCAATCGAAATATTCGATTTCGGGCAATGCAAATAGGTGATCTCGAAGGGGGCGGTTTCGCGCAGCCGATCGACGCTCGCCCTGGCGCTTGGCTCCTCGTCATTATCGGCAACAATCAGCCGAACTTTCACGCCTTCCGGCACCTCCAGCTCGAAGAGTGACAGAAGTGTGGCGATAAGTGCGGGGCGTCTGTAGGTGCAGATGCCGATATCGACGGTTTTCGAATCATGTGGGCGGGTGACGGTGTTGTCGGTCATGAGACAGCCTTTCTTCCCCGGAATTTCAGGAGTTCCAGCCAGAAGCCGGTGGACCAGGCCAGATGCATCACCATTGCCGAAAAAGCGGCGAGCGGGCCGTATGGGTTTTTCTGACCTATTGCCATCCACAAGCCATAACCCACACATGCGGCGATCCAGAGGCCAAGCGGAATAAGTGCCGCCCAATGGATGAGCGACAGCAGCGCGAAGATGAAGACCGGCAGCACGGCGAGCGGAATCATCTGGCGGATTTTCGGGATGGAGCGATGTTTCAGCAGGTTCTTCGCCCGGCCGCGGCCATAGGCAAGATATTGCCTGAACAGCGGCATGACGCTCGCGCGCGGATAATAGGTCATGCGGGTCTTGTCGGTCATCCAGATGCGGAAACCGGATTTGCGCAGGCGGAAATCCAGTTCGGCATCCTCATTATGGCTGAAGCTCTCATCATAACCGCCGACCGCGTCGAAAGCGGCGATCCGCATCAGCGCGTGGTGGCCATGGTCGATCCAGTGGCCTTTGGCACCTTCGCGGTGCTTGGAGCCGCCATTGCCGAGCTTGGAATTCTGGGCGATGGCCGTCGCCTTCTGAAACAGGCCGTGGCCGACCGTATCCATGGCGACGACGACGGAATCCGCGCCGGTGCGCTCGGCATCCTCGATCAGCCGCTGGCAATAATCGTCGGGATAATCGCCATGGGCGTCGATGCGGATGAGGTAATCGAAATCCTGCCCGAAGGTGGCGACGGCAAGGTTGATGCCGGCGCTCTGGATGCGCTTCGGATTGGCGAGAAGCGTCACGCGGTCATCCGCCGCCGCAAAGGCGGAAACGATATCGCGGGTTCCATCCGTGCTGCCGCCATCGGCAACCACGATGCGGAAAAGACGCCCCTGCATCGCACCGGTGAATTTGACAAGCAGCCCCTCGATCGTTTTCGCCTCATTGAGGCAGGGAATGACGATCAGCGTTCTGATGCCGGAATGACCAAGACCTTCCATGATTTGCCCCCTACGCACTACACGGGTGAAAACTGCGCTTCACGGGCATGCCCGGAAGCGGATTTGGCGAGAGAGGACAATTGCTGCACCAGCAGACGGCAATCGTCGCGGTCGGTCAGCCATTGTTTGCTGTCTATTGCCGAGAGGGTGTTGAAGGCATCCGCATAAGTTTGCGGGTTCATCTCCGCAAACAGGGCAGCAAGATCGTCAGCGCCCGCGTGTTGCAGGACGAAGCCGATATCGCGCTTTTCGATGAAGCGGGCGGTTTCCGTGCCGGCAAGCGCAATCGGCAGGGTGCCATAAAGGCAGCCCTCGTAAAGCCGGTTGGGCAGCAGCCAGCTGGAATTCTGGCCTTCCTCGAAAAAGTCTATCGCCCAGGTGAACTGCACCTCATTATAGATGGCGGCAAGGTCTTCGGGGTTCTTGTAAGGCCCATGGAAATGCACATGCGGGGCGGCGGCCACGAAGCCATCGAAATCGGCAAATTCCGAATAGGCCGGCCGGCCGCGCAGGATGATTTCGACCTTGCCTTCCATTCGACGGGCAAATTCGGCAAGGATTTCCAGCGATTTGCGGCAGCGAAGCGCGCCGAACCAGCCGATTTTCCATGGTTCGCCGGGTGCCGGTGCGCGTGGCTGCGGCGTGGCGGCAACGGTGGCGTCGAGCGCCAGCACCTTGTTTTCCTGCAACAGGACGGGAAGGTCGAGGCCCGACATGGGCTTGAAATAATGCTCCACGAAAGCCGGAGAACTGGTGATCAGCAGCTTGGCGTCGCGTGCGAAATAACGCTGGGCGGCATTCAGCATCTGTCCGGGCTTGCCCTTGTTAAGAAGCAGGCGGTGAATGTCGAGACATTCATAAACCAGTGCCGGCTGCCCGGCATAGATCGACATGGCCCGCTTTGCCAGCGCCAGCATTTCCAGGTTTCTGGCAAGAATGACATCGGGGGCGGGGATGCCGCTCAATGTCTTGCCGAGCGAGAGGCTGGCTTTCGCCACCGCCGCCATACGCTGCAGAAACTGCCCGTCGGCGGTTTCCCCGAGCACGACGGGCACGACGTCTTCGATCTCCGCCAATCGGTTCTGTCCGCGCCGGAAACCTGCCAGCGTCACCCGCGCCCCGCCCGCAAGCAGGGTCAGCACCCGCCGACGAATGGCGGGGTCCGACAGATCATGCGCGAGATATAGAACATGGGTCATGCAAGGGTCCGGTTGGTTCATGCGTCAGAGACGCCGCGGATGACGGTTTGGTTCAAAAAAATCAGTTGAGGGCGCAGGCGATGGATTCCGGGAACTGGCATTTGTCGCCGAGCGCCGTGAAGGCAAACCGGTCAACGATCATTTGCGATGGTCCTGCATAAGAAAACCGGCCCATCCAGTCCTTCAGCGTGTCGGTGCCCCACAGGCTGAAGAAGATCTTCTGGGCATTCTGGGGAATTTTCGACTCGTCCGTCACTTCATGGACGAGCTTGCCGTTGACGTAATAACGCAGGCGCTGCGGTTCCCAGACGAAGGCGTAATCGTTGAAACCGGCATCGGCGCCGCCTTCCACCGGCACCAGCTTCTCATTGCCGCCCTTGGCGGAAATATATTGATTGAGCTGCACCTGGCCGGTGTTCTTGCCCAGAACCTCGAAGTCGATTTCATCGTGCGGCTTCTTGTCGGTCGGGCCGATATAGGTGAAGAAGGCGGAGTTGAGGCCCGAGCCGGTGGCGGCCTTCATCCGTGCTTCATAGGTGCCGTAACGATAACGCCCCTTGGTCTGGATTTCGCCGCAGGCGAAGTTGCGGTCGCCGGCCTTGGCTTCTTCGAAACCGAGCGTCAGCTGGCCGTTTTCCACCGTCGCCAGTTTCTTCGACCAGGTGCAGTTCTGATGCGCGCCATTGTTCCAGCCGTCGGAAACGTACCAGAAGCTTCTGTCCATGGAATCGAAGTTCTCGATGAAGGATGCGCCATTGCCTTCCTGTGCGTGGACCGGCGCTGTGAAAGCGGTGACCGAAAGGGCTGCGGCGAGAAGGATGCGTGTCTGAACGCGGGTGACAAATGTTGTCATTGGTTCACCTCTGTCGTTGCGAATAAAGCGTTTCGGATGTCGGCGGGCCGATCATGGCGGCCCGTTTTGCCGCAAAGTCGGCCTTCGTCTTGCCTTTGCCGCTGCGGCTTCCGGTCAGCACGGCATAGACGGCCGGCAGGTATTTGCGGGTCTGGGCATTGCTGATCACCAGAATGACGAAGGCGGAAAGCGTCGCGCTGATATAAAAAGCAGGGTAGAAATCCGGCCCGCCCTTGTTCCACACCATCCACATGATCACGAGCAGCGGATAGTGGGCGCAGAAAATCCAGAAGCTCAGGCTGCCGGTTTCTGCAAGCCGCTGACCGAGCCGGCTGCGGATCAGGATGGCGGAGGAAACCCAGAAACCGAGCGCGCCGAAAACCGCCAGCAGATTGCGCGACATGTTCAGCCAGAAGGTGAATTCCGGCCCGGTGAAATAAAGTCCCGTCGCCAATATGGCCGAGGCAGCAAAGGTCAGCGCCATGATCGGCACGGCGTAAGGGTCGAGCGCCTTGACGTCGACGCGGTGGAGCGCAAGCGCAATGCCGAGCGAGAAGCTGAAAAGAATGGACTTCTTCTGGACGATGAAGATCGTCAGGTCAGGCATGGCGGTGATGAAAAGCAGGAGGGCGAGTGTCGGCAGCGCGAAACGGCGCATCAGAAAGGCGAGCACCGGCGACAGCAGGATGCAGACGAAAAGGTCGCGCAGGAAATAAAGCGGTACATTTACCGGAAGTTCTTCAAGCGCGGTTCCATGGCTGATGATTTCACGCGGGCTGGCGTTCCACAGATCGGGAAAATAGCCCACACCCACATCGAAGAGCTGGATCAGCAATACGGCCGCAAACAGCGCGCCATTCCACAGAAGGAAAGGCAGCAGCACGGTTTTCGACTTGGAGCGGATCGTCGCCGGGTAATCGAAACCGCTCATGCCGCGGCGAAACAGCAGATAACCGGAGATAGCGCTGAGACAGGGTACGCCGATGCGAAACAGCGCATCGCCCAGGAAAACCCGCAGCCAGTCGAAGAAACCGTAAAGGCCGAGAAACGGGCTGGTTTCGGCATCGTGCGGCACATGGACGAACACAATTCCAGAAATCAGCAATATGCGCATCAAGTTGATACGGGAGGATAGGTTCTGATCGACAGTCACATCAGTCACCCCTATTGGGCGGCGTCTCCCCACGCCGCGTTGCAACCAGAGCGAACTTAAGCCCGCACTGGAAAGTCTGGTTTCGACTTTGGGATAAAATGTGGCGACGCGGGAAAAACACAAGATTAGATTTTGCGGGTGAATGTCTGGCGTTAACGCCATTTTTGCAGTCAAGAAAAATCAAATAATTGAAATTAATAGAGTTTTTCTAATTTCACGCATCGTTAAAAATCGCTGAAGCGTGTGAATTTGTCATTTGTCGTGATGTTGCGCCGCAAAAAGATGACTGGCGCGACCCTGCCGCGGCGAAAGATATCACCGCGGCAAAGCCGCTTAACGGCGGAAATGAGGCGCATTTTTCTGTGAGATTTCTAACCTTGGGTTGCAGTATCCCGCATGCGCCGTGATTTGACCATGCTCAGGATTTTCCCGAGCAGCGCCCGTTCGGTCAGCAGGATCAGTATCGCATAGATGAGGCCGCCGACGGCAGCGCCGATGAGGACCTGAAGCGTGGCATTGGGGATGCGCTCAGCCAGAACGTGAAGCAGATAACGCACGGCAACGGCCATCACCAGCGCCGCGATCATCGGCCGGCTGCTGACATAAAGGCCGCGGAAGAACGGCGTGTCGCTCGCCTTGAACACCGCCCAGGAATAGGCGACCAGCGTTATCGCATTGACGATGCAGAGCCACACCATCGCGTCGATCAGGGTTCCATAAAGTGCTGCGAGCCAGACCGCGACGGTGGTGACGATGGCGCGGATCGTCGCCGACCAGAACAGGACACGGCCGTAACCTGCGCCCTTGAGATAGGGGATGAAGGTGCTGCACGGTGTCAGAATGGCCTTGGACAGGGCGAGCAGGCCGAGAACCGGCCAGGCATAGGCCCAGTTCTGCCCGAAGATGACAAGCATGGCCGGCTCCGCCACGGCCCAGAGGCCGAACATCATCGGCGCCAGAAGCACGGTCAGCACCTGCGTGCTGAACATCAGCGCATCGCGACGGCGCTGCGGATCGTCCATCATGCGGCTGAAGGCAGGAAACAGGACACCCATGACAGCCGACAGAACCACCTGATTGGGAATGCTGGCGAAACGATTGGAGGCGGAGTAGGCGCCGGCATCCGCCAGACCCAGGTGCCGGGCAATCACCACCATCGGTGACTGGAAGGTGACGAAATTGGCAATTTCCGAGCCCATCAGCCCCGAGCTGAAGCCGAGAAGCGGCACCAGCCGGCGCGGTTTCATGACGAAGCGCGGACAATAACGCGAGACGGCATAAAGCCCGACAAGCCGTATGAGGGCGGCGGCGAAAAGCTGGATGATCAGCGCCCAGACGCCAAAGCCGAGAAGGGCGAGCGCCACGGCGACAACCGCGGCGATGCTTTCCGACGCCATGCTCCAGAGGGCATCCTTGCTGAAATTCATGCGCCGGGCGAGCAGTGAATAGGCGACATCGCCGGCAAGCTGCAGCGGAATGAGGAAAGCCATGATGCGCAGCAGGTAAGCGCTTTCCACCGCGCCCAGCAGCCCGCCGAAAAACTCCGCGAAGATGTAGAGGACGGCGGCCATGGTGCAGGAGATGGCGAGATTGGCCCAGAAGACGGTATGGATCGTTTCCATATCCTCTTCCTTCTCGACGATGAGGGCGGAGGTCAGCCCCGCGCCGGCGATCATGGTCAGGAACTGTACAACCGTTAGTCCTACCGCCACCACCCCGAATTCCTCCGGGGAAAGCAGTCTTGCGAGAATGGGGACCGTGACAAATTTAAGCCCGAATGTCCCTGTTTTTGATAAAACGCTCCAGCCGACATTCGTGGTGATGGTCTTTACATTTGGCGCTGGGGGCATACAAGCATCCTGTTTCTGGAGGCCGGCGGGAGGAAAGCCGGTTGGGAGTTGCCGATACCATCGGGGCCGCTTTTAGGATCGGGCCCGACACTTCTTGATCAACGCAAGGGGCGAAACAATGGCAAGATTTACTGTCGTCATTCCCTACTACCAAAAGCAGCACGGTGTCCTGGGACGTGCACTCGCATCGGTTTTTGCGCAGACTTACCAGGATTTCGATCTTGTCATCGTCGATGACGAATCGCCATACCCGATCGATCAGGAACTTGCGGAACTTTCGCAGGGTGAGAAAGACCGGATTCTCGTCATTAAACAGGCCAATGCCGGCCCGGGCGGCGCCCGCAACACCGGTCTGGACAATGTGCCTGAGGGCACCGACTATGTCGCCTTTCTCGATTCCGACGATATCTGGACCCCCGATCATCTGCAGAATGCGGCCTTTGCGCTTCAGACCTATGGCGGCGAGTGCTACTGGGCCTCAATGCAGGCAAGTGACGAATTTTATTATCATTTCGCCATTTCCGAGCTGGAGAAGAATGAGGGTGCGGCAAGGCTTTCCGAGAAGCCGCTGGTGATCGAACTGCCGGATCTGGCAAGTGTGATGCTGCGCAACTGGAGCTTCCTGCATCTCTCCTGCATGGTGATCGGCCGTGCTCTTTTTGATAAAATCCGCTTTGACCCGGCGCTTCGTCTGGCGGCGGAAGACGTGCTGTTTTTCTGCGATTCCATCCTCGCATCGAAGCGCACGCTTCTGTGTGACGACGCTGGCGCGATGCGCGGCATGGGGGTCAATATCTTCCACAGCATCGACAATACCTCGCCGGAATTCCTGCGCCAGCAGTTCAATACCTGGGTGGCGCTCGATACGCTGGAGGGCCGTTTTTCACGCCGGCCGGACGATGTCGCCTCCATCGCTTCCTATAAAAACACGGCGCGCAAACAGGCGCTGTGGAGCCAGGCTGGCAATCTGAAACGGCGCAAGGCGCCCGAATTCGGGCTGCTCCTGAAATGGGCGATGCGCGATCCGGCACTGCTGCGCGCTGCTTTCGAGCTAGGTGCTGGAAAAATCGTCCGCTCCAGATGAGCGAATTCTCGCCCGCAAGAATTTATATGTTTTTTCACCCAGGAGTGACCTCATGAAACCTTACCACTGGGAATCTCATCACGGAAATTTCGGTGACGATCTCAACCTGTGGCTGTGGGATTTTCTGCTTCCGGGCCTTCGCGATGTGCATGACGATGTCATGCTCGTCGGCGTCGGCACCGTGCTGAACGATGTTCTTTTGCCCGCAAGGCAGCGCAAGCTGGTGATCGGCAGCGGTTATGGTTATGGCGCGGTGCCGGATACCAGCACCGAGTTCTGGGATATTCGCTGCGTGCGCGGCGAAAAAACCGCCGCCAAGCTCGGGCTCGCGCTCGAAAAGGGCATTGTCGACCCGGCCGTCATGGTCACCGAGATGCCCGATTTCAAAGGCCTGCCGAAGCTCTACAAGAAGACCTTCGTTCCGCATTGGGAATCGGCGGAATTCGGCATGTGGGAAACCGTCTGCGAACCGGCGGGGCTCACCTATCTCGACCCACGCGGCGAGGCGAAAGCGGTGATCCGCGCCATCGCCCAGTCGGAATTCATCGTCGCAGAATCCATGCATGGCGCAATCCTTGCCGATGCCTTCCGCGTGCCATGGGTTGCGGTCAGCACCTCGCCGTCGATCAACAGCTTCAAATGGAGCGACTGGGCCGGCAGCGTGGGTGTCGAATATCAGCCGCGCTACGTGCCGGTTTCGACCCGCGCCGAGGCGGCGAAAAAGGGTTCGCGCTTCTGGGGCATGAGCTTCCCGCCGCCGCCCGGCCCCGCCATTGCCGAGACCAGTTCCGTTCCGGCGCATGAAGGCCCGGCGCATGAGGGTGACGTGCTGGTGCGGCCGCAGGAAACGCAGCCTCGGTCATTGCGCAAACTGGCCAAGCAGGTGCTGGCCGCGCCTTCCACGCTGGCGCTCTGGCAGGCAAGCCGCGCGGAGCCGCGTCTCAGCCCGGATGGCCGGCTGGAAGAGCGCAAGGAGCGTTTCGCCGCCGTTCTGGAAACGGTGAAGCGGGATTATCTCTAAGGGTGAAGAATGGATACGGCAGAGAATTTTCTGCCGCCTTCGCTTGAGGATGCCATCCTCTAGGGTCTCTATCGTCATGCTCGGGCCTGTTCCGAGCATCTGCAACCGGCTGATCGTACGATACGCGAGTAGATCCTCGGGTCAAGCCCGAGGATGACGGCGAGGAATTGGCGCAGGTCGTCTTGTCCCCTACGAAACCGGCGTACCGTCCAGCAGGTAACGCACATCCCGCACCGGCGGCGATTTGCGGAACCGGGCGGTCTTGTCGCTCCAGATGCCGCGTGTGATGGCGGGCAGGGCGGGCAGCCGCGCAAGGGCATGGCTCAGCGCGCCGCCCATGCCCTTCTGCTTTTTCGTATCGAGAAAATGGCGAAGCTCGAATTTGGCGCGGATGTGTTTTTCATGTTCGCGCAGGATCGCCGTTTCCTCCGCCGAGAGCCGGCAGCCGGCGAGAATGGCCTTGTCCGCCTCATATAGGCGGCGAAGATCTTCGGTGCGATGGCGGCCGCTCAGCGAGTTGCCGCGCACGATCGCACCGTAACCGCAATGGCGGATGACCTTGTAACGCGCACCGGCAGCCAAGGCCCGCACGTAAAGCTCGTAATCCTCGCCGAGCCGCAGGCCCTCATCGTAACGCAGCGCATGTTTGTCGAGAAAAGCGCGGCGTATGACCGGCTTCAGAAACCCGGTTTCCCCGCGTTCGACGCCGGGCCTGGAAATATTGCCTTCGACGAATTCGGTGAGCGACAGAAACCGCGCCTGCGGTTCGAAACGGGCCGGCTGCATGGAGGATGCGCCGGGGACCGATTGCTGGATGAAGGCGATATTGTCGGCCACGAGGTCCCAGTCGTCATCGGCCAGCATGGCGGCGAAACGACCTCGGAAAAAGAAGTCGTCCGCATCGAGAATGCTGATGAGCGGCGCCGATGAGATCGAGATGGCGTGATTGCGTGCGGCCGAAGGGCCGCGATTGACATCGAATCGCACGACCCGCAGACGTCCCGTGCCGTCATCCGCCGCATGCGCCACATCGCTCGTCGTATCGGTTGAACCGTCGTCGATGACCACGACTTCCCCGACCTCCGGTTCCACAAGGGCGGAGCGTATGGCGATGTCGATGGTTTCGGATGCGTTTTTCGCAGCGATGATGACGCAAATGGGCTGTGAACCGCTCACCATGTCTTGTCCTTCTGCTTTGACCAACCGTCAGGATTTGGTCAGCAGAAAGTGTCACGGGTGTGGATGCAAGCGATTTTTTTGCGACGCAATAAATGAAGCTGTGTGAAAGCTCACATGTCGGTCAGTTTGGCTCCATGCGGCGGGGCGCTCTTTACCGTATCCGCTGTCATGGTCTCGGCGTTGCGATCACGCGAGAAGGTTTCGCGCATCCGCCGCTTTTCCCGGGAGACCAGAACCAGAATCCCAATAAAATAACCGACTTGCAGAATGACGGCACAGATGAGGGTCTGGATAAATGCCGTATAGAAGGAACCGTGGATGAAATATGTGGCAACCGCAAAGACAAGCAATGCACCGATCATGCTGAAAAAAACACGAGGTGCATACATGGTGCTCTCCTCCCGAGAACGATTTCTCCATTTTTGGCTGCGCTGCGGCATTTTTTTTCTTTGCAAGAAATATACGATGAGACCGGTGCTGTTTCAACACACATATACTTCTTCTAACTCCTGCGGCATGAAATTTCGGTAATCTTGATTGGTAAATTGCTTGGTAATCGATGGCTTCCCCCAATCGGGGCTGCATCCCCGGGCAATTTCATGCTTTTGAGAGGCATAAAATCCTTCTCTTGCGGCCATTATTGGCTGTCTGACCCCCTCTGCAGACTTCGTTAACCATCTCGCCTTTAAAAAGTCGGTATTGATTCCTCAGCAAGAGCAAGGTGCCCGCGTGACAACGAGTTCAGAAGTAATCGCCTTTCCGGCAAAGAACCGCATTGCCGACGTAAAAAGATGTGCAACCATGCTCGACCGGCTGCATGGTGTGGAGGCGAATGATTTCTGGCGCAGGGAGTGCCGCGAACTGGCCGCCCGTCTGACGGCGCTTGGCTATGAGGACGCCGCCATGCGGCGCGAGGTCATGGAGTTTCAAAACGCGGTGCAGGCGGAATTATGGGCGGTTGACGCTGCGCCCGAGGCACGTCGCGACAGCCATTGAGGTTTCAGCGTTTCCCATAAAAAAGCCGGCTGGTGTTCACCGCCGGCTTTTTTTGTTTGCTTCTCTTCGCACTCAGGAGGCGCCGGCGCCGCGTGTGCGGGCAACGCCGTCGAGCGCCGGCTTGTATTTCGGGTCGAGCCGGGCCGCATGCCCATAGGACTTGGCGGCCTTGGCCATCTCGCCGCGACGCTCATAAACAAGCGCCTGGTTGGCCCAGGATTCCGCCACATTGCCGTCCAGCGAGATGGCGTGGTTGAAATCGGCAAAGGCGTTTTCGTCGTCATTCAGCGCGACATAAGAAAGGCCGCGGCCGTTATAGGGTTCCGGCGAGGTCGAGGAGAGCGAGATCGCCTTGGAGAAGTCCTCGATGGCCTGGGCATGCTGGTTGCGCAGCTGGTAGATCAGGCCGCGATTGTGCCAGGCGCGTCCGTCGGTGGTTTCAAGCTCGATGGCGCGGGAGAAGTCGTTGAAGGCTTCCTCGACGCGTCCGGACTGGCGGTAAAGATTGCCGCGGCCGATCAGCGCCACATCGTAGCTGGGATTGATCTGCAGGGCGGCGTTGTAATCCTGCAGGGCCTGCTGCTGTTGCCCGGTATTGCGGTAGACCAGCGCGCGGTTGGCATAGGCCTGGTAGAAGCGCGGGTTCAGCTGCAGCGCCTTGTTGAAATCCTCGATGGCGCGGCGCGAATCGCCGGCGCGTCCGTAAGCGGAGCCACGGACGTTGTAGCCTTCCGGATCCTGCGGATTGGCGTTGATGACCGAGGTGAGCGAGGCGATGTTTTCCTGCGAGCCCTGGGCGCGGTCGATCCTGAACACATCTTCCGTCTGGTTGGATGTCGCGCAGCCGGAAAGACCGGCCAGAACAGTGCAGACGACCAGAGAAGCGCGGAACCCTCTGTTGCTTTTTAATGGCACCCGACGCGCGGAAGCATCGGAGTTTTTCACAACACAGGCGTCGACAGCGATCATTCGGTGTGGGTTCCCTCGCAGGCCGGTCTCACGGTCGTTCTCAAGAACTTTCTCCGGCCACAAACACAAAGAGCGGCGGCGAATTGATCGCCCCCGCCCAACAAGCATTCAAAAACGTCCAAAAGACGGCCTATTAACGGCCTGCGCGGGGGCCTGCAACCAGACCTTCGCGCTGTGCACGCTTGCGTGCCAGCTTGCGAACGCGGCGAACGGCTTCAGCCTTTTCGCGGGCGCGCTTCTGGGAGGGCTTTTCGTAATAATCGCGCATCTTCATTTCACGGAAAATGCCTTCGCGCTGCATCTTTTTCTTCAGGGCGCGGAGCGCCTGATCAACGTTATTGTCGCGGACTAGTACCTGCACGTGAATCCCGTTCCTTTGGTTTGGTTGATTTGCTATGTGAATAAGGCATCCGCACGCAAATAAAAAATCGTTCGTTCGGCTGTCGAGCCGGGCGATTGGTGACGTGCAATAACAGATCATTTGCAGCAAGTCCAGCCGGTAGCGCATAATCAGCCCGCAAAATGCTGTGTGCCCGGAATTCGGCCCCGCAATGTCGAAACAAAATCATCGCGACGTCGCAAAATGGATATTGCCTCCCATCCCGATTTGCCATGTGTATGATACGGATCGGGACTATGTTTCCGGACTCTGGCCGGTTCTTGAGGAGCAGATTGCGAATGCGCAAATATTCCGTTTTTGCCGTGGCGCGTGAGGCGCTCAGGGGTCATAAGGGGTGGGATGCGCAATGGGCCTCACCAGAGCCGCGCAAGGATTATGATGTCATCATTATCGGCGGCGGCGGCCACGGTCTCGGCGCTGCCTATTACCTTGCCAAGGAACACGGCATTACCAATGTCGCTGTCTTGGAAAAAGGCTGGCTTGGCGGCGGCAATACCGGCCGTAACACCACCATCATCCGCTCCAACTATCTCTATGAAGAGAGCATGGATATTTACGAGCATTCCCTGAAACTGTGGGAAGGCCTGAGCCAGGATCTCAATTACAACGTCATGTATTCGGCGCGCGGCGTGATGATGCTGTCGCACAATATCCATGACCGGCAGTCCTTCAGCCGCCACATCAATGCCAACCGTCTTTATGGCATCGACAATGAGTGGCTGACGCCGGAGCAGGCGAAAGCCTATTGTCCGCCGCTCGATATATCAGGCAATGCCCGTTACCCGATCAATGGCGCAGCACTCCAGCGCCGGGGCGGCACGGCGCGCCACGATGCGGTGGCCTGGGGTTATGCCCGTGCGGCTTCGGACCGCGGCGTGCACATCATCCAGAACTGCGAGGTTACGGGCATCCGCCGTGGGCCGGACGGGGCGGTGACGGGTGTGGAGACCAATCGCGGCTTCATCGGTGCGAAGAAAATCGGCGTTTCCGCCGCCGGTCATTCCTCCGTCATCATGAAAATGGCTGACGTGCGTGTTCCGTTGCATTCAAACCCGCTGCAGGCCCTGGTTTCGGAACCGCTGAAGCCGATCTTCCCCTGTGTGGTGATGTCCAACACGGTCCACGCCTATATTTCGCAATCTGACAAGGGCGAGCTGGTCATCGGCGCGGGCACCGACCAATATAACTCCTATTCCCAGACCGGTGGCCTGCAGATCATCACCCACACGCTCGACGCGATCTGCGAGCTGTTCCCGATCTTCCGCCGCGTCAAGATGATGCGGCAATGGGGCGGCATTACCGACAACACGCCTGACCGCTCGGCGATCCAGAGCGTGACGCCGGTGCCGAACCTCTTTGTCAATTGCGGCTGGGGCACGGGCGGCTTCAAGGCGACGCCGGGTTCGGCGAACCTCTTCGCGCATCTCATTGCGCGGGGTGAACCGCATCGTCTGGCGGCTGGTTTGACGCTCGACCGTTTCCGCACCGGCCGTCTTATCGATGAGGCTGCCGCTGCCGCGGTGGCGCATTGATGCTGGCGGCGGCCATGCTTGCGATCAACATATCGGGCGCGGCCGTGGCCGTGCCCGTCGGCAGCGTCATTCCCGAGGCCAAGGATTTTCGCAGCCAGAAGATTGCGAAGATGCAGGGTGAGAAAGACTGGCCTTTCGTGGCGGAAAAAGGCCTGCTTCTCTGTGCTCCGAGTCTCGCGAACAAGATGGTTTATTTTGTCGGCGAGAAGGAAGATGGCGAGCAGGATTACCCCTTCGCAATCGACACCGACATGATGGCGGTTGCCATCGTCAATATGGGCCGGGCCTCGGCGCTACGCCCTTTCGATAATTTCGAGCAGCTTTTAAAGCGGCTTTCCCCTTTCGTAGCCATGGGGAAGCGGCTGTGTGACCAACCCGCCGGAACCATACTTCCGGAAAATTCTCTCTAGGTGGAGCGACGATGCTTCTGATCCATTGCCCCTATTGCGGGGAAGACCGTTCCGAACTGGAATTCCGCTGGGCGGGCGAAGCCCATATTGCCCGGCCGGAAAACATCGCCGATATTTCCGACGAGGCCTTCGCCGAATATTTCTTCATTCGCGACAATGACAAGGGCCTCGTTTTCGAGCGCTGGCGTCACATTCACGGCTGCGGCCGCTTCTTCAACGCCGCCCGCGATTCGGTCAGCGACAAATTCCTGATGACCTACAAGGCGGGTGAGCCGAAACCCGATACTGAGACGGTCCTTGCCGCAGCAAAGGGAGCCGGGCAATGAGCGGCGATTATCGTATCAAGGGCGCCGGCCGACTGACGCCGGCCAGAACCGCGCGCTTCACCTTCGATGGCAAGATCTATCCGGCGCTGGAGGGAGATACCGTCGCGTCGGCGCTTCTGGCCAATGGCGTGCATCTGATCGGCCGCTCGTTCAAATATCACCGGCCGCGCGGCTTTCTTTCCGCCGGGCCGGAAGAGCCGAATGCGCTGATCGATGTGTCGCGGGACAGCCTGCGCAAGCAGCCCAATGTTCGCGCCACGGTGCAGGAAGTGTTCGACGGCGCGATCATCGCCTCGCAGAACCGTTTCCCGTCGCTATCCTTCGATCTGAGTGCGATCAACGACCTCCTGTCGCCGATGTTCGCGGCCGGTTTTTATTATAAGACCTTCATGTGGCCGAAGGCCGCCTGGCACAGGATTTACGAACCGCTGATCCGCCGCGCCGCCGGTCTCGGCAAGGCGCCGAGCGAGCCGGATGCGGATCATTATTCCGGCCGTTATGCCCATTGCGACGTGCTGGTGGCCGGCGCCGGCGTCGCTGGTCTGACCGCGGCGCTTGCTGCCGCGAAAACGGGCGTCAGCGTTATTCTGGTCGATGAAAATGCCGAAGTCGGCGGCGCGCTGCGTTTCGACACTGGTACTGTCATCGACGGTCTGCCCGGTTATGAATGGGCGCAGAAGGTTCTTGCCGAGCTTCAATCCATGCCCAATGTGCGGGTTCTGATGCGCACCACCGCCTTCGGTTATTACAACCACAATTTCGTGGCGTTGGCCGAGCGGGTGACCGATCATCTCGCCACGCCCGCCAGACACCAGCCGCGCGAGCGGCTGTGGCAGGTGCGCGCCAAAAAGGTCGTGCTGGCGGCGGGTGCGATCGAACGCCACATGGTCTTTGCCAATAATGACCGCCCCGGCATCATGCTGGCCTCGGCCGCACGCACCTATCTCAACCACTACGGCGTCGCCGTGGGCCAAAATGTCGGCGTCTACACCGCCCATGATTCGGCCTATGAGACGGCCTTCGATCTGAAAAAGGCCGGGGTGAAGATCGCCGCCATCGTCGATTGCCGCGAGAACCCGGATCAGCGCCTGCTGGATGAGGCGCGGGCGCTCGGCATCGAAGTGCTGGCGGGCCATAGCGTTTACAATACCGCCGGCCGCCTGCGTGTGTCTTCCATGACAGTTGGCCGCAATGGCGGCTCCAACAAGCGCAAGATCGCCATCGATGCGCTTGTCGTTTCCGCCGGCTGGACGCCATCGGTGCATCTCTTCTCGCAATCGCGCGGCAAGCTGAAGTTTGACGCGGCTAACCAGCGTTTCCTGCCAGATATCCATGTGCAGAACGGTGTTTCCATCGGCGCCTGCAACGGCACGGACGATCTTTCCGCGCTGATTGCCGAGGCTGCGGCTGCCGGTGGCGGCGGCGCGGAGTTTTCCGGCGAGAATGCCAGGATTTGGACAGGCGGCATGATCGGTGCGGCCGAAGGCGCGGGTGAGGGCACCGGCGTCAAGGCCTTCATCGATTTCCAGCACGATGTCTGCGCCAAGGATATCCGCCTCGCCGTGCGCGAGGGCATGCATTCCGTCGAGCATATCAAGCGCTTCACCACCAATGGCATGGCGTCCGATCAGGGCAAGATGTCCAATATGCATGGCCTTGCCATCGCATCTGAAGCACTTGGCCGGGATTTGCCCAAGGTCGGTCTCACCACCTTCCGCCAGCCCTATACGCCTGTTACCTTCGGCACGCTCATCAACCATTCGCGCGGCGCGCTGTTCGATCCTGCCCGCAAGACGCCGATGCACGAGGAAGAGCTTGCGGCCGGTGCGGTGTTCGAGGATGTCGGCAACTGGAAACGCGCCTGGTTCTTCCCGCGGGCGGGCGAGGACATGCATGAGGCGATCAACCGCGAATGCAAGACGGTTCGGACAAGCGTCGGCGTGTTCGATGCCTCCACGCTTGGCAAGATCGAAGTGGTCGGCCCGGATGCGGCGAAGTTCCTGAACCTCATCTACACCAATGCCTGGGATACGCTGAAACCCGGCCGCTGCCGTTACGGCATCATGACCCGCGAAGACGGTTTCGTTTACGACGACGGCGTTGTCGGCCGTCTTGCCGAGGACCGTTTCCATGTGACGACGACCACGGGCGGCGCGCCGCGCGTTCTCCAGCACATGGAAGATTATCTCCAGACCGAATTCCCCGATCTCAATGTCTGGCTCACCTCGGCCACCGAACAATGGGCCGTGATTGCCGTGCAGGGGCCGAAGGCGCGTGAGGTTATCGCGCCATTCGTCGAGGGCATCGATCTCTCGCCGGAGGCCTTCCCGCATATGGCGGTGGCCGAAGGCACCTTCTGCGGCGTGCCGACGCGGCTCTTCCGCGTGTCATTCACCGGCGAACTCGGTTTCGAAATCAACGTTCCGGCTGATTATGGCGCAGCCGTCTGGTCGGCGATCCGCGAAAGGGCGGAAGCCGTGGGCGGCTGCCTTTATGGCACCGAGACCATGCATATCCTGCGTGCGGAAAAGGGCTATATCATCGTCGGGCAGGATACGGACGGCACGGTGACGCCTGACGATGCCGGGCTTGCCTGGGCCGTTTCCAAGAAGAAAGCGGATTTCGTCGGCATTCGCGGGCTGAAACGTCCCGATCTCACGCGCTCCGGCCGCAAACAGCTTGTCGGCCTGAAGACAAAAGACCGGCTGATCGTTCCGGACGAGGGCGGCCAGATCGTTGTCGATCCAAATCAGCCGAAGCCCATGACCATGCTCGGCCATGTCACCTCCGCTTACTGGTCGGAAAATCTCGGCCATTCCATCGCTTTCGCATTGGTGGCGGATGGCAGGGCGCGCATGGGCGAAACGCTCTACATTCCGCTCGCCGATAAAACCATTGCCGTCGAAGTGACCGACATGGTCTTCCTCGACAAGGAAGGAGCCCGTCTCAATGGCTGACAAACTTCACGCAAAACGCAAATCCGTGCTCGAGGATTTTCACGGCGGCTCGCCCTTCGTTTCGCTGAAACCCGCAGCTTCCGCCGCGCGGCTGTCGCTGCGCGCCCGGGAAAGCGCCCTGCCGGCACTTTCGGAAGCGCTCGGTCTTGCCCTGCCTGCCCACCCGAAAAGCTCCGTCACCTCGGGCCTGCGGTCCGCCCTCTGGCTCGGGCCGGATGAATGGCTGGTGATCGATCAGGGCGAGAGCGACCTGATGGCGGCTCTCGCCGGCGTCTCCGGCCTGTTTTCGGCAACCGATATTTCCCACCGCAACACGGCCGTCATCGTCTCCGGTGCCGGTGCGGAAGCGGCACTCAATGCCGGCTGCCCGCAGGATCTTTCTCTCGCAAAGTTCCCCGTCGGCGCGTGCTCACGCACCGTTTTCGGCAAGGCGGAAGTGGTGCTGCTGCGCACGGCGGACGATACGTTCCGGGTGGAATGCTGGCGTTCCTTTGCGGAATATGTCGGCGGGCTGTTGCAGGAAGCGGCTGAGGACGTGGCGGTTTAACCCGCCATCCAGCCCCGCCATTCCACCCATCGTCCATGGAAATCGGCCCGGCCGATTTCCTGTTTCTCGCCGGTCGGCCATATCTGCAGGGTAATGGCGGCGCTACCCGGCGTCGCATCCGCCTCCATTTGCAGCCGGGCAAGCGGGGCATCCGGCGTGGCGCGGGTTCCAGCTTCGGCAATCACAGCCTCGCCTGCCTGTTTCAATCCATCGGGCAGATATTGCCAGGCGACGGAATGATAGACGACATGGGCAGCACCCGGATATTGCGTGGCAAAGCGGCGTTTCAGCCAGTCGACCGCGTCCGCCTTCTCGACATGCAGACCATGTTCCACGGCTATCCGCAGGGCGGCGGCGGTTCGCTCCAGCCGGTCTGTCTGATCGGCCCAGACATAGGACATCAGCCGCAGGCGATCTTCGGCGGATGACGGGTCGAGCGGGTTGAGATCGCAGCCGGCACGCTCGATAATTTCGATCCGCTCATGGGCGGGTGTGTCGCCGCGCCATTCCGGTGACAGGAAAACATCGGATTGCTCACCCCAGGTGAGGTCGCCGAGGCGATATCGGTAACGGTCGAATTGCAGGTTGAGGCCTGCGCTGGCTCCGACTTCGGAAAGCACCAGCGGCTTGCCGGTCAGTGCCGCAATCGAAAGAAAGCCCGGCAGCAGAACGGCGGAACGGCGAACCTCGTTGGTTTGCGGCGGTGATTTCAACCGGTCGAGGATGAAGGCGGAATGAAAACGCAGGGCGCTGGCGCAAGCCTGCCAGAGCGCTTCTTCGTCTTCCGGCGCAATATCGGCAAGCGGCGCGATCTTTTCCTCGATGGCGAGCGCATGCAGGGCGCCCGCCAGCCGCAGGGGAACGGAATCGCCCGAGGGGCCGACATCGCCGGGCCAGGATAAAATCCGCTCGCCCACCTCGGTATCGCGGTCGAGCCTTGCCGCCACAGCGCGGCAGAGCCGTGCGGTAAAGGGCGAGCCGAGGCTGTCGCAGGCTCTTGCCTGCACGAGAAACGCACTCCTTACGGCTTCGTCATGCATGCGGTCTCTCCCTTGCGGCGGTTTCAGGCGTCTTCCGGCCTGTCCTCCGGGTTGAACTGGCTGATGGTGGTCCAGCGTGCGGTAAGCGCCGGCTTTTTCTCGTTTTCGATTTCCACCGCCACGTCATAGGTCGTCATCAACATGGCCGCGCCGCGAAAACGCGCCTCCGCCAGCGTGAAGCGGCCGCGCACCCGCGCACCGCTTTTGACCGGGGTAACGAAACGAACGGCATCGAAGCCGTAGTTGATGCCCATGGTCTGTTCGCGGATGCGGGGCAGGGCATCGTAATTCAGGGCCGAAAGCAGCGACAGCGTCAGGAACCCATGCGCGATGGTGCCGCCAAAGGGGCTTTCCGCTTTGGCGCGTTCCGGGTCGGTGTGGATGAACTGTTCGTCCAGCGTCGCCTTTGCGAAGGCGTCAATCATCGTCTGGTCGACGGTGATCCAGTCGGAAACACCCATTTCCGTGCCGACGCGGCCCTTCATCTCCGCCAGCGCAATTTCTTTTGTCATGTTACCTCGTCCGCATTGTTTCCAGGGACTTATACGGCTGGCGACGTGAAGGGATCAACTGCGCAGATAAAACACTACGGAACGAGCTGGCAGAAAGGCGGGATTGCCGAAATCCGTGCCGATGGCGCACCAGCCATCGCCGGGCAGCGTGAAAGGAACGACGTCGCGACCGCGATTGATGAGAACCGCAAGCTCGGCCTCGTCGCCCGTTTCCCGGTCCGATGTTGAAAGCACCATGGCGAAGGCCGGTCCATCCGGGCTTTCCCAGTCCGTAACCGTCATAGGCTCCCCGCCCGGGGCAAGCCATGTCACATCGCCGCTGCCGGAAAAGAAGCCGGTCTCGGAAAAGACGTCGAAGCGTTTGCGAAGCGCTGCGAGAAATGCGGTGTGATCGATCAGTTCGGGGACAAGCGATGACCAGTCGACCCAGGTGATGTCATTGTCCTGACAATAGGCGTTGTTGTTGCCATGCTGGCTGCGGCCGCCCTCATCGCCGGCGGTCAGCATCAAGACGCCGCGGCTGACGAACAGGGTGGAAAGCAGCGCCTTCACATCCGCAATGCGGGCGGCGACAATGGCAGGATCATCCGTCAGGCCTTCGAAACCATTGTTCCAGGAGTGGTTTTCATTGTGACCGTCGCGATTGTTCTCGCCGTTTTTCTGATTGTGCTTGTGTTCGTGGCTGACGAGATCGAACAGCGTGAAACCGTCATGGGCGGCGAGAAAATTGACGCTGCGGCTGTTTAAGCGGCCATGGCGGGAAAAGATCGACGAAGACCCGGAAAGGGCGTCGGCCAGCGCCCCGCTGGCGCCGGCGTCGCCGCGCCAGAAGCGGCGCATATCGTCGCGGGCGCGGTCGTTCCATTCCAGAAAGCTTTCGGGGAAATTGCCGAGCTGATATCCGCCGGGGCCGATATCCCATGGTTCGGCGATCAGCACGCGGTCGTAAAGCACGGGATCCGAATGCATGGCCGCAAGCGTCTCGCTCGCCATGTCGAAGCCGTGGGCCGTTCGCCCGAGTACGGGCGCGAGATCGAAACGGAAGCCGTCCACCCCGGCAGCCAGAACGAAATGCCGGAGGGAATCGACGATGAGCTGGCGAATATAGGGATGATCGCAGGCAACCGTATTGCCGGTGCCGGTATCGTTGACCAGCGCGCCCGGCTTTCCCGGCGGGTGGCGGAAGGCGGTGAGGTTGTCGAGCCCGCGCAACGACAGGATCGAACCTTCAATATCGCTTTCGCCCGTATGGTTGAAGACGAGATCGAGAATGACGCCGATGCCTTGCGCATGCAGTGCCGCAATCGTGTCGCGCAATTCCCGCACGCCGCCGGGGCAGAGGCGTGGATCGAGCGCCATGAAGCCGACGGGATTATAACCCCAGGCATTGGAAAGGCCGAGCGGCGGCAGGTGGCGCTCGTCGATCCAGGCGGTGATCGGCATCAACTCCACCGCATCGACGCCGATTTTTTTCAGGTGCGCGACAATGGCGGGATGGGCAAGTGCGGCAACGGTGCCCCTGATCTCTTCCGGCACTTCAGGATGCAGCCGGGTGAAGGATTTGACGGCGAGTTCGTAAATCAGCCCGCCTTCGGCAAAAAGCGGCGGTTGACGCCTGACCGGCTCATGCTGTGAAAGGATCGCCTTCGGCATGATCCCGCCGGTCTCCGCACCAAAGGCGCAAAGCGCGGGATCGTGCCGGAAGGGGCGGTCGATCTCCGTGGCATAGGGGTCGAGCAGCAATTTCGCAGGGTCGAACCAGAGGCCGTGTTCGGGGGCGTAAATGCCGTGAGCGCGAAAACCGTATCGCGTGCCGGGGCCGGCATCGGAGACGGTCAACCGGTGAACGTCATCTTCACCGCGCGTCATCGGCAAACGCGCCGTTTCTTTCTCGCCCTTCGCATCGAAAAGGCAGAGATCGATCTGCGAGGCGTGCCGGGAATAGACCGTGAATTCCATTCCGTTTTCCGTCTGGATTGCACCTTTGGGGAAAACGGAAGGTGTCTGCATGGTCTGTCTCTCCGGGGATAGTTGTTTCTTCTTCGTAACGGTAGAAAGTGGCCGGTAATGGAAGGCGGGTATGCGTCCGCCTGTGATCGATGGCGAACCCAAAACCTCTCCTCCGTCATGCTCGGGCCTGTCCCGAGCATCTGCTACGCATTGATTGGGCGATACGTTGGCAGATCCTCGGCACGAGGCCGAGGATGACGTCGAGTTTGGAGAGAGGTCTGTTACTACTCTCAGACGGCCTTGTGGCCGCCTCCCGTTTTTTCGATTCTGTGCCTCTCCAGCAACGGCGGATGCAACTGAACAAAACCCTCAGGTAATAACGCTCGGTGCGTTGCGGCCGGTATGGGCCTTGATGCCGGCGATCGTATCGGCAACGGAAATCAGGTCAGCAAGCGCCTCCTGCGTTTCGATGCCGTGACGGGCTGCATCCGGCTCGTAACGCTCGACATAGAGGCGAAGTGTGGCGCCCGCAGTGCCCGTGCCGGAAAGGCGCAGCACGATGCGCGAGCCGCCTTCGAACAGGATGCGGATACCCTGATTTTTGCTGACCGACTGATCGACCGGATCGTGATAGGCAAAATCATCCGCCGCCGCGACCTTCAGATTGCCGTAGCTGGTGCCGGGAAGTGTGGCGAGTTTTTCGCGCAGGGTGGCGACCAGCGTGTTGGCGGCGTCCGAATCCACTTCCTCATAGTCATGGCGGGAATAATAGTTGCGGCCATATTCGGCCCAGTGTTTTGTGACGATGTCCTTCACGCTTTCCTTGCGCGCGGCGACGATGTTCAGCCAGTAGAGCACGGCCCACAGGCCGTCCTTTTCGCGCACATGGTTGGAGCCGGTGCCGAAGCTTTCTTCACCGCAGATCGTCACCTTGCCGGCATCCATGAGATTGCCGAAGAATTTCCAGCCGGTCGGCGTTTCATACATGCCAAGGCCGAGCTTTTCGGCCACACGGTCCGCTGCCGCGCTCGTCGGCATCGAGCGGGCGATGCCGGAAATGCCGGCGGCATAACCGGGGGCGAGTTTGGCATTGGCCGCGATGATGGCGAGGCTGTCGGAGGGAGTGACGAACATGCCCTTGCCGACCACCATGTTGCGGTCGCCGTCGCCATCCGACGCCGCGCCGAAATCTGGACCTTCCGCGCTCATGACATCGTCATAAAGCTCCTTGGCGTGCACCAGGTTCGGGTCGGGGTGGTGGCCGCCGAAATCCGGCAGCGGCGTTGCGTTGCGGACGGAACCCTTCGGCGCGCCGAGGCGCTTTTCGATGATTTCCACGGCATAGGGGCCGGTGACGGCGCTCATGGAATCGACCACGACCTTAAAGCCGCCGGCGATGAGCGCGCGGATGGCGTCGAAATCGAACAGTTCTTCCATCAGGGCGGCGTAATCGGCAACCGGGTCGATCACCTCGACCGTCAGCTCGTCCACCTTGAAGCTGCCCACCCTGTCGAGATCGATATCGGCGGCGTCGGAGATTTTATAGCTGTCGATGACCTTCGAGCGGGCATAGATCGCATCGGTGATCTTTTCCGGTGCGGGGCCGCCATTGCCGATGTTGTATTTGATGCCGAAATCTTCGTTCGGGCCGCCGGGATTATGGCTGGCGGAAAGCACGATGCCGCCGAAAGCCTTGTATTTGCGGATGACGTTGGAGGCGGCAGGCGTCGAGAGAATGCCGCCCTGACCGACCAGCACCCTGCCAAAACCGGCGGCGGCGGCCATCTTGATCGCCTTCTGGATGACTTCGCGGTTGTAATAACGGCCATCGCCGCCGATCACCAGCGTCTGGCCCTCAAAGCCCTCGAGCGCGTCGAAGATCGACTGGATGAAGTTCTCGGCGTAATTTTCCTGGGCGAAGACTGGCACCTTCTTGCGCAGGCCTGAAGTGCCCGGCTTCTGGTCCTGATAGGGCGTTGTCTGAACAGTCTTGATCATTGTTTCAATGGCCTTTCGAAATAAGCTGGCTGTAAAGCGCGGCGTAAAGACCGGCGCTCTTTTCCCAGGAAACATCGGATTTCATTCCGAGTTTCTGCATTTGTGTCCACAGTTTCGGGTCGTGGTAATAACGGACGGTCCGGCGGATCGCCTGTTTCAGACCATCGAGCGTGACGGGTGAAAATTGCACGCCGGTCGCCGATTTATTGGCGATGGCGGCATGGTTGGCGTCGATCACCGTGTCGGCAAGGCCGCCGGTGCGGGCGACGACCGGTACGCAGCCGTAGCGCAGCGCGTAAAGCTGGGTGAGGCCGCAGGGTTCGAAACGCGAGGGAATGATGATCGCATCGCAGCCCGCCTGCATCAGATGCGACAGCGGTTCGTTGTAACCGACGGCAACGCCGACGCGGCCATGGTGGCGGGACGCCGCCGCCAGAAGCGCGCCTTCCAGCGCCACTTCACCCGCGCCGAGCACCACCAGACGGCCGCCGAGGGAAACGATCTCGTCCACGGCTTCCGCCATGAGATCGATGCCCTTCTGCCAGGTGAGGCGGGAGATGATGCAGAAAAGCGGGCTGTCATCGTCGTCAATGCGGAAATGTTCGGCGACAGCTTTCTTGTTCAGCGCGCGGTTCTTGAGATTGGCGGCCGAATAATTGTCGTGGATCAGATGGTCCGTTGCCGGGTTCCAGACATCGGCGTCGATGCCGTTGACGATGCCGTGCAGCACATGGGCGCGGCTGCCGATGACGCCGTGCAGGCCCATGCCGAATTGCGGGGTGAGGATTTCCTCGGCATAGGACGGGCTGACGGTGCTGAGCGCCGTCGCCGTCTGCATGCCGCCCTTCAGGAAGCTGACATCGTTGTAATATTCGATGCCTTCCATGCCGAAGGCATGGGCGGGCAGGCCAAGCTTGCTGAAAATATTCGCGCCGAACTGGCCCTGGAAGGCAATGTTGTGGATGGTGAGAAGGCTCGGAATTTCGGGCGTTTCAGCATAACGCATATAGACCGGCGCCATCGCGGCCTGCCAGTCATGGGCATGCACCATATCCGGCCGCCAGCCGGGAAGCGTGCCGGCGGCAATGCGGGCCGCCGCCAGCGACAGCGCCGCGAAGCGCTTCCAGTTATCAGGATAATCCTTGCCGGTCTGGTCGAGATAGGGGCCGCCGGAGCGCTCGTAATAGGCGGGCGCATCGAGAATGAGGAGGTCGAGCCCCTCATGCCGCACTTCGAGAACATCGGCTTTTTCACCGAGCAGGTCGGTGAATTCCAGACATTTGACGGGGTCCGTCACGGCGGCCTTCACCGCCGGATATCCGGGTATCAATGTCCGCGTCGTGACGCCGTGCGCTTCCAGCGCGATGGGGAGCGCGCCGGCAACGTCGGCGAGCCCTCCGGTCTTGATCAGGGGATAGATTTCGGATGAAACCGAAAGGACATTCATGGGCTCTACAGGTCCAGCTTGTCGATCATCGATTGGGTGATAAGGCAAATGCCGTTTTCGGTACGGCGGAAACGTCTGGCATCCAGTTCTGGGTCTTCTCCTACAATCAGTCCTTCCGGAATGACCACGCCATGGTCGATGACGACATTGCTGAGCTGGGCATGACGCCCGATCTTCACACTCGGCAGTACTACGGCATTCTCAAGGCGGGAGTATGAATTGGCGCGCACACCGGTAAACAGCAGGCTGCGCTGCAGCGACGCACCGGAAATGATGCAGTCGCCGGAGACGACCGAAGAAACGGCCGAACCGCGGCGATTTTCATCGTCATGCACGAATTTCGCCGGCGGAGTGATTTCCGCATAGGTCCAGATCGGCCAGGACTTGTCGTAGATATCGAGGTCCGGCACCACATCCGTCAAGTCGATATTGGCCTGCCAGTAGGCGTCGATCGTGCCGACGTCGCGCCAGTAGGGACCATGCTCGAAATCCGAACGCACGCAGGAATCGGCGAAACGATGGGCGACGGCTTTGCCGTGCTTCACGATATAGGGAATGATGTCCTTGCCGAAGTCGCGGCTGGAAGTCGGGTCGGCGGCGTCGCGGCGCAGCGCTTCCATCAGGAATTTCGTGTGGAAGACATAGATGCCCATGGAAGCGAGCGCCAGGTCTTCATTGCCGGGAATACCGGGCGGGTTGGCTGGTTTTTCGATGAAATCGATGATCTCGTCTTTTTCATTCACATGCATCACGCCAAAGCCCGTCGCATCCATGCGCGGCACTTCAAGGCAGCCGATCGTCACGTCCGCACCGGAATCGACATGCTGCTGCAGCATGTATTCGTAGTCCATTTTATAGATGTGGTCGCCCGCGAGGATGACCATATATTCGGGCGCATAGGGCTCGATGATATCGATGTTCTGGTAAACCGCGTCGGCGGTGCCCTCATACCATTGCGTCTCGGAAACGCGCTGCGAGGCCGGCAGAATGTCGAAGCTCTCGTTACGCTCGGGGCGGAAGAAGTCCCAGCCGCGCTGCAGGTGGCGGATGAGGGAGTGCGCCTTGTATTGGGTGGCGACGCCGATGCGGCGAATGCCGGAATTGAGCGCGTTGGAAAGCGCGAAATCAATGATGCGCGCCTTGCCGCCGAAATAGACGGCGGGTTTCGCCCGGCGGTCCGTCAGTTCCTTCAGGCGGCTTCCTCTGCCGCCCGCGAGGACATAGGCCATTGCATCACGTGCCAAAGGCTGAACTCTTTTTTCCGACATGGTGTCCTCCCTCTCTGTCTGTCAGTTTTCCGGTTCGAGCATGATCGTGGCAAGCGGCGGCAGGACGAGCATCGCCCCGATATCGCCGCCAGCATCGACCGCCTGAACACGTCCGCCATTTCCCTTGCCGCTGCCGCCGTAGATTTCGGCATCGGTGTTGAGAATCTCCCTCCACCGCCCCGCAAGCGGAAGCGGCACATAATAGTTTTCCCGATAGACCGGCGTGAGATTGCAGATGACCGCCACCGGCTTTTCACCCGGCGCCATACGTAGCCAGGCGAAAACGGAATTGTCGTGGTCATCGACCACCAGCCAGCGGAAACCTTCGGGTTCGCAGTCGCGGGCGTGCAAAGCGGGTTTTGAACGGTAGGTGAGGTTGAGATCGCGCACGAGGCGGCGCATGCCCTCGTGCATCGGATATTGGCGCAGGTTCCAGTCGAGCGAGCCCTTTTCGCTCCATTCGCTCCATTGTGCGAATTCCTGCCCCATGAACAGCAGCTTCTTGCCGGGATAACCCCACATGAAGGCGTAATAGGAGCGCAGATTGGCGAATTTCTGCCAGTCGTCGCCGGACATCTTGGCGATCAGCGAACCCTTGCCATGCACCACCTCGTCATGGGAAAGCGGCAGCACGAAATTTTCGCTGAAGGCGTAAAGCAGGCCGAAGGTCAGCTCCTGATGGTGGAACTTGCGATGCACCGGCTCGCGCGAGAAATAACTCAGCGTATCGTGCATGAAGCCCATGTTCCATTTGAAGCCGAAGCCGAGGCCGCCCTCGTGGACGGGCTGGGATACTTTCGGCCAGGAGGTGGATTCCTCGGCAATGGTCATGACGCCCGGATGGGTGCCGTAGACGAGGGAATTCATCTTCTGCAGGAAACGGACGGATTCGAGATTTTCCCGTCCGCCATATTCATTGGGGATCCACTCGCCTTCCTTGCGGGAATAATCGAGATAGAGCATCGAGGCGACCGCATCGACGCGCAGGCCGTCGAGATGGAATTTCTCGGCCCAATAAAGCGCATTGTTGATGAGGTAGGACATCACCTCGATGCGGCCGAAATTATAGATGGCCGTGTTCCAGTCGGGATGAAAACCCTGACGCGGATCGGCATGTTCGTAAAGTGCCGTGCCGTCGAACCAGCGCAACCCGTGCTCGTCGGTCGGAAAATGCGCCGGGACCCAGTCGAGGATCACCCCGATGCCGACCTTGTGGGCGCCGTTGACGAAACGCGCAAAGCCCTCCGGATCGCCGAAACGGGCGGATGGCGCATAAAGCCCGGTCGTCTGGTAACCCCAGGAGGGGTCATAGGGATGTTCGGTAATCGGCAGGAACTCGATATGGGTGAAACCCATATCCGTGCAATAGGGAATGAGCTGGGCAGCAAGTTCGTCCCAGCTGAGGAAGGTGCCGTCCTCGCGGCGCTGCCAGGAGCCGGCATGCACTTCGTAAATGCTGATCGGCTGGCGGCGCTGGTCCACCTGCGCCCAATGTTCCCGGTGGGCCTGATCTTCCCATTTCTGGGTGAGTTCCGGCGCGGTGACGGAAGCGTTCTTCGGTCGCAACTCGGCGCGGCGGGCATAGGGGTCGGCTTTGAGGGGTAGAAGCTCGCCGTTTGCGCCGAGGATTTCGAACTTGTAGGCGCAGCCGGCATAGACGTCAGGCGCGAAGATTTCCCAAATGCCGGTATCCTTGCGGAACCGCATCACGTGCCGGCGGCCATCCCAATTGTTGAAATCACCGACGACGGAAACACGCCGCGCATTGGGCGCCCAGACGGCGAAGTGGAAACCCTCGACGCCCTCGAGCTTCAGCGGATGCGCGCCCATCCTGTCGAAGAGCCGCAGATGCGACCCTTCACGGACGAAATAATCGTCCATGGGGCCGAGAACCGGGCCGAAGCTGTAAGGGTCGGTCACCGCCCATTCGGCATCGTCGCGGCTGGCGCGATACCGCACCGGCTGGCGCTTCGAAAGATCGATCCGGCCTTCGAAAAAGCCGTCCGGATCGACCCGCTTCAATTCGCCCACGAAATTTCCATCCAGCGTCAGGACGGAAACCTCCTCGGCGCCAGGAATGAAACAGCGGGCGGAAAACCCTTCCGGCGTTTCGTGAACGCCGAGAAGGGCAAAGGGATTGGAATGCAAACCGCTCTTGATCGCCTCGATTTCAGCCTTCGTGATTTCGCCAGTCTTTTTCTCTTCGGCCGAATTGAGCGGTTTTTTCATCAGGCTCTCCAGATCTCGGTGGCATATTGGCGGATTGTCCGGTCGGACGAGAACCAGCCCATACGCGCCGTGTTGCGCACTGTCTTCGCATACCAGCTGTCCGGATCGCTCCAGATCGCATCCACCTCGCGCTGCGCATTGGCATAGGCGTCGAAGTCGGCGGCGACCATGAACCAGTCGCTGTTATAGAGCCCGTCGATCAGGCCGGTGAAGCGGGAACGATCATCCGGCGAAAAGACGCCTGACGCAATCGACGACAAAGCCTGTGACAGTTCCGCCGATTGTTCGATGATCGCACGGGGATTGTGACCCTCGGCGCGCGCCTTGGCCACCTCATCCGCCGTCATGCCGAAGATGACGATATTGTCTGCGCCGACATGATCGCGCATCTCGACATTGGCGCCATCGAGCGTGCCGATGGTGAGCGCGCCGTTGAGCGCGAATTTCATGTTGCCGGTGCCGGAAGCTTCCATGCCGGCCGTCGAAATCTGTTCCGAAAGATCGGCGGCGGGAACCATGATTTCCGCAAGCGAGACGTTATAGTTCGGAACAAACACCACTTTCAGAAGCCCGCGCACGGCCGGATCGTTGTTGATGACCCGGGCGATATCGTTGGCAAGCTTGATGATCAGCTTCGCGTTGTGATAACTCGGCGCCGCCTTGCCTGCGAAGAACTTAACGCGCGGCACCCAGTCCAGTTCCGGGTGGGAACGGATCTGGTCGTAAAGCGCCACCGTCTCCACCAGGTTCAGGAGCTGGCGCTTATATTCATGGATGCGCTTGATCTGGATGTCGAACATGGCCGAGGGATCGACGCGGATGCCCATGCGCTGCGCCACCGTATTGGCAAGCCGCACCTTGTTCAGACGCTTCACCTCGGCGAATTTCTCGCGGAAACCGGCATCGTCGGCAAAACGGTCGAGCGCGGTGAGCTTTTCCGCATCGTCGAGGAAGTCGTCGCCGATCGTCTCGCGCAGCAGGCTGGTGAGGCCCGGATTGCACTGCATCAGCCAGCGGCGCGGTGTGATGCCGTTGGTTTTGTTGTTGATGCGGTCAGGGTAAAGGCTGTGCAGGTCGGCAAAGACCGTTTCTTTCATCAGGTCGGTATGAAGGGCGGAAACGCCGTTGATGGAATGCGAGCCGATGAAGGCGAGATTGCCCATGCGCACCCGGCGCTCACCGCCTTCATCAATGAGAGAGATCGAACGGATCTGCTGATCCGCCATCTTCTTTTCCTTGCGGGCGTAGACCAGCGTGTTGGCGTTGATCGCATAAACGATCTGCATATGCCTGGGGAGAAGACGCTCGAGCAGCGGCACCGGCCAGCTTTCCAGCGCCTCCGGCAGAAGCGTGTGATTGGTGTAGGAGAAGGTGCCCTGGGTGATCTTCCAGGCTTCCTCGAATTCCAGCCCGTGCACATCGCACAGAAGACGCATCATTTCGGCGATGGAAATGGCCGGATGCGTGTCGTTGAGCTGGATCGAGACCTTCTCGGGCAGCGAGGTGAAATCGGGATATTGCTGCAGATGGCGGCGCAGAATGTCCTGCAGTGAGGCGGAGGAGAAGAAGAACTCCTGCCGCAGGCGCAGTTCCTGACCGGCCGGCGTCGCATCGGCGGGGTAGAGAACCCGCGTCAGGCTTTCCGCCTTGTTGCTTTCGCGCAAGGCGCCGATATGGTCGCCGGCGTTGAAGGCGGCCAGCAGAATGGGGTCGATCGGCTGCGCCGACCACAGGCGCAGCGTATTGACGCGCGTGCCGCGCCAGCCGACGACCGGCGTGTCGTAAGCCATGGCGATGACGCGTTCAGCCGGTTTCCAGACGAAACGCTGCGGATCTTCATAACCGCCGATCGTTTCCACCGAGCCGCCGAAGCCGACCTCATAGGAGCTTTCGCGGCGCTCGAATTCCCAGGGGTTGCCGTGCGCCAGCCAGGTTTCCGGCAGTTCCACCTGCCATCCATCCGCCATCTGCTGGCGGAAGAGGCCGTGCACGTAACGGATGCCGTAGCCATAGGCGGGAATGTCGACGGTCGCCATGGATTCCATGAAGCAGGCGGCGAGACGGCCGAGACCGCCATTGCCGAGCGCCGCATCCGGCTCCAGCCCGGCGATGACATCCAGATCGACGCCGAGCGAAGACAGGGCATCGCGGATTTCGTGCATCAGGCCGATATTGGAGATGGCGTCGCGCATCAGGCGGCCGATCAGGAATTCGAGCGACAGGTAATAAACGCGCTTGGAATTGTTGGCATAGGCCTTGCGGGTGGATTCCATCCACTTGTCGATAATGCGGTCGCGGACGACGAGGATGGTTGCGGTCAGCCAGTCATGCGGTTTTGCAACCTTGACGTCCTTGCCGATGCGGTAGGTGAGGCGTTCGATGATTTCCGACGCCATGATTTCCGGGTTGGAACTGCGCGGGGCGGGGCGGGGAAGATCGGCGGCGTTGAGATTATTGATCATTGGTCGGTCAGCACCTTGGTGGGAGGAGAGGGTCTGATGAGGTCGATCCGGCTTGCCTTTGCTGATGCCAGTTTATGCATCGATATGGAGGCGTGGCAACAGCATTTTTTCGGAAAATTGAACAGCTTAGCGCAATGAAAAATAAGTGTTTTTCTCGGCGCTCAAAGGATCGCCGAAGGCATCGATCGCCTGTGTGCGCCGTTCTTCGACGGATCTGCTTGGTCTTTGCGATGCCGGGCATCGGTCAGAAAAGGGAAAGAGGCTGCAATACTTCTGAAGTGGTTCACCGGTCCTGAAATCTGTTTCGAACTATCGGATCACACACTAGCCTTCACGCCTGCGAAAATTCAATGAAAATAAATGAGACAGCTCCGCCGCCGCGCCGACCTGCGGTGGGTGCGGGTATGAGTACCGGTTTCGGTCATCGTTTACGGCAGGAGAAACGGTTCCACCGTCATTCCGCCGGCCTGGATCGTCACCCTGGTATTCGGCGCAATGGCGCACCAGGGGGTGCAATCGAAGGAAAAGGGCTCCGAACTCAGCGCAATGCCTTCTTCCAGCCCGCGCCAGTAGAGCGTCGGCGGCTTGTCATCGCTCGACCAGCGGAAGGCGTGCACGCAATCGCCATCCATCAGTACGGCGCTGAAGCGCAAGGCGGAAGAAACCCCCGCCGCGAGCATCTTTTCCTGACAGAGGCGCAGCGCGGTAGAAATGGCGCGCACCGGATCGGCATCGAGGCCAAGGCCGGCGGCGATGAGGAAGATGGCTTCGCTGTCGCCGGTGCCGCGCCGGGATGCATAGATATCGTCGGGAATGAGAGAATCGATATCGCGCCTGATCTGTTCGTAACCGCCGATCTGGCCGTTATGCATGAACAGGTGTCGACCATGCACAAAGGGGTGGCAGTTGGCACGGGACACTTCGCCTGACGTGGCGGAGCGGACATGGGCCATGAACATGCCCGAGCGGAGCTGGTGGCAAAGCGCTGCCAGATTGGCGTCGGACCAGGCGGGCCTTGTATCGCGAAAAACGCCGGGCGTTCCGCGTTCGCCATACCAGCCAAGGCCGCAGCCATCGCCGTTGACGACGGTTTTCGCTTCCCTTGCGGCCATGGACTGGCTGACCAGCGATGCTTCCGGCTCGATCAGCAGGCTATCGAGCCAGACGGGTTTACCGGAATAGGCAAAGAGGCGGCACATTCATGCGGCTCTGTCGAAAGCCTTGTTTCCGAGCGCGAAGCCGACGGCGGCCTTCGCGTGAATGGCGGTCGAATCGTAACCCGGCAGCGGCAGGGCATCGGGGTCGATCAGCAGCGAAATCTCGGTGCAGCCGAGAATGACGGAATCGACGCCGAGCGCGCGGGCCTTCTCGATGACGGCGAGATAGCGTTCCCGCGAGCAGGACTTGATCTCGCCCTGGCAGAGTTCGCCGAAGATGATGTCGTGGATCGCAGCTCTGTCTTCCGCGTCGGGCACGACAACGTCGACGCCGTGGCGGCGCATGCGGTCGGTGTAGAAGCCATGTTCCATCGTGTAGCGGGTGGCAAGCAGAAGCGGCTTGCGGCGTCCGTCCGCCTTCAGGGCTGCGGCGGTTTCGTCGATGATGTCGATCAGCGCCACACCTGACATCTTCTCCACGGTGTCCGCAACCAGATGCATGGTGTTGGTGCAGATCAGCACGCAATCAGCGCCGGCATTGGCAAGGCGCGCGCCGGCCGCACCCAGAAGCGCACCGGCCTCATCCCAGCGATCGGCCTTCTGCAGGGCGACGACCTCGGAAAAATCAAGCGAATGCATGACGATGTCGGCCGAAACCAGCCCGCCGCGGCTGTCGCGCACGGCCTCGTTGATCATGCGATAATAGGTTGCGGTGGATTCCCAGCTCATGCCGCCGATCAGGCCGATCCGTTTCATAACTTTCCCCTTATCAAGTTTGATTGAATATAAGGATGCCATCGCTGTCACGAAAACGGCATGCGTTTTTACAGGGATTTCCGGGCATATGTGCAAGCGCAAGGCGCTTTTTGTGCATATGCCGCAAATTTGTTGCGTATTTTCGTTAACTGGTGCATCCTTTACGGATGATTGACGACCGCGACCGCCGAATCCTTGCGATTCTCCAGGAGAATGCCGAAACCCCGCTCGCCGATATCGCGGAGGAGGTTTCCCTGTCGTTATCCGCCTGTTCCCGCCGCATCACGCGGCTGCGGGCGGAAGGTTATGTGACGGGCACGATGGCGCTGCTCGACCGGCGAAAGATCAATCTGCCGACTACGGTTTTCCTGCTGGTGAGGACCGGCCTGCATGCCGAAGACTGGCTGGACAAGTTTCATGCGGCCGTCAGCACCATACCCGAAATCGTCGAGGTTCACCGGTTGACCGGGAATTTCGACTATATCCTGAAACTGGTGCTGCCGAATGTCGAATATTACGACACGGTCTACAAACAGATCCTGCGCCGCGTCCAGCTTTACGACATGTCCGCCTATATCTCCATGGAGACGGTGAAGCTGTCGTCATCGCTGCCGACGACGCATATCTGAGCGATCATCGAACCTTGATCAGCGTGCCGCCTCGAAACGGACGCCGAAGCGGAAGCTTCGCGTCTCGCCTGGTTGCAGCGTAATCGCATCCGCAAGTTCCGGCTGGTTGAAGGCGTTGGTGGGCGTTTCCACCGGTTCGAGCGCAATGGAGTGTCGCCTGTCACGGGCCAGCGTGTCGCCGGTGAAGACATGCATGTGCCCGCGTTCCTGCCATACCGTCAGGCTCGAACCGTCGTGCCGGTTTTCGAGCCTCGTTTCGTAAAGCCCGTTTTCGGATGCAATCAGATCGGTGAAGCAGACATCGAGCACATGGCCGGCCAGCGGTGCAAAGAGAAAACGGGTGTCGTCCCGTTTGACCATCCCGCCCTCTGGGTTACGCAGGGGGATCAGGTCTTCGTCTGTTTCAATGGCCGTTCGCGAGGGCAGCGTGAGGAGAAGATCGTCAATAGACGTCGTGCCGGGCAGGCGGAAATAGGGATGCCAGCCGGCGGCGAAAGGCAGGGGCCGGTCATCGCTGCTGATGCCGCGTATGTCGATGGCGACCTCATGGCCGGCGAAACGATATTCCACCTCGATGGCGAGACGGTAGGGATAACCCTTAAAATCCGCAGGCGCTATTTCGGCGCGGAAGACGAGAATGTGAGCGCCGTTTTTCTCGAAAGACTGCGCAAGTGCGAAGGGCAGGGCTCTGGCAAATCCGTGGAAGACGAGGGCCTCGTGAGCAAGCACCGGCTCAATGCGGTGCATCTGCCCGCCAAAACTGAACCGACCATCCGGGATGCGATTGGTGAAGGGTGCGAGAATGCCGTTCCTGACCCCGTTCTGCGACTGCATTTCGGCAGGCGTCGAATATCCGTCGACAAGATTTTCGCCTTCGCCGCCATCGGCAGAGACCGGCCGCCAGCTTAGAAGCGTCGCGCCCTCATAAGCGATTTCGGCAGTGAAACCGTTTCCGGAAACGGTCAGACCGGCAATCCCCGTGCCTGTCGTGGAGATAGTCATCGGGAAATTGTCCTTTGCATGCATGCCTCTGCGGTCATCGGGGCAATTACCGTGCCGACTCGCCCGATCATCTTCGCTGAAGGACAATTTCGCAATGGTTCGCAGGGGGCGTATCAACAGGCTCCTGCCATTCCATGTCTGCCGGGAAAATCAGTCCGGAAAGCTTCGCTTCGCGCCACTGAAAAACTCCATCAGCGCGGCCTGATCCTCGCCACCCAGCCCTGCCGCCGTCAGCATGCGGTGCACCTCGGCGCAAACCGCCGTCAGCGGCATGGCCGTGTTGGTGCGCCGGGCGAGATCCTGCGCGCCGTTGAGGTCTTTCACCATATTGTCGATGCGGCCGGTGCGGCGGTAGTCCCTGGCCACGTATCGCGGCATATATTCCTGCAGGATGGCGCTGTCGGCACGGCCGCCCTTCAGCGCCTGCGGGATTTTGGCGGCATCGACGCCGGCATCCAGCGCAAGCTGCGTTGCTTCCGCCACCGCAAGGAAATTCAGCCCGCACAGAACCTGGTTGATGAGTTTCGTCGTCTGCCCCGCGCCGCAGGGTCCCATGTGGGTATAATTGCTGGCCACATGCCGCAGCACGCGATGCGCATCGGCCACATCCGTTTCGCTGCCGCCGGCCATCAGCGTCAATTGTCCGATGAGCGCCTTTGGCGCACCACCCGAGAGGGGACTGTCCACCCAGCGAAGGCCTTTTTCCGCGGCATCTGCCGCCAGTTCCTTCGTCGCTTCCGGGTCGATGGAGGACATGTCGATGATGAGCGTGCCAGGCTTCGCCCCCGCCGCGACGCCATCCTTGCCGAAGACGGCGATGCGAACGATTTTAGGCGAATTGAGGCTGAGGATGACCACATCGGAGATCGAAGCCGCTTCCGCCGCCGTACCCGCGCTCTGTGCGCCGAGGCTCGTCAGCGCCGCCACCTTTTCCGCATCCAGATCGAAAACCGACAACTGATTGCCGGTCTCGATGAGCCGTGTGCCGATCGCCCCGCCCATGGCGCCGGCGCCGATCAGGGCGACTTTGTTCTTCTCGGTCATGGTGTTCACGGCCTCCTCCCAAAGTGTCGTGGTATCTTCGGTTCAAAACCGGATAGCCGCAGCCGGCCATCCGGTTTCAGCGTTTTTAAAGCGAAGCGGTGATGCCGCCGTCGACATAGAGAATATGTCCGTTCACGAAGGACGAGGCATCGGACGACAGGAAAATGCAGGCGCCGACAAGCTCTTCGACCTTGCCCCAGCGGCCGGCCGGCGTGCGCTTTTCAAGCCATGCCGAGAAGATCTCGTCCGCCACCAGGGCGGCGTTGAGCGGCGTGTCGAAGTAACCGGGTGCGATGGCGTTGCATTGCAGGCCGTATTTGGCCCAGTCCGTCGCCATGCCTTTCGTCAGGTTGCCGACGGCGCCCTTGGTGGCGGTGTAGGGCGCGATGCCGGGGCGGGCAAGGGCGGTCTGAACGCTGGCGATGTTGATGATCTTGCCACGGCCGCGGCTTATCATATGGCGCGCTGCAGCCTGTCCGGCGTGGAACACCGAAGCGATGTTGGTCTGCAGCAGGCGCTCGAAGGCATCCGCCGGAAAATCCTCGAGCGGCGTGCGATGCTGCATGCCGGCATTGTTGACCAGAATATCGATGGGACCGACTTCCGCCTCGAAACCGTCGATGGCCTTGCGCACCGCTTCATGATCGGTGGCGTCGAAAGCAAGCGTTTTTGCACCCTTGATGCCGGCGGCGGCGGTTTTAAGCTTCGCCTCGTCGCGCCCGTTCAGCACCACTTCCGCTCCCGCTTCCGCCAGCCCTTGCGCCAGCGCGAAGCCGATACCCTGGGACGAACCCGTGATCAGGGCGCGGCGGCCGGAAAGATCGAACAATTTAAGGCCCACTGTTTCCTCCAGTCTCTCGACATTGCATTCGTACAAGTTTATGTTATCGATAACATTCATCCCTTTCAGACGTGGATGTCAAGGCTTAAACGCCCGCTTTCGGTACGGATCGGGCGGGCGGGGAGGTGGCACGACGTGCAAATGCGCGTCAGGCGGCGGTGACAGGGATGCGGATTATTTTGTCGCGCCGCTCAGGTGCGATGTCGAACGGGAGATATTTATGAGAGCGATTGTTGCCCATGGGGCAAAGGATGTGCGCATCGAGGAGCGGCCCGAGGAAGCGCCGGGGCCGGGAGAAGTGCGGCTTCGTCTGGTCCGTGGCGGAATTTGCGGCAGCGATCTGCATTATTACAATCATGGCGGTTTCGGCGCGGTGCGGCTTCGTGAACCCATGGTGCTCGGCCATGAGGTCTCCGCCGTCATCGAAGAACTGGGCGACGGCGTGGAAGGGCTGAAGGTCGGCGGTCTGGTCGCCGTTTCACCGTCCCGCCCATGCAGAACCTGCCGTTTCTGCCAGGAAGGCCTGCACAACCAGTGCCTCAACATGCGCTTTTATGGCAGCGCCATGCCTTTCCCGCATATTCAGGGCGCTTTCCGTGAGGTTCTGGTGGCCGACGCCCTGCAATGCGTGCCGGCCGATGGGCTCAGCGCCGGTGAGGCGGCCATGGCGGAGCCGCTGGCGGTAACGCTGCATGCCACGCGCCGCGCCGGTGATTTGCTGGGAAAACGCGTGCTTGTCACCGGCTGCGGCCCGATCGGCATCCTCTCCATTCTGGCGGCCCGCCGCGCCGGCGCGGCCGAGATCGTCGCGACCGATCTTTCCGATTTCACGCTTGCCAAGGCGCGTGAGGCGGGGGCGGATCGTGTCATCAATAGCAAGGATGAGCCCGACGCACTTGCCGCCTATGGCGCGAACAAGGGAACCTTCGATGTTCTCTATGAATGCTCTGGCGCCGCCGTGGCGCTTGCCGGCGGTATTGCGGCGCTTCGTCCGCGCGGCATCATCGTCCAGCTCGGCCTCGGCGGCGATATGAGCCTGCCGATGATGGCGATTACCGCCAAGGAACTGGATCTGCGCGGCTCCTTCCGTTTCCACGAGGAATTCGCCACCGGGGTCGAATTGATGCGCAAGGGCCTGATCGACGTCAAGCCGTTCATCACCCAGACCGTCGATCTCGCCGACGCCATCTCGGCCTTCGAATTCGCCTCGGACCGCAGCCGTGCGATGAAGGTGCAGATCGCTTTTTCGTAAGCAAGGTTTCTACGCGCGAATGTGCCGACGTTTCGATTGGCGGCGGGTCATCCCGCCGCCGATTTTTTTCGGCGGGTTCTTGCCCGTGGAGACTTGTGAAGATGTTATCGATATCATCAACTGCTTTAGATACGTCATTCCGGCCTTGAGCCGGAATCTAGCCGACGCGCGTCTGCGCGGCGAGAGAGTCCTTTCAGCCCAAGGGCTTGGGCTGGCTGGATTCCGGCTCAAGGCCGGAATGACGGAGGGAAAGTGACGGACGCCAGCAAACGCCCCAGCCTGTCATCCCCCCTAACACGACTGCCGCATATTTTGCCCCGGGCTGCACCCACGACCGTCTTTACCGGCGTCGTTTCTGCCCATTTGCACATTTTGACGCAGGTCAAAAAGGTGATTTGCCGCCTGTCGTTTTTTGCGTTATCGAAATTTCAGAAATTACTGAAAATTCAGGAAACGTAAAAATGCCGACCAGCCTGTCCCCGCTCGTTCAGTCCTTCGTGCTGCATTTCGGTGAGATGGGCAGCCGCTGGGGCATCAACCGCACCGTCGGCCAAGTCTATGCTTTGCTTTATATTTCGCCGCAGCCGCTGTGTGCGGACGATATTGTCGAGGCGCTCGGCATTTCCCGTTCCAACGTGTCGATGAGCCTGAAGGAGCTGCAGGCGTGGAACCTTGCAATTCTCAAGCATTTTCCCGGCGACCGGCGCGATTTTTTTACGACGCCTGACGATGTCTGGCAGATTCTCCGCACCCTTGCCGAAGAGCGCAAGAAGCGCGAGATCGATCCCACGCTCAGCGTGCTTCGCGAAATTCTGATGGAAACGCCGGAAAACGAAGAAGAGCGGCATGCGCAGAAGCGCATCGACGAGATGAAGACGCTGATCGAGCAGCTGACCGGCTGGTATGACGATGTGAAGCGGCTGGAGACGGAAAGGCTGGCCTCGCTTCTGGCGCTCGGCTCGAAGGTCACGAAGCTTCTGGAGGCCAAGGACAAGATCGTCTCCCTCGCCAGACCCCGTAGCGCGAAGAAGGACGGGTGAGGAGAGCGGCCGTGAGCATATCAGTGGAAATCCGCCAGGGGGCCGATGGTGACGGGGCAGCCTGTCCCGCGCCGGGTGCAGTCTCGCCCGATGCGATGCGTCGGCGCAATGCCAACCGCAGAACCTCCCGCGGCAGAGCCGTCGGGCGGGAGAAAATCACACGTGCCCCGGTGGTGGGGAGAACCGTGGCACTGCTGCATGTGCTGGCGGCTTTGCTGTGGCTGCCGCAGGCAGGGTTGCTTGCCTTCTCAGTCGGAAGAATTGCCGACGGCGCGCCGATGATGGCGATCGTGCCGGCTGCGGCTGCGGTTCTCATCCTCGGCCTCATCAAGGCATGGCTCGAGAAAATGGCCGCACGGCTGTCGTTTCGTGCCGCCCGCGCGGTCCTGTCGCAGAAGCGGCTGGAAGCGCTGCAGGCTGTCGCGAAGGTTTCCCCGCTCGATCTGTCGCGCACCGCCTCCGGAGAGGCGGCGGGTGTTTTGGCCGAGGCGGCGGAAGCGCTGGTGCCTTATCTTTCCCGTTTCCAGCCGGCGCGCATGAAGGCCGCCATCATTCCCGTGGTTTTCGTGCTGGCGATCCTGCCCTTTACCTGGATTGCGGCGCTGGTGCTGCTGCTCGCCATGCCAACCATCCCGCTTTTCATGGCGCTCATCGGCTGGCAGGCCAAGGCCGCCAGTGAAAAGCAACTGGTCGAGACCGGCAATATGAACGCCTTCCTCCTCGACCGGTTGCGCGGACTGGAAACGATCCGCACGCTCGAAGCCGTCGATCTCACGGCGGAGCGCCTGAACGTCGATGCGCAGAACCTCAAGAAGCGGACGATGGCGGTGCTCAGGGTCGCCTTTCTCTCCTCGGCGGTGCTGGAGCTTTTCGCAGCGCTCGGCGTTGCCATGACGGCCGTCTATATCGGCTTCCATCTGCTCGGTTTTCTGAATTTCGGCGCCTGGGGCGAAAAGCTCACCCTGGCCGAGGGTCTCTTCATCCTGCTTCTCGCTCCCGCCTTTTTCGAGCCGCTGCGGGAACTCTCCGCCGTCTGGCACGACCGCGCGGCGGGTGAGGCGGCGCTTGATGTGCTCGGCAAGTTGGCAGCTGGCGGTGCGGTCATCGCGGGCGCAGGCGCGGATGCGGCGTCTGTCCCATTCCCGACGCCCGGTCTGGTGGAGATCGACAATCTCTCCTTCGCTTACCCGAATGCTCCGCCTGTCATCCAGAACCTCAACCTGACGGTTGAGCAGGGTGAACGAGTTGCGATTCTTGGGTCTTCCGGTTGTGGCAAATCCACTGTACTCTCCTTGATTGCCGGGCTGGCCGAGGCTGGAGAGGGCTCGATCAGGATCGGCGGCGTGAAGCTCGACAATGCGACGGCGGATGGGCTGCGAAGGACGATCGGCTGGGTCAGCCAGAAGCCGTTCTTTTTTGCCGGTTCGCTGAAGGCGAATATTCGCTTCGGCCGTTCGGCTGTCAGTGATGGCATGGTGGAAGAGACGCTGCGCCGCACCGGGCTTAATGAATTGACGCATGCACGCCGGCGCCTGCAGATCGGTGACGGCGGATATGGAATCTCGGGCGGGGAGGCGGCGCGGCTTGCCATTGCGCGTGCTTTCGCAGACCCCGCAACGCAGCTTGTTCTGGCCGATGAGCCGACAGCCCATCTGGACCGGGAAACGGCTGCGCTCGTCACGGATAACCTGCTGCAACTGGCAGATGGCAGGACATTGATCGTCGCGACCCATGATCCGGTGCTTGCGGCGCGCATGGACAGGATCGTGGATATGACGGCGATCCATTCGGGGGGGCAGCCATGATCGCGCGTTTTGCGATATTGAGACCCGTTATCGCCCTGTTCTGGTCGGCGCGGCGCGGCATGCTGCTGGCGGGCGCGGCGCTGGCGGTGACGACGGTGCTGGCGGGCATCGGTCTTCTCGGCGTTTCCGGCTGGTTCATCACCGCTACGGCGATTGCCGGTCTTTTGCCGGCAACGGCCTATGCCTTCGATGTCTTTGCGCCTTCGGCCGCCATTCGTCTTCTGGCGCTGGCGCGTACCGCCGCCCGTTACGGCGAACGCATGACGACCCATGACGCAACGCTTTCCGTGCTCGCGGCACTTCGGGAGAGGCTGTTTCGCGGCTTTGCCGCGCCGCAGGCCGCGAAATCCCTCGAGGCAAGGCCTGCGCGCCTGCTGAACCGGCTGACGGCGGATATCGATGCGCTGGATTCGCTTTACCTGCGTGTTCTGGTTCCAGCCGCCGTTGCCATCCTTGCCGCAATCGTAACGGGGCTCGGACTTGCTTTTCTTCATCCTCTGGCGGGCATTCTGACAGCCGCTTTCCTCATCGCGGCGGGCCTTGGAATTTCGGTGCACGCCGCGTTGCGGGCGGAAAAATTCTCGCGCCGCCGGGCAATCGGGCTGGAAGCCCTTCGTGCCCGCACGGCCGATCTCGTCAGCGGGCAGGCGGAGCTGCTGACCGCCGGTCGTCTTTCCGCGCAGGTCGCGGCGGTGAAACGGGTGGACGATTACCTCTGTGCCTGTGACGATGGCCTGAACCGTATCGAGGCCAGTGCCGGGTTTTCCTTCGGAGTTTCAGCGGCCATTCTCCTGAGCGCCGCCCTCCTGGGCATGGCCTGGCTTGCGGAGCAGGGGGCGGTGAGCGTGCCGGCCGCAGCACTCGGCCTGCTCGTCTGTTTTGCCGCGCTGGAGCCTTTTACGGCGCTGCGCCGCGGGGCGATGGAACTTGGGCGCACGCTGTTTTCCGCAAGGCGCATCGCGCCGCGTCTTTCGGCAAGGGCTGAAGGCCGCTGTCCCGCCTCGCCGGTCGACGGCATGGCGGCGGAGCTCAAAAACGTGCGTCTGGAGCGGGAAGGAAACGACAATCCGGTCCTGACGAATATCAACCTTGCAATCGCCTCCGGGGAACGGGTTGCCATCATCGGCCAGAGCGGCGCGGGCAAGACAAGCCTCATCCAGCTTCTGGCGGGTGAATTGCAGCCTGCTGCGGGTACGGTCGACGCCCTGCCGTCCACCCTGATGACGCAGCGAAGCCAGCTTTTCCGCGACAGTATCGCCGACAACCTGCGGCTGGCGAAACCCGCCGCAACCGGGGCCGAGTTATGGGACGCGCTCGAGGCGGCGGGTCTTGCCGAACACGCCAAATCCTTGGCCGCCGGGCTGGAGACAAGGCTTGGCGAGGCGGGCCAGGGGCTTTCCGCCGGCCAGTCGCGTCGGCTGGCGCTCGCCCGTTTCCTGCTGGCCGACCGGCCGCTCTGGCTTCTCGACGAGGTGACGGAGGGGCTCGACGGCGAGACCGCCCGCGACGTGCTCACCCGGCTGTTTGCGAGGGCGCAGGAAAAGACTGTCGTGATGATCACCCATAATCGCCGCGAGGCGGAATTTGCCGATCGCATCATCGTGCTGAAAGAGGGGCGTCAATTTGATGAATGTCAAAGCGGTACCCCGGAATACGGCGTAGTGCTGGAGACACTGCGCCCGGACTGAGATTTTTTGAGAGCCGGCGTCGTCTTGAAAATGGAAGGCCGGCCTTCCGGAAAAGGTGGATAGGACCATGGAACTCGACATAGTGGCGCTGTCGCGCCTGCAATTTGCAGTGACGGCTTTATATCACTTTCTGTTCGTTCCCCTGACGATCGGACTATCGGTGGTGATCGCCATCATGGAAACGGTTTATGTCATGACCGGCCGGACGATCTGGCGGCAGATGACCAAATTCTGGGGCACGTTGTTCGGCATCAACTTCGTGCTGGGCGTCTCGACCGGCATCGTCATGGAATTCCAGTTCGGCATGAACTGGAGTTATTACAGCCACTATGTCGGCGATATCTTCGGTGCGCCGCTGGCGATCGAGGGCATGATGGCCTTCTTCCTGGAAGCCACCTTCGTCGGCCTGTTCTTTTTCGGCTGGGACAAGCTGTCGAAACTCGGCCATCTCGCCGCGACATGGTGCGTGGCCATCGGTTCGAATTTTTCGGCGCTGTGGATATTGATCGCCAATGGCTGGATGCAGAACCCGGCGGGCTCCGCCTTCAATCCCCAGACCATGCGCATGGAAGTGACTGACTTCTTCGAGGTCCTGTTCAACCCCGTGGCGCAGGCGAAATTCGTCCACACCGTTTCCGCGGGTTACGTGACGGCCTCCATCTTCGTGCTCGGCGTCTCGGCCTGGTATGTGCTGAAGGGACGCCATGTCGATCTCGCCAAGCGGTCGATGACGGTCGCCGCCTCCTTCGGTCTCGCTTCCGCGCTTTCGGTCGTCGTGCTGGGGGACGAAAGCGGTTATCTCTCGACCGAACACCAGAAGATGAAGCTCGCCTCCATCGAGGCCATGTGGGAAACCGAGCCGGCCCCGGCTCCCTTCACGGCCATCGGTTTTCCCGATCAGGAAGCGCGCGAGACGCATTTTGCCGTGAAGATCCCGTGGGTGATGGGCCTCATCGGCACCCGCTCGCTCGACACGCAGATCCCGGGCATCAACGATCTGGTGGAGCAGGCCAAGACCCGCATCCGCGACGGCATCAAGGCCTATGACGCGTTGATGCAGATACGCGCCACGGGCAAGGGCGCGGAGTTGCCGGAAGAGGTGCGCGGCACCTTTGCCGAACTCGGCCATGAGCTCGGTTATGCCCTGCTGCTGAAGCGTTATGTCGACGATCCGCGCCAGGCGAATGAAGAGCAGATCGCCAAGGCGGCTGCGGATACCATTCCGCATGTGCCCACCCTGTTCTGGGCGTTCCGCATCATGGTCGGTCTCGGCATGTTCTTCATCCTGTTGACGGCGACCTTCTTTTATCTTTCGGCCCGCCGCCGGCTGGATCATTATCCGTTCCTGCTGAAGGTGGCGGTCTTCGCCATTCCCCTGCCGTGGATCGCGGCGGAAATGGGCTGGATAGTTGCGGAATTCGGCCGCCAGCCATGGATCATCGAGGGCGTGCTGCCCACGGCCGCCGCCGTCTCCAGCCTCAGCGCCTCGACGGTCCTGATTACGCTTCTGTGTTTTATCGCCATCTATACGGTCCTGTTCATCGTCGAAATGGGGCTGATGCTGAAGGCGATTCGTAAGGGGCCTGATCCGGACCATGAGCCGGAAGCGCCGCTCGTTCCTGAAAAACTCGCCGCTGCGGAGTAAGCCATCATGATCCTGCATCAACTCATCGACTATGAAACCCTGCGCGTCATCTGGTGGCTGCTGCTCGGCGTGGTGCTCATCGGTTTTGCCGTCACCGGCGGTTTCGATCTGGGCACGGGCGCACTGCTGCCCTTCGTCGCAAAGACGGATATCGAACGACGTGTCGTCATCAACTCCGTCGGCCCGGTCTGGGAAGGCAATCAGGTCTGGCTGATCCTTGGCGGCGGCGCGATCTTCGCCGCCTGGCCACCGCTCTATGCCGTGTCGTTTTCAGGATTTTACCTGGCGATGTTCGCCACCCTGTTTGCGCTGATCCTGCGGCCGGTCGGCTTCAAATACCGCTCCAAGCGTGAAAGCGCCGCATGGCGCAACGGCTGGGACTGGGCTCTCTTCATCGGCGGCTTCGTTCCCGCGCTGATCTTCGGCGTGGCGATCGGCAATGTGCTGCAGGGCGTTCCCTTCCATTTGAACGACGATCTCAGGATTTTCTATGACGGCACCACGCTGTTCGAACTTCTGAACCCCTTTGCAATTCTCTGCGGCCTGGTTTCCGTCGCCATGCTGGTGATGCACGGCGCGGCATGGCTGGTGCTGAAGACCGATGGCGCAGTGGCGGCCCGCGCCCGCGGTTTCGGCAGCATCGCGGCACTCGCCACCACCGTTCTCTTCGCGCTTGGCGGGGTCTTCCTGTGGCTCGGTATCGATGGCTATCGCTTCACCTCGGACGTCGTGACCGACGGCCCCTCCAATCCGCTGTTAAAAACGGTCGAGATTGCGTCAGGCGTCTGGTTCTCGAACTACACGACGCATCCGTGGATGATGCTGGCGCCGGCGCTCGGTCTTGCCTTCCCGCTTGTTACCTTCGTCTTGTTCAGGGCCCGCAAGGAGGTGCTGGCGCTGCTTTCCAGCTCGCTCGCCATTTTCGGCATCGTCGCAAACGTGGGGCTGACGATGTTTCCCTTCATCCTGCCGTCCTCGGTCGATCCGAAATCGAGCCTGACGGTGTGGGATGCGTCGTCCAGCCATATGACGCTGTTCATTATGCTGGTCGTCGCCCTCATCTTCATCCCGATCATCGTCGCTTATACGTCATGGGTCTATCGCGTGCTGTGGGGCAAGGTGGATGAAAAGGCGATCCGCGACGACAGCGGTCACGCCTACTGATATTCAAGAAAGAAGGAGATCGAACATGTGGTATTTCGCCTGGCTGCTCGGCCTGCCTCTCGCCGCCATCTTCGCGGTCATGAACGCGATGTGGTATGAGCTGATGGAAGAAAATGCGAAAAAGGCCGAAGCGAAGCTGGACAAATAGAGCTTCGAGGCGCACGGCCCAAAAAGGGCGGCATCCGGTTGGGATACCGCCCTTTTGGGTAGGACAGCCGTGCGTGCGGCGCGCGGCGTCAGTGGATCGCGATGCCGCGCTTGTCCGCTTCTTCCTTGATGATGTCTTCGACGATGGCTCTCTTGAGATTTGGATTTCCCAGAAGATAGTCGTCGGCGATCTCGAAGATCGATTTCGGATTTTCGGTCCTGTGCAGGGTGTCGAGGTCCTGGCCGATCTGCTCTCTCAGGCTGGAATAGTCGTCCATCGCGGCGCTCCCGTTTATCGGTTCAATCCAGAAGGTCGGCCGGAACCTTGCCGCCGTTTTCGGACAGTTTCTTGATGACGGCCTTGTGCAGCCAGATGTTCATGGTCGCGGAGTCCGAGGTATTGCCGGTATAGCCGAGCTCGCCGGCGAGTTCCTTTCTGGCCGTCAGGCTACTGTCGAGGTCGAGAGCCTTGAGAAGGTCGACGATGGAGTGTTTCCAGTCGAGCTTCTGGCCGTTCTTCTTGACAGCCGCATCCAGAATGGAAGCGACATCGACATTGCCGGTCGGCGCCGGTGCCGCCGTTGTCGGCGCGGGCGAGGCTGGTGCTGCCGGGCTTGCCGTGGTTGCCGGCGTGCCGGCCGGCGCCGAAGTCTGCGGTGCGGCCTCGGCCTTGCCGAAAATAGCGTTCTTGATCTTGTCGAAAAAGCTCATGGTGTCCTCCCCTTAGCGGCGAAATGCCCGCCCGACGGCGATGAGAATGCAGGCGCCGATGAAACCGGCGATGAGATAGCCAATCCAGCCTCCGAGCGAAATGCCCACGAGCCCCAGAAGGAAATTGGCGACGATGGCGCCGACAATGCCGAGGATAATGTTCATGAAAACACCCATATTGCTTTTCATGAACTGTTCGGCGAGCCAACCGGCTACGCCGCCGATAATGATTGCTGCAATCCAGCCAACTTGTGCGTCTTCCATAACAGGCCTTTCCTTTGTGAGAGAGGTCCGCAGGCATATGGACAGGCTTTTGCGCGCACTGATCCCCCCGCCTTGAATAGACCTCAGGCGGAGCAATAACGGCGATATGGGCGATTGGTTCCGTGCGGCGAACTATGCGCCGCATATTCTTAGCTCTGATTTTGGAAGTCGAGGCCGATATCGAGAACCGGCGCGCTGTGGGTCAGCCAGCCGACGGAGATGAGATCGATGCCGGTTGCGGCGATGGCTGCGGCCGTCTGCGGATTGATGCGGCCGGACGCTTCGGTAATGGCGCGACCGGCGACGATCCCCACCGCCTCGCGCAGCTGTTCGGGTGTCATATTGTCGAGAAGGATCGCATCGACGCCCTCATCCATGACTTCGCGCAACTGCGCAAGCGTATCGACCTCCACCTCGATCTTGATGAGATGCCCTACGCCCTGCCGGGCGCGGCGGATGGCGTCGCGCACGCCGCCGGCCACGGCGATATGGTTGTCCTTGATGAGAACGGCGTCATAAAGCGCAAACCGGTGGTTCATGCCGCCGCCGGCGCGCACCGCATATTTTTCCAGCGCTCTCAACCCCGGCGTCGTCTTGCGGGTGCAGGCGACCGAGGCCTTGGTGCCGGCAATGGCGGCAGCGATTTTTGCGGTGACGGAAGCGATGCCCGACAGGTGGCCGAGGAAGTTCAGCGCCGTGCGTTCCGCCGTCAGAAGGCCGCGCGAGGGGCCTTCGATCGTTGCGATGATATCGCCGGGTGCTACGGCGGCCCCATCCTGCACATGCCGTTTCATCACGATGGCCGGATCCACGAGCTGGAAAGCCAGTTTCGCCGCGTCGAGACCGGCAATAACGCCCGGTTCGCGCGCGGCCATGACGACGACCGAGCGATGATCGGCGGGAATGACGGCGGCGGACGTTATGTCGCCGGCCAGCCCGAGATCTTCCAGAAGGGCGTTGCGCACGAGCGGTTCGATGATGAGGCGTGGCAGGGGAGATAGGGTCATGTCAGGCGCTCCGCGCAAGGCCGGCCGAAGAATGGCTGGAAGAGGAAAATTCATGGGCGATGGTGAGGATGTCGCTGAGATTCAGCCTGCGCCTCGTCGCCGTCGCATGTTTTTCAGGGAAATCGTCGCGGAAATGCGCGCCGCGCGATTCCGCGCGCAGCGCCGCGAAGACGGCGATGGCAAGCGCGACAAGGGCAGGATCGGATGCCGGGCCGTTCCGCTCTGCCAGTGGCAGAAGATCGCGGATCGCGCCCGTCAGCCCTTCCGCATGTCTTACGATGCCGAGATGGCGGGAAACGACGGGTCGGACGGGGGAGAGGTCGGCTGCCGGGAAATCGGGCACGGGGAGTGTTGCGATATCCGCTGCCTGTTTTCCCGCATATGCCGGTCTGCCGGCAATGTCTTGCGCCGCGCGCATGCCCATGGCCGCCGCTTCCAGCAGGGAATTGCTTGCAAGCCGGTTCGCGCCATGCAGACCCGTGCAGGCGGTTTCGCCGGCAACCCAAAGGCCCGGCACCGAGCTTCGGCCTCTGCCATCGGTGGCGACGCCGCCCATATGGTAATGCACCGCCGGGCGGACCGGCACGAGCTCACGGGCGGGGTCTATCCCGGCTTCGCGGCAGAGCAGGTCGATCGAGGGGAATCGGGTGGAAAAACCCGAGCCGAGCGCCCTGCGGGCATCGAGAAAGACCTTGCCGCCACGCAGGATTTCGCGGTCGATGGCGCGAGCGACGATATCGCGCGAGGCGAGTTCCGCACCCGGAACGGCAGCCATGAAACGTTCGCCGTTTTCATTGAGAAGCAGCGCACCTTCGCCCCGCACCGCCTCGCTCACCAGCGCCAGCGGCCGTCGGGGCGAGGAAAGCGCCGTTGGGTGGAATTGCACGAATTCCATATCGGCGAGGATGGCGCCGGCGCGGGCGGCGAGCATGATGCCCTGCCCGAAATTGCCGGAGGGATTGGTCGTCGCCTCATAAAGCCCGCCGAGGCCGCCGGTGGCGAGAACGATCTCGCTTGCCGGCAAGGTGAAGCAGCCTTTTGGCCCGATGCAGGCGAGACCGGCGATGACGCCATTTTCCGTCAGCAGGCGGCGAACCTCCGTGCCTTCCAGAACGGTTATGGAGGGCGTGCGAAGAACGGCGGCGGCGAGAGCCCTGACGATGGCCGCGCCCGACCCGTCCCCTTCGGCATGCAGGATGCGCCTTCTGCCATGGGCAGCCTCCAGCCCGAAGACGAGCCTGCCCTCGGCATATCCCGGTCGAAGCGCACTCCGGCCCGCTCCAGCGCCTCGATGACGGCGGGGGCGGCGGAAACGATCTCTGCGGCCATATCTTTATCGCAGAGGCCGTCGCCTGCGGCGAGCGTATCGGCAAGATGCAATGCGGCGCTATCGTCCGGCCCGAGGCTGGCGGCAATGCCGCCCTGCGCCCAGGCGCTGGAGGTCTCGCCGCCGAGAACGCCGCGTGTGACAAGCAGCACGGGCTGCGGCGCAAGCGTCAGCGCCGCCATCAGGCCCGCAATGCCGCTGCCGACAATGACCGTCCAGTCCTGCTGCGACGGGAGGCGTTCGCTCATACTTCCAGCATCCTTTCCACGGCACGGCGGGCGGCGACGGCAATGGCCGGGTCGACCGTCACTTCGTGGCGGTTTTCCTCAAGGGCCGTACGGATATTGCCAAGGGTGATGCGTTTCATATGCGGGCAGAGATTGCAGGGGCGGATGAATTCGACATCCGGGTGATGCACGGCGACATTGTCGCTCATCGAGCATTCCGTCAGAAGCACCACGCGGGCGGGGCGCTCGCGGCCGACATAGTCGGACATGACGGCGGTGGAGCCGGAAAAATCCGCGGCTTCCACGACATCGGGCGGACATTCCGGATGCGCCAGCACGGTGACGCCCGGATGGCTTTCGCGCAATTCGCGAATATCATCGGCGGTGAACAGTTCATGCACCTCGCAATGGCCGCGCCAGGCGATCAGCTCGACATTGGTTTCCCGCGCCACGTTCTTCGCCAGATATTCATCCGGCAACATCAGCACGCGCGGCACGCCGAGCGATTCCACCACCTGACGGGCGTTGCCCGAGGTGCAGCAGATGTCGGAGGCGGCCTTCACCGCGGCGGAGGTGTTCACGTAGGTGACGACCGGAACGCCGGGATAGGCCTTGCGCAGCAGCGCGATGTCCTCGGGCGTGATGGAATCGGCCAGCGAACAGCCGGCGGCCATATCCGGAATGAGCACGGTTTTTTCCGGATTGAGCAGTTTCGCCGTCTCGGCCATGAAATGCACGCCGGCCAGAACGATGACATCCGCTTCCACCTCCATCGCCTTGCGGGCAAGGGCGAGGCTGTCGCCAACGATATCGGCGACGCCATGGAAGATTTCCGGTGTCTGGTAATTATGGGCGAGGATGACGGCGTTGCGCTTGCGCTTCAGCTCCAGGATCGCATCCACATCGTCCTGAAAGCCCATCCATTCGGCCTTGGGAATGACTCTGCTGACGCGGTCATAAAGCCTTGCGGCGGAAATCTGCTCGTTCACGGTGCTCTCCCATTTATACTCTCTTTGAGTATATCTAGGGCAAAGACATATTCTCATTATGAGTATATGTCAATTGCGAGAGAGCGGCAGTTTCGTTCCGGAAAGGGCGCGTTCATCGAGAATCGTCTGGCGGAAGCGGAAAAGCTTGGCCGGGCGTCCGCCGGTTTCGGTCGCCATGTCGCCGGTTTCTTCCACCAGCTGCTGCTGTTCGATCAGCCGGCGGAAATTCTGCTTGTGCAGCGTCAGCCCCGCCAGCGCCTCGATGGCGCGCTGCAGCTGCAGGAGCGTGAAAGCGTCGGGCATCAGTTCGAACACCACCGGCCGGTATTTGATCTTGGCCCGCAGACGGGCGATGCCGGTGGCGAGGATGCGGCGATGATCGGCAAACATCGGCCTGCCGAAATTGATCCGGGGTTCGCCCAGCGCTTCCTCGACCAGCCCGGCTTCATACAGCAGCTCGTAACGCTGCAGGGTCAGTTCCTCGTTCCAGCCGCCGCCATCGAGGCCGAAGGTGAAATCGGCCCGCAAATGGCGCTGGTTTCTGGAGGCGGGATCGGAATCCGCCCAGGCGCGCAGCCTGTCGATGATGCTGTCCAGAACCGCCGGGCGTCCCTGGCGATGGTCCTCCCAGGGGAAATATTCGTACCAGCCATGCCAGAGGGCGCGTTTGCCACCGGAGGCTTCCTGTTCGCGCACCAGCCCGAGATAACCGATGGAGATGGTTCTGCCGCCCAAAATGTCGTTGTTGCGGTCGCGGTCGGCGAAGGTATAGAGCTGTTCGAGATAACCGACGGGGTGATGGGTCTGTTCGTGGATCCACTCCCGCAAGCCGCTCTGTAGCGTTCTGTGCCCAAATTCGAACGGTCCCGACGGAAGGGCTGCACCCTCGCGAACGGTCATGACCCGTGGCTCATCCGTGGTGATGGCGGTGACGACGGCGATGAGTTCGGCATGGGCAAGCCCGATGGTCACGGCGGCTCCTCTGGTCGTTGGCTCTGGGATCAATCTTCTTTGGCACAGGAAGCCGGCTTCGCCAACATGGCGGCCGAAAAGGGCTGTCGATAATCCGCCGCCGACAAACCCCATTCTGTCAGACGGAAGGATGAATTCTTGTGGTTAGCCGTCTATCGTCTGGTATGTTAAAGACCCGCACAAGCATTTCAGACGGTAAGAAGGCCGATGTTGCAGAACATATCGCTCGAAGAGACACTTGTGGGTTATTATACCTGGAATATCGGGCAAAACCTGATCTATCTCGACGCCGTGGCCGCCCGCTTGCGCGATTTTTCCCCGGAAGAAGCCGCCCGCGGCATTCCGGTCGAAAATTTCATCGCGCAGATCGAAAGCGGCTCGCGGGCACGTGTCGCCAAGGCGGTTTACAATTCGCTGACGAATGGCGTGTTCTATGATCAGGAATACCGCATTCAGCTCACATCCGGCGGTTTCCGCTGGCTGCGGACAACGGGGCGGGTGATCCTGGATGGCGACCGGATTCCGATCATGGCCATGGGCACGGTGCGGGATGTCAGTGCCGGCAAGATTTTATTGATGTGATAGGCGACGGACCTCTTCGTGAGGAGACGGCGATCGATTTTAATTCGTTCATTGTTTTGATGTTGCGGTGACATGGTCCGGCAGATCGCAATTTTGCTGTTTCAGATCGTTCTGGCCATTGGCCTCGGCATGGCCGGCATCCGCATCGCTTCGCTCGTCAATGGCGAGGCGACATCGGCGCCAGCAGGCCTTGCGGCCAATACGGAACTGCTGTGGACCACTTCACCGGTGCGGGTGGATCCCCGTCACCAAAATTACGAGCGCATTCCGACGCCGCCCGATCTTTATCCGCTGAAAATGCATGCGGATGAGCGCCTGCGCGTCATCTCCAGCAATCGCTTCACCTTCAAGGGCCAGGAATTCCGCCTCTCCGGCGTGGAGGATGTCGAGCGCAACCGCGTCTGCGCCGGCCCCGACGGCCGCCGTTACGCCTGCGGCCTCAACGCCTTCAAGGTGCTGGAGAACCGGTTGCGCGGCAGATATCTGGAATGTCGGGCGGTGGAGGAGGGTGGTGCCGGCAATTCCGTGGAATGCCGTATCAACGGGCAGGATGTGCGGGCGTTGCTGCAATAGGCGATCCCGTCAAACGGCTTGCAGGATGCATAAAAGCGGCTGGCCGAAGCGGAGATATTTTTGTCTGGGAAGGATTTGGTGGAGCTAAGCGGGATCGAACCGCTGACCTCTTGCATGCCATGCAAGCGCTCTCCCAGCTGAGCTATAGCCCCATAAGGGTTCCGGCATTTCTTCCGGTTCCGGGAACCGAAGCGGTTGTTGTTCCGTTCGGTGGCGGCTTACTACTGCGGCTTTCCGACGAGTGCAAGCATAAAAAACGGCCCGGCGTCATTTTTTTGTCGTCGGGCCGAATTATCAAGTTAAATCAAGCTTCTTCGTCGTCGCCCGATACGCCGATGATGCCGGACATGTCGTCGTCGTCATCTTCGTCGTCGGTTTCGAGGAAGGTGTCGTCATCGTCGTCGATTTCGACATCGTCGTCGTCACCGAGATCAGGGATGTCGTCGCCGCTGTTGTCGCCATCGGCATCTTCCAGCGATACGAGTTCGACTTCCGTGTTTTCGGTGTCGACTTCCGCCACATCCTCTTCTTCAGCCTGTTCCATCTTGGCCTGGGCGGTGCTTTCCTCGAAGAAGGAGAGCGGCCAGGACTTGCCGGTGTAGGGAGAAACGACCGGATCGCGGTTCAGGTCGTAGAACTTCTTGCCGGTATCGGGGTCTGTGCGCTTGGTACCAAGTTCCGCTTTTGCCACTGTCTAAGCCTCAAATTGTCGAATGAGTTTCGGTGTGTACGCCGTAAAACCGGCATAGACGGTAAAATTTATAGCCGGTCCCCTTAATCGTTGCGCTCTTTCGTGTCAAAGACAAACTTCGGGTGTGGCCTGCCCCGGCGCAACCCTTATGCGGGGATGCCGATATAAATGGGGAGGCGTGACACACTCTATTATATGGATGACGGACGCACAGGCGGGAAGCTGCATGACCTTTACAATCGCCATAGACGGGCCGGCTGCGGCGGGCAAGGGAACGCTGTCGCGCAGGATCGCCGAGACCTATGGTTTCCACCATCTCGATACCGGCCTGACCTACAGGGCGACCGCCAAGGCGCTTCTGGACGCCGGCCTGCCGCTCGATGACGAGGCCGTGGCCGAGAAGATGGCGCTGGAAGTCGACCTTGCGGGGTTGGATCGCTCCATTCTTTCCCGGCACGATATCGGTGAAGCCGCATCGAAGATTGCGGTGATGACGCCGGTAAGGCGCGCGCTCGTGAAGGCGCAGCAGCGTTTTGCCGCGAAAGAGCCGGGCACGGTGCTTGACGGGCGCGACATCGGCACGGTGGTGTGCCCGCAGGCGCCGGTGAAGCTTTACGTCACGGCCTCTGCCGACGTGCGGGCGCGACGCCGTTATGACGAAATTCTGGCCAATGGCGGCAGCGGTGATTATGATGCCATTTTCGCCGAGGTGAAAAAACGCGACGAGCGCGACATGGGCCGCGCCGACAGCCCGTTGAAGCCGGCTGAAGACGCGCACTTGCTAGATACGTCGGAAATGAGTATAGAGGCGGCGTTTCAGGCCGCGCGGACGATCATCGACGCCGCCCTGGAGAAACAGGTTTCTCGCGGAACCGCTTGAATTCGGTCCGCGTTTAGTCCGGAATTGCCCGAAGACATGTCCTTGCGCCGGAAAGCCTTTTTGAAAAGGCGGGCATGGGGTCGGGTATCAACAACACTAGCCCACCGGCGCTTTTGTATTCGCCATAGCGCGGATGCAATCAGGAGATTTCATGTCAGTATCTACCCCCACGCGCGAAGATTTCGCAGCGCTTCTCGAAGAATCCTTTGCCTCCAACGATCTTGCCGAAGGCTATGTTGCCAAGGGTATCGTAACGGCAATCGAGAAGGACGTTGCCATCGTCGACGTCGGCCTCAAGGTTGAAGGCCGCGTACCGTTGAAGGAATTCGGCGCGAAGTCCAAGGACGGCACGCTGAAGGTCGGCGACGAAGTCGAAGTTTACGTCGAGCGCATCGAAAACGCTCTCGGCGAAGCCGTTCTGTCGCGCGAGAAGGCTCGCCGCGAAGAAAGCTGGGTCAAGCTCGAAGCCAAGTTCGAAGCTGGCGAGCGCGTCGAAGGCGTTATCTTCAACCAGGTCAAGGGTGGTTTCACCGTCGATCTGGACGGCGCTGTTGCCTTCCTGCCGCGTTCGCAGGTCGACATCCGTCCGATCCGCGACGTTACCCCGCTGATGCACAACCCGCAGCCCTTCGAAATCCTCAAGATGGACAAGCGTCGCGGCAACATCGTCGTTTCGCGCCGTACGGTTCTCGAAGAGTCGCGTGCAGAGCAGCGTTCTGAAATCGTTCAGAACCTCGAAGAAGGCCAGGTTGTTGACGGCGTCGTCAAGAACATCACCGATTACGGTGCGTTCGTTGACCTCGGCGGCATCGACGGCCTGCTGCACGTTACCGACATGGCATGGCGCCGCGTCAACCATCCTTCGGAAATCCTCAACATTGGCCAGCAGGTCAAGGTTCAGATCATCCGCATCAACCAGGAAACCCACCGTATCTCGCTCGGCATGAAGCAGCTCGAGTCCGATCCGTGGGATGGCATCTCCGCCAAGTACCCGGTTGGCAAGAAGATCTCCGGTACGGTCACGAACATCACCGACTACGGTGCATTCGTCGAGCTGGAGCCGGGCATCGAAGGCCTGATCCACATTTCCGAAATGTCCTGGACCAAGAAGAACGTCCATCCCGGCAAGATCCTGTCCACGAGCCAGGAAGTCGACGTTGTCGTTCTCGAAGTCGATCCGTCCAAGCGCCGTATCTCGCTCGGCCTCAAGCAGACGCTGGAAAACCCGTGGCAGGCATTTGCCTACAGCCATCCGGCCGGCACTGAAGTTGAGGGCGAAGTCAAGAACAAGACCGAATTCGGTCTGTTCATCGGCCTCGAAGGCGATGTCGACGGCATGGTTCACCTGTCGGATCTCGACTGGAACCGTCCGGGCGAGCAGGTCATCGAAGAGTACAACAAGGGTGACGTCGTCAAGGCTGTCGTTCTCGACGTTGACGTCGAGAAGGAACGCATCTCGCTCGGCATCAAGCAGCTCGGCAAGGATGCTGTCGGCGAAGCCGCTTCTTCCGGCGACCTGCGCAAGAACGCAGTCGTTTCCGCTGAAGTCATCGGCGTCAACGATGGCGGCATCGAAGTGAAGCTCGTCAACCACGAAGACCTCACCTCGTTCATCCGTCGCGCTGACCTTTCCCGTGACCGCGACGAGCAGCGCCCCGAGCGCTTCTCGGTTGGCCAGGTTGTCGACGCCCGCGTCGTCAACTTCTCGAAGAAGGACCGCAAGGTCATGCTTTCGATCAAGGCTCTGGAAATCGCTGAAGAGAAGGAAGCCGTCGCACAGTTCGGTTCGTCCGACTCGGGCGCTTCGCTCGGCGACATCCTCGGCGCGGCTCTGAAGAACCGCGGCGAATAATCGCTCCGATCTTTGAAATGAAGAACCCGCCGGAATTTCCGGCGGGTTTTTTGTTGCTTTCAGCTATTGCCGGTGGGTGGGCGCGGCGCGCTTCTCAGAGCATGCCGCTCATCTTCAGATAATAATTTTCCGCACTGTCGTCAGAAGCCGCCGCGGGCGTGCTTTCCTGCTCGTCCGTCGTGTCATTGGCAGCAATGCGTTCTTCCGTATCGTCCTGACCATCGGAATTTTCAGCCCCGGCCTCGGCCTCACCTTCCGCCTCTTCCTCTGAAAAAGGTCCGCCTCCACGCGGCGGCGTTTCCTGTTCATAGTCCTCATCCGCCGGCGGATAGGCGATGAGCGGTAGCGGCGTGCCTTCTTTTACCAGAGCCGCAGCGACCAGGGATTGCGAAGCCGATTGCTCCAGCATCGCCATTCTCGCCTCCGGGTCCAGCACGGCCCGCGGCAGGGGCTGGGCTTCGGGGCGATGGGCCACCGTTTCCGTTTCCTCACCCGAAGGGCGGGCAGCGGCTGTCGCGAGGGCCGATTTTTCGGCGGGCTGATCATCTAATGCTTGCTGCGCAACACCCTGTTGTGCGGGCAGGGGGCCCTGTGTGCTGGTCGCCTTGACCGGAAGTTTACCGGCCGTAGCGGCAAGCAGAAGGTTGTTCATGGTCTCGGCGTCATCCGCGAGCGGACCGGATGGCGGGGCAAAAGCCGTGCGGATTTCTTTCTGCTCCGTCTTCACCGCCTCCCGATGCGGAAGGGCAGGGCGCATTCCGCCGGTTTCGGCACGGGGCGGATTTGCCGGACGGGTCTCTGACGATACCTCCTTGGTCACGCTGCCGGTTTGCGACGGAAGCGGACGTGCGGTGTTTTCGGCTCTTCCATCCGGTTTTACCGCATTGGGCGGCGTATCATGTGTGTCGGCAGCTGGGGTGGAAAACGTGGGCCGGAGGTCCAGCTGCGCCGCCAGCGCCGCCATCGTGGCTTTCATGGCTGCGCCACCGAGCGCGAGCGGGCCGATAAGCAGAGGCAGGAGCCGGCTGGCGACGGCGGAATTCGTCGCCTGTGCCGTCTGCGCTGTCGCGGCCGGAGAGGGGCGACTGTCCGCATTCTGGCTCGGGGCGTTCTGCTGTTTCGGCTGGGCTGCCTGTGCGGGGGCGGGAGCGGCGGAATTGTTCTGCTGGTAGGAGGAGACCACCGCCTTTGCCGCCAGATCCATTCCCCTGTATCGCGAAAGCTCGATCAGCAGCGCCAGACGCGCAGCATCCGGCCCCGTCGGCTGCTTCAGGATTTCGGCGAGCATTGACAGGGTCAGGCCCTGCAGGGCCTTGCCGACCTGCTGTTCCAGCGCCAGACGTTGCGAGGCCGGCAGGGCGCGCAGCGCCTCGGTCAGCCGCGTCACATAGGTTTCCACGGCCTCGCCATCCCGCCGGGGTAGGTTCATCAGCTTGCCGAGCGCTTCTGCAAGAACCGCCGTGCTGCGGGAAAGCTGAAATTCGCTGGTAAGGGAAGCGATTGCGGCGCGGGCGAAAAGGCTGCCGCTGTTTTCAGGCAGAGGGGCGCTCGTTTGCGGCGGCAGGGTTTCTTTCACCGGGCTGCGCGGCGTCAGCGAGATCATGGTCCCATAGGCGGCATCGGTTGCCGCAATTTTCGGTACAGGCGGTAACATGCTGCGCTCCGTTTCTATCGGTGACCGCCGCTGGCTGCGTAAGGGCCAATCCCCATTGGCTCTGTGATCCGCATCTGGCTTAAATGTTGAAAAATCGCCGCGCCGGTGATGTACAGGTGTCATCTCGCCCGCTCATGCGGGAGCGCCGTATACATGCCTCTGGCCGCAATGCCAGCGCCTGCGCATACAGAATCATCTGGCTCGATCTTGGCTTGCAGATATTAAGATTTGGCTAACCAAGGAATTCTCCGGCCGGCGCCAGTCAGGGCGAGACGCCGATGAACATGCGGTAAAGGCCGTTATCGTCTGAGTTAACAGAGGAGATGTGGTCAGGATCAGCGGCTGCCGCCTCAAAAGCCTCCGGCGGCATGGCATCGAGCCAGCTCGCCTTGGGAAGGCTTCGCTCCGGCTGCGTGGCCGCAGGGTCGGTCGGCGTATCCTCTTCACCGGAGGCGGCGAAGACCGCTTCATCCGGAACGAGCGGCGGGGCGGCCATGGACATGAGCGCCTGCGCGGCATTGGGTTCGGCATCGTAAGCGGCGCTGCCGGGTAGGCCGGAAATATCTGTCATGTCTGAACTCACATCATGTTTCGCTCAAGTGACTGTCGCAAGCGGCAATCATGCCGCCTTTTTCTTCAGCAGTTCATAAAGTCCGTTGTCGTCGATCGAAATCGGCAGAATGGCGGTGCGGGCGTCATCGACAAGCGCCTGTGCATCGAGCAGTTTTTCGGCGTCGTCTTCCGCATCGGCCGGCGTGGCCGCCGCGTCCGTCTCCGAAGGTTCAGTTCCGTTCGCAGCGGGGGCGGCGTCTTCGGCGGGAATAGCCGCAAGGACGGAGATCAGGGCGGTCTCCGAGGATATGTCGGCCGGCGCCTGCGGGTCGGCGTCTTCCGTTTTCTCCTCGCCGGAAGCATCCATATGCTCCTTCACGACCTCCTGAAGCTCCTGTACGTCTTCAAGCTTGCCCTGCGTGTCACGGGCCTTGATGTCCTCTTCCCGCTCGGCCTTCACTTCGGCATCGTTGATCTTGCCGATGCGCTCTTCGCCGCGCTCGGCCTGCAACTCTTCCTTGGTTTTCGGATCGGCGACATCTTCGAGACGCTGAATGACCTTCAGGGTTTCACGCGTCATGAAGCGGGTGCCCTGCGCCTGTTCGTCCAAAGCGCCCTTGACGGCGCGCGCCTCGTCCCCATAGGGGTTGGCGATGGCCGCGATCATCTGCCTGGCGGAAATGCCGAGTTGCTTGAGCCCGGTGGATTCCTCGAGATCGCTGACATTTTTCGGCAAGGTCGCGCGCATCGCCATGATCGCTTTTGACATCTCATCGCCGAAATTCTCTTCCGCGCCCGTCAGGCCGGCGCTTTTTGCGATACGGGCGGCGAGGGCGGCCATGGGATCGGTCTTGGCGTTGACGCCATTGTTCAGCACCTCGACGACCTGTCCCTCCGAAACACCGAAGGATGTCAGGGAAATCTTCGTGGCTTTTCCCTGCGCATCGGTTTTTTCGAAACTGTCGGTCAGCGTCAGCGCATCCTGAAGTCTGCGGGCGAAGGAGAAGCTCGACTCGTCGGTCTCCTGCGTGATGCCCAGCGCGGAGGAAAAACGGGAAACAAGTGCGGCAAAAGCATCGGCGTCCGGCTTCATGATGCCGAACAGATAGGCGCTTATCTTTTCATTGGCGACGCGATGGCTTTCGTCCGGCTGCGGCTGGGTCTTGACCGCATCGTCCTTTTGGATGCCGTTGGCTTTTTCCTGCTCTTCGCGCTGCCGGTCCTCGATGGCCTCGACCATCGACCGCATGAGATCGCTGACTGCAATGCCCGCCGTCTGCTGTAGCGGAGTAATCATCTGGAAAGTCCCCGGCCGCCCAAAGTTGCGGCCGAGAATAGGCAATTTCGGTAAATCAGTGCTTAAACCGTGCGGGAGAACGCTCAGCTATGGGCGAAAATGTCCGTTTCTTCCCAGCCGAGGAGATCGAGCTTCGCGCGGGTCGGCAGAAAGGCGAAGCAGGCATCGGCATGGTCTAAACGGCCGTCGCGGATGAGGCGGTCCGTCAGCCTGTCGCGCAGCGCGTGCAGGTAAAGCACGTCGGAGGCGGCATATTCGAGCTGCGCAGGCGACAGGGTCTCGGCCGCCCAGTCGGAGGATTGCTGCGCCTTGGAAATATCGACTTCCAGCATTTCCTTCAGATTGTCCTTCAGCCCATGCCGGTCGGTATAGGTGCGGGTGAGGCGCGAGGCGATCTTGGTGCAGAAGACCGGCGTGGTCGTCACACCGAAGGTGTGGAACAGAACGGCGATATCGAAACGGCCATAGTGAAAAATCTTCTGGCGGGCCGGATCGGCCAGCATCCGGACCAGGTTCGGGGCTTCCTTCTGGCCGGCGGCGATGCGGATGACATCCGCCGTGCCATCGCCGGGGGAGAGCTGGACAACGCAGAGACGGTCGCGGCGTGGCACCAGCCCCAGCGTTTCCGTATCGATGGCGATGGCGCCGGTGTAACGCGCGGCATCTTCGGCGGAAATATCGCCTTCGTGGTAACGGATGGGTGCTGCCATGTCTTGCTCCAGAAATTTCCAGTTTGTCGCTCCGGCTATAACGGAAAGAAAGGCTGGACGATACCGTTTTATCGGCCCGTCGGGCGCGTCACGCTGCGCGCCCTTGGCACTTGCCTTTGCGAAAGTCCCCGGGTTAGGTTCGGGAAATCCTTTTCTCACAGATCGCATGAATTCCCGATGACAAAGAAAATCTATCTCGCCGGACCGGAAGTCTTCCTCCCGAACGCGCGTGAAATGCTCGATCTCAAGGCGTCGCTTGCGCGGGACGCCGGTTTTATACCGCTTTCGCCGGGCGATCTGCAGATCCCGCCGGCGGAAACCAGAGTTGGCCACGGCTGCAACATCAATGCCGTCGATGAGCAGATGATGCTGGAAGCGGATGCGGTGATCGCCAACCTCACGCCGTTTCGCGGCATCGCCGCCGATACGGGAACAAGCTACGAGCTGGGCTTCATGTGCGCGCTGGGCAAGCCGGTTTTCGCCTATACCAATGTCGCGGCCAATCACTTCACCCGCATCAAGGCGCATTATGGCGGCGTCGCCACCCTGGATGAAACGGGCCGGTATCGCGGGCCGGACGGGCTGTCGATCGAGAATTTCGACATGGTCGACAATCTCATGCTGCATGGCGGCATCTTGCGGCGCGGCGGCGTCATCATCGTCGGCGACGCCCCGCAGGAGGCGCTTTATACGGATCTCGACGCCTACAGACGCTGTCTCGCAGCGGCGGCCGAAAAATTACTGACACCGATCGACCCTGAAAGAACAGATATCGTGGAGGCATCATCATGAGCGGCACCATCCTCATCACCGGCGCGACTTCCGGCTTCGGCCAGGCCACGGCCCGACGCTTCGTCAAGGAGGGCTGGAAGGTCATCGGCACGGGCCGGCGGGCGGAACGGCTGGAAGCGCTTACCGCCGAACTCGGCGCCGCCTTTCATGGCGTCGCCTTCGACATTACCGACGAAGAGGCGACCAAAAAGGCGCTTGCCGGCTTGCCGGAAGGGTTCCGGGACATCGACATTCTCGTCAATAATGCCGGCTTGGCACTCGGCACTGCACCCGCACCGCAGGTGCCGCTGAAAGACTGGCAGACGATGGTGGACACCAACATCACCGGTCTCCTCAATATCACCCACCATCTGTTGCCGACGCTGATCGAGCGTAAGGGCATTGTCGTCAATCTCTCGTCCGTGGCCGCCCACTGGCCCTATTCGGGCGGTAACGTCTATGCCGGAACGAAAGCCTTCCTGCGGCAATTCTCGCTCGGCCTGCGCTCCGACCTGCATGGCAAGGGTGTGCGGGTGACCTCGATCGAGCCCGGTATGTGCGAAACGGAATTCACGCTGGTGCGCACAGGCGGCAGTCAGGAAGCCTCGGACAATCTCTACAAGGGCGTCAATCCGATCACGGCCGATGATATCGCCAACACGATCTATTGGGTCGCCTCGCAGCCCAAACATATCAACATCAACAGCCTCGAGCTCATGCCGGTCAACCAGTCCTTTGCCGGTTTCCATGTCCATCGCGAAAGCTGATTGCTCCGCGATTTCGGGGGTGCTGAAAAACCGGGCAGGAATTTCAGAGCTATGCAGAAATGCAATGCTGCATTGCGAGACTTGCTCTGTTAAAAATCACGAATACCGCTATATTCCAATCATCGAAGCGACGCACTCCTCCTCCCAGCGTCGCTCGATGTGGATCGGTGGTACTCCTCCTCCCAATCACCGATCAAGTTTGAAGCCTGCCGCACCTCCTCCCGCGGCAGGCTTTTTCCTTTTCTGGATGCCGTTATTTCCGGATGTTTTGCCGTCGGCTGCCCATGCTTGGGCCACGGTGAAAGGCAGGCTGCTTCTCCCCTTGGATTTCCGGGGGATTTCGGATTTCTGCGTCAAGGCAATCAGCGCTGAAATCCGACGTGCGTCGATCACGATTTCGTTATGTCTAGATGAATATGCACAGTTTTATGATGGTGCACCCTGCCTGCCCATTGCTTAGCCTGCGACCTGTGGTTAAGCATGGGCAAAAGAACGCTTGGGAGGTTGCCGGCACGTCAGTGTCCGTGCGCCCGAAAGCGGCGGGGAGAGAATGGCAGACTTTCAAGAGGCGCTGAAGCGGTTTCAGCCGATCGCGGTTCCATCGATCGCTGAAGACGAGCTCAGGTTGCGGTTGCGCGGCCTTCAGGCGCGGATGATCCAGCAGAATATCAAGGCCGTCTGGCTCGATGCATCATCGTCGCTGACCTACTATACCGGTCTGTCGCTTGGCCTTTCCGAGCGCATTCATGGCGCGCTCGTGCCGGCGGAAGGCGCGCCGGTCTATGTCAGCCCGACCTTCGAGGAGCCGAAGCTTCAGACCCTGATCCGTATCCCCGGTGAGGTCGTCGTCTGGGAAGAGGATGAAAATCCCTTCGACCTGATGACGAAGCGTATCGACGCGCTTTCCTGCCCCGGCCATCTTGTCGCTATCGATCCAGCGACACCTTTTGTTTTCGCATCGGCTTTGATGCAGCGTCTGGAAGGACGGATCATGTCCGCACAGCCGCTGATCGTCGCCCAGCGGCAGGTCAAGTCCGCCGCCGAAATCGCCCTCATCCAGACGGCGATGGATGCGAGCTACGGCGTGCAGAAGGCCGTGTTCGAAGGGCTGCGTCCGGGCATTTCCACCACTGAAGTGGCTGATTTCGTTAACGCCGCCCATATTGCGCTTGGCCTGAAGCCGCTTTTCGTGGCGGTGCAGTTCGGCGAGGCGACGGCCTATCCGCATGGCGTGCCCCATGCGCAGACGTTGAATGAAGGCGACATGGTGCTGGTCGATCTCGGCGGCATCCTTCACGGTTATCGTTCCGATATCACCCGCACCTATGTTTTCGGCGCGCCGACCGAGCGTCAGCGTTTCCTCTGGAACGCCGAACGCGACGCGCAGGCGGCGGCCTTTGCTGCTGCCCGTCTCGGTGCTGCCTGTCAGGATGTCGATAAGGCCGCGCGCGAAAGTCTGAAAGCGGCTGGTTTTGGCCCGGACTATCAGGTTCCCGGCCTGCCGCACCGCACCGGCCACGGTCTTGGGCTGGATATTCACGAAGAACCCTATATCGTTGCTGGAAATACCTCGGCTCTTCAACCGGGCATGTGTTTTTCCATCGAGCCGATGCTGTGCGTTTATGGCGAATGCGGCGTCCGTCTCGAGGATATAGTCTATATGACGGAGGCGGGACCGCGCTGGTTCTGCCCACCGGAGCAGAACCTCGACCGGCTGTTTCAGCCGGTCGCCGGGTAATTGGTCGGGAGGCAAAGGACCGAACGGCGATACGGGCACCCGTGTCGCTGCTGACCAGAAGAGGTAGGCCCCTGAACGGGGCCGCAGGAACTCAGAAAAAGAGGGAAAGGACCACCAGATGAAAACGCTGACCCGCAGTTTGCTTATCGCCTCTGCGCTTGCGATCACTTCCGCCGTGCCCGCCATGGCGAAGACCTTCGTTTATTGCTCCGAGGCATCGCCGGAAGGCTTCGATCCGTCGCCCTACACCGCCGGCGGCACCTTCGACGCTTCCGCGCATCCGGTTTACAACCGTCTGACCGAGTTCAAGAAGGGCACGACCGAAGTCGAGCCGGGCCTTGCCGAAAAATGGGATGTTTCGAGCGATGGCCTCGAATACACCTTCCACCTGCGCAAGGGTGTGAAGTGGCATTCCAACGACAAGTTTACGCCGAGCCGCGATTTCAACGCCGATGACGTGATCTTCAGCTACAACCGCCAGGGCGACGCGAAGAACCCGTGGAACCAGTATATCGCAGGCATCACCTACGAATATTACAACTCCATGGAAATGCCGTCGCTGATCAAGGAAATCGTCAAGGTTGACGATTACACCGTCAAGTTCGTGCTGACGCGCCCGGAAGCGCCGTTCCTCGCCAACATCGCCATGCCTTTCGCTTCGATCGTATCGAAGGAATATGCCGATACGCTCGACAAGGCCGGCACCAAGGAAGACTTCAACAACCTGCCGATCGGCACGGGTCCGTTCAAGTTCGTCGCCTATCAGAAGGATGCGGTCATCCGCTACCAGAAGAACGCCGACTACTGGGGCGAAGCGCCGAAGATCGACGACCTGATCTTCGCGATCACGCCTGACGCCGCCGTGCGCCTGCAGAAGCTGAAGGCCGGCGAATGCCACCTGATGCCTTATCCGGCTCCGGCTGACCTTGCCGCCATTCGCGCCGACAAGAACCTCAAGCTCGATGAGCAGCCGGGTCTGAACGTCGCCTACTTCGCCTACAACACGACCGTTGCACCTTTCGACAAGCCGGAAGTCCGCAAGGCGCTGAACATGGCGATGAACAAGCAGGCGATCATCGACGCCGTGTTCCAGGGCGCCGGCCAGGTTGCCAAGAACCCGATCCCGCCGACAATGTGGTCCTACAACGACAGCATCAAGGACGATGCCTACGATCCGGAAGCTGCCAAGAAGGCTCTCGAAGCCGCTGGCGTCAAGGATCTGTCGATGAAGATCTGGGCGATGCCGGTTCAGCGTCCCTACATGCCGAACGCACGCCGCACGGCCGAGCTGATCCAGTCGGATTTCGCCAAGGTCGGCGTCAAGGCCGAGATCGTCTCCTTCGAGTGGGGTGAATACCTCAAGAAGTCGACTGAAGTGAACCGCGATGGTTCCGTCATCCTCGGCTGGACCGGCGATAACGGCGACCCTGACAACTTCATGGGCGTTCTGCTCTCCTGCGCCGCAACCGGCGAAGGCGGTGCAAACCGTGCGCAGTGGTGCAACAAGGAGTTCTCCGATCTGCTTTCCAAGGCAAAGCAGACCACTGATGTTGCCGAGCGCACCAAGCTTTATGAGCAGGCGCAGGTGATCTTCAAGGAACAGGCTCCGTGGGCGACGCTTGCGCACTCCACCCAGTTCGTTCCGATGTCCGCCAAGGTTTCCGGCTTCACCATGAGCCCGCTTGGTGACTTCACCTTCGAAAACGTCGATATCGCGGAGTAATCCCCGAACAACCGGACGCGCGGAAGAACCCTGTTCTTCCGCGCGTCTTTTCAGGAAAAAACCATGATCCGGTTCATTCTCGGCAAACTTCTTTATCTCGTTCCGACATTCCTCGGGATCACCATTGTCGCCTTCGCCTTTGTGCGCGTCCTGCCGGGCGATCCCGTGCTGCTGATGGCGGGTGAACGCGGCATTTCGCCTGAGCGGCATGCGCAGCTCGCCGAACAGCTCGGCTTCGCCCAGCCTGTCTGGCAGCAATATCTGCACTTCCTCGGACGGCTGCTTCAGGGCGATCTCGGCAATTCGCTGGTCACCAAGAAACCCGTTCTCACCGAGTTCCTGTCGCTCTTCCCCGCGACGGTCGAGCTTGGTCTTGTCGCCATCATCATCGCCACCCTCATCGGCGTGCCGGTCGGCGTCATCGCCGCCATTCGCCGTGGCTCGTGGTTCGACCAGATTTCCATGACGACGGCGCTGGTGGGTTTCTCCATGCCGATCTTCTGGTGGGGTCTGCTGCTCATCATCATGTTCTCCGGCATCCTGCAATGGACGCCGGTGTCGGGACGTATCTCGCTGATGTATTTCTTCCCCTCCGTCACCGGTTTCATGCTGATCGACAGCCTGATTTCGGGACAGAAGGGCGCTTTCGTCTCGGCCCTGTCCCATCTCATCCTGCCATCGGTGGTGCTTGCCACCATTCCGCTTGCCGTCATTGCGCGCCAGACGCGCTCGGCCATGCTGGAAGTTCTGGGTGAGGATTACGTGCGCACGGCACGGGCAAAGGGTATGTCGCCCTCCCGCGTCGTCGGCATCCATGCGCTGCGCAACGCCATGATCCCGGTCATCACCACCATCGGCCTGCAGATCGGCGTGCTGATGGCAGGCGCCATCCTGACCGAAACCATCTTTTCCTGGCCGGGCATCGGCAAGTGGATGATCGATTCCATCTCGCGCCGCGACTATCCGGTCGTGCAGAGCGGCCTGCTTTTGATCGCGGGTCTGGTGATGATCGTCAACCTGCTTGTCGATCTGACCTATGGCCTCATCAATCCGAGGATCCGTCACAAATGACCGATGTGACCACCACCCCCGGCGTCCGCCTTTCGGACGCCGCCATCCGCCGCCGGATGATCGCCGATTTCTGGTTCTATTTCCGCCAGAACCGCGGCGCCGTCATCGGTCTTGCCGTCTTCATTCTTCTGGTGCTGGTGGCGGTCTTCGCGCCGCTGATCGCCCCGCATGATCCGACCCAGCAATATCGCGATGCGCTGCTCGTCCCGCCGGTCTGGCAGGAAGGCGGCCGCGCCGGCTTCTTCTTCGGCACCGACGCGGTTGGCCGCGACATGCTGTCCCGGCTGATCTACGGCGCGCAATATTCGCTGTTCATCGGCGTCGTCGTCGTTTCCATCGCCCTTGTCGGCGGTATCGTCATCGGTCTCGTCGCCGGCTTCTTCGGCGGCTGGGTGGATACCGTCATCATGCGCGTGATGGACGTTATCCTGGCGTTTCCATCGTTGCTTCTGGCGCTGGTGCTGGTCGCGATCCTCGGGCCGGGCCTCACCAATGCCATGATCGCCATCGCCATCGTCTACCAGCCGCATTTCGCGCGTCTGACGCGTGCGGCCGTCATGAGCGAACTCAGGCGCGAATATGTCACCGCCGCCCGCGTGGCCGGCGCCGGCAATTTCCGGCTGATGTTCAAGACCATCCTGCCGAACTGCCTTGCGCCGCTGATCGTGCAGGCGACGTTGTCCTTCTCGTCTGCGGTTCTCGATGCCGCCGCCCTCGGCTTCCTCGGCATGGGCGCGCAGCCGCCCGCCTCCGAATGGGGCACGATGCTGGCGGAAGCGCGTGAATTCATCCTGCGCGCCTGGTGGGTTGTCACCCTTCCCGGTCTGACGATCCTGATCTCGGTGCTCGCCATCAACCTGATGGGCGACGGCCTGCGCGATGCGCTCGATCCCAAACTGAAGCGGAGCTGAGCGATGAGCCTGCTGAAAATCAAGAACCTCACCGTCAAATTCGCCACCGCCACCGGCGCCTTCACGGCCGTTGACGGGATCGATGTTTCCGTGGACAAGCACGAAGTGCTGGCGATCGTCGGCGAGTCCGGTTCCGGCAAGTCGGTTTCGATGCTCGCCGTCATGGGGCTTCTGCCCGATACGGCGATGATTACCGCCGATGAGATGACCTTCGACGGCAGGAACCTTTTGGCCATGTCGCCGCAGGAGCGCCGCAAACTGATCGGCCGCGAGATCACCATGATCTTCCAGGAGCCGATTGCCTCGCTCAACCCGTCCTTTACGGTCGGTTTCCAGATCGAGGAGGTTCTGCGCCTCAATCTTGGCATGAGCGGTGCCGCCGCCCGCGCCCGCGCTCTGGAACTGTTCCGTGCCGTCGGCATTCCCGAGCCGGAAACCAAGCTCAAGGCCTATCCGCACCAGATGTCGGGCGGCCAGTGCCAGCGTGTGATGATCGCCATCGCGATCGCCTCCAAGCCGCGCCTCCTGATCGCCGACGAGCCGACCACCGCGCTCGACGTGACGATCCAGAAACAGATCCTCGATCTGCTGATGAATCTGCAGGAAGAATATGGCATGGCGCTGATCCTCATCACCCATGACATGGGCGTTGTGGCGGAAACCGCTGATCGCGTCGTGGTGCAATATAAGGGCCGCAAGATGGAGGAGGCGGATGTCTTAAGCCTGTTCGAGGCCCCGCAGCATCCCTATACCAAGGCACTGCTTTCGGCCCTGCCGGAAAATGCCACCGGCGACCGTCTGCCCACGGTTTCCGATTTCTTCGGCAAGGAGGGCGTTCAATGAGCATTGTTGTCGAAGGCAAGGGCATTACCCGCCATTATCACGTTCCCGGCGGCATTTTTGGCGGCGCCAAGACGGTTCAGGCCCTCAAGGGCATCGATTTTGCCGTCGAGCGCGGCAAGACGCTCGCCATCGTCGGCGAATCCGGTTCGGGCAAGTCGACGCTTGCCCGCATCATCGCGCTGATCGATCCGGCATCCGGCGGCGAACTGAAGATCGAAGGCAAGCCGGTGGATATCGCCAAGCGCCGTCCCGATACGGCAATGCGCTCCAAGGTGCAGATGGTGTTCCAGAACCCTTATGGCAGCCTCAATCCGCGCCAGAAGGTGGGCGACGTGCTGATGGAACCGTTGGTCATCAACACGAAAATACCGGCTTCCGAGCGCCGCGAGCGGGCCGAAGCCATGCTGGTGAAGGTCGGCCTCGGCCCTGAACATTTCAACCGCTATCCGCACATGTTCTCCGGCGGCCAGCGCCAGCGTATCGCCATTGCGCGCGCGCTGATGCTGAACCCGGCGCTGCTGGTGCTGGACGAGCCGGTCTCCGCGCTCGATCTTTCGGTGCAGGCGCAGGTGCTGAACCTTCTCGCCGACCTTCAGGAAGAGTTCGAGCTGACCTATGTCTTCGTCAGCCACGATCTTTCCGTGGTGCGCTACATCGCCGATGACGTGCTCGTCATCTCCAAGGGTGAGGCGGTCGAGCAGGGCACGCGCGAGGAACTTTTCGCCGATCCGAAGCACCCCTATACGCGCCAGCTTTTTGCCGCGACGCCGATTACGGATGTCGACGCCATCCGCGCCCGCGTGGAGCGCCGCAAGGCGGCGCGGCAGGCGGCCACGGCTTAAGCGCAGGGCATCGAGTTGAGGACAGGCCGGGTTTCCGGCCTGCTCTTTTTCAGGGCTGCAGAAACATGTCGATGGCGGCGAGCGCGCCCTGCCGCCGGATGTCGCGATAGGCGGCCTTCAGGGCCGCGACGAAGGTCTCGTTGCCGGGCAGATCGTCGCCGAAGGTGCGTTTGAAGGCGAGGAAGCGGTCGACAACATCGTCCGGGGCCATTTCCAGCTGGTCGGGCGCATCCCACTCCCTGAATGCCGGATCGAGAATGGTGATCGGCTCTCCCTTTTCGTTCCTGTCCGCGCAGGACCTGATCCACAGGGCGACGGCGAGAATGACGGCGCGGCTTTCGGCCTTTTCCTCCAGCAATTCGCGTAAGGGGCCAAGAATGCGCAGCGGCACTTTCTGCGAAGCGTCGGAGGCGATCTGCATGGTCTTGTGCTGCAGCGAGGGATTGGCGAAACGTTCCCGCAGGCCGGCGGCGAATTCCGCACCGTTGACGGCCGGATCCAGCGTCCGGCCGACTTCGCGCCAATAGGCGTCGATGAAATCGCGAACGGTTCTTTCACCCCAGGCGTCGGCAACCGTCGCAAGGCCGGCAATCTGGCCGATGGCGGCGATGGCGCTGTGGGAACCGTTCAGCATCCTGAGCTTCATATGTTCGTAGGGCTCGACATTGCCGACAAATTCCACGCCCGATTTCTCGAGCGCGGGCCTGCCATGGGGAAAGCGGTCTTCGATGACGAAACGGAAATAGGGTTCGGCAACAACCGGCCACGCATCCTGCAAGCCGAGCGCGGCTGAAATCGCCTTCCGGTCGGCATCCGTGGTGGCGGGAACGATCCGGTCCACCATGGAGCAGGGGCAGGCAATATTGGTTTCGATGAATGCGGCGAGTTCCGCATCCGCAAGGCTGGCGAATTCCAATAGCAGCTTTTGCAGCACATGGCCGTTGGCAGGCAGGTTGTCGCAGGACAGGAGCGTCAGCGGCTTGGAACCCTCTTTGCGCCTGCGCCGCGTGGCGGCAAGAATGAAGCCGAAGACGGAGCGTGGCCGCCCCGGGTTTGCGAGATCATGGACGATGTCGGGATGATCGCGCAGCAGGCTGCGGGAGGCGAGATTGGTGAGATAACCTTTCTCCGTCACGGTCAGCGTGACGATCAGGACACGCGGATCGGACAGCCGTTCCACCAATCGCTCGGGGTTTTCAGGCGCGACAATGGTCTCGAGAATGGAGCCGATGATGCGCAGTCGCTCGCTCTGGCCGTCGCGCAGGCAGAAGGTATAGAGATTATCCTGCGGTTCTATCGCGTCGCGTGTATCCGGGCTCCGCAGCGATGCGGCGACGACGCCCCATCGGGTCTCGCCGCGATTGAGGCAATCGTCGATGAAAACCGCCTGATGCGCCCGGTGAAAGGCGCCGACGCCGAGATGGACGATGCCCGGCGTGACGTTGTTGCGGTCGTAAGTGGGTATTGCGACAGATTTCGGCAATTGCGGCAGGGCTGCTGCGGAAAGGCGATCTGCCATCGACGCAATATCTTCCTCCGTGCGGGCAGGGAAAGTTGTGGCCGCATTATCCGGCGTTTCGCGCATTGTCCGAATTCCTTCCCTATATTCTGAGTGAATCAGCCCCGTGCTTCCTTGAGCAGCCGGACCTGGCGCAGCGTGTTCTGGCGGCTGCGCTCGAGATGCCGCCAAAGGGCGTCGACAATCTGGGCCTTGCTGCCGGCGGCGATGGCATCGGCGATATTCTGATGCTCCTCGACCGAGCGGGCATAATCGCCGAGGATCGAGACGAAGACCGTATGGGTCTGGTCGAGAATGCGCTCGTGGGAGCCGGAAATGACGGGGATGCGCGCGGCCGAAACCAGCGTCGTATGGAAGCTGCGATCGTAGAAAAGCGCTTTCGACAGTTCATCCAGCGTCGGGCCCCTGGCGAATTCACGATGTTTGGAAAGGCTTTCCAGCAGTTGCGCATGCAGCGCCCCGTCCAGCTGCCCGGCATCGAAGGCCACTTCCACCGCACCTTTTTCGAGCAGCATTCTGGCGGCGTAGAGTTCTTCCACGTCCTCAACGGTGAAATCGCGCACCACCATGCCGCGCCTTGAGGAATTGACCACCAGCCCGTCCGCCTCGAGTTTCAGGCAGGCTTCCTTGACCGGCGTGGGGCTGATGCCGAGATCGGCGGCAAGCTCGTTCGGCAGCAGGCGTTCGCCGCCGCGCAATCTGCCGCTGACGATGCGGGCGCGCAGTTCCCGATGTGCCTGTTCCGCGAGTGTGACTTTGACGAGCGTGTTCATGGCAGCATCATCGCCCAGCTTCGCAGCACAGGCAATGGCCGAATATTAAAAATAAAAAATTTTTTATTTTACAAAAGCGGATTTTCCTTTAGCTCTATCCGCCATCGGAAGCCGGCTGCTGGAGGAGGGCGGTCTGGCAATCTGCCGAAAGCCCATCTGCGCGACCATGGTCGCGGGGAGTGGCGTCTATTCCTCCCCGGAAGCAACCAAGCATCGAGGAATGACCGATCATGAAAATTACGGCTGTCGAACCTTTCATCCTGCATCTGCCGCTGACCTCGGAATCAATTTCCGATTCCACCCACAACATCACCCATTGGGGCGTCGTCGGCGCAAAGATCACCACGAGCGAGGGGATCGAGGGTTATGGTTTTACCGGCACCCATGCGCATCTGCCGTCCGACAGGCTGATCACATCCTGCATCAGCGATTGTTATGCGCCCTTGCTGATTGGCGAGGATGCCACCGAACATTCACGGCTCTGGACGAAACTTGCCCGTTATCCGGCGCTGCAATGGGTCGGCCGGGCCGGCATCACCCATCTGGCGCTGGCCGCGATCGATGTGGCGCTGTGGGATATCAAGGCGAAAAAGGCGGGCGTGCCGCTCTGGCGCTATCTCGGCGGTGCCCGCACCACGGCGGTGGAGGCCTATAATACCGATATCGGCTGGCTTTCCTTCACGCTGGAGGATCTGCTGGCGGGCAGCGCCAGAGCGGTTGAGGAGGACGGTTTCACCCGGCTCAAGATCAAGGTCGGGCATGACGATCCGAATATCGATATTGCCCGGCTTGCCGCCGTCCGCAAGCGCGTCGGTTCCACGATCCGCATCGCCATTGACGGCAACGGCAAGTGGGATTTGCCGACATGCCAGCGCTTCTGCGCCGGCGTGAAGGATATCGATATCTACTGGTTCGAGGAACCGCTCTGGTATGACGCTGTCACCAGCCACGCCCGGCTGGCGCGCAACACCTCCATCCCCATTGCGCTCGGGGAGCAGCTTTATACGGTGGATGCGTTCCGCTCCTTCATCGATGCCGGGGCGGTTGCTTATGTCCAGCCGGATGTGACCCGGCTTGGCGGCATCACCGAATATATCCAGGTCGCCGATCTGGCGCTCGCCCATCGCCTGCCCGTCGTGCCGCATGCCGGCGAAATGAGCCAGGTGCATGTGCATCTGAGCTACTGGCACCCGGCTTCGACCATTCTTGAATATATTCCGTGGATCAAAGATCATTTCGAAGAGCCGATCCATGTGCGGGACGGTGTCTACAAACGTCCGGAGCGCCCCGGCGCCAGCACCACGCCACTGGCGGAAAGCTTCGCCCGCTACGGCAAGGCGGTGAAATAAAAAAGGCGGCGCATAAAATGCGCCGCCCTCATTTGCAAGCGTTGCCGTTAGCGCCAGCCGAGAGCCGGCGCCACCTGCTTCAGGATCGTCTCGATCACATGGGCGTTGTAATCGACGCCCAGCTGGTTCGGCACGGTCAGGAGCAGCGTGTCGGCCTCGGCGATGGCTTCGTCGGCTTTCAGCTGTTCGATCAGTTTTTCCGGCTCGGCGGCATAGCTGCGCCCGAAGATCGCGCGCGTCTTGTCGTCGATATAACCGATCTTGTCGTCGCCTTCGTTGCCGTAGCCGAAATAGGACCGGTCGCGGTCGTTGACGAGGGCGAAGATGCTGCGGCTGACCGATACACGTGGTTCGCGGGTGTGACCTGCTTCCTTCCAGGCTTCCCGGAAGGTGCGGATCTGCTGCGCCTGCTGCACATGGAAAGGCTCGCCCGTTTCATCCGTTTTCAGGGTGGAGCTTTGCAGGTTCATGCCAAGCTTTGCCGCCCAGACCGCCGTTGCATTGGAACTCGAACCCCACCAGATGCGCTCGCGCAGCCCTTCGGAATGCGGTTCCAGCCGCAAAAGGCCGGGCGGGTTCGGGAACATCGGGCGCGGGTTCGGCTCAGCGAAACCTTCGCCCTTCAAAAGCTCCAGGAAGACTTCGGTATGCTGCCGCGCCATGTCTTCTTCGCTCTGGCCTTCGGCCGGGCGGTAACCGAAATAACGCCAGCCATCGATCACCTGTTCCGGCGAGCCGCGGCTGATGCCGAGCTGCAGGCGTCCGCCGGCGATGAGGTCGGCCGAGCCGGCATCCTCCGCCATGTAGAACGGGTTTTCGTAACGCATGTCGATGACGCCGGTGCCGATCTCGATCTTTTTCGTGCGCGCGCCGACGGCGGCCAGCAGCGGAAAGGGCGAGGCAAGCTGGCGGGCGAAATGGTGCACGCGGAAATAGGCCCCGTCGGCTCCAAGTTCTTCCGCGGCGACGGCGAGGTCTATCGATTGCAGCAGGGTATCGGCCGCCGAACGGGTCTGCGACTGGGGCGAGGGCGTCCAGTGGCCGAAGGATAGGAATCCGATCTTTTTCATGATGAACCTTCCAGATGTCGGAGGATGCCGGCTTTGTCAGCCGGCTTCGTTGTTGTCAGTCATATAGGCAGGGCTGCGTTTCCTCCAACCGGCCGCGCGTAGACACGGTGTCGCCGAAATGTGAACGATGGCTGTTCAGACCATCGTCCTGCGGTCGAGAATGAAGAGTTTTTCGTGGGCCCGGGCGGTGGTGAGAATGAAGTCCATCAGCGAGCGCACACGTGGCACATGGGCAAGGTCCTGATGGCTGGTCAGCCAGTAACCGCGCCGCAGTTCCACTTCGCCGGCGAGCACCATCTGCAGGTCCGGGAACCGCGCGGCGATGAAATTCGGCAATATGCAGAGCCCACGGCCGCTCAGCGTTGCGGTCAGCTGCGCAAAAATGCTCGAGGACTGAAAGTTCGGTCTCAGACCCGGCAGCACGTCCCGCATGTAATCGAGGCCCGGCGAGAAGATCAGGTCCTGTACGTAACCGATGAAGAAGTGGTCGAGCAGATCCTCGCGCTTCATTATTCTCGGTCGTCCGGCGAGATAGGAACGCGAGGCATAGATATGCAGCGTGTAGTCGATGATCTGTTCGTTGATGTAGGGACCGGCCTTCGGCGGATCGAGCGTGACCGCCACATCCGCCTCCTTTCGGGAAAGCGCCATGATCTGCTGGATCGTCACCATTTCCAACATGATGTGGGGATGGGTGGCGGCGAAGTCTTTCAGCCTTTCCACGAGGAAAAAATTGGAAAAACCTTCCGGTGCGCTGAGCCGCACCACACCGCGCAGCAGGCTGCCGCTTTCGGAAATATCCGATTGCAGCCGTTCCGCTTCCGCCTCGATGCGCTCGACGGTGTCGACCAGCCGCCGCCCGACGGTCGTCAGTTCATAACCGCGCGGATTTCGCTCGAACAGCTTGGTTTTAAGGGAAAATTCCAGCCGGTCGATATGGCGTGAGACGGTGGCGTGGCTGGTGCGCAGGCTTCTGGCTGCGGATGAGAGCTGGCCGGTGCGGGCCACGGCCAGGAAATATTGCAGGTCGTCCCAGGTGAAAGGGGTGGCCATATCTGTCTCCCATCAAGAGTTCTGTTCAAAAATGAACAGTTCCTGTTCGCAATTTGATGACGACCCGCTCTTGTGTCAACGGCCGAATTCGAGAAGTCTAGGCTCAGGATGCATCGCTTTGAGGAGGGCGGTGTGACCGTTCAGGTGCAATGGCATGGAAGCCCCGACGTGGTTTCGTTCACCGTTGCACAGACAATCTGAGGCTCGCAATCATCTCTGGGAGGAGAAGTCATGCGCAAGAGTATCGTTTTATCCACGGCCATGGCGCTGGCCGCTGGCACCGCCGCTTATGCCGCCGAGATTTCGGACGGCAAGGTCAAGATCGGCATTTTGAACGACCAGTCGGGCGTCTACGCCAATTTCGGCGGCAAATACTCCTATGAGGCCGCCAAGATGGCGGTTGAGGATTTCGGCGGCAAGGTGCTCGATGCGCCGGTGGAAGTGGTGACCGCCGACCACCAGAACAAGGCGGATGTCGCCTCCAATATCGCCCGCCAATGGTACGATACCGAACAGGTCGATTCGATCATGGAACTGACCTCATCGTCGGTCGGCCTTGCCGTGCAGGCGCTGTCCAAGGACAAGAAGAAGATCACCGTCAATACGGGTGCGGCAACCACCGAGCTGACCGGCAAGCAGTGCAGCCCCTATGGTTTCCACTGGGCCTATGACACCTATTCGCTGGCGGTCGGCACCGGCGGCGCGCTCGTCAAGCAGGGCGGCGACAGCTGGTTCTTCCTGACCGCCGACTACGCCTTCGGTTATTCGCTGGAAGAAAACACCGCCAATTTCGTCAAGGCCAATGGCGGCAAGGTGCTGGGCTCCGTGCGCCATCCGCTGGCGACGACGGATTATTCCTCCTTCCTGCTGCAGGCGCAGTCCTCGGGCGCGAAGGTCATCGGCCTTGCCAATGCCGGTCTCGACACTTCCAACGCCATCAAGCAGGCGGCCGAATTCGGCATCGTCGCCGGCGGCCAGCGGCTTGCGGCGCTTCTCTTCACGCTTGCCGAAGTCCACGGCCTCGGTCTCGAAGCGGCCCAGGGCCTGACGCTGACGGAAGGTTTTTATTGGGACCGTGACGATGAATCGCGCAAATTCGGCGAGCGGTTCAAGGAACGCACCGGCGCCATGCCGAACATGGTGCATGCCGGCACCTATTCCGCCGTGCTGCATTACCTGAAAGCCATCGAAAAGGCCGGCACCGACGATGCCGACGCCGTCGCCAAGGCCATGAAGGAAATGCCCGTCAACGACGTCTTCTCGAAGGACGGCCATGTGGCAGCCAATGGCCGCATGATCCACGACATGTATCTCATGGAAGTGAAGAAGCCGGACGAGAGCAAGCAGCCGTGGGATTATTACAAGGTGCTCGCCACCATCCCCGGCAAGGAAGCCTTCATGGACCCCGCAAAAAGCGGTTGCCCGCTGGTGACGCAATAAAAGACTGACGCAATAAAGGGGAAAGTTTCATGACGATCGCTCCCGCCCCCGCCGGGCAGGCCGAACCTCGCGTCGTTCTTTCGGCGCGTGGTCTTACAAAAACCTTCGGCGCATTCGCGGCCGTGAAAAACGTCGATCTCGACGTGCATCATGCCCGCGTGCATGCGCTGATCGGTCCGAACGGCGCCGGCAAGACAACGGTCTTCAACCTGTTGACCAAGTTTCTCCAGCCGACGGGCGGGGCGATCACCTTCATGGGAACGGATATAACAAGGACGCCGCCGGACAAGGTGGCGCGTCTCGGCCTCGTCAGGTCCTTCCAGATATCGGCAGTGTTTCCGCATCTGACGGTTCTGGAAAATGTGCGGATTGCGTTGCAGCGGCCGAATGGCCTCGCAACGCAGTTCTGGTTGCCGCTCTCCTCGCTCGACAGGCTGAACGCCCGCGCCGAGGAGCTGATCGCAACGGTCGGCCTGACAAGGGAAAAACATGCGCTTGCGGCCGATCTTTCTTACGGCCGCAAGCGGGTTCTCGAAATCGCCACCACGCTGGCGCTCGATCCGAAGGTGCTGCTGCTGGACGAACCGATGGCCGGCATGGGCGGGGAAGATGTCTCGCATGTGGCCGAGCTCATCCGCGAGGTGGCCAAAACCCGCGCGGTGCTGATGGTCGAACATAATCTGAAAGTCGTGGCGGATATCTGCCACCACGTTACGGTCCTGCAACGCGGTGAAATTCTGGCGGAGGGCGATTATACCGCTGTTTCCGCCGATCCGCGCGTGCGCACGGCCTATATGGGCACGGAGGAGGCTTGAGATGGCGGCAATGCTCGAAGTCTCCAACCTGCAATCCTGGTACGGTGAAAGCCAGGCGCTGCATGGCGTCGATCTGACCGTTGGCGAAGGTGAAACCATAACCATTCTCGGCCGCAACGGTGTGGGCAAGACCACGACGCTGCGCACCATCATGGGCATCATCCGCAACCGCAAGGGTTCCATCAAGCTCGGCGGCAAGGATATGATGCCGGTGCCGCTGCATCGAACTGCGAAATACGGCATCGGTTTCGTGCCGGAAGAGCGCGGCATCTTCGCGACGCTGAGCGTCGAGGAAAATCTGAAGCTGCCGCCCGTCGTCGCGTCCGGCGGCATGACGCTCGATGAGATATACGAGCTGTTTCCCAATCTTTATGAACGTCGGGCGAGCCCCGGCACGAAACTCTCCGGTGGAGAGCAGCAGATGCTGGCCATGGCGCGCATCCTGTGCACCGGGGTGAAGGTGCTGCTGCTTGATGAACCGACCGAGGGACTTGCCCCTGTTATCGTCCAGCGCATCGGCGAGGTGCTGAAGACACTGAAGAGCCGCGGCATGACCGTGGTTCTGGTCGAGCAGAATTTCCGTTTCGCCAGCCGTATCGCCGACCGCTTCTACCTGATGGATCACGGCCAGATGGTCGGCGATTTTCCGGTCGGCGAGCTTTCCGCCCGCATGGGCGAGCTCAACAAGGTGCTGGGGGTTTAACGATGACGATGATCTTCGGCGTTCCAATTCAGGCGCTCCTCGGACAATTGCTGGTGGGCCTCATCAACGGGTCGTTTTATGCGCTGCTGTCGCTCGGCCTTGCCGTCATTTTCGGTCTGCTGCGCGTCATTAATTTTGCCCATGGCGCGCAATATATGCTCGGTGCATTCGTGGCCTTCCTCGGCCTGCAATATTTCGGCATCAATTTCTGGGTGGCGCTCATCGTCACGCCGCTCGTCGTGGCGCTGTTCGGTGCGATCATCGAACGCTTCCTGCTGTCGCGGCTTTACGATCTCGATCCGCTTTACGGGCTGCTGTTCACATTTGGTCTGGCGCTGGTGGTGGAAGGCACGTTCCGCTGGCTTTATGGCGCGGCGGGCCAGCCCTATTCGGTACCGCGCGAGCTTGCCGGCGGCACCAATCTCGGTTTCATGTTCCTGCCGAATTACCGCGCTTTCGTCGTCGTCATTTCGCTCATCGTCTGCATCGCCACCTGGGCCTTGATCGAAAAGACGCGGCTTGGCTCCTATCTGCGCGCTGCGACGGAAAACCCGACGCTGGTGCAGGCTTTCGGCATCAATGTGCCTGTTCTCCTGACGCTGACCTACGCGCTGGGCGCCGGCCTTGCCGGTTTCACCGGAGTTCTTGCAGCGCCTATCTATCAGGTCTCGCCGCTGATGGGCACCAATCTCATCATCGTCGTGTTTGCCGTGGTCGTGGTCGGCGGCATGGGGTCGATCATGGGCGCCATCGTCACCGGTTACATGCTGGGCGTCGCCGAAGGCTTGACCAAGGTGTTCTACCCGGAAGCCTCCAACATCGTCATCTTCGTCATCATGGCCTTTGTGCTGCTCATCCGCCCCGCCGGACTTTTCGGAAAGGACGCCTGATATGTCCAAAGCCACCCATAGCCCCACCGCCGGAGCAATGCCGCAGACGGAGGTTTCGACGACTGCCGGCACCATCAAGACCGTGCTTATTCTCGCAGGGCTTGCCGTGCTCATCGCCGCGCCGATGTTCGTTTACCCGATCTTTCTGATGAAGCTGCTTTGTTTCGCGCTGTTTGCCTGCGCCTTCAATCTGCTGATTGGGTACACCGGGCTGCTGTCCTTCGGCCATGCGGCGTTTTTCGGCGGTGCCGCCTATTTCACCGCCTATTCGGTGAAGGAATGGGGCGTGACGCCGGAAATCGGCCTTGTCATCGGCATGGCGGGTGCGGCGCTGCTCGGTCTCGTCATCGGCTTTTTCGCCATTCGCCGCCAGGGTATCTATTTCGCCATGATCACGCTGGCGCTGTCGCAGATGTTTTATTTCTTCTGCCTTCAGGCGCCGTTTACCCATGGTGAGGATGGTTTGCAGGGCGTGCCGCGCGGCCATCTCTTCGGCCTTCTCGACCTCAATGCGCCACTCAACATCTATTACACGGTGCTGGCCGCCTTTGTGCTCGCGCTTCTCGTCATCTGGCGTTTCGTCAATTCGCCCTTCGGCATGATCCTGAAATCGATCCGTGAAAACGAGCAGCGCGCCATTTCGCTGGGCTACAGCGTGCAGCGCTACAAGCTCGGCGCTTTCGTCATGTCGGCGACGCTGGCGGGGCTTGCGGGCGGCCTGAAGGCGCTGGTCTTCCAGTTCGCGACGTTGACCGACGTGACCTGGCAGATGTCCGGCGAAGTGATCCTGATGACGCTGCTCGGCGGCATCGGCACCATGATCGGCCCTATCTTCGGTGCTGGTCTCGTCGTCACCCTGCAGAACTATCTCGCGACATCGGATTTCCCGGTCACCATCATCACCGGCCTTGTTTTCATGGCCTGCGTTCTGGTGTTCCGACGCGGTCTGATCGGCGAATTTTACGCATCGCGGCTCGGGAGAAAACTCGGCTTCCAGCACCGCGGCTAGAGATTTTTGAAAACACAGACAAGGCCTCCCCCGCGTCCGGGACGACGCGGCAAGGGTGGCGTATGGAGAAGAGCATGGGCGAATATGACTATATCGTCATCGGAGCGGGGAGTGCCGGATGCGTTCTCGCCAACCGCCTTTCGAAAGATCCGAACAACCGCGTGCTGCTTCTCGAAGCGGGCGGCAACGACAATTACCATTGGATCCACATTCCGGTCGGTTATCTCTATTGCATCAACAATCCGCGCACCGATTGGTGTTTCAAGACGGCGGAAGAGCCGGGGCTTAACGGCCGCTCGCTCATCTATCCGCGCGGCAAGGTGCTTGGCGGCTGCTCCTCCATCAATGGCATGATCTATATGCGCGGCCAGGCGCGCGATTACGATATGTGGCGGCAGCTCGGCTGCGAGGGATGGGGGTGGAACGATATCCTGCCCTATTTTCTGAAGTCGGAAGACTTTTATCGGGGAAAAAGCGACCTGCACTCTGCCGGCGGCGAATGGCGCGTGGAAAAGGCGCGCGTGCGCTGGGATGTGCTGGATGCTTTCCAGAAGGCGGCGGGCGAGGCGGGCATTCCGGCGACCGATGATTTCAACCGGGGCGACAATGAAGGCGCCGGTTATTTCGACGTCAACCAGCGGGCCGGCTGGCGCTGGAACACGGCGAAAGCCTTTCTGAAGCCGGCGCTTGGCCGCAAGAACCTGACGGTTCTGACCAAGGCCCATGTCAAGCGTCTGATCATCGAAGAAGGCCGTGTTACCGGCGTCGAGTTTCACCATGATGGCGTCTTGAAAACGATGCGGGCACGGCGCGAGACGGTGCTGTCTGCCGGTGCCATCGGCTCGCCGCATATTCTGGAGCTTTCCGGCGTTGGCCGTGGCGATGTGTTGCAGGCGGCCGGTATCGACACGGTAGCGGAGGTTCAGGGTGTGGGCGAGAACCTGCAGGACCATCTGCAACTGCGCATGGTCTACAAGGTCTCCGGCGTCCTGACGCTGAATGAAAGGGCCTCCACCCTGTTCGGCAAGGCGAGGATCGGCCTCGAATATGCGCTGACGCGCTCCGGGCCGATGTCGATGGCGCCGAGCCAACTCGGTGTCTTCACCCGTTCTTCACCGGAAAAGGAAACCGCCGATCTGGAATATCATGTCCAGCCGGTTTCGCTCGACAAGTTCGGCGATCCGGTTCACACTTTTCCCGCCATTACCGCAAGTGTCTGCAATCTGCGGCCGGAAAGTCGGGGCTCAGTGCATGTGAAAGGACCGGATTTCGCCATGCAGCCGGAAATCCGCCCGAACTATCTTTCCACTGAAGGTGACCGCCAGGTGGCCATTGACGCCATGCGGCTGACGCGCCGCATCGTCGCCCAGCCGGCCTTCGCGCGCTTCAAGCCGCAGGAATACAAGCCGGGTCCCTCCTTCGAAAACGACAATGATCTCGCCAAGGCGGCCGGCGATATCGGCACCACCATCTTCCACCCCGTCGGCACGCTGCGCATGGGGTCGGATATGGAAAGCGTTGTCGATGCGCGGCTGAAATTCCGCCGGCTCGCGGGGCTGCGCGTCGCCGATGCATCGGTGATGCCGCGCATCACATCCGGAAATACCAATTCCCCGACGATCATGATTGCCGAAAAGGCCGCCGACATGATCCTTGCGGATAATCGCTGAAAGGAGCGCTCCGATGAAGACCGTCGCTTTTATCGGGCTGGGACATATGGGCCTGCCCATGGCCGCCAATCTCGTCAAGGCCGGATATGCCGTCAGGGGTCACGATCTTTCCGAAGCCTGCCGCGCGGCGGCGAGAGAGGCGGGCGTTCCCGTTGCTGCGGATTCTGCCGAGGCCATCGAAGCGGCTGACGTCATCATCACCATGCTGCCGAAGGGCGAACATGTGGTTTCCGTCTATGGCGATCTGGTTAAAAAGATTTCTGCCGGCACGCTGCTTATCGATTGCTCGACGGTGGATATGGAAAGCGCGCTTAAGGCGCATGAGCTGGCTGCTTCCGCCGGTTGCCCCTCGGTCGATGCGCCCGTATCGGGCGGAACGGGCGGGGCCGCGGCGGGCACCCTGACCTTCATGTGCGGCGGAGAGGCTGCGGCTTTCTCTGCGGCAAAGCCGGTGCTGGAGGCGATGGGCAAGAGGATCGTGCATTGCGGCAAGGGCGGCAACGGCCAGGCGGCCAAGATCTGCAACAACATGATCCTTGGCATTTCCATGATTGCGGTTTCCGAAGCCTTCGTGCTGGGCGAAAAACTCGGGCTTTCGCATCAGGCGCTGTTCGATGTCGCCTCCACCTCTTCCGGGCAATGCTGGTCGCTCACCACCTATTGCCCGGTGCCGGGACCGGTGCCGACATCGCCCGCCAACAGGGATTACCAGCCCGGATTTGCGGCGGCATTGATGCTCAAGGATCTGAAGCTTTCGCAGGCGGCGGCGAATGGAGCCGGGGCCTCCACCCCGCTCGGTGCGGCCGCGGCGGCGCTTTACGAGAACTTCGTCGGCGAAGGAAGCGGCGGGCGCGATTTCTCCGCCATCGTCGAAATGCTGCGCGGGAGCGAGGCATGACGGACGCCGCGCCATCCGACATCTTATGGGTGCCGCCGGAGAAGAGGCGGGAGCGCTCGGCGCTTTTCACCTTCGCGACGAAAACGGCAAAGCTGCACGGGCAGGCCGCCGATGACTATGCCGGCCTGCTGCGCTGGTCCATCGACGCGCCGGACGCCTTTTACGATGCGCTGTGGGACGAACTCGGCATTATCGGCACGCGCGGCGACGTGGCGTTCAAACCGGGTGCGACGATAAGGGACGCCGAGTTCTATCCGGGCGCAAGGCTCAATTATGCCGAAAACCTGCTGCGCGATGCCGACGGGCGGCTGGCCATCATCGCCCATCGAGACGATGGCACAAGGCGCGAGATTACCCGCAGAGAGCTATACGCCGAAGTGTCCCGCACGGTGCAGGCGCTTGCCGATGCCGGTGTGAGGCAAGGCGACCGCGTCGGGGCCATCGTCACCCATGATATCGAGGCGATTGTCAGCTATCTGGCGTCAAGCGCCATCGGGGCGATCTGGTCCTCCTGCTCGCCGGATTTCGGGCCGGCGGGAGCCTCCGACCGCCTGTCGCAGATCGGCCCGAAAATCCTCATCGCCGTGCCGGAATATGGTTATGCCGGCAAACGCATCGATGTCGGCCCGACCATTCGTGCGGTGGCGGAAAGTGCGGCGCCTGAGAAGATCGTGCTGATCGGCGACGCCGTTCCCGAAAGTCTTGCCGATCTCGGCTGCGTGACGCTTACGGATTTCGTCGCGCCTTATGCGGCGGGTGAGATTGCCTTCAACCGTCTGCCCGTCAAGGCGCCACTGGCGATCCTTTACTCCTCGGGCACCACCGGCAAGCCGAAATGCATCACCCATTCCGGCGGCGGTTTGCTCCTTCAGCACATGAAAGAGCTGAAACTGCAATGCGATATTCAGGAAGGGGAGCGCTTTTTCTATTTCACCACCTGCGGCTGGATGATGTGGAACTGGCAGGTCTCCGGTCTGGCGCTCGGCGCTACGCTCGTCACCTATGACGGCAATCCCGGTTATCCAACATCGGCGCGGCTGATCGATCTCATCGACGCCGAGCGGATCGCCACTTTCGGCACGTCGGCGAAGTTCATCGACGCCTGCCTGAAGGCCGGGCTGAAGCCGCATGAAAGCCACGATCTTTCATCGCTCAGGACAATTCTCTCCACCGGATCGCCGCTCATCCCGCAATCCTTCGATTATATCTATCGCGACTGGAAGGCCGATGTGCACCTCGCCTCCATTTCCGGCGGCACTGACATTTGCGCCTGTTTCCTCGGTGGCAACCCTTTGCAGCCCGTGCATCGCGGTGAATTGCAGGGTGCGATGCTCGGCATGGATATCGATACGCTGGATGATGAGGGCCGTTCCGTTCGCGGTATTGCCGGCGAACTCGTCTGCCGCAATGCGCATCTGTCCATGCCGGTGAAATTCTGGGGCGATGAGGATGGCTCGCGCTATCGGGCCGCCTATTTCGACCGGTTCCCCGGAATATGGGCGCATGGCGATTTTGCCGAAATGCGCCCCTCCGGTGGCTATGTCATTCATGGACGCTCGGACACGACGCTCAATCCCGGCGGGGTTCGCATCGGGACTGCGGAAATCTACCGGCAGGTGGAAACCGTGCCTGAGGTCGAAGAGGCGATTGCCGTGGGGCAGGATATCGACGGCGACCAGCGGGTCATCCTCTTCCTGCGCATGAAGGGCGGCGCGGTTTTGACGGAAGAGCTGGAAAAGACCATCCGCAGCCGCATCCGTTCGGGTGCGACGCCGCGGCATGTGCCGGCAAGGATCATTGCCGTCAGCGCCATTCCCCGCACGCGTTCGGGCAAGATTTCCGAAATCGCGGTGCGCGACACCATCCATGGCCGGCCGGTAAAAAATGCCGATGCGCTCGCCAATCCCGAAGCGCTCGAACTTTTCCGCAACCTGCCGCAGCTGAAGGACTAGGCCGATGGAGGATCAACCGAAAACCGTGCTTGTCACGGGTTCCACCAGCGGCATCGGGCTTGCCATCGCCAAACGTTTCGCCGAGGCGGGGTATCTGGTCGCGGTGCATGGCATAGAGACGACGGAAGAGGCGACGCAGGCGCTGGAGGCGGTCGCGAAGGTGGCGCGGCACAGGCCGGTCTATTTTGCCGCCAACCTTGCCAATTATGATGAAAGTGCGCATCTGCCGGAAACCGTTATCGCCGAATTCGGTCATATCGATGTCCTCGTCAACAATGCCGGCATCCAGAAAGTCGCGCCGATCGACGAATTCGATTTCGCCGATTTCTCCCGTATCGTCGCGATCTCGCTGGACAGCGCCTTTCACACCATCCATGCGGCCTTGCCGGGCATGAAGGAAAGGGGCTGGGGCCGTATCGTCAACATCGCCTCCGCCCATGGTTTGCGCGCCTCGCCTTTCAAAGGGCCCTATGTGGCGACCAAACACGCCGTGGTGGGCCTGACGAAAAGTGTGGCGCTGGAAGTGGCGGAACTCGGCATCACCTGCAACGCCATCTGCCCCGGTTATGTCTGGACCCCGCTTGTCGCCGCCCAGGTCGCCGATCAGGCGCGGGTGCACGGCATGAGCGAGGGGGATGTGGTGAAGAAGGTGATGCTTGCGCCGCAGCCGACGAGGCGGTTCGTGCAGCCGGAAGAAGTGGCGGAGATGGCGGTTTATCTTGCGGGAGACATGGCGCGCTCCATCACCGGCACCACCATTTCCATCGATGGCGGCTGGACCGCGAAATAAATTTCGCGTCGCCGCCGGCAAGCAAACAAACGCCCGCAGCGCGCTCGATGCGGCGGATCGTGACGGTTCCGACCCATCCCGTTTGCCGGCCCGGTGCGGTTAAGCTCGTCTTTCGCTATCTGGAACAAAACCCTGACCCCGGGGATTAAATCTCAGAGGGTTACAGGGAGTGAAAGACATGGCCAGAGAAAATACCAGCTATCTCGACGGTCGGTATGCTGCGAAAAGTGAAACAGCCACGCGCGTGCGGCAAGGGTCTCGCGGACATCCGGTCCTTGTGATCCTGATCGTCAGCCTGGTTCTTGCATTGGTGGTTTGGGGCGTCGTCGAATATTCCGTTTTCGAGCCGGACGAGAACCTGTCGCAGAACCCGCAGACCGAGACTGCGCCGGCGCCGCAGCAGCCATCGGCATCTGAGAGCTTCGATAACAACCCCGCCAATGGTCGCACCGCACCGCCGTCATCGACCGAGAGCAATCCCACGCCGCAGGATTCCACCGGGGCGCCACAAAATCCATAACCACCATGGCGTGAAATTCTTATGATGATAATTTGTATGGAACCAGATCGCGCCCGATTTCATTTCACACAAAGTGACAGGAATCGGGGGTTTCATTCATGGCAGTCACCGTCACTGCGGTTATTCTCACGCTGATCGGCCTTGCGCTGTTCGGTTTCGGCTCTCAGCTCGTCATGCTGGGCGGGAGCTTTTATTACGTGCTTTCCGGATTGGCCTTCCTGTTGACGGCCATTCTGCTGTTCAGGCGCAATCGCGCAGCCCTTCACGTCTATGCTCTTTTCATTGTCGCGACGCTTGCCTGGGCAATCTGGGAGGTCGGCTTCGACTGGTGGCAGCTCGGCCCGCGCGGCGGCGTCATCATTCTCATCGGCCTCTGGCTTCTGGTGCCATGGGTCAGAAAACCGCTCGGTTTTGCAAGCCCGACCGGAATGAGCTACGGCCCGAATGCCTGGCCGCTGGCGCTGTGCGTTCTCGCCTCCATCGTGGTCGCCGGATATTCCATGACGCAGGACCCGCACGATCAGGCAGGCTCCCTGCCTGTGGAGACGGCGTCTGCCGCACCGGTCTATGGCGGCAACGTGCCGGATGGCGAGTGGCATCAATATGGCCGCACGCCCTATGGCCAGCGTTATTCGCCGCTGACCCAGGTCAATGTCGACAATGTCTCGCAGCTGAAAGAAGCCTGGCGTTATCAGACCGGCGACGTGAAACTGCCTGACGATGTGGGCGAAACCACCTATCAGGTCACGCCGCTCAAGGTCGGCAATACGCTTTATATCTGCACGCCGCATAATTGGGCGATTGCCATCGATGCCGCCAGCGGCAAGGAAAAATGGAAATACGACCCCAATGTCGGTCTCAATCCGGACCGCCAGCACCAGACCTGCCGCGGCGTCTCCTATTACGCCGAACCGAATGCCGCACAGGGTACGGCCTGCGCCGAGCGCGTCTATCTGCCGACTTCGGATGCAAGGCTGATTGCACTCGATGCGGCCACCGGTCAGGTCTGCACCTCCTTTGCCGATCAGGGTGTGCTGCATCTTGAGCAGGGCATGAAATACAATCCTGCCGGTTATTATTATTCGACCTCGCCGCCGGTCATCGCGGCGGGCAAGATCATCATTGGCGGCGCAGTGAACGACAATTATTCGACGCAGGAACAATCCGGCGTCATCCGCGCTTTCGATGTGAACAGCGGCGCCTTGATCTGGAACTGGGATTCGGGCAATCCGCAAAGGACCGAGCCGATCGCCGCAGGCGAGACCTATACGACCAACTCACCGAACAGCTGGTCGGTGCTGAGCTATGACGAAGGCCTCGGCCTCGTTTACGTCCCGCTCGGCAATCAGGTGCCGGATCAGCTCGGCATGGGCCGCAGCGAGAATGTGGAGAAATATTCCTCCTCCATCGTGGCGCTCGATATCAATACGGGCAAGGACCGCTGGGTGCGGCAGACGGTTCATCACGATCTCTGGGACATGGACGTTCCGGCCCAGCCGGTGCTGCTCGACATTACCAAGGATGGGCAGAGCGTTCCGGCCCTCGTCGGTCCCACCAAGCAGGGCGATATCTACGTGCTGGACCGGCGCACCGGCGAGCCGCTGCTGCCGATCACGGAAGAACCGGCTCCGGGCGGTGCGATCCCCGAGGACTTTACCTCGCCGACACAGCCGACCACGGCGCTGTCGTTCAAGCCGGAGCCGCTGCAGGAAAAGGACATGTGGGGCGTCTCCATGTTCGATCAGCTCGCCTGCCGCATCCGTTTCCACCAGCTGAACTACGAAGGCCGCTATACGCCGCCCTCGCTGACCGGTTCCATCATCTATCCCGGCAATTTCGGTACGTTCAACTGGGGCAGCGTTGCGGTCGATCCTGAACGTCAGGTGATGTTCGGCATGCCGACCTATCTCGCCTTCACCTCGAAGCTCGTTCCGCGCGATCAGATTCCGCCGAAGGGCCAGGACGAGAAAGGCAGCGAACAGGGCCTCAACCGCAATGACGGCGCACCCTACGGTGTGTTCATGGGTCCGTTCCTCGGTCCGCTGAAGATTCCCTGCCAGGCGCCGCCATGGGGTTATGTGGCGGGTGCGGACCTGCGCACCGGCGACATCGCCTACAAGCACAAGAACGGCACGGTCCATGACATGACGCCGCTGCCGCTGCCCTTCAAGCTGGGCGTGCCGGGTATTGGCGGGCCGATGATCACCAAGGGCGGCGTCGCCTTCCTCGGTGCGGCGGTCGACAATTACCTGCGCGCTTATGACCTCACCACGGGTAGACAGCTCTGGGAAGCGCGTCTTCCGGCCGGCGGCCAGGCGACGCCCATGACCTATTCGCTCGATAACGGCAAGCAATATGTGGTGATGGTTGCGGGCGGTCACGGTTCGGTCGGAACCAAGCCGGGCGATTATGTGATCGCTTATACGCTGCCGTAGACCGTATCGGCCTTCTGCAAATAAAAAACCGGAATGGGTGACCATTCCGGTTTTTGCTTGTGGGGCTGAAGCGGGATCATGCCGCCTTTTTCTGGGCAGCGGCATTGATCGACGTCTTGGCGAGCGAGGTGAGCGCGTCGTCGGTCCTGCTTTCTTCCTTAAGCGTGGCGTCCAGCAGGGAAACGACATTGCCGTGTCCGAGCTTTTCCGCCCATGCCTTCAGGGTGCCGTAACGGGCGATCTCATAGTGCTCGACCGCCTGGGCCGACGAGATGAGGCCGGCGTCGAGGGCGGCCGTGCCCTTGAAATCGTCGATGATTTCCCCACCTTCCGCGATAATGCCCTGGATCGCCTCGCAGGTCTTGCCATGCGCCCGCTTGCCGATCATCTCGAACACTTCCTGAAGGCGTTCGATGTGGCCCTGCGTTTCTTCCTTGTGCTTTTCGAAGGCCTGTTTCAGCTTCGGATCGGTTGCCGCCCGCGCCATTTTAGGCAGGGCTTTGAGGATCTGCCGTTCGGCGTAGTAGATATCCTTCAACGTGTCGTAAAACAGGTCGTCGAGTTTCTTCTCAGCCATTGTCCTTCTCCCATGATGTGAAATGTCCGACGTGCGCGCATGCGCACGGGGGAAAAACCCTCCGCCGCTCCCATGGTTCCGGCTCGATTGCGCGCAATATTTATATTGCGGCCATCGCTGCCGGCGCGCGGACAGGGAACAAATAGGCACGTCCCGCGGTTTTACATCCGGTGCAGGGGAGGCGGCATGACAGGCGGACTGAATGGCGGCGAAAATCACGGTGACGGAGACAACAGAAGCTTCTGGTCGATCGACTTCGGCAATTCTCCGGTCATCGGCACGGCCATTCATGACGGCCATCTCATCCGCCCGGATATAGCCGGCCTGATGGCTCTTTCTTCTGAGCAGCGGCTGAGGGAGGAGGACCCCTTCACCGGCGAGATGATCGCCGGACTGACGAACCGCATCGTCGTCCATCATTCGCGTTTCGAAATCGATCTGAACCGCGCCGCCGATCAGGCGATTTATCTGAAACCCGAGCAGTCCTGGGGGCTCGATGTCTGGAAACGGGAGCCGGAAGGGGCGTCTATCCGCCAATCGCTCGATTTTCATGCCGATTATTACGCGATGCTTGAGACCGTGCTTTCAACCGCGGAGCGGCGGCACGGCGCCTTTGTGGTGCTGGATGTGCACAGCTACAATCATCGCCGCCAGGGCGCCGCCGAACCGCCGACGGCGCAGGCGGAAGCGCCCGATATCAATATCGGTACGTTTTCCATGGATCGCAGCCGCTGGAGCGATGTGGTGAGCGCGGTCGGCCATCATTTCGCCTCCGCGACCATCGGCGGACGCCGTCTCGACGTGCGCGAGAATGTGGCCTTTCAGGGCAAGGGTGAGCAGACCCGTTTTATTCACGAGCGTTTTGCCGAAAACGGCTGCGCTATCGCGGTCGAATTCAAGAAATTCTTCATGGATGAATGGACGGGAGAGCCGGATATGCGGGCGATTGCGGATATCAGGGAGATGATGGCCGCAGCTCAGCCGGTTATCGAAGAGTGCCTGAGGTCGCGGCGATGACCGTTTCTTCCGCCCGTAGTGCGCCTTCTCCCATTGCCGGTCTGGTCGATGACGTCGTGTCCTGCCTGGAGGCCGGCAAGGCCGTCCGCCGCGACGTCGGAAAGGACGGGCGGCTGCATATCGACCGGCCGCTGCCGTTCCTCTGCCTGCACCTGACGGGCGGCACGAAAGATCTCGCCGCCCGCGATATCGCCGCCGCCCATGCCTCCTATCTCATCGCGTCGACCATTCAGGATGCCGCGCCGTTCATCGAGGCGGTCGGCACGGCCATGCGGCAGCGTTTCGGGGCCTTTGTCGTTCTAGATATTGGCGAGCTTGAACACGACATCCTGCTCGCCGACGATTCCCCTTTCCTGCCGCATTACGAGGTTTCGGTTTCGGCGACGTCAGAACCGGAGACGCAGAAAGCACGCCGTGTCTTCATCAAGGCGGTCTGCGATGCCGAGGTGCGTTTTCGCACGCCGCGCATCACCCGGCCGGAACCGGAGGCCGACCCGATCTTCCGGTTTCAGAATGCCGGGCTGGATTTTCCCTGCATCAGCGTGCGCTTCGCGCCGATCTATCGCCAGCCGGAATCGGGTGCGGATTATCCCGGCCTGCGCGAGACGATGATCGCCGATCTCTTCGATGCAGGCCTGCAGGCCTTTTCGTCCTTTTCTTCCGGCATGGATGCGCTGAAGGTCTCCAGCCACAGGGCGCTCGGCCGCAAGGCCTTTGTCGATGCGGTCAAACGCGCCGACCGGTCGATCGACGACATCGTCTCCTCCTTCGATTTTCTGCTCTCCGTCACGCCCATCAATGCCCGGCGTGCCTTCGAGGAGTTTCGCGATGGCGGCTTCCAGTTCGCGCCGCGCCTGCTGTACCGGCCGCTGGGAGTGGATGTGGAGGAGCAGAAGCGCAAGCTCTATTCCGTCGTTTTCGATCATCTGGAAGACCCCGTGCTCTATCATCTCTACCGGGAGAAACAGCGGGAGATCGATCTGCAGCTGACGATGCTGGCAAGCCTGCACCATCGCACCTTCACCGATTTTTCACGTGCGCTTTATGGTGCCGTCGAACCCGCTCTTCTGACGCTGGCGCTCCGTGTGCTTGAGGATTGCCCGCGCCGGGAGGAGAGCGGCGACATCGCCATGGTGGATTGTTACGCGGTCGCCAGGAAGTCGCGCGAAATGGTCGAGACCTATCTGGCTGAGGAGCCGGAGTTCAAGGCGCGTGTCGAAATCCGCGACGATCTGCCGCCCGGGCTGATGGTGACGGGCGAGAAGCTTTTGATCTCCCGCCACACGGTCATGGAACAGCGCCGTGTCGAGGCGCTGCTGTCGCATGAGATCGGCGTACATCTTCTTACCTATTTCAACGGTTCGTTTCAGGGGCTGCGGCTCTTCCGCACCGGCCTTTCCGGTTACGAGGGCGTGCAGGAGGGGCTGGCGGTGCTGGCGGAACATCTGGCCGGCGGCATGACGCGCGAGCGCCTGCGGCTGATCGCCGGCCGCGTCGTCGGCTGCGCCGCCATGCTTGATGGTGCGACTTTCGTTGAGACTTTCCGCATCATGACCCGCAGGCACGGTTTCGACGAGGCAGCCGCCTTCAACATGGTGCTGCGCATCTATCGTGGCGGCGGTCTTTCCAAGGATGCGATCTATCTGCGTGGGCTGGCGGAGGTGCTGGACCATCTGCGCAGGGGCGGGGCGCTCGATCCGTTCTGGATGGGCAAGATCGCCGCCGCGCATTTTCCTGTCATGCAGGAGCTTGCCCTGCGCGGCCTGCTTCGCCCGCCCGGTGTCCGGCCCGCATTCCTGCTGCCGGCCAAGGCCAATGAGCGGCTGGAAAAAATACGGGCGGGATTATCCATTGCCGAACTGGCGACATTATAGGAGGGGCCTCATGCGTATCGCATTTTTCGTTAATTCCATCGAGACCGAGGGACCGAACTACGCGACCGGCCTGCTGGCCATGGCGGCGCTCAATCGCGGCCACGAAGTGGTTTATCTGACGCCCGGTGATTTCACCTTACGCTCGGACGACAGCCTGACCATCCATGCCACAGTGCTGCCGAAGGCGAAATACAAGAAATCGGATGCGTTCCATGCTGCCCTGCAGGACAAGGCGCTGGAACGGCGGACCATGGATGTGGAGGAAATCGATGCGCTGATGCTGCGCAACGACCCCTCTCTCGACCAGACCACACGGCCATGGGCGGTGCATGCCGGCATCCTGTTCGGGCGGCTTGCCGAGCAGCGGGGCGTCGTGGTTCTGAACGATCCCGAAGGTCTGGCGCTGGCGCAGAACAAGCTCTATTTCCAGAGCTTTCCCGAAATCGTCCGCCCGACCACGATCATTTCGCGCAATGTCGAGGAAATCCGCGCCTTTGCCGATGCGCACCCCAAGGGTGTCATCGTCAAGCCGCTGCAGGGCTCCGGCGGCAAGAACGTTTTCAAGATCGGCTCCAGCAAGGAGACCAATCTCAACCAGATTTTCGAGGCGGTGAGCCTCGAAGGTTATCTGATCGCGCAGGCCTATCTGCCGGCCGCCAAGGATGGTGATATCCGCTTCTTCATGATGAATGGCCGCCCGCTGATGCGGGATGGCAAATATGCCGCCCTTCGCCGTGTGCCGGCCAAGGGCGATCTGCGCTCCAACATCCATGCCAAAGGCACGGCGGAGGCGGCGACGGTGACCGATGAAATCGTGGCGCTCGCCGAAATGGTGCGGCCGAAGCTGGTGGAGGACGGCATGTTCCTCGTCGGGCTCGATATCGTTGGCGACAAGATACTGGAAGTGAACGTGTTTTCGCCGGGCGGGCTTTCCAATATCCGCGATCTGACGGAGATGGATTTCAGCGACACGATCATCGAGGCCGTGGAAACCAAGATCACCATGCAGAGCGCTTCCGGCGGCACCATCGCCAACCGCCTGCTGGCGACGTTGTGATTTTATTCCCGTAATTCGGCCGGGTGCATCTCGCGATACCAGGTGACGAGGGCCTTGATGCCCTCTTCGACCGGGGTTTGCGGCACGTAACCGGTCAATGCCTTCAGAAGATCGGGCGAGGCGAAGGTGCGGGGAACGTCGCCCTGCTGCATCGGCAGCATGTTGCGGATCGCGGGTTTCCCGACCGCCTTTTCGACCGTCTCGACGAAATGCATCAGTTCCACCGGCTGGCCGCCGCCGATATTGACCACGCGGAAGGGCGCGTGATGGGAAAGCGTGTCGGTGACACCTTCCTGCGTGACGCGGTTTTCCTCGGACGGGATAACCGCGCTCAGCCGGACGATGCCTTCGACCAGATCGTCGATATAGGTGAAGTCGCGGCTCATATTACCCTGCCCGTAAATATCGATCGGCCGGCCGTTGGATACGGCATCGACGAATTTGATGGGCGCCATGTCCGGCCGTCCCCATGGGCCATAGACCGTGAAGAAACGGAAGGCGGTGGTGGGCAGCTTGTGCAGATGGGCATAGCTATGCGCCATCAGCTCCATCGATTTTTTAGTGGCGGCGTAAAGCGTCATCGGCTCGTCGGCCTTGTCGCTCTCCGCGAAGGGGATTTTTTCGTTGGCGCCGTAGATGGAGGAGGTCGATGCCAGCATCAGGTGCTTGACCTGCAAGCTTCTCGCGAGCTCCAGCATGTTGAACGAGCCGATGAGATTGGAATCGACATAGGCGCGCGGATTTTCAAGGCTGTAACGGACACCCGCCTGTGCGGCGAGGTGGATGATGATCTCCGGTTCGGCGGCCTCTGCCGCGCGCTTCAGCGCATCCGTATCTTCCAGCATGCCGATTTCGGCCCGGAAGCCGTTGGAGCGGGAAAGGATGGCGTGGCGTTTTTCCTTGAGACTGACATCGTAATATTTCGTCATGCCGTCGAAACCGGTCACGAAATGGCCGGCGTCCAACAGTCGCTTCGCAACATAAAAGCCGATGAAGCCAGCTGTGCCGGTAACCAGATAACGCATGATGATTATATCCCGAATCCGTTGGTGCGTTTGCGGTCTGACCGAAGCGCAGAAAACCTTAATGAAATGGCGAAAACGAAACCTCTATGCGCCCTTGTCGAAACCGCCTTCGTGCGGACGACCGACCGCGGCATAGATGAAACCATGCGCGGCGACCTCATCCGTGCGGTAGATATTGCGCAGATCCACCAGCACCGGATGTTTCATGATCGCTTTCAGGCGCGGCAGGTCGAGCGCGCGGAACTGGTTCCATTCCGTCACGATCACCACGGCGTCGGCGTCTTCCGCCGCTTCGTAGGGGCCGGCCGCGTATTCGATATCCTCCATCAGATGGCGGGCATTCGCCATGCCTTCCGGGTCGTAACCGACCACTTTCGCGCCGCCGTCCTGCAGGGTCTGGATGATGGCGATTGCCGGGCTGTCGCGCATGTCGTCGGTATTCGGCTTGAAGGTGAGGCCAAGCACGGCGATCTTCTTGCCGCGCACATCGCCGCCCACCGCATTGATGACCTTGCGGCCCATGGCGCGTTTGCGGTTGTCGTTGATGGCGATGGTGGTCTCGATCAGCCGCACCGGCGCGTCATAATCCTGCGCGGTCTTGGCAAGCGCCAGCGTATCCTTCGGGAAACAGGAGCCGCCATAACCGGGGCCGGCATGCAGGAACTTCGAACCGATGCGGCCATCGAGACCGATGCCGCGCGACACGTCCTGCACATTGGCGCCGACCTTTTCGCACAGGTCAGCCATCTCGTTGATGAAGGTGATCTTCATCGCCAGAAAGGCGTTGGCGGCATATTTAATCAGTTCGGAAGCGCGCCTTGTGGTGAAGAGCAGCGGCGACTGGTTGAGGTAAAGCGGGCGGTAAACCTCGGTCATGACGGGGCGGGCGCGCTCGTCCGAGAGGCCAACGACGATGCGGTCCGGCCGCTTGAAATCCTCGATGGCGGCACCTTCGCGCAGGAATTCGGGGTTGGAGACCACGGCGAAATCGGCCGAGGGGTTTTCCTCGTGGATGATACGCTCCACCTCGTCGCCTGTGCCGACGGGAACGGTGGATTTGGTGACGATGACGGTGAAACCGTCAAGCGAATGGGCGATCTCTTTTGCCGCCGCATAGACATAACCGAGATCCGCATGGCCATCGCCGCGCCGCGAGGGCGTGCCGACCGCGATGAAGACGACATCGGCATTGGCGACGGCTGCGGAAAGATCGGTGGTGAAGCTCAACCGGCCAGCCTTGGCATTGTTGGCGACGATAGTTTCCAGACCCGGTTCGAAGATCGGAATATGGCCGTTTTTCAGGGCCTCTATCTTCTCCGGCATCTTGTCGACGCAGACCACGTCATGGCCGAAATCCGCAAAACACGCGCCGGACACGAGGCCGACATAACCCGAACCGATCATCACAATCCGCATTCTTTTTCCTTTCGGTTAGCGAGGCCATGTTAACGCGGCAATACCAGCCGGGGAAATCGGCGAGTGAAAATCACATAATAATATTTAGCCGCCTTCATGCCCGTCGCCAAGCGCCACGATCAACACCGGCTAACCTCTTTCCATGACGGTGATGTGATGGCCGTGGCGGGACAAATTTGCCGCACCTTGCCACCGATTGCACCGATGCGGCGAGATCGCGCATTTTTGCCTCTTTTGCAGCTTGCACTCATAGGTAGCCGGGTCTAGCCATAGGATGAGGATCAAATCTGCCAGACTGTCTGTCCCTTGAAAGGGGCGTCCGGGTCGCCTTCCACGCGGCCGGGGGATGCTTTGCATTGCGGTCGGTGTTTGGGGACGTTCAAATGCAAAAGGGTTTTCTGCTCGGTCTGTTCGCTTATGCGACCTTTTCCATGGGCGATGCCACCATCAAGTCGCTTGGATCGCAGATCAGCGTTTTCGAAATCGGCTTCTTCAGCATTCTGTTTTCCGGCATTTTCATTTTCTTCAGTAAACCACGGGAGGAAAGGTGGCGTGAATTCTGGCGCATGAGCCGGCCCTTCGCCGTGCACGGGCGCGCCATCTCCGGCCTCTTCGCCGGTATTTTCGGCATCTATGCCTTCACCACCATTCCGCTGGCGGAAGCCTATGCGCTGATCTTCCTGTCGCCGCTCTTCGTGACCGTGCTTTCCGCCGTCGTGCTGAAGGAGAATATCGGCCCATGGCGCTGGGCGGCGGTTCTGGCCGGCATCGTCGGTGTAGTCCTCGTCGTGCGGCCGGGCTTCAAGACGCTGGAACTCGGGCATTTCGCCGCCATCGGCGTTGCGTTCCTTGCGGCGATGACCATCGTTTTGCTGCGCTCGCTTGCGGGCAAGGAAAAGCGCACCTCGATCATGGGCGTGCTGCTGATCTACGGCCTCACCTTCAATGGCATTGCCTCCATCCCCGAATTCGTCATGCCCAACCTGCACCAGCTTCTGGCCTTCGCCTTCATCGGCCTTTGCACGGCGACGGGGCAGATCACCCTTCTGGTCGCAACCCGCATCGCGCCGGCAAGCCAGATCGCGCCGTCGCATTATTCGCAAATCCTCTGGGCCGTGGCGATCGGCATGGCCTTCTTCCACGAATATCCGGATGCGGTCGCCGTGCTTGGTCTGGCCGTCATCGCCGCATCGGGGTTGCTGACGATGATCCGCGAAAAGGTGAGGTTGGGCACCGTGCGCTGGAACCCGTTTTTCCGCAATCGCCTCTGAATTCACCCTTGATCGGAAACAGTGCGTCAACCGAAGCGCGGCTTGTGAAGCGGCGGCAACCCGGCCCATAAGGTTTTCATCTTTAGATGAACGGAGAGCCGCAAATGCTCGTGGATGGAAAATGGACCGCCGAATGGCATCCGGTGCAGGCAACCGACAAGAAAGGCGGCTTCGTTCGCCAGACCTCCGGCTTCCGCAATTGGGTGACACCTGACGGTTCGGCGGGGCCGACGGGTGAGGGCGGCTTTGTGGCCGAAAGCGGCCGTTATCATCTTTACGTCGCGCTGATCTGCCCCTGGGCATCGCGCACGCTGATCGGCCGAAAGCTGAAGAAGCTCGAAGCGGCGATTTCCGTTTCCGTTGTCGAGCCCGCCCTTTCCGACGAGGGCTGGAAATTCGGCGACTATCCGGGCGCGGATCGCGATGGACTCAACGGCTTCACCTATATGCACGAGGTCTATACCAGCGCGGATCCGCACTATACCGGCCGCGCCACCGTGCCGGTGCTTTGGGACAAAAAAACGAAAACCATCGTCAACAACGAATCCGCCGATATTCTGCGCATGCTGAATTCCGGTTTCGGCGCTCTGGCCGATAATGGCGTGGACCTCTATCCGGAAGGTCTGCGGGACGAGATCGACGCTCTCAATGACCGCATCTATCCGCGCCTCAACAACGGCGTTTACAGAACTGGTTTCGCCACCACGCAGGTCGCTTATGAAGAGGCCTTCGCCGATGTGTTCGCAACGCTTCAGGAGCTCGAAAGCCGCCTCGCTTCAGGCGGACCTTTCCTGTTCGGCGATCTCTTGACCGAAACGGATGTCCGGCTTTTCGTGACGCTGGTGCGTTTCGATGCCGCCTATTATGGCCTGTTCAAATGCAATCTTCGCCGCATCGCCGATTATCCCGCCCTTCAGGCCTATATGATGCGGGTGCTGGCCATTCCCGGTGTGCGTGACACGGTCAATATCGACCATATCAAGCGCGGTTATTATTCCATCAAGGCGCTCAATCCGACCCGGATCGTGCCCGTCGGTCCCGATCTTCCGGGGCTGTATGACGTTTCTCTCCGCCCGTCGAACTGAGCGTATGACGGATTACACCGGCTTGCCGACCTGATCGAGCAGCCAGGCCTGAAAGGCGCGGGCCAGCGCATTGTCCTGCCGCCCTTCCGGCAGGGCGACGTAATAGCTCTTGTCGGTCTGCAGGGGCATGTCGAAGACGATTTCTAGGCGGCCGGCCGCAAGTTCCGCCTCGATGAGATATTTCGGCAGAAGGGCAAAACCGATGCCGCTTGCGGCGGCCTCGATGATCATCGAGAACTGGTCGAAACGGCTGCCCTGATAGGCATTGTCAGCCGTCACCCCGTTCATCTCCAGCCATTCCGTCCATAGTTTCGGACGCGTCGTCACATGCAGCAGCGGCTGCCCGGTCAGATCCTGCGGCTGGTTCACGCTGGCGCGGCGTAGCAGGGCGGGGCTCGCGACCGGCACGATCACTTCGTTGCACAAAAATGTGCAGGTGCCATGCGCCCAGACCGGCTGGCCGTAGTGAATGGCGAGATCGAACCCTTCTTCGTCGAAATCGAAAGGGTGCGAGCGCGAGCCGATGGTGATCGTTATTTCCGGATTGGCGTCTATGAAGCGGTGGAGGCGCGGCATCAGCCAGCGGCTGCCGAATGTCGGCAATGTGGCGACGGAAAGCGATGCGTGCGATGTTCCGGCTGAAACCGCGCGCACCATCAACTGTTCGGATTGCTGCAGCAGGCGCCGCACATCGGGCAGGAACTTACGCCCCGCTTCCGAAAGCACGACCCGCCTGCGGATACGTTCGAAAAGCTGCATTCCGGTCTGCGCTTCCAGTTCGCCGATCTGCCGGCTCACCGCGCTCTGCGTGAGGTTGAGTTCTTCCGCCGCACGCGTAAAATTACCATGCCGTGCCGCGCATTCGAACGCCTGCAGGGTAACGATGTCAGGAACCAGTCTTCTGCGCGGGTCCATTCCATTCTCGCATCAACTTACCCGCTTTCCTCATTGGAAAGGGTCATTATGGCCATATATGATTACGGGAAAGAATGGAACGGTGCAAAACACCAGTTTCACATAACGAATGGCAAATTCGGGGAAAGAAGAGTGACGGGAGTTGAAAGCGCCGTATCAAAACGGCCTTTCCTCCCTTTTTGAGCCAAAAGGACGATGGACATGGATGCGACCACGAAGCTCGACGTGAAACAGGAAGCTGCGGCCCTGCTCGACAGGATGGGCGTTGCCCGCGATCTCTATACCGGCGGCGATATGGCCTCCTTCAGCCCGGTGACGGGTGAACAGGTCGCGAGCCTGAAGACCGTTTCGGTCGAGGGTGTCGCAGCCGTGATCGACCGGGCCGATGCCGCCTTCAAGACATGGCGCAATGTGCCGGCGCCCCGCCGTGGCGAACTGATCCGGCTGCTCGGCGAAGAGCTGCGCGCCTTCAAGGCCGATCTCGGCCGTCTCGTGTCGCTGGAGGCGGGCAAGATCCCGTCCGAAGGCCTCGGCGAAGTGCAGGAAATGATCGATATCTGCGATTTCGCCGTCGGTCTGTCCCGCCAGCTTTACGGTCTCACCATTGCCACCGAACGCCCCGGCCACCGCATGATGGAAACCTGGCATCCGCTCGGTGTCGTCGGTGTCATCTCCGCCTTCAACTTCCCGGTCGCGGTGTGGTCATGGAATGCGGCGCTCGCCATCGTCTGCGGCAATTCGGTGGTCTGGAAGCCTTCGGAAAAGACGCCGCTCACGGCGCTTGCCGTGCAGGGCATCTTCGAGCGCGCCGCCGCCCGTTTCGGCGATGCACCGGAAGGCCTCTCGCAGCTGCTGATCGGCGACCGCGCCGTGGGTGAAGCATTGGTGGACAATGCCAAGGTGCCGCTCGTCTCGGCCACCGGCTCCACCCGCATGGGCCGCGATGTAGGCCCGCGTCTGGCGAAACGCTTTGCCCGCGCCATTCTGGAGCTCGGCGGCAACAATGCCGGCATCGTCTGCCCGTCCGCCGATCTCGATATGGCGCTGCGCGCCATCGCCTTCGGCGCCATGGGCACGGCCGGCCAGCGCTGCACCACGCTTCGCCGTCTCTTCGTGCATGACAGCGTCTATGACCAGCTCGTGCCGCGTCTGAAAAAGGCCTATGCCTCCGTTTCCGTCGGCAACCCGCTGGAAACATCGGCGCTCGTCGGCCCGCTGGTCGACAAGGCGGCTTTCGATGGCATGCAGAAAGCCCTCGAAGCGGCGAAAGCCCATGATGGCGTGGTGAATGGCGGCGGCCGCGTGGATACGGGTGCGCCGGATGCCTATTACGTCAAGCCGGCGCTTGTCGAAATGCCGAAGCAGGCGGGGCCGGTGCTGGAAGAGACTTTCGCGCCGATCCTCTATGTCATGAAATACAGCGATCTCGATCAGGCAATCGACGCGCATAACGCCGTCTCCGCCGGTCTTTCGTCATCGATCTTCACCCGCGACATTCAGGAATCGGAACGCTTCCTGTCTTCGGAAGGCTCGGATTGCGGCATCGCCAACGTCAATATCGGCACCTCGGGTGCGGAAATCGGCGGCGCTTTTGGCGGTGAGAAGGAAACCGGCGGCGGCCGTGAATCCGGTTCGGATGCGTGGAAGGCCTATATGCGCCGCGCCACCAACACGGTCAATTATTCCAAGGCTCTGCCGTTGGCGCAGGGCGTTTCCTTTGATATCGAATAAGCCCATCGCATTCTGATCGATCCATATGCCGGCGCGCCATGCGCCGGCATTTTCGTTTGGGGGTCGAAAATAGGCCGCCGCCAATATTTGCGGTGAAGCCTGATGGCGGCGGAATTTTATTCCCGTCATATCGACCATATTGAATTATTGTCTCTCTATCGTTTTTATCGAAAATCCTAGCATTGCTCCATGTCGCAGACCGGCCAGAGGGGCTGGTGATAGGAGATGAAATGCCAGCCATTACCCGACGCGTCCTTTCCGCCAGCCTTCTTGCTGCCGCTGCCCTTTCCGCTCTGCCCTTTTCCGCGCAGGCGGCGGAAGAGCTGAAGATCGGTTATCAGAAAACCGGCCTGCCGGTGATCGCCCGCCAGCAGGGCGTCATCGAAAAGGCGCTCGAGGCCAAGGGCGTGAAGGTTTCCTGGGTGGAGTTTACCGCTGGCCCGCCGCTTGTTGAAGCCCTGAATGTCGGCTCCATCAATGTCGGCTGGACGGGGGATGCGCCGCCGATCTTCGGTCAGGCGGCCGGTTCCGCCATCGTTTATGTCGCGGCGCTTCCTTCGAACGGCAAGGGCGAAGCGATCTTCACCAAGCCTGAGAGTGGCATCAAATCGGTTGCCGATCTCAAGGGCAAGAAGGTCGGCGTCGGCAAGGGCACCAGCGCGCATAATCTGCTGGTGGCGGCAATTGAGAAGAATGGCCTGAAATTCAGCGATATCGAGGTGCTCTATCTCAGCCCTGCCGATGCCGCGGCCGCTTTCGCCAGCGACAAGATCGACGCCTGGGCCGTCTGGGATCCCTTCTATGCGATTGCCGAAACCCGCTACAAGCCGGTCACTCTGGCCCGCACCAGCGATGTTCTTAATGTCAGCACCTATTTCCTCGCCAATCGCGATTACGCCAAATCCAATGCGGATACGATCAACATCACCATCGATGCTCTGGGCGAGGCGGCCAAATGGTCCGCTGCCAACCGCGACAAGGTTGCTGCAGCTTTGCATGAGGTGACGGGCGTGCCGCTGGAGGCGCAGACGCTGGCCGCGAACCGCTCTGAATTCGGCATTACCAAAATCGACGACAAGATCGTCGCCAGCCAGCAGGAAACCGCCGACCGCTTTTATCGCCTCGGCCTGATCCCGAAACAGATCAGCATCAAGGATGCCGTCTGGTCGGGCGCGACGAACTGAGCAAGAGCCGGAGGGCATGCCATGAGCACCGGAAAGCGTATCGAGATTGGCGGCATCACAGGCTGGCTGCTCCCCGCACTCATTCTTGCGGGCTGGGAGGCGGCGGCGCGTGCCGGTCTGATTTCCGCCAATGTGCTGCCGGCCCCTTCGGCTGTCGCGGAAGCCTTCTGGCGGCTTCTGCTTTCGGGTGAGCTTGTCGCCAATATAGGCGTCAGCTCCGCCCGCGCGCTCGCCGGTTTCGCCATTGGCGGCTCCATCGGCTTCATCTTCGGCCTAGCCAATGGCCTCTCGAAATTTTCCCGCAGCTTCACCGATACGACGCTGCAGATGATCCGCAACATTCCGCATCTGGCGCTCATTCCGCTCGTCATCCTCTGGTTCGGCATCGATGAGGAGGCGAAGCTGTTCCTCGTTGCGCTCGGTGTGTTTTTCCCGATTTACATCAACACGTTGCTCGGCATTCAGGGTGTCGATCCGCAACTGGTGGAGATGGGCCGCACCTATGGCATGTCGCCCTTCACGCTGTTCCGGCGGGTCATTCTGCCCGGCGCGCTGCCCGCCATTTTCACCGGCCTGCGTTATGCGCTCGGCATCATGTGGCTGACGTTGATCGTCGCCGAAACCATCTCTTCCTCGTCCGGCCTCGGCTATATGGCCATGCAGGCGCGCGAGTTCCTGCTGATCGACGTCGTCGTGCTGTCGATCCTCATCTATGCGCTTCTCGGCAAGCTGGCCGACAGTTTCGCCCGCTTCCTCGAAAGCATCTTCCTGCAATGGCATCCAGCCTTCAAGAAAGTCTGAGGTAACCCATGTCGACCGGCAATGTGACGACGCTGAGACGCCCGGATGCCCCGCCATCCCTCCCGTCGCAGGGGAAAATCGAACAAGGCGAGAAGAAGAACGAAGGCAAGGTCGCCTTCAGCTTCCGCAATGTGGCGAAGAGCTTCGGCGATAAACCGGTTCTGCGCGGCATCGATCTCGATGTGCGGGAAGGCGAGTTTCTGGCCGTCATCGGCAAGAGCGGCTGCGGCAAGAGCACGCTTTTGCGCATTCTGGCCGGCCTCGACACGCCGACGACCGGAACCGTCTCGAAAGATGCATCGAGCCGCACCCGCATGATGTTTCAGGAGCCGCGTCTTCTGCCGTGGGAACGTATCGCGAGCAACGTCTCCGTGGGACTGACCGGCATCGCCAGGGGCGAGGCGGCGCAGAAACAGGCGCTTGCAATTCTCGGCGAGGTGGGGCTGAAGGACCGGGCGGGTGAGTGGCCCTATGTGCTTTCCGGCGGCCAGAAGCAGCGCGTGGCGCTGGCGCGCGCGCTGGTGGCCCATCCGCAGATTCTGGCGCTGGATGAGCCGCTCGGTGCGCTCGATGCGCTCACCCGCATTGAAATGCAGCTTCTGCTGGAGCGCATCTGGCGCAAGCAGAAATTCACCGCCGTTCTCGTCACGCATGATGTTTCCGAGGCCGTCGCGCTTGCGGATCGCATCGTCGTCATCGATGAGGGGCGCATCGCGCTCGATCTCGATGTGAAACTGCCGCGTCCGCGCCGCCATGGCACGGTGGAATTCGCAAGACTGGAAGAGCAGGTTCTGAACCAGCTCTTCGGCCGTGGCGACACCAACGGATAGAGGATGGGCCGGCAGGGCCGAGACCCCGCCGGAACCTGTTGTCAGCCAATGCTCATCAGGCTGGCATTGCCGCCGGCGGCCGTGGTGTTGACGCTGACGGAGACTTCTTCGACCAGCCAGTCGAGATTATAAGGCTGGGTTTCCCGGGAAAGCGTTTCCGTAGTCGCGGCCTGAACGAGAACGAGCGGGCCGGGCAGGGCGGCGATCTTCTTGTTGACCGCCACGATACGCTCCGCATCGCCCTCGACCAGCGCGCCGGCGAAGGGGCCGGATTTTGCCCAGTCATCCGCCCAGACGATGCGCGACGTGACGGTTGCCGGCAGGCCGTAGATCGATTTTTCCAGCCCGGAAGCATTGTCGATGACAACCGTATTGCCGGTGGCGAGGGCTGCCGCGAGCTGACGGTAAAGCCCTTGTACAGTGGCCGGAACGAGCAGAATCTTACCGCGCGGATGCAGTGCATAAACGTTGCGCTCGCCGACGGGCCCTGCCAGTTCGGTCTCGAAACCGAGACCGGAGAGTGCCGCCGCCTGCCGCGCAGCTTCGGCCGCAACGGTTTCGCCGTTTTCATCCAGCCAGCGGGCGAGATCGACGGCGGCCTGATCCTGCTGGCTGGCGATGCGGTCGATCTTCGGCGCTTCCTGCGTCATGCGGCCGAGATAGAGCGGACCGCCCGCTTTTGGGCCGGTGCCGGAAAGTCCGCGTCCGCCGAAGGGCTGCACGCCGACAACCGCGCCTATGATGTTGCGGTTCACATAAAGATTGCCGGCCGCGACGCGGGACAGAACGTGCTGGATCGTATCGTCGAGACGGGTATGCAGGCCGAAGGTCAGGCCGTAACCGGTGGCGTTGATCTCGTCGATCAGCCGGTCGAGATTGTCACGCTTGAAGCGGATGACGTGCAGCACCGGCCCGAAGACTTCGCGTTTCAGATCGGCGAGCGACTTCATTTCGATGATCGTCGGCGGCACGAAGGTGCCCTTGCCGGTCTCGCCGGCAAGCGTGATCTGTTCGATGCGATGGCCGAGCCCGCGCATGCCCTCGATGTGCGTTTCGATGATGCCCTTCGCCTCGGCGGTAATGACGGGGCCGACATCGACGGAGAGCTTGTCGGTGCGGCCGATGCGCAATTCATGCAGCGCGCCTTTCAGCATGGTCAGCGTGCGGTCCGCCACATCTTCCTGCAGGCAGAGAATGCGCAAAGCCGAGCAGCGCTGGCCGGCGCTGTCGAAGGCAGACGCGATGACATCGGCGACGACCTGTTCGGCAAGTGCAGAGGAATCGACGATCATGGCGTTCTGGCCGCCGGTTTCGGCAATCAGCGGCACCGGCTGGCCATTGGCCAGAACCCGGCCGGCAAGCTGGCCCTGAATGAGCCGCGCCACTTCCGTCGAGCCGGTGAACATCACACCTGCCGTCAGCCGCGAGCCGACGAGTGCCGCCCCGGTCTTGCCGTCACCCGGCAAAAGCTGCACGGCATCTTCCGGAACGCCGGCCTCATGCAGCAGGCGCACGCCCTGCGCCGCGATCAGCGGCGTTTCTTCGGCGGGCTTCGCCAGCACCGGATTGCCGGCAACCAGCGCCGCCGTCACCTGGCCGATGAAAATGGCGAGCGGGAAGTTCCACGGGCTGATGCAGACGACCGGGCCGAGCGGTGTTTCGCCTGATTTGAAGTTTCTGCGGGCTTCCGCCGCATAATAACGCAGGAAGTCGATGGCCTCGCGCACCTCGGCAATGGCGTTCGGCATGGATTTTCCCGCCTCGCGCATGATGAGGCCGAGCAGGGTGGGCATTTCGGCCTGCATGGCGTCGGCGGCGCGCTCCAGGCAGGCGGCGCGTTCTTCCACCGGGGTGGAGGGCCAGTTCGAGGCCGCCGCCCGCTGCATGGCCGCTTCGACATCGCCTTCAGTCGGCTCCGTCACATGGCCGACAATATCATTGTGGTCGCCGGGGTTGAGAACCGGGCGCGTGTTGCCACCTGCCTGAGGCGCTGTGGCTTTCCACTCCGTTGTAGCTCCCGCCTTCAGGGTCTTGTCGAGTGCGGAGAGTGTCGTTTCGCTGGAAAGATCGAGGCCGGCGGAGTTTTTGCGTTCCGGGCCGAACAGGCCTTCAGGGGCGGCGATGCGATCATGCCGCGCGCCGGGAACGGCATAGGCCTTGACCACCGCGACCGGGTCTTCCAGCAGGGAGTCCACCGGCACGGCGGGATCGGCAATGCGGTTGACGAAGGAGGAGTTCGCACCGTTTTCCAGCAGGCGGCGGACGAGATAGGCGAGCAGCGTCTCATGCGTGCCGACGGGGGCGTAGAAGCGGCACGGCCGATCAAGCTTCTTCTTGCCGACGACTTCGCTGTAAAGCGGTTCGCCCATGCCATGCAGGCACTGGAACTCATAGTCGCCGAGTTTGAAGCCGGGGCCGGCGAGATGGTAGATCGTCGCCATGGACTGCGCGTTATGGGTCGCAAATTGCGGGAAGACCAGATCGCGCGCGGCGAGCAGCTTGCGGGCGCAGGCAATGTAGGAGACGTCGGTGTGGACCTTGCGGGTGAAGACCGGGAAGTCCTCGAGCCCCTCCACCTGCGCACGTTTGATTTCCGCATCCCAATAGGCGCCCTTGACGAGACGCACCATGATGCGGCGGCCCGAACGGCGGGCGAGATCGATGATGTAATCCAGAACGAAGGGGCAGCGGCGGCCATAGGCCTGTACGACGAAACCGAGGCCGTTCCAGCCGGCGAGATCCCTGTCGAGCGCCAGCTCTTCCAGAAGATCGAGCGACAGTTCCAGCCGGTCGGCTTCCTCGGCGTCGATGTTGAGGCCGATATCGTATTTCTTGCTGAGCAGCATCAGCGACTTGACACGCGGCAAAAGCTCCGTCATCACCCGCTCGGCCTGGGCGCGCGCATAGCGCGGATGCAGCGCCGAGAGCTTGATGGAAATGCCCGGCCCGCCATAGATGCCTCGGCCGGCAGACGCCTTGCCGATGGCGTGGATGGCGTTTTCGTAATCCTTGTAGTAGCGCTCCGCATCCTTCGCGGTGGTCGCGGCTTCGCCCAGCATGTCATAGGAATATTGGAAGCCCTGTTCTTCCAGCGGCTTCGAACGCTTGATCGCTTCGCCGATGGTTTCGCCGGTCACGAATTGCTCGCCCATCATGCGCATGGCCATATCGACGCCACGGCGGATGACGGGTTCGCCGGCGCGGGCGATCAGCTTGGTAAGCGCCGCCGAAAGGCCGCTATCGTTTACCGTCGAGGTCAGCTTGCCGGTGATGACGAGGCCCCAGGTGGCGGCGTTGACGAAAAGCGAACGCCCGCCGCCAATATGGGACTTCCAGTCGCCGCGCGCGATCTTGTCGCGGATCAGCGCGTCGCGGGTGGCGGTGTCGGGAATGCGCAGCAGCGCTTCGGCAAGGCACATCAGCGCCACGCCCTCATGGCTGGAAAGCGAATATTCCTGCACCAGCCCTTCGACGCCGGTGCCCTTGGTCTTGGTGCGCAGAGCCTCGATCAGCTTGCGGGCGGTGTCGCTGATAGCTTTTGCCTCTTCAGCCGTCACCGTTGCCGCTTCGATCAGCGGCACCAGGCACTCTTCTTCGGGGCGGCGATAGGCGGCGGTGATCGCCTTGCGCAGCAGGCTCTGCTCGCGCACCGGCGGCGCAAAATTCTGGAAGATACCGTTTGCCACTACACCGGCGTTGCTTGCACCATCGGCCATTCTGAAAATCCTGAAAACGCTGTTGAAGACAGACCTTCGGCGGCAGCGTGTCCTCCGCCCGCCGCTTGTCATCCTGTCGCAGACAATATCATCACCGCAGAAATTGCTATGGCCTTATTTTCAGGATAAAACAGGCAGTATGAACTTTTCTTACTCGTATATGGCGTGAAATCGCATGGCTAATAGTCAAAAAACAGACGATCTTGACCACTTCGACCTCAAGATTCTCGAGGCGCTCAGCGAGGACGGGCGCATGTCGGTGCTGCAGCTCTCGAAAAGGGTGGGCCTTTCCAAGACGCCCTGCCAGACGCGGCTGAAACGGCTGGTGGACGATGGCTATATTCTCGGCTTCCGCGCCGTGCTCAATCCGCATAAACTCGGCGTCGATCACATCGCCTTCGCCGAGGTGAAACTTTCCGATACGCGGGAAAAGGCGCTGGAGGAGTTCAACACGGCGGTGCGCAAGATCAAGGAAGTGGAGGAGTGCCACATGATCGCCGGCGCCTTCGATTATCTTCTGAAGGTGCGCACCAGCGATATCCGCAAGTATCGAAGGGTACTCGGCGAGAAAATCTCGAGCCTGCCGTCAGTCGCCAACACTTCCACCTTCGTCGTCATGCAATCAGTCAAGGAAACCGGCATCTGAAAAGCGGACAAATGAAAACGGGCAGGCGCTTGCCTGCCCGGTTGTTGCTGTTTGGGTTCAGTTCTTTCAGCGCGCCGTGGCGGCGGCGGTTACCGCGCTCATCTGCGCGTCGGGACCGAACTCGTTTTCGTTTTCGATGCCGAGCAATTCCTGCAGGCGCAGCCTTGCGCGGCTCACACGGCTCTTGATCGTGCCGACCGGGCAACCGCAGATTTCGGCCGCTTCCTCATAGGCAAAGCCCGAGGCGCCGATCAGCAGGATCGCTTCACGCTGGTCATCGGGAAGTTTTGCGAGTGCAGCGCGGAAATCCTGAAGATCGACCGAGCCGTGCTGTTCCGGCGGGACTGAAAGGCGCGACGTGTAGACGCCGTCCGTATCCTGCACTTCGCGGCCGGATTTGCGAATCTGGCTGTAGAACTCGTTGCGCAGGATCGTCACCAGCCATGCCCGCATATTGGTGCCCGGCTGGTAGCTGTCCTGTTTCGCCCAGGCCTTCATGATCGTATCCTGCACGAGATCGTCTGCACGGTCCCGCGAGCGGATGAGCGAGATCGCGAAGGCACGCAGGTTCGGCAGCGCCGCCAGCATTTCCCGTTTGAAGTTGTATTCTGTCTGCTCCGGCTCTTTCGCCATCATTCCTCCGAAGCCTTCAATTTGGCTCTGCTTTCGGCTTCATCGAGTTTTTCGAGAAGGTCGAGGAATTTGTCAGGGATGCCTTCATCCTGAACGGCATCATAAAGCTCCCTGAGCTTACGGGAAATCACCGCCCGCCCGGAGTGCGGAACCTGGGGGGCGGCCGAATTGTCCGGCTGGTCTTGGTCCGATTGAAATATGCTCATAACGTCCGGTATTCCTTTTGTGTCGTGGCGAAGAATGCACGGTGAAAAAAATAGTTCCGGCGGTCCGGAACTTTTTTTGCGATGCGCACGTTGCTATCTTGGGTTTGCGCTGCAGACCGCATGAAAGGGGAGAATTCCATGTCAGTTTCTACACGCATCGCACCGCACCTGCCATATCTGCGCAGGTTCGCGCGTGCCGTTTGCGGCTCACAATCGACGGGCGATGCCTATGTTGCGGCGACGCTCGAAGCTCTGATCGCCGATATCAGCATTTTTCCGCAGACAAGCAGCGATCGGGTTTCGCTCTATCAATTGTTCGTATCGATCTTTAGTTCCGTCACGATCAATATTAAGACCGACGAAAACCTGTCGGGATGGGAAAAACGCGCCTCGGCCAACCTCTCCGCCGTGCCGGCGCTGGCCCGTCAGGCATTCCTTCTGACGACGGTCGAAGAATTCACGCCTTCGGAAACCGCAGAGGTTCTCAAAGTCTCCGAGGATCAGGTCGGTAAGCTCATCGATGAAGCGGCGTCCGAAATCGCCCGCCAGGTGGCGACCGATATCATGATCATCGAGGACGAACCGCTCATCGCCATGGATATCGAGCAGATGGTCACCGATCTCGGCCACCGCGTCACGGGCATCGCCCGCACGCACACGGAAGCGCTCGATCTTTTCCATCGCACCCAGCCCAAGATGATCCTTGCCGATATTCAGCTTGCCGATGGCAGCTCCGGTCTCGACGCGATGAAAGACATCCTGCAGATGACCACCCTCCCGGTCATCTTCATCACGGCTTTCCCCGAGCGTCTTCTGACGGGCGAGCGACCCGAGCCGACCTTCCTTGTAACGAAACCCTTCAACCCGGACATGGTGAAAGCGCTTATCAGCCAGGCCCTGTTTTTCAACGAAAGCTCACGCGTCGCGGCGTGAATTTTGCCGAAACCGCAGACTGACCGGGAACCAGTCCGGTGCCCGGGCGTTGGCGGTTACGGTCGTGGGGCTTCCCTGCGGCTTTCTGCAAGGAGACGAATTTGCATCGGCTGGCATGGCATAACGCGGAGAGGGACGAAAGCGAGCTTCACGATTCGCTGGTCCTCGCCTTGCTCGATTCGGGTGAGACAGTCATGCTGCAGGACTGGAATCGCGACTATATTTTCGTGGCCAATCTGCCGGATGTCTGGAAACTGCCGGCCGATTCCCGGCCGACCGATGAAAATCTGTTCGGTAACGATCTGTCGGCGCGGCTTGCCGACCTCAAGAAGGACATGAACGCGGCCGGCAGCCGCGGCATGCTGGAAGTTCATGCCGGCAATGACCGCGTCTTCCAGTTTCAGGTGCATTCCACCTTCAATCAGTCGAACCAGGTGGTGATGAAAACCACCATTCGCGAGGAGACGGCGGAAAGGCGGCGCGAGCAGCTTCTGCGCTCGCTGCTGCGTGAGGTCAGCCACCGTTCGAAGAACCTGCTCGCAATCATCCAGAGCCTTGCCGGCCAGACGGCCCGTTTCAGCCTCACCAAGGATGATTTCCTGCGAAAGTTCCGCGGCCGGCTGCATGCCCTTGCCCAAAGTCAGGATCTCATCACGGATTCAGACTGGCGGGGCGCGCGGATATTCGAACTCCTGCGCCAGCAATTCGACCTTTACGTGCCGGAATATCCGAACCTCATCCATATGGAAGGCGAAAACCTGCTGCTCAATCCGAATGGCGCGCTTTATATCGGGCTCGCCTTCCATGAGCTGGTCGTCAACACCGTCAGCCACAGCGGCAATCTCGCCTATCACCCGCCCATATCCCTGCAATGTCGCCAGGAGGGTGATTTTTACATCGTTGAATGGAATGAGCCGATGATGCCGTCGAAAGAGCCGGCGGAGACCCGGCGCGGCAGTTTCGGAAGCGTCGTGCTGGAAAAGGTGGTTCCGTCCGCATTGGGAGGAAGCGCCGAATATCAGTTGACGCCGGAGCGGATCGTCTACCGGCTGAAATTTCCTTCCGGTGATGGTGCGGCGTCCTGAATTCACGCCGATGTATGCGAGGCTCCGCCCGCATCGTCAGCGGCACAATAAAAAGCACGGCCCACAGGGGAGCCGTGCTATTTTTATGACAGGTTTTCAGGGGCGAAACCTGTTTATTTTCAGCCAAGCTTCAGGCGGGGACGGGGGAATTGCTTGGCCTGCAGTAAAAACATGCCAGAGATGATTCGGTTCCCGAAAAATACATTTTTTTGACATAGGCGGGAGGTCAGGCTGTTTTGCACAGTTTTTCTGCCTCAATGTGTGCCTGTCTGTTCCGATCGTTTGGGCGTGAAATAACGCATCGGCGCTTCCAGGGACCATTCGAAACCGGTTTCGCGATAGTCGGTCACCACTTGTCCGCCAAAGGCGCCTTCCGCGTGCCTTTTGATGACCGTGGTGCCGAAGCCCTTGCGGCTCGGCTCTCTTGCCGGCGGCCCGCCCGTTTCGGTCCAGACCAGATGGAGCATCTGTCGCCCGTCCTTTTCAACGGATTGCCAGCGCAGGGTGATTTTTCCCGATGCAGCCGACAATGCGCCGTATTTGATGGAATTCGTCGTCAGCTCATGGATGACCAGACCGAAATTCTGCGCCGCTTCCGGAGAAAGCATGAAGTCATCTCCGGTGAGAACGAAACGCTGCGACACGGTGCCGAAAACATCGAGATGAGTCTCGATCAGCCTGCGGATCGGCAGGCCCTGCCACTGAACTTCCGCCAGGGCGCGGATCGACATGCCAAGACCGCGCAGGCGGTGATCGACTTCCTTCTGGAATTCCGGGATGCTTTTATTTTCGCGTCCCAATTGCCTGATCATTGCCTGAACCAGCGTCAGAATGTTCTTGGAGCGGTGAACCAGTTCGTGCAGCAGCAGTTGCAGGCGCTCTTCCGACTGGCTTCTGTCGAAGGAGGCGTTGGAGAGCGCGATGGCGACCTGGTTGGCTTCCTTGATTTTGGTATCGACGGGTGCGACGATCTCGCCCTCACCGATGCGCTCGGCCATCAGGGTCAGGTCGCGGATGGAGCTACGCAATTGCCGGCCGACCAGATAGGCGCCGCCGATGGCGATCAGCACCAGCATCAGGCTGCCGATCATCATCTGCCGCCATGTATCTATCAACGCCGCCTGGTTTGAGGCGAGCGGGCCCCACATCACGCTCTTCCATTGCCAGCCCGGCAATTGCGCATAGGCGTAAAGATTACCCTTGCCGTCGAAAAAATTGCCGCTGAAGGCCTGCATTTCCGAAACGATGTCGGGGGTGAAAAACGGCTTGCCGACCTCCGCCTCGCTGGGGGCGCTGGAGACGACGACGCGGTTGGTGCCGTCGATAATGGCGACGCCCCAGTTGCGCGGCAGGTTTTCCGTGGGAATGAGCCGGCTCAGGTCGCTGGCGTTCTGCGTCAGGATCAGGGCGTCCCCGGCCGAGCCCAGTTCCGGGTTGAGCGGCATGGTGACGTTGAACACCCACTCCTTGCTGGTCGCGCCGAAGAACATGTCCGAGACGGTGATGCGGCGGGATTCGATCGCCTTTGTGAGATTGGCCTCGTCCGGCACCTTGCCGAGGGGCTGGCCATAGGGGAGACGCGTGTTGAGGCGCTGCTGGCCGTCCCTGGTGGCGAGGATGGCGTAGAGGCCCTCCCGTTTCAGGCTGCCGGCGACACGGCCCTGAAACGCGGCGAGGTTGCCGCTCTCGAGTTCCGGGAATTGCGACAGGAGATTGAGCGACGTGGCGATTTCCTGCAGGCGGCGATCGATGTTGCGGCTGACGACGCGGACATCCTCGATGGTTTCCCGCTGCAGGTCGTCGCGTTTTTCCGCCTCGAGGCGCAGCATCAGGTAGCCGCCGAAAAGAATGAGCGGCAGCGTGATGACGGTTGCCATCACCACCAGATAGGTGCCGATGGAGGCGGTCGGGAAAAAATTCGCACTGCGGCGACGCAAGGCCGAGATCATGTCTTTCAGTCTGTTGCCGGGTCGAGGCATACAAAAACTCCGGCAGTTACGGCATTGTTACGGCAGGGATAATACCGCGCCATCCCCCTTTAGCAATGCCTGTTTTTTTACCTTCGGTTGTTGCGGCAGACGATAATTGCGTCGGCGTGATTGAAAAAATCGGAACTATTTCAACGACCGACCCGTTTGCCAGACGAACCGGCCGAGAAGCGGACATGAAATTCATCTCCGCCGGCCAGTTGAGAACGATGAAAGGAAGGTACGAAAATGGCTAAGAAACTTACGATCCTTGTCACCGCCGCCCTGATGGGCACGACGGCCTTCGCGCCGCTGGCCATCGCTCAGGGTACTACCCAGCCTGCGCCGGAAAATCCGGGCGCGCAGACGGAGCCGGCGACCCCCGCCACCCCGATGACGCCTGCGGCTCCTGCGACCAATGACAGCGCGGCCGTAACGACGGGCGGCGCCTATCTGACCGAACAGGACGAAACGCAGGTCAGCGCCAACGATTATATCGGCAAGGCGGTCTATACCGCAGCCGATGAAAGCATCGGCAACGTCACTAACCTCATCATGGAAGAAGATGGCGGTCTGGTTGCGGCCGTGATCGGCGTCGGCGGCTTCCTCGGCATCGGTGCAAAGGACGTTGCCGTTCCGATGGACAAGGTCACGATGACGCGCAACGCGCAGGACGGCACCATCCGCCTGACAACGACGGAAACGGCGGAAACGCTGAAGTCAGCTCCGGAATTCAAGACGCTGGAACAGAAGGCCAGCGAAAAGAATGCGGCAACGCCTGCGGCTCCTGACAGCACGACGACTTCAGCCACCAAGCCCTAGTTCCCATACCTGGGAGGCAGGAGCGGGACCGGCTTCAATTATCCGTCTCGCGGAAGACACCGGCCAGAAGGCCGGTGTCTTTTTGTATCGGATCGCCGATTATTCAATCCCCGGCATTGCGGGAGGAATGCCACGCCCAGGCGGATTTGATGATGTCAGACAGGGAATAACGCGGTTCCCAGCCGAGAACCTCCTTCGCCTTGTCGTTATTGGCGACCAGCGTGGTGGAATCGCCATCGCGGCGTCCGGTATATTCGACGGGGAAGGGGCGGCCGGAGACCTCCGAAATCGCCGCCAGCAATTCCTTCACCGTGGTGCCGGTGCCGGTGCCGAGGTTGAGTTCGACGGTTTCTCCGCCATCCAGCAGATAATCCACGGCCCGCACATGCGCATCGGCGAGATCGAGAATGTGGATATAGTCGCGCACGCAGGTGCCGTCGCGTGTGTCGTAATCCGTGCCGAACACCTTGAAGCCCTGACGCCGGCCGAGTGCGGCCTCGATGGCGAGCGGGATCGCGTGGGTCTCCGGCTTGTGCCATTCGCCGATGCGGCCTTCGAAATCCGCGCCCGCAGCGTTGAAATAGCGCAGCATCACCGAGCGCAGCCCCTTATAGGTGCTGTAATCCTTCAGCGCCTGCTCCACCACCCATTTGGTGCGGCCATAGGGGTTGATCGGCGCCTGCCGGTGCGTTTCGTCGATCGGCACCTGTTCCGGCAATCCGTAAGTTGCGCAGGTGGACGAAAAAACGAAGGTCGTGACGCCTGCATCGATGGCGGCGGAGAGCAGGTTGAGCGAGCCGATGACGTTGTTGTCGTAGAAAGCCACGGGCTGCTTGACTGACTCGCCGACTTCGATCAGCGCGGCGAAATGCAGAACGGCTTCCGGCCGGTGTTTGGCGAAGACCTCGTCCAGCCGCGCCCGGTCGCGAATATCGCCCTGTTCGAAGGGCCCCCAGCGGACGAATTCCTCATGCCCGTTGGAGAGATTGTCGAAAACGACCGGTTCATATCCTCGCTCGGAGAGGAGAAGGCAGGTGTGCGAACCGATATAGCCGGCACCGCCGACGACAAGGACTTTCTTTTTCATCAATTGCCTTTCAGAAAATTACGGACGCGCCGAGACTGCCCGAGACTGTATGTCACTTTGTTCAAATAAGGGCGGCATGGCGGGTAACGCCATCAACCAGTCTATCCTTCGCGGGTAACATAAAAAAAACCGCGCATCCATCGTCTGGACGCGCGGTTCGCCTTCTCGTGTCGCCAAGAAGTTACTTGGACTTTTTTGTATTGACCCTTGTGGCCAGGAAACCGGCGGCGACTGCCACGGCGAGCGTCGCATAGGGGCGCGCCTGAATCGCCAGTGTCAGCAGCGATTGCAGGGCGAGCGGTGCTGCGGCAAGCGGCGCCGCCGTCAAAGGTGCGACAGCAGGACGTGCGGCATAGACCCTCGGGCGTTTGACGATCGCCAGCGCCACCAGCATGATGACGCCGAGCAGGAACGCGGTCCCGGCGACGACGAGCGCCGCAGGGCCTGCACCCACATGCCGGGCAAGATAGATGGACCCCGCCACCACCGCGGCGATGAAGGCGATCAGAAAAAATATCCCGGTCAGAACCGACAGGATTATGGTCGCACGCAATCGCCGTGTAACGACGCGCCCCTCGCGCTGGGTCTCCCCCAGATAGACCAGCAATGCCTCAAGCATGAGCGCGGCCTTATCGACGCGTCAGCAGGGCGAGCACGAAACCGACGCCGACGGCGATGCCGAGGGATTGCAGCGGGTTCTTCTGGATGTGGTCGGTGAGGTTGTCGTTGAGCGTGGAGATTTCATTGCGAACGCTGTCGGCCATTTCTCCGGATGCGGTGAGGGCATCATCGGCCACACGGGCGGCCTGCGCCTTCAGCTCATGCGAAGCGCCGACGCCGAGCGCCTTCACGCTCTTGGCAAGACTAGCCATATCTTCGCGAAGCTGGGCGAGCTGCGCCGCCACATCGGCTGCATCACCGTTTTCGAGGGATTGCTGGATCTTGTCATTCACGTTGCTACGCACGCTTGCCATAGGTGAAGTCCTTCCTGAACATGGTTGATGGGAATGGCGGCATGTTACACATTGCCGCCGCTCACGAACCTTCGTTACGGCGGCCGAAACACCCGCCTGTCCGTCATTCAAACGCGTCCATGCCGGCTTGGTTCCGCAAGGGGAGGTGTTTTCTTCACAGGCATTTCGGCTCGGGGGCGATTTTCCAGGAATTCGGTGCCGGACATTTGTTTTCCTGTCACAAGCATCATATAAGGCCCATCATCGAGACGTACCTTGACTTCAATCAATATGTGAAACGACATGCTGCAGACGCCCTATTACCTCATCGACAAGACAAAACTTCTTCGCAACATGGAGAAGATTGCCTATGTGCGGGAAAAATCCGGCGCCAAGGCGCTCCTGGCGCTGAAGTGCTTCGCCACATGGTCGGTGTTCGATTTCATGTCGCAATATATGGACGGCACCACCTCGTCCTCGCTTTATGAGGTGCGCCTCGGCCGCGAGAAATTCGGCGGCGAGACCCATGCTTATTCCGTCGCCTATGCCGATTACGAAATTGACGAGGTGATTGCGAATGCCGACAAGATCATCTTCAATTCCATCGGTCAGCTTGAGCGTTTCGCCGACAAGGCCTCCGGCATTACGCGTGGTCTGCGCCTCAACCCGCAGGTCAGCTCCTCGAGCTTCGATCTTGCCGATCCTGCGCGCCCGTTCAGCCGGCTGGGCGAATGGGATGTCGCCAAGGTCGACAAGGTCATGGACCGTATTTCCGGCTTCATGATCCACAACAATTGCGAAAACAGCGATTTTTCCCTGTTCGACCGCATGTTGACGCAGATCGAGGAGAAATTCGGATCGCTTCTGTCGCGTGCGGAATGGGTCAGCCTCGGCGGCGGCATTCATTTCACCGGTGACAATTATCCGCTCGACCAGTTCTGTGACCGCCTCCGGGCTTTCTCGGAAAAATATGGCGTGCAGGTCTATCTGGAGCCGGGCGAAGCCTCGATCACCAGGAGCACGACGCTTGAGGTGACGGTTCTCGACACGCTGTTCAACGGCAAGAACCTCGCCATCGTCGACAGCTCCATCGAAGCGCATATGCTCGACCTCTTGATCTATCGTGAAACCGCCAAGGTTTCGCCGAATGAGGGGGAACACCCCTATATGGTCTGCGGCAAGTCCTGCCTCGCCGGTGATATTTTCGGCGACTTCCGCTTCGACAAGGAGCTGAAGGTGGGTGACCGCATCTCCTTCCAGGATGCTGCAGGTTACACCATGGTCAAGAAGAACTGGTTCAACGGCGTGAAGATGCCGGCGATCGCCATCAAGGAACTGGACGGCACCGTGCGCGCCGTTCGCGAATTCGACTTTGCCGATTTCGAGCAAAGCCTGTCTTAAAACCCTGTTTCAACATCCAACGAAGCTCATCCCTGCGGGGAAAAGGAGGCATCACCTGAAATGAAGAAGAACGTTCTGATCATCGGCGCCGGTGGCGTAGCACAGGTCGTGGCGCATAAATGCGCCCAGAACAGCGATGTATTGGGAGACATTCATATTGCGTCACGGACCCTGGAAAAGTGCCGCAAGATTGTCGAGTCCGTACGCGAAAAGAAGAGCCTCAAGACAGATGTGAAACTTGAGGCCCATGCGCTTGACGCGATGGATATCGAGGCGACGAAAGCCTTGATCAAGAAAACCGGCGTGGAAATCGTCATCAATGTCGGTTCGGCTTTCGTCAACATGTCCGTTCTTCGTGCCTGCATGGACACGGGTGTTGCCTATATGGATACGGCGATCCACGAGGATCCGACCAAGATCTGCGAAGCGCCGCCGTGGTACGGAAACTACGAGTGGAAGCGCGCGGAAGAGTGCAAGGAAAAGGGCATTACCGCCATTCTCGGCGTCGGTTTCGACCCGGGTGTGGTGAACGCCTATGCGCGTCTCGCCAAGGATGACTATTTCGACAAGGTCACCTCGGTCGATATCGTCGATATCAATGCCGGCAGCCATGGCCGCTGGTTCTCCACCAACTTCGACCCGGAAATCAACTTCCGCGAATTCACGGGCGTCGTCTATTCCTGGCAGAAGGGCGAGTGGCAGACGAACCAGATGTTCGAAGTCGGCCAGGAATTCGATCTGCCTGTTGTCGGCAAGCAGAAGGCCTATATGACCGGGCATGACGAAGTGCACTCGCTGTCCAAGAACATGGATGGCGCCGATGTGCGCTTCTGGATGGGTTTCGGCGATCACTATATCAACGTCTTCACCGTGCTGAAGAACCTTGGCCTGCTGTCCGAGAAGCCGGTCAAGACGGCTGAAGGTCTCGAAGTCGTGCCGCTGAAGGTCGTCAAGGCCGTGCTGCCCGATCCGTCTTCGCTGGCGCCCGATTATGTCGGCAAGACCTGCATTGGCGATATCGTCAAGGGCATCAAGGACGGCAAGGAGCGCGAAGTCTTCATCTACAACGTGGCCGACCACAAGGAAGCCTATGAAGAAGTCGGCTCGCAGGGCATTTCCTACACCGCCGGCGTTCCGCCGGTCGCCGCCGCCATGCTGATCGCCACCGGCGAGTGGGACGTGAAGCAGATGGCGAACGTTGAAGAACTGCCGCCGAAGCCGTTCCTGAACATCCTGAACAGGATCGGCCTTCCGAACCGCATCAAGGACGAAAACGGCGACCGCGCGCTGGAATTCTGATTGCCGGTGTTGTAATTGCGTTAAATAGAAAGCCCCGCGAAAGCGGGGCTTTTTTAATGGCGGCCTCAGCTCTTGGTGAGTTGCCCTATGAACAGATGCAGCGCTTTATGCATTGCCTCCGAAGGGGGCTCGGCAACATGCCATTCCGGAAAATGTCCATCAATTGCCATGCGGGCTAGGCCATAGACCAGCGCGCGGGCGCCCAGTACGAGCTGATCCAGATCGAGGCCGTGGGGGAGCTGGCCGTTTTCACGCGCCTGCATCAGCAGATTTATCATCAAGCGCCTTATGGCATCGTTCTGCTCGCGTAAAATATCGGACGAATTGAAGTCGATCAGCGTTCGCGAACTTATGACTTCAAAATGCGTCGGGTTGGCCAGCGCCCAGCGCAGATAACCGTGGCCAATGGCCTCGAAGGCGACAAGCGGGTCCTCATCGCCGGCCTGCGCTCTCGCGGTTTCGACGGATTCGGTCAGCCGGTTCATGGCCTGCTCCGCAACAGCGGTCATCAGGGCCGTTTTTGAACGGAAATGCCTGAACGGCGCTCCCGGTGAGACGCCGGCACGCTTGGCAGCCTCGCGGACGGAAACATTTTCAGCACCCCGTTCCTCGATGATTGCGATTGTTGCCGCAACAAGTTCATCGACAAGGTTGCCGTGGTGGTAGGGCCTGTCGCGTCCCGTCTTCTTGTCCTGAGCTTTTTCCATAGGCCATTGGGTAGCACCAAATTGGGATGTAATCACTGATTATTTTGTTGCGTCGGAATGAAGCTTTATGTAATCATCGATTACATTGAGATATGGAGATTTCAATGTTGCACCCGGTTTTAAAAATCACTCTCGCATTTGCATTTTTCCCGATCGCCGCCGCTCATGCGCAGGACAGCCCGAAGCTGGAAATCGTGTGGCCAAAGGCCGGTGATGTCATCGAATTGGGCAATGATCCCGAACGGGCTATCGGCGTCGTCGTCAAGAGCAACTTCAAGCTGCTTCCCGCCGGGCAGTGTGGAGGAAACGGCCAATGTGGCCATGTGCACATGAAAATCGACCCTTCCGGCGATACGTGCAACATTCCGGGCCGCGTTTACAACAGCATGAACAGCGATTTCGGCGGTGATCTCATCAAGGCGCGGTTTGGACATTGTCCAACCCCCACCGGCCGGCACGTCATCGGCATTCTGCTGGCCAATGACCGCCATCAACCCGTTCTGGTCGACGGCAAGCCGGTCACGGCGCTTGTCGAAGTGACGACCAAAGACTGACCGCAGGAGCGGCAGCCGCGGTCATGTCGCAGAATGGCGCAATAAAAAAGGTCCCGCGCAAACGGGACCTTTATCTCGATAAGCCTGAAAGCCGGGGCGTCCTCAGCCCTTCGTCGGCTTCGGCCCGCGCTTTTCGAAGGGCTTGTCCTTCTTGCCCTCGTATTTCGGCTTGTCGCCAAAGGGCTTTTTCTTCTTCCAGGGCTTGTCGTCACCCTTGCGGTCATCGCGGGGGCCGCTTGCATTGTCGGACTTGCTGAATTTCCGCTGCGCCTTGGCCGGGCGCGTGTCTTCGCGGAAACCGCCGGTCATTTCCGGCTTGCCTTCCAGCGCCTTCAGACGGATGCCCTTTTCGAGCGTCATGTCCTTGCCGATGGCGGAGGTGAAACGGTCGACGGCGTCGGCCGCCAGTTCCACGAAGGTCTCCGTCTGCTGCATGCGGATCGCGCCGATATCCTGGCGGGTGATCTTGCCGAAACGGCAGAGCATGGGAATGATCCAGCGCGGTTCGGCGCTCTGCTTGCGGCCGACGGACAGCGAAAACCAGGCGCTGTCGGCGAAATCGGAACGTTCGCGGCGCGGTGCGTTGTTCTCGACGGTCTCGAAACTGTCGCGGCGCGGCTTGCGGTTGTTATCCAGCGAGACTTCAGCGATGTCTTCCGGCGCGGAGCGTCCGGCGTGGTAGAGGCGCACGAAAGCGGCGGCGACCTTTTCCGCGCCATGCTGTTCAAGCAGCCTGGTGACGAAATCGCGCTCGTCCTCGGCCACGGCCTCGGTGAGCGACGGATCGGCCAGAAGCCGGGCGCCGTCGCGCTCGACAATCTCTTCGGCCGAAGGCGGGCGAACCCATGCCGGGCTGATCTTGGCGCCTTCCAGCAGGCGTTCGGCCTTGCGGCGCTGGTTGATCGGCACGACGATGGCGCTGACGCCCTTCTGCCCGGCGCGGCCGGTACGGCCGGAGCGGTGCAGAAGCGTTTCGGAATTGGTCGGCAGGTCGGCATGGATGACGAGTTCGAGACCCGGCAGGTCGATGCCGCGGGCGGCAACGTCGGTCGCCACGCAGACGCGGGCGCGGCCATCGCGCATGGCCTGCAGCGCATGGGTGCGCTCGTTCTGGGTGAGTTCGCCTGACAGCGCCACGACGGCAAAACCGCGATTGTTGAGCCGCGCCGTCAGGTGATTGACAGCCGCACGGGTGGAGCAGAAGACGATGGCATTGCGGGCTTCATAAAAGCGCAGCGCATTGATGATGGCGTTCTCGCGGTCGGCCGGCGTCACCAGCATGGCGCGATATTCGATATCCACATGCTGCTTCTGTTCGGAAGCGGTGGCGATACGCACGGCGTTCTTCTGGTAGCTTTCCGCAAGCTTGGCGATGCTGCGCGGAACGGTGGCCGAGAACATCAGCGTGCGGCGGGTTTCCGGCGATTCTTCCAGAATGAATTCCAGATCTTCACGGAAGCCGAGATCGAGCATCTCGTCGGCTTCATCCAGCACCACGGCGCGGATCGAGGAGAGATCGAGCGCGCCGCGCTTGATGTGGTCGCAAAGACGCCCGGGTGTGCCGACGACGATATGGGCGCCGCGTTCGAGCGCCCGGCGCTCGTTGCGCACATCCATGCCGCCGACGCAGGAAGCAATCGAGACACCGGCGAATTCATAAAGCCATTCCAGCTCACGCTTCACCTGCATGGCCAGTTCGCGGGTCGGCGCGATGGCGAGCGCCAGGGGAGCGGACGCCTGGCCGAAACGGCCATTTTCCGGCAGAAGCGTCGGCGCCAGTGCAATGCCGAAGGCGACCGTCTTGCCGGAACCGGTCTGGGCGGAGACCAGCGCGTCCTTTTCGGCCAGTTCCGGCGCAAGCATGGCCTGCTGCACGGGGGTCAAATCTTTATAGCCGCGTTTTTCCAACGCCTGCGCGATCGCCGGGGCGATACCCTGGGTGTCTGTCATCTACCGTCTTTCGGATATGAAGCCGCCCGCATCCGCCCGAAACCAATAGGTCCTAAAGTCTCCGGGGCAGCCGATGCAGGCCATTTCGGCCATCTGGCCGGTTGCATTGCCGCGCTCATACTGCGAATGGGCCCATTTGTACAGTGCACTGCGGTACGCTCTTTTGCGGGTGCTTTATTCCGCCGACCTTTTCATCCCGCCATTGTTCCGGCCCGCGCTTCGAAAAAAGGCGTACCGCATGGTTCATAAACGGCATTGCGTGCCCCCCGCCTTTTCGCTAAGAGACCCGCAACTTGAGGCTCTTTGTCAGGAAGAGCCGACTGGGTTTGTTCTTGTCCGTCCGCTCTTTGAAGGAGCGGCGGGAAAAAGGGATGGTACTGGTCAAGGCTATGGCTCGCATTGTCATGAAATTCGGCGGCACGTCCGTCGCGAACCTCGAACGCATTCACAATGTCGCACGGCATGTGAAACGCGAAGTGGATGCCGGCCATGAAGTGGCCGTGGTCGTCTCCGCCATGTCCGGCAAAACCAATGAGCTGGTGGAGTGGGTGCAGAACGCCGCGAAGGTGGCCGGCGCCAACGCCGCCTCCTTTTTCGATGCGCGCGAATATGACGCGGTCGTCGCATCCGGCGAACAGGTGACATCAGGTCTTCTGGCGATCACGCTGCAATCCATGGGCATCAATGCGCGCTCCTGGCAGGGCTGGCAGATCCCGATCCGCACCGACAATGCGCATGGCGCCGCCCGCATTCTCGAAATCGACGGTTCGGATATCATCCATCGCATGGGTGAAGGCCAGGTGGCCGTTGTCGCCGGTTTCCAGGGCATCGGTCCGGACAATCGCATCGCGACGCTAGGCCGCGGCGGTTCGGACACCTCCGCAGTCGCCATCGCCGCCGCCGTCAAGGCGGATCGTTGCGACATCTATACCGATGTCGACGGTGTTTACACCACCGATCCGCGCATCGAGCCCAAGGCTCGCCGCATGAAGAAGATCGCCTTCGAGGAAATGCTCGAAATGGCGTCTCTCGGCGCGAAGGTTCTGCAGGTTCGCTCGGTCGAGCTTGCCATGGTACACAAGGTGCGCACCTTCGTTCGCTCCAGTTTCGAGGATCCCGATGCGCCGGGCATGGGCGACCTCATCAACCCGCCCGGTACTTTGATTTGTGACGAGGATGAAATCGTGGAACAGGAAGTCGTAACCGGCATCGCCTATGCCAAGGATGAAGCACAGATCTCGCTGCGCCGCGTGGCCGACCGTCCGGGCGTTTCCGCCGCGATATTCGGACCGCTCGCGGAAGCGCATATCAATGTCGACATGATCGTGCAGAACATCTCCGAAGACGGTTCGCGCACCGACATGACCTTCACGGTTCCCTCGGGCGACGTTGCCAAGGCGCTAAAGCTCCTGGAAGACAACAAGTCGCAGATCGGCTTCGACGTCGCGCAGAACGAAACGGGTCTCGCCAAGGTGTCGGTCATCGGCATCGGCATGCGCAGCCACGCCGGCGTTGCCGCCAGCGCGTTCAAGGCGCTTGCCGAGAAGAACATCAACATCAAGGCCATCACCACCTCCGAGATCAAGATTTCGATCCTGATCGACGGCGCCTATGCCGAACTTGCGGTTCGCACTTTGCATTCCGCCTACGGTCTCGATAAGGCTTGAATCCGAGACATCGGTTCCCGATGCTCCGATTCTTCGGGGTTGCGTTCTTCCGATGTGGCGTTTCATGAAAGCGTGTCCCTTGCGGGACGCGCTTCTCGCGCTATAAATTTTTAAATGACGTTTTGATTCCCGAATATTATGACATTCGGATCGGAAGCGTCGGGGAGCAAACGCGATGAGAGACCTTTCCGCAGGTCCGCGCGTCCTGCTCAAGCGGCTGCGCGAAATGATGGCGGAGCACCTTGAACCGCAGGACCGTCTGGACCAGATCGTCCGTCAGATCGCCGGCAACATGGTGGCGGAGGTTTGCTCGGTCTATGTGCTGCGCTCCGACAGCGTGCTTGAGCTTTACGCCACCGAAGGTCTCAACAAGGATGCCGTGCATCTTGCCCAGCTGAAAATGGGGCAGGGCCTTGTCGGCACGATCGCCGCTTCCGCCCAGCCGCTCAATCTTTCGGATGCGCAGGCGCATCCCGCTTTCCGCTATCTCCCTGAAACCGGTGAGGAAATTTATCATTCCTTCCTCGGTGTGCCGATTTTGCGCTCCGGTCGCACTCTTGGCGTTCTTGTGGTCCAGAACAAGGCCAGCCGAACATACCGGGAGGATGAAATTGAAGCGCTCGAGACAACCGCGATGCTCATTGCCGAAATAGTGGCGAGCGGCGAGTTGAAGAAGATCACCCGCCCCGGCGTGGAGCTGGACCTGACGCGCGCCGTTTCCATCGATGGCGACGCCTATGGCGAAGGCATCGGCCTTGGCCACGTCGTGCTGCACGATCCGCGCATTGTCGTCACCAATCTGCTCAATGAAGATGCCGATACGGAAATCCGGCGTCTTGCCGATGCCATCGGTTCGCTGCGTCTCTCCATCGACGACATGTTGCAGCGTCGTGATGTGCCGACCGAGGGTGAGCACCGCGAGGTTCTCGAGACCTACCGCATGTTCGCCCATGACCAGGGCTGGGTGCGGCGCATGGAAGAGGCGATCCGCAACGGCCTGACGGCGGAAGCGGCGGTCGAAAAGGTGCAGAGCGACACCAAGGCGCGAATGATGCGTCTGACGGACCCTTATCTGCGCGAGCGCATGCATGATTTCGACGATCTCGCCAACCGGCTGCTGCGGCAGTTGATCGGTTTTGGCGGCCGTGGACCGGAGCAGGATTTCCCGCTCGACGCCATCGTTCTGGCCCGCGCCATGGGTGCTGCCGAACTGCTCGATTACCCGCGTGAAAAACTGCGCGGTCTGGTGCTCGAAGACGGTGCGGTGACGAGCCATGTCGTCATCGTCGCGCGCGCCATGGGCATTCCGATCATCGGACAGGCGACCGGTATCGTCGCACTCGCCGAAAACAACGATCCCATCATCATCGATGGCGATGACGGTCAGGTGCATCTGCGGCCGATGTCGGATCTTCAGCGCGCCTATGAGGAAAAGGTGCGTCTGCGAGCCCGGCGTCAGGAACAGTTCCGCGCGCTGCGCAATGTCGAGCCGATCACCAAGGATGGCCAGAAGGTCAATCTGAAGATGAATGCGGGTCTTCTGGTAGACCTGCCGCAGCTCGACGAATCAGGCGCCGACGGCATTGGCCTGTTCCGCACCGAACTGCAATTCATGATCGCGTCCAACATGCCGAAGGGCGAAGAGCAGGAGGCCTTCTACCGCTCCGTTCTGCGCCAGGCCAGGGGCAAGAGCGTCACCTTCCGCACGCTGGATATCGGCGGCGACAAGGTCGTTTCCTACATGCGCGGCCAGGAAGAGGAAAACCCGGCGCTGGGCTGGCGGGCGATCCGCCTGTCACTCGACCGGCCGGGCCTGATGCGCACGCAGATGCGCGCGCTGCTGCGCGCCGCCTCCGGGGCTGAACTGCGCATGATGCTGCCGATGGTGACGGAAGTTTCCGAAATCCGCGCCGCACGCGATCTTTTGCAGAAGGAAGTGCAGCATCTCTCGAAGTTCAGCCATGCGCTGCCGAAAAAACTGCAATTCGGCGCCATGCTGGAAGTGCCATCGCTGATGTGGCAGCTCGATGAGCTGATGCAGGAGGTGGATTTCGTCTCTGTCGGTTCGAACGACCTGTTCCAGTTCTCGATGGCGGTCGATCGCGGCAATGCGCGCGTTTCGGATCGTTTCGACAATCTCGGCAAGCCGTTCCTTCGCATTCTGCGCGATATCGTCCGCGCCGGTGAGAGGCATCACACCTCGGTCACGCTTTGCGGCGAGATGGCAAGCAAGCCGCTTTCGGCCATGGCTTTGATCGGCCTCGGTTTCCGTTCGATCTCCATGTCGCCGACGGCGATCGGTCCGGTGAAGGCCATGCTGCTCGGGCTTGATGCCGCCAACCTCGCCGAAGAGTTGAATGCGGCGCTGGATGACCACAATTCGCTGGAAAGCGCGCGCGAGGTGTTGTTACGCTTTGCGGCGACGCATTCCATTCCCATTTAAAAGACCTGTTTCATTATTGGAGTGACTGGTGGCGAAGCTTCCCGTCGAAAAAATGCGTGAGTTGGAAAGACGTTTCGGTGAGATCGAAGCGCGTATGTCGGCCGGGCCTGCCGCGGATGTCTATGTGAAGCTGGCTTCGGAATATTCCGAACTCGAGCCGGTGGTGAAGAAAATCCGCGAATATGAAAAGGCGGTTTCGGAGGCCGCTGATCTGGAAGCGCTGTTGGCCGACAAGACGACCGACAAGGATATGCGCGATCTGGCGGAAATGGAGCTGCCCGAAATCGAGAGCCGCATCGGCGAGCTTGAGAAGGACATGCAGGTCCTGCTGCTGCCAAAGGATGCGGCGGACGAAAAAAGCGCGATCCTTGAAATCCGCGCCGGCACCGGCGGCTCCGAGGCCGCCCTGTTTGCCGGTGATCTGTTCCGCATGTATGAACGTTTCGCCTCGACCAAGGGCTGGAAGGTGGAGATGCTCTCCGCCAGTGAAGGCGAAGCGGGCGGTTACAAGGAAATCATCGCCACGATCAGCGGGCGAGGGGTGTTTTCCAAGCTGAAATTCGAATCCGGCGTGCACCGGGTGCAGCGTGTGCCTGAGACTGAAGCGAGCGGCCGTATCCATACGTCAGCCGCAACCGTTGCGGTGCTGCCGGAAGCGGAAGATATCGACATCGAAATTCGCCCGGAAGACATACGCATCGATACGATGCGCGCTTCCGGTGCGGGCGGCCAGCACGTCAACACCACCGACTCCGCCGTCCGTATCACCCATCTGCCGACAGGTCTGATCGTCACCAGTTCGGAAAAATCGCAGCACCAGAACCGCGCCAAGGCCATGCAGGTTCTGCGCTCGCGGCTTTACGATATCGAACGCCAGAAGGTGGACAACGAGCGTTCCGCCGACCGCAAGAGCCAGGTGGGTTCCGGCGACCGTTCCGAGCGAATCCGCACCTATAATTTCCCGCAGGGCCGCGTTACCGATCACCGCATCAACCTCACGCTCTACAAGCTCGACCGCATGATCGAAGGCGAGATCGATGAACTTGTGGATGCGCTGATTGCCGATTATCAGGCCGGTCAGCTTGCGCAGCTCGGCGAGCAGCTTTGAGCACGGCGACCGAAGCGAGTGTTGCGAACGCGCTCGCCGCCGCCCGCAAGAGGCTGCAGGCGGCGGGGGTCGAAGACCCGCTTCTCGATGCACGGCTCCTGATTGCCGAAGTCATCGATTTTTCATTGACCGATTTCGTGATGAGGCCTGATCGTGTTGTTACGCCGCAAGAAAGCGCCCGCATCGCCGCCATGATCGAAAGGCGGGCGAATGGCGAACCCGTTCACCGCATTCTCGGCCACCGGGAATTTCACGGCCTCGATCTTCTTTTGTCGAAGGAGACGCTCGAACCCCGGCCGGATACGGAAGTTCTTGTCGATACCCTGTTGCCGCCGCTGAAAAAAGCCGTTTCCGCCAAGGGCAGCGCCCGCATTCTCGACATGGGCACCGGCACGGGGGCGATCTGTCTGGCGCTGTTGAAGGAATGCCCAGAAGCGACGGGTATCGGCAGCGATATTTCCGCTGACGCGCTGGAAACCGCGGCCAGGAATGCGGCCCGTAATGATCTCGGCGCGCGCTTTGAGACCATACGCAGCGACTGGTTTGAAAAAATCTCTGGCAGCTTTGACATAATTGTGTCGAATCCGCCTTATATAAGGACTGATATCGTCGCAACGCTTGACCAAGAGGTTCGTAACCACGATCCGATGGCGGCGCTGGACGGAGGTCAGGACGGCCTTGCACCGTACCGCCTCATCGCTGCCGATGCAGGCCGCTTTCTTGTGGAAAACGGGATTGTCGGTGTGGAGATCGGTTTCGATCAAAGGCTTGATGTTTCCGCTATATTTGCTTCCCACGGCTTCTTTCTTCTGGACGCCGTGAAGGATTATGGCGGTAATGACAGAGTTTTGACCTTCCGGAGATAGTTATCAGCGATATGTCTGCGGATTTTTTGCAAGGATATTTTGCACAGCAAAAGAAAAGGCTTGGATTTCCGCGGGAAGCGGGATAGTTTGCGGCCACATGCCGGGTGGCTGAGGACGAACACAGATTCGTCAGGGTATGGGTCAGTCCCGAAGCGGGTTCTTTAAAGAGCCCTGAAAGGCTGGGCGTTTCCGGCATGTGAATCAGTAAACTTTGTTCGCAGGCGGCTCGGTGCAGCATTTGCGCAGCCGGTCGTCATACGCGAGGTCTTGCCCAGGGGTTATCTTCGGCAAGGCGCGTGATGGAGCAATTTCAGGAAAAATTTCCAGCGGTTTTCCGTCCGGAATTGCATGAAAACAACCAGATTGTCAGCAAAACAGAATTCAGGTGAGCAATTGATGAGGCCAGGACAGCAAAACAAGCGCGGCCGGGGGCGTGGAAACAACAATAATAACAATGGTGGCGGTAACAACAACAACTTCAACCGCAAGGGCGGCAATCCGCTCACCAGGACTTATGACAGTTCCGGCCCCGATGTTAAAATCCGTGGCACAGCCCAGCACATAGCGGAAAAATACGCGGCTCTGGCGCGCGATGCGCAGAGTTCCGGCGACCGCGTGATCGCTGAAAACTACCTGCAGCACGCTGAACATTATAACCGCATCATCGCTTCGGCTCAGGCCCAGATGCAGGAACGCTTCCAGCGCGACGACCGCGGCGAATACAACGCTGCCGATGGCGACGATATGGATGTGAATGACGGCGATGAAGGTGTCGTTGCACCGCAGCAGCAGGCCGAACAGGCCGAGCGCGCGCAGCAGCCCGAACGTCAGGAGCGGAACGAGCAGCGTCAGGAGCGCCGCGAGCGTCCGGACCGCCGCGAACGGCAGGAGCGTCAGCCGCGCCAGCCGCAGGTCGCCGCCGAACAGCCGCCGGTATACGACGCCAGCCAGGCGCCGCAGCCTGTCATCGAAGGCACGCCCATGGAAGTGGCCGTCGAGGAAGAACAGCAGCAGGCGGAAGCTCCGGCAGCTGAACGCGCACCGAAGACGCGCCGTGCAACCGGGCCGCGCCCGCGCCGCCCGCGCCGCACCGCCGCTGCGGAAGGCGCCGAAGGCGAAGATACGCCGGCCGGGGAAGACGCTGCGCCTGCAACGCTTGAGAACGCTGCCGAATAAGCCGCTTCTGCAAAATCACTCTGCTATCGAAAAACTCCGGCCTGCCGGAGTTTTTTGTTTTTTGGCGATTGGCTATGTACATTCCGTTCGCAACAGGTGGGATTTGATACCCGTCAGATCGAATGAAAATTTCCCGGATGATGGGTTTTCCTCCCCTTTAAACCGATGAAAATGCCTCCCATATTCGTGCAGGACGGACGGAAGCCACATTTGCCGGCAACCGACCATCGAGAGGCGGCGATCGTGAAATCCTTTAAGCACGGCTGTCGTAGCGGGGCTTGCCTTTTGAGGGAGCCTCAACCCTAACACCCGGAGCCGTGCCGAAAGCGGGCGGGCCGGTCTATGGAGGTTCGACTATGAATATTGAAAAATACTCCGAGCGCGTTCGCGGTTTTCTGCAATCGGCGCAGACTTTTGCGCTTGCCGAAAACCATCAGCAGTTTTCGCCCGAACACGTTCTGAAGGTTCTGCTCGATGACGAGCAGGGCATGGCTGCATCGCTGATCGAGCGCGCCGGCGGTGACGCCAAGGAAGCGCGTCTTGCCAATGATGCGGCACTGGCGAAATTGCCCAAGGTTTCCGGCGGCAATGGCGGCCTTTCCCTGACCGCTCCGCTTGCGAAGGTGTTCTCCACCGCGGAAGACCTTGCCAAGAAGGCCGGCGACAGTTTCGTCACCGTCGAACGTCTTTTGCAGGCGTTGGCGATTGAAAGCTCTGCCACCACTTCGGCTTCCCTGAAGAAGGCTGGTGCAACCGCGCAGGCGCTCAATCAGGTCATCAATGATATCCGCAAGGGCCGCACGGCCGACAGCGCCAATGCCGAACAGGGCTTTGACGCTCTGAAGAAATATGCGCGCGATCTGACGGAGGAAGCCCGCGAAGGCAGGCTCGACCCTGTCATCGGTCGTGACGACGAAATCCGCCGCACCATCCAGGTGCTGTCACGCCGCACCAAGAACAATCCCGTGCTGATCGGTGAACCGGGCGTCGGTAAAACGGCGATTGCCGAAGGCCTTGCGCTGCGCATCGTCAATGGCGATGTGCCGGAAAGCCTGAAGGACAAGAAGCTGATGGCGCTCGATATGGGTGCGCTGATTGCCGGCGCGAAATATCGCGGTGAATTCGAAGAGCGCCTGAAGGCTGTGCTCAATGAGGTGCAGGCTGAAAACGGCGGCATCATCCTGTTCATCGATGAGATGCACACGCTGGTCGGCGCCGGCAAGGCCGACGGCGCAATGGATGCCTCCAACCTGCTGAAGCCCGCTCTTGCCCGTGGTGAGCTGCATTGCGTCGGCGCCACCACGCTCGACGAATACCGCAAGCATGTGGAAAAGGACCCGGCCCTTGCCCGCCGTTTCCAGCCCGTTCTGGTGGACGAACCGACCGTTGAGGACACGATCTCGATCCTGCGCGGCCTCAAGGAAAAATACGAACAGCATCACAAGGTCCGTATCTCGGATTCGGCCCTGGTTGCGGCTGCGACGCTTTCCAACCGTTATATCACCGATCGCTTCCTGCCTGATAAGGCAATCGACCTGATGGACGAGGCCGCGTCGCGTCTTCGCATGCAGGTGGATTCCAAGCCGGAAGAACTGGACGAACTGGATCGCCGCATCATTCAGCTCAAGATCGAGCGCGAAGCTCTGAAGCAGGAGACGGACCAGTCGTCTGTCGACCGCCTCAAGAAGCTCGAGGACGAGTTGGCCGATACGGAAGAAAAGGCGGATGCGCTGACGGCCCGCTGGCAGGCGGAAAAGCAGAAGCTCGGCCATGCCGCAGATCTCAAGAAGCGGCTCGACGAAGCCCGCAACGAACTGGCGATTGCTCAGCGCAACGGCCAGTTCCAGCGCGCCGGCGAATTGACCTATGGCATCATTCCGGGCCTCGAAAAGGAACTGGCTGCGGCGGAAGCCCGCGATAGCAGCGGTGCCGGATCGATGGTGCAGGAAGTGGTGACGGCGGACAATATCGCCCATGTCGTTTCCCGCTGGACGGGCATTCCGGTCGACAAGATGCTGGAAGGCCAGCGCGAAAAGCTGCTGCGCATGGAAGACGAACTTGCCAAGTCCGTTGTCGGGCAAGGCGAGGCCGTGCAGGCGGTGTCGAAGGCGGTTCGCCGTTCGCGCGCCGGCCTTCAGGATCCCAACCGGCCGATCGGTTCGTTCATCTTCCTCGGCCCGACGGGTGTGGGCAAGACCGAGCTGACCAAGTCGCTCGCTCGCTTCCTGTTCGACGACGAAACCGCGATGGTTCGCCTCGACATGTCGGAATATATGGAGAAACACTCCGTTGCCCGGCTTATCGGTGCGCCTCCCGGTTATGTCGGTTACGAAGAGGGCGGCGCCCTGACCGAAGCGGTTCGCCGCCGGCCCTATCAGGTCGTGCTGTTCGACGAGATCGAGAAAGCGCATCCGGACGTGTTCAACGTCCTGTTGCAGGTGCTGGACGATGGCCGCCTCACGGACGGCCAGGGCCGCACCGTCGATTTCAAGAACACCATCATTATCATGACCTCGAACCTCGGTTCGGAATTCATGACGCAGATGGGCGACAATGACGATGTGGATTCGGTTCGCGAACTGGTCATGGAGCGGGTAAGGTCGCATTTCCGGCCAGAATTCCTCAACCGTATCGACGATATCATCCTGTTCCACCGCTTGCGGCGCGATGAGATGGGGGCGATCGTGGAAATCCAGCTGAAGCGTCTCGTTTCGCTCCTTGCCGATCGCAAGATCACGCTCGAACTGGATGAGGATGCCCGCAACTGGCTGGCCAACAAGGGTTACGATCCGGCTTACGGCGCACGTCCGCTGAAGCGGGTGATCCAGAAGGCGGTTCAGGATAGGCTTGCCGAGATGATCCTCGGCGGGGAAATCCCCGATGGTTCGCGGGTCAAGGTAACCTCGGGTACCGACCGGTTGCTGTTCAAGGTCAAACCCGCCAAGGGTGAGGCCGGGACCGAAACGGCCGATGCGGCATAAAATGAAAGGGCTCCGGAAACGGAGCCCTTTTCATATGGCCGGAATTGCCATCCGGAATTCCCCGCAGATCAGCGGCTCGCCACCTGATTGGGCTTGTCATCGATATTCAGCAGATTGTCGATGCGTTTTCTCTCGTCGGAAAAGCGTGCCAGCGCTTCGCCGGAAAGCGATTTGCCGCCCGGCAGGCGCACTTTCATGGCGTCCACCTTGGTGCCGTTGACGATCAGCTCGTAGTGCAGATGCGCCCCGGTCGAAAGGCCGGTCGAGCCGACATAACCGATGACCTGACCCTGCCGGACCTTGGACCCCTCGGTGACGCCCTTGGCGATGGCGCTCTGGTGGTTATAGGACGAGACGTAGCCGTTGGCATGGCGGATCAGCGTCTGGTTGCCGTAACCGGAGGCCCATCCGGCCTTCTCGACGGTGCCGTTGCCGGTTGCGATGATCGGCGTGCCGCGCGCCGCTGCCCAGTCGGTGCCGGTATGCATGCGGCTGAATTTCAGAACGGGATGGCGGCGCATGCCGAAGCCTGACGTCATGCGGCCGTTCGGAACGGGGTTGCGCAACAGGAACTGCCGGATGCTCTTGCCGTTCTCATCGAAATAATCGACGCTGTTGTCATCGGGATTCTGGAACCGGTAAAAACGCGTCTCGTTGTCGCCGAACCTGGCGTTGACGTAGAGCAGTTCCGACTTGTCCGTCGCCTTGCCGTCCGCGTCCTCCACGGAGAAGAAGGCTTCAAGCGTATCCGCAGGCTTGAGCTGCGCCTGAAAATCGACGCTGCTGGCCAGAAGCTTGATGAGCTGGGAAACCATGCTCTGGTTCATGCCATAGGCGAGAGCCGCGCGGTAAACACCGTCATAGACACTCGGCAGATCGCGGCCGGCGGCGGGCGCCGGCGTGCTGTCGAAGGCGGTCGCCACCGCGTCAAGCTTCGGCGGCTCGCTGGCCTTGACGAAACGCTTGCGGTCGTCGATCGCCATCGTGACCATGTGCCGGCCCTTGCGGTAAAGGCTCACGCGCACGATGTCGCTTTTTTCATCTTCCTGCAGAATGCCGACGCGCAGCACATCGCCGCTTTCGACATTGTTCGACTCGATCTGCGACGACAGCAGCCCGGCAATCTCAGACGATTGCGCCTTCGAATAACCGGCGCCGAACAGGGCGGCCTCGATTGTTTCGGTCTGGCGGGCAGGGATCACGTCGTCGGCATATTCCTTGACCGGCACTGCGGCCGATTGCGGGGTGGAAACCGACATGTTCTGCTCGACGACACGGGCGGCGAGGCCGGCGGTAATGTCGACATCGCCATCATCATTGTCGAAACGGCGGGGGTCGATGTAATAAAGCGCGGCAACCTGCTCGTTACCGTCAGTCAGGATTGAGCCGTTCGAACGCACCGCCTCCTCGACCTCGTCGAAACTCAAGGAGCCGGCAAAGGCATATTTGGAATGCTGGACGGGAAAGGCTACGGTTTTCAGGCTCACTTCGGATTCCACCTCGGAGCCATAGATCGTTCCCGTGCGGCTAGCGGCCGGCGCCGGGGCGTCCTTGTCATCATTGCTGGCAAAGATGTTCAGGGGATCGAAGGCGGGATAGTCGTCCTGCTTGGCGTAATTGGCCGACAGCGGAATCTTGACATGCGAGAAGGGAACCTTGCGGACCACTTCCTTGTCACCTTCATTGATGACGGTGGAAACTTCCATGATCGACCGGTCGGACGGGCGGGCCGCTATATTCGGTGCAACAAGCCGTGTGCCGCGACGGGCGGCTTCCGTGACATTGTTGCCCATATCCGCCTTGGCGAAGGCCTCGGCGGGAATGGCGAGCTGCTGGCGGCCGTCGAGAGCGGCAAACAACGCCACACCCATCAATATGGAAGAGGTAATGCCTGTCAGGAATGTACCGGAAAGCCATCGCAGCGAAATTTCGCGGCGATCGGGTGCACGGCGTCCTTCCGCCAGAATTGGCGGTTCCGTGCCCAGCGACCGGATCACATTGCGATCCGCAGTCATACTAGCTGTGCCCCGTCAGTCATGTGCTCTCCAGAAACTTCAGGCGAAGGTGTGCAACTTTCAAGCCCGTGAGTCAAATCCATCGACGCACCGGCCAATACATTGCAGCGCACTCTATAAGCACATGCGCGGGCACGTCCTTTGTTAACGCTTCGTTGACAAAGCAATTAGTGAGGAACCGGGCTAAAAGAAGGCGCGACACCTGTCTTGCGGCTTCGAAGGCCCTTCTCCTGTGCAAAAGCCCGGTGGCCACGGCGGCTTAAAAAGCCGGTGATCGCTAAAAAAGGAAACAACCC
>NZ_JAOCCY010000007.1:0-182348 GCF_029840625.1 Agrobacterium sp. GD03872
GACCCGCGCAAGACCGCTCGTGTTTCGGGTTGCCATTACACTAACCTCCCCTTGGGCCTGCGCCATGACATGCGCCCGGCATATCCGGAAGAACCGGCTCATTCTTGTTCTGATTTGAAAGGCTTGAACGCCGCCATACAGACCGGCGGCTTCCGGCCCGGAGAGTTCGCTGCCCGGCATTGGCGCCGGACAGCGATCTTCGGGAGGATTACTTGATGTAACCGGCGCGGGTCATTTCACGCGTTGCTGTCGACTGGGCGCCCGCAAGCGCATCGTCAACGCTGGACTGACCGGCAACAACCGCCGAGAACAGCTGACCGACCGTCGTGCCGAGCGCCTGGAATTCAGGGATCGCCACGAACTGACCGCCGGTATAAGGCACGGGCTTTACGGTCGGCTTGGTGATATCGGCGGCGTCCATCGCGGCAAGCGTCGGCTTGGCGAAGGCGGCGGCCTTTTCATAGTCGGCATTCTTGTAAAGCGAGGTGCGGGTGCCCGGAGGCACGTTTGCCCAGCCTTCCTTGGAGGCGACGAGCGCGGTGTAGTCCTTGCTGGTTGCCCAGGCGATGAACTTCTCGGCCGCTTCCGACTTCTGCGAGCTCTTCGGGATCGCGAGGTTCCACGACCACAGCCAGTTGCCGTGATTCTTCAGCTCACCATGGGTCGGGAAGATGGCGTAACCGACCTTGTCGGCAACGGTGGAATCCTTCGGGTTGGAGACGAAGGAAGCAGCCACCGTGGCGTCGATCCACATGCCGCATTTGCCCTGCTGGAACAGCGTCAGGTTTTCGTTGAAGCCGTTGGAGGAAGCGCCCGACGGGCCGGCATCCTTCATCAGATCGACATAGAACTGCAGCGAGCTCTTCCATTCCGGCTGATCGAACTGCGGTTTCCAGTTTTCATCGAACCAGCGGCCGCCGAAGGAGTTGGTGAGCGCGCTGATGAAGGCCATGTTTTCGCCCCAGCCGGCCTTGCCGCGCAGGCAGATGCCGTTGATGTCGGCCTTGCGGTCGGTGACCTTGCGGGCGGCATCGCCGATGAATTCCCAGGTCGGGCTGTCAGGCATCTTCAGGCCGGCTTTTTCAAACAGGTCCTTGCGATACATGATCATGGCGGATTCGCCGTAGAAGGGCGCGGCGTAAAGCTTGCCTTCCATGGAAAGGCCGCCGCGGATGGCCGGCAGCAGATCGTCGATGTCATATTTGTCGCCGAGCTTTTCGAGCGGCAGCAGCCAGCCCTGCTTGGCCCAGATCGGCACTTCGTAATTGCCGATGGTCATGATGTCATATTGACCGCCATTGGTGGCGATATCGGTCGTCACGCGCTCACGCAGGACGTTTTCTTCAAGCGTCACCCATTCCACCTGGATGTCGGGGTTCTTGGCGGTGAAGTCCGAGGTCAGACCCTGCATGCGGATCATGTCGCCGTTGTTCACGGTCGCAATCGTCAGCGTCTCGGCGGAAGCAAGGGTCGAAAAGGCGAGTGCCGAGCATGCGCCCAGCAAAATGGTCTTCAATGTCATATCTTCCTCCCAGAAGAAAAATGATGAGCATTCGCTTTGCTCTGGAGCATTTACTCACCTGACGCGTAAAAAAGTCAAGCGACATCCTGTGCTGCGGCGCACATGGAAAAACCAAGCCTTTGATTTTATGTATTTAATTTTTGCTCAGTGAGTGAGCAAATATTCGCTTGTAACTTCATCGGTGATGAGGCCGTTCAGCAGACCGCCCCTCAGCGCCGCCAGAATCGAGGCGTTCTTGCGCGTCCCCTGCGCCATGCCGATGACCGTGCAGGTGTTTCGCGAGGGGATGGGCACGGAGGCGACACGCTCGTTGACCGAGTGCTCGAGAATGCGGCCATTGGCATCATACATCCAGCCGCAGATCTCGCCGACAGCCCCGCTCGCCATCAGCGCCTTCATCTCGTCGACGCCGAGAAAACCGTCAACGCAGAGCGGCGCGTTTTCGCCGAGTTCGCCGACGCCAACGAAAGTGACATTGGCCGCGGAACCCAGCGCCAGCGTGGAGCGCACCATGGACTGGTCATGCAGCAGTTCGCGCTCTTCCGCAGAGGAGCACAGTACCGGCAGCGGCATTGGAAAATGCCGCGCCTTGATGGCATCGGCCATGCTGAAGATGACGTTATAATAGGCGGCCGAGCCATCCGGCCCGATATTGCCCGTCAGCGACACGATACGGTGCTGCGGGCATTCCATCGGCGGCAGCTGGTCGACAGCGGCCTTCAATGTACGGCCGGTGCCGATGGCGAGCACGATGGGATCGGCATTCTTCAGCCAGCGCTCGATTTCCGCCGCCCCGGCCTCGGCGATCCCCACAGTGGAGGAAACTCCAGCCGGATCGCTCGGCACCACCTCGATATATTTGAGAGCGAATTTTTCCTTGAGACGCTCGGCCCTTTCGAGACAGGCGGCGATGGGGTGATCCAGCCGAACCTTGATCAACCGTTCGGCGACGGCAAGCGACACCAGCCGCTGCGCCGACTGCCGGGAAATGCCCATGGCGGCGGCGATCTCATCCTGCGTGCGGCCGGCGACATAATAAAGCCAGCCGGCGCGGGCCGCATCGTCCAGCCGTCCATGTGCGTCGTTTCGTCTGGCCATGCCGCTGCCCTTTTCGAATTCTGCTCGCGCATTTGCTGGCATTTTTTTGCGTCGGCTGTCAAACGGGGGATGCGGACGGGCACGTGCAGTGAACTGAAAATGACTGGCACGACGGTACGGCGCGTTTCTTCTCCCCGCCGGGGAGAAGGTGGCCCGAAGGGTCGGATGAGGGGGCGACGTCAGCGATATGCGGAGAGCTTGCCCCCTCATCCCGCTGCCGCGACCTTCTCCCCCCACGGGGAGAAGAAGCAAGCGGTAATCGCCCGGTCCCTTACCGGTGCTCAGCCCGAAGCCAGCACCGCTCGGTTACGCCGCTTCCTGCACCAGATGCCCCGCCGAAACCTCGCGGTAATGCCGCTGTGGCGGCACATAATCCACCGGCCGGATCGGGCTTCTGATCTCGTCGATCGCCATGTTGCGCCGGATCTGCCGCCGCGCCGGATCCGGCACCGGCACGGCAGACATGAGCTTCCTCGTATAGGGATGCTGCGGATTGTCGAAAACCGCCGCACGCGGGCCGATCTCGACGATCTCACCGAGATACATCACCGCCACACGATGGCTGACCCGTTCCACGACAGCCATATCATGCGAGATGAACAGGAAGGCGAGATTGAGGCTCTGCTGCAGGTCGAGCAACAGGTTGCAGACCTGCGCCTTGATCGACACATCGAGCGCAGACACCGCCTCGTCGGCGACGATGACCTTGGGGTCGAGCATCAGCGAGCGGGCGATGGCGATGCGCTGGCGCTGACCGCCGGAAAATTCATGCGGGAAACGCCGCATCATATCCGGGTTGAGGCCCACTTTTTCCAGAAGATCCGCCGCCTTTTCACGCGCCTGCTGCCTGGCGCCGAGCCGGTGCTCGATAAAGGGCTCCATGATCGCCGTGCCGATGCTCATGCGCGGATCGAGCGAGGCGAAGGGGTCCTGGAAGATCATCTGCACGCTGCGGCGCATGGTGCGCAGCGTTGTCTTGTCGAGCTTCAGCACCTCGTAACCGTCAAGCGTGACATTGCCCGATGTCGGCTCGATCAGCCGGGTGATCGAGCGGCCCGTGGTGGATTTACCGCAGCCCGATTCACCCACCAGCGACAGGGTCTCGCCTTCGGCAAGATCGAAGGAGACTTTCTCCACCGCATGCACGGCGCCGGATTTGCGGCCGAAAAGGCCGGAACGGATATCGAAACGTGTGGTCAGGTCCTTGACCGAGAGAATGGGCGTGCGCGAGCCGGAGACAGTGTCCTTCACCTCCACCACGGGCTGGCTCTCGCCAGTCTTGATATCGATGATCGGGAAACGCGCCGGCAGCACCCTTTCCTTCATCGAACCGAGCTTCGGCACCGCCGAAAGCAAGGCGCGCGTATAGGGATGCTGGCCGCGATGGAAGATGTCGTCGGTGGTGCCGGTTTCCACCACATCGCCGCGGAACATGACGATGGTGCGGTCCGAGACTTCCGCCACCACGCCCATATCATGGGTGATGAACAGGACCGACATGCCCTCCTCTTCCTGCAACGTCTTGATAAGGTCGAGAATCTGGCCCTGAATGGTGACGTCGAGCGCCGTCGTCGGCTCGTCGGCGATCAGCAGCTTCGGTTTGGAGGCGAGCGCCATGGCGATCATCACGCGCTGGCGCATGCCGCCGGAAAACTGGTGCGGATAATCGTCGAAACGGTTCTTCGCATTGGGAATACGGACTTTCTCAAGCAGACGGATGACCTCGGCGCGCGCGGCGGAAGAGGAAATATCCTGATGCACGGTCAGCGCCTCGGCGATCTGCTTGCCGATCGGGAAGATCGGGTTGAGGCTGGTCATCGGCTCCTGGAAGATCATCGAAATGTCTTTTCCGCGAACCTTGCGCATCTCCTCTTCCGGCAGCGCCAGCAGATCGCGCCCGCCGAGCATGCCCCTGCCTTCGATGCGGCTCGTCTTTTTATCGAGGAGGCGCATGATGGAGAGCGAGGTGACGCTTTTGCCCGAGCCGCTTTCGCCGACGATCGCCACCGTTTCGCGCGGCGCGATCTCGAAACTCATGTTGCGGACCACGGATTTCCAGCCGCCATCGACGCGGAAGGATGTGGTGAGATTCTGAACCGATAAAACCGGGCTTGCCGAACCGCCGGTCTGTTCCATTGATGTCGCCGCCAAAAGCATGCCTATCTCCTGAAAAGCAGAAGGCGGCCACGAGGGCCGCCGGTTGTCTTACGCAGCAAGTGCGGCTTCGGCCATCGAAACCCAGTAGCTGATGCCGTAAGGCAGCGCATCGTCGTTGAAATCATAGGCGGCGTTGTGCAGTCCGGCGGTATCGCCGTTGCCGATGAAGATGAAGGCGCCGGGACGCGCTTCCAGCATATAGGAGAAATCTTCCGCACCCATATGCGGGTTGGGATTGGTGTTGACGGCGTTTGCGCCGGCGACGCCCATCGCAACACCGGTCGCAAATTCGGTCTCGTCATTGTGGTTGAAGGTGACGGGATAACCGCGGTCATATTTCACCTCGGCCGTCGCACTATGCGCCATGGCGGTGGCGGTCGCCACTTCCTTCAGACGCTTTTCGGCGAAATCGCGGGTTTCCGGCAGAAGCGTGCGCACCGTTCCCGTCAACGTTACCGAACCGGGAATGACGTTTGAGGCCGTGCCGCCATGGGTGGTGGCGACGGTGACGACCAGCGATTTCAACGGGTCCGTCTCGCGTGAGACGATGGATTGCAGCGCGATGATGATATAGGCCGAGGTCAGAACCGGATCGACCGAAAGATGCGGTGCTGCCGCATGGCTGCCCTTGCCGGTAATGGTGATCTCGAAGGCGTCTGCCGCCGCCATGGTGGAACCCTTGCGGATGGCGAATTGCCCGACCGGAATGCCCGGCTCGTTATGCATGCCATAGACCTGCGAAATGCCGAATTTCTCCATCATGCCGTCATTCAGCATGGCGAGCGCACCCGCCCCGCCCTCTTCGGCCGGCTGGAAGATCACCGCCACGGAGCCCTTGAAATTGCGTGTCTCGGCCAGATATTGCGCCGCCCCCAGAAGCATCGCCGTGTGCCCGTCATGGCCGCAGGAATGCGCCTTGCCCGGCGTCTTCGAAGCCCAGGGCTTGCCGCTCGTCTCAAGGATCGGCAGCGCGTCCATGTCGGAGCGGAAACCGATGGTCGGGCCGTCCCCGTGCCGGCCCTTGATGATGCCGACCACGCCGGTCTTGCCGATGCCGGTCTCGACCACATCGCAGCCGAAGGATTTCAACTTTTCGGCCACGAATTTCGATGTTTCGTAGACATCGTAAAGCAGCTCCGGGTGTTCATGCAGATGGCGCCTCCAGCCGGCAACGTCTTCCTGCATTTCAGCCACACGGTTCAATATCGGCATTCTCTTTTTCCCTTTTTTTGTTCCCCGCCGGGTTGTCGGACGACATATTGCGTTTGGAATTTCTTCTTTTGCAAGCATGAAATTTGCTGCATGGGTGAAAAATAGGCCCAAAACTAAATGGCTCAAATTTTGTTCACTAAAGAGACATGGGGACTTGCTTTTCAAAAAAACTGACAATAGCATCATCGGGAATGGAGGAGTATTCCTTAGCAAAGTCAAATACTTACAATAAAAGACCTTGCACATGACGACGGGAAAAGCGTCAAACATTCAAATAGATAAAATCTAAAAAGGGGAAAACCACATGAAGAAACGCAACGTTCTCTTTGCCAGCACGGTGGCGGCGATGGCTCTCGCAGGCTCCGCCGCCCATGCCGAGCGCGGCAGCGACGGCGAACTGAAAATCCTGTTCTGGCAGGCCGTATCGACGCTTAATCCCTATCTTTCAGGGGGCACGAAGGAAATCTACAGCTCTTCCATGGTGATCGAGCCGCTGGCGCGTTACGATGAAAAGGGCGAGCTGGTGCCGATGCTGGTCACCGAAATTCCAACGATCGACAATGGCAGCGTCGCGAAGGATCTGCTCAGCATGACCTGGAAGCTGAAAAGCGATGTCAAATGGTCCGATGGTACGCCTTTCACCGCCGAGGATGTGATCTTCACCTGGAAATATTGCACCGCGCCGGATGGCGGCTGCGCGCAGGCGGCGCAATATGAAGGCGTGAAGAATGTCGAGGCCGTCGACGCCCATACCGTCAAGGTCAGCTTCACCGAACCGAAACCTTACCCCTATTCCGCATTCGTCGGCGCGCAATCGCCGGTCATCCAGAAGAAGCAGTTCGAAAACTGCGTCGGCGCCGCAGCCCCCGGCTGCACCTCCGCCAATTTCGGTCCCATCGGCACCGGCCCCTTCGTGGTCAAGGATTTCAAGCCGAATGACGTGATCAGCTTCGTCGCCAACACCAATTATCGCGACCCCGCCAAGCCCGCCTTCGCCACGGCGACCCTGAAGGGCGGCGGTGACGCCGCTTCTGCCGCGCGCGCCGTGCTGGAAACCGGCGAATTCGATTATGCCTGGAACATGCAGGTGGAGCCGGAAATCCTCGCGACCATGGTGGCCGCCGGCAAGGGCAAGCTGGAAACCGCCTTCGGCACCCAGGTCGAGCGCATCAATCTCAACTGGTACAATGCCGATCCTTCACTGGGCGACAAGCGCTCCACCAAGGAAGGCGGCCCGCACCCGGCCATATCAGACCCGGCCGTGCGCCGTGCATTGTCGCTCGCAATCGACCGCGATATCATCGACGAAGCCGGTTATGGCGAGGCGGGCAAGCCGACCTGCAATATCGTGCCGGCACCGGAAGCCGTCGCTTCGACCAAGAATGACAGCTGGTGCCTGAAGCAGGATGTGGAAGGCGCAAACAAGCTGCTGGACGATGCCGGCTGGGTGAAGGGCGCCGATGGCATCCGCGCCAAGGATGGCGTGAAGCTCTCCTTCCTCTACCAGACATCCACCAATTCCGTTCGCCAGGCCACGCAGGAACTGGTGAAGGACATGTGGTCGCAGATCGGCGTCGCTTCCGAACTACGCAATGTCAGCGCCTCGGTCTTCTTCGGCGGCGACCCGGCAAGCCCGGATACCTTCCAGAAATTCTTTGCCGACGTCGAAATGTACACCAATAATTTCGACGGCACCGACCCGGAAAAATATCTGGCGGAATGGCTGTGCGACAAGATCCCGGCCCCGGCAAACGGCTGGCAGGGTCAGAATATTCCGCGTTACTGCAACCCGGGATTCGACAAGCTGGTGGGCGAACTCTCCAAGACCGCCGACATCGCCAAGCGCGGTGAGATTTCCAAACAGCTCAACGACATGCTGACGGAGGAAGGCGCGCATATTCCGCTCATCCACCGCGGCAGCGTTTCCTCGCATTCGCTGACGCTGGAAGGCGTTCGCATGAATGCCTGGGACTCGGAACTCTGGAACGTCGCGGACTGGTCCCGCAAGAAGTAACACGCAGATGCGCCGGCTTCTCCACCCGGAGAGGCCGGCCCTCTGCATGCCCCTGGACCATGATCTGAAGACACATTTGCCGCATAAAGGCGAAAACGCTCCCAATTTTCGTCCTGCCGCGCTCTGGGTCTGGAGAGTTTCAGATGTTTACCTTTACGCTCCGGCGGCTTGCCTTTGCCGTACCGACGCTGCTTGTCATCAGCTTCGTCATCTTCGCGCTGCTCGATCTTGCGCCGAACGACCCGACCGGCGACCTGCCGCTCACCATCCCGCCTGAAGTGCGCGAGCAAATCCGCGCCTCGCTTGGCCTCGATCAGCCCTTCTTCATCCGCTACCTGATGTGGCTGCAGCAATTCTTCATCAACGAGCCGCTGAACCTCATTGAAAGGCTGACCGGCTGGCAGATCGGCGATGGCAGCCGCATGCGGGTGCTCTCCTGGGCGACACGCAGCCCGGTGGTCGATCTCGTCATTCAGCGCATGCCGCAGACGCTGTGGGTGGTAGGCCTCGCCTATCTCTTCGGTGCGCTTCTGGCCATCCCGATCGGCGTGATTTCCGCCTACAAGCAATATTCGATCTTCGACCAGATCGGCACCTTCGTCTCGATGGTGGGTTATTCGGTGCCGACTTTCTTCACCGGCGTGCTGCTGGTGGTCATCTTCAGCTCTTACCTGCAATGGTTCCCTTCCGTTTACGACACCAACCTTCAGGTGACCGACTGGGGAAGTTTCGTGGCGCAGGTGAAGCAGATGTTCCTGCCCGTGCTGGTGCTGACGCTCTACAATGTCTCGCAGATCAGCCGCTTCGTGCGCGCCTCCATGCTCGACAATCTGCACCAGGATTATGTGCGCACCGCGCGCGCCAAGGGCGTGAAGGAAAAATCCGTCCTGCTCGTCCACGTACTGCGCAACAGCCTGATCCCGGTGGTGACCGTGATTGCGCTCGGCGTGCCGACCATCTTTTCCGGCGCCATCATCACCGAGCAGATATTCCGCGTGAACGGGCTTGGCCAATTGCTGATTACCGCCGTTCAGGGCGCGGATATTCCGCTGGTGCAGACGCTGACCTTCATTTTCGCGGTGCTTATCGTGCTCTTCAACCTGATTGCCGACGTTTTGTACGGCATTCTCGACCCGAGGATCCGCTATGACTGACGCCACCATCGCAGCGCCGACGGTTGCGGCCACCCCCACACAATCCGCCCTTGCCGATATCTGGAAACAGTTCCGCGTTCACAAGGGCGGCGTGGCGGGGCTCTTCGTCTTCATCTTCATTCTGCTTGCGGTCTATGTCGGCCCCTATATCCACACCGTCGCGCCCAACGCCATCAATGTGAGGGAACGCAACCAGTGGCCGTCATGGGCGCATCCCTTCGGCACCGATAATCTCGGCAAGGACATGCTGGCGCAGGTGCTGGCCGGCGGCCGCATCTCGCTTGCCGTCGGCATCACCGCCATGCTGCTGGCGCTGTTTCTCGGCACGCTGGTGGGGGTGCTTTCAGGTTATTTCCGGAATCTGGATGGGCCGCTGATGCGGCTTACCGACCTCTTTCTGGCCCTGCCGCTTTTGCCGCTGCTGCTTGTCATCCTGATGCTGTTCCGCGATACGCTGCGCGCGGCCTTCGGGCCGGAAACCGGCATCTTCATCCTGATCGTCTTCGTGATCGGGATAACCAGCTGGATGCATACGGCCCGTATCGTGCGCGGCGATGTGCTGACGATCAAAAGCCAGGAATTCATCATGGCGGCGAAATCGAGCGGCATGCGCGAATACCGTATCATCCTCAGGCATATATTGCCGAATGTGCTGAGCTCGATCATGGTCTCGGCCACGCTCGGCATTGCCGCCGCCATCATCACGGAATCCGCGCTGTCCTTCCTCGGCCTCGGCTTCCCCTCCGATTTCCCGACCTGGGGACGGCTGCTGTTCGATGGCGCGAACTTCCTGCAACTGACGCCCTCGCGCGTTTTGTGGCCGGGGCTGGCGATTTCGCTGACGGTTCTGAGCGTCAACTATATCGGTGATGCGGTGCGCGATGCGCTTGATCCAAGGGCGCTGAAGAGTTGAGGAGACGGTGCGGCGCAAGCGTTGGCCGCAGAGGATGAAGACGAAAAACCTCTCCGCGTCATCCTCGGGCTTGACCCGAGGATCCATTGCCGTGCGTGATTGTGGATCCTCGGGTCAAGCCCGAGGATGACGTCGAGTGTGAGGCTCCAAATTAGTGATAATTCACCTTTTCCGCATCGAGAATGCTGTCCGCATCCAGCGCCGCAATCGGAATATCGCTGCGCGCCGGAATATCGCCGGAAAGCTGAAGCGCCAGATAACGCCCGCAGCAGACCCGCAGGAACGAGGTGAAATTGCCAAGATCGTGCCCGGCGTCGATCGATTCATTATAGAGCTTGGCGATCAGCTGCACGCTGTTCATGCCGTCGCGGCGCGCGATCTCGTCCAGTGTCGACCAGAAGAAGTTTTCAAGCCTGACACTGGTGACCATGCCATCGATCCTGAGCGACCGCGTATGGCTCTCCCAAAGCGTCGGGTCTGCCTTGATGAAAAGCTTGCACATGGTTTCCTCCCTCACCACGCCTGAAAGATAGGCTGAAAACGGGGCCGGAAAAAGCCCCGTTTCGCTAGTCTTATTTGCCGAGCACGCCCATGAATTGCGAAAGCCAGGCCGGATGCGCCGGCCATGCGGGCGCCGTCACCAGCTTGCCGTCGGTAACGGCCGCATCGATGGCGATATCGGCATAGGTGCCGCCCGCCAGTTCCACTTCGGGGCGGCAGGCGGGATAGGCCGAGCAGGTGCGGCCCTTCAGGACGCCCGCAGCCGCAAGCAGTTGCGCGCCGTGGCAGACGGCCGCCACGGGCTTATCGGCCTCGAAGAAATGTTTCACCGCCGCAAGTACATCCGCATTGAGCCGCAGATATTCCGGCGCGCGGCCGCCGGGAATGACCAGCGCATCGTAATCCGCAACCTTGATATCGGCGAAGGTGGCGTTGAGCGCAAAATTATGGCCGCGTTTTTCCGAATAGGTCTGGTCGCCCTCGAAATCATGGATGGCCGTGGCAATGGTCTGGCCCGCCTTCTTGCCGGGGCAGACGGCATGCACCGTGTGGCCGACCGCAAGCAGAGTCTGGAACGGCACCATGGTCTCATAATCCTCGGCGAAATCGCCGGCGATCATCAAAATCTTCTTCGGCATGTCTGCTCCTCCCGTTTTCGAATGCCTTTGGGCAACCTAACAGTCCGGGCGCAGATGCGGGTATTATGGCAATACTACATGGCCGATAAAGGTGGATCAGCGGGCCTGCGGCGGCTCCGGCCAGCGCCGCACACCCCCGCCCCAAGCCTCAAAGGCTTTTGAGAGTTTAAGCACGAACAAATCCTCGTAGCGCGGACCGACGATCTGCAACCCGATGGGCATTCCGGATTTCGAAAAGCCGCAATTGATCGAGGATGCGGGCTGTTCCGACATGTTCCACGGCACGGTGAAGGCGACATGTTCGAAAGGCCGCTCGGGATCGTTGGTGGGCGAGGCCCAGTCGGCCGGATAGGATACGATGGGATTGACCGGCGAAATCACAACATCAACGGACTGCATCAACCGCCCGCAAGCCTTACGCATTTCCATGGTCTGGTTGAAACCGAAAACGGCGCGGGCGCCGGAAATATCCGACCCCTTCTGCGCCCATTCATGAATATAGGGAAGAATCGCGGCGCGACGGTCCGCGCTCAGCGCCACCATGTCGCCCCAGAACTTCGCCCGCCAGAAATCGTCCAGCCCATCAAGCATTTCCCGCGTCAGCACCGGCTCGACCGGGATGACGATGGCGCCGGCCGCCTCGAACAGTGTCGCGGCGGAAAGCACGGCGTCCCGCACCTCTTCGTCCAGCGGCAGGCCGCAGCCGGCATCCAGCATCAGGCCGATTTTCAGGCCCTTCACATTAATATCGAGGTCCATCCAGTTGATATCGTTGGGCGGGAGCGATGTGCCGTCACGCCAGTCGGGCCGCGAAAGCGTCGCCATGGCATAGGCGGTATCAACAACAGTGCGGGTCATCGGCCCGGCGCAGCGGCCGGTATAATAGGGATCGACCGGGATGCGGCCCTGGCTCGGCTTGAAGCCGAACAGGCCGGTCCACCCCGCCGGCAGCCGCACCGAGCCACCAATATCCGTGCCGATATGCAGCGTGCCGTAACCCGCAGCCCCGGCTGCGGCCGCGCCGGCGCTGGAGCCGCCGGGGTTCTGGGTGGGGTCCCACGGATTGCGGCTGAGCTTGTGGAAACTGGAAAGGCCGGAGGAAAGCATGCCGTAATCCGGGCAGGTCGTCTTGGCGTAAATAATCGCGCCATCCTCGCGGCAGCGGGCGGCCACCGGCGCGTCCTCAACCGCGGGCACCAGTTCGACCGCCCTCGTGCCAAGCGGCACAGGATGGCCTTTCGTGGCGATCAATTCCTTCAGCGAGACCGGAATTCCATCGAGAGCCCCGAGCGTTTCGCCCTTTTGCCAACGCTCCGTCGAGGCCAGCGCCTGCCTGCGTGCATCTTCCGGATCATAGGCGTAAAGCGCGTTCACCACCGGTTCGAAAGCCTCGATACGCGCCTCCACCGCCTGCCAATATTCCGATGGCGAAAGCCTCTTATCCCGGTAAAGCGCCAGGATTTCGAGCGTGTTGAGGTCTATGAGATCGGTCATGGCATCGTCTCGTCAGAAAAACAGGAAATAGGGGCGACAGCTTTTTTGAGCGGTCAGCTGGTATCGCGCGGGTCCAGCAGGTCGCGCAGGCCATCGCCGAGAAGATTGAGGCCGAAGACGGCGAGCGCAATCGCAAGGCCGGGCATGATGGCGAGCCAGGGCGCCGTGCCAAGATAGGTCTGGGCATCGGCCAGCATCCGCCCCCAGGTGGCGGCGGGCGGCGGCATGCCGAGACCGAGGAAAGAAAGGCCGGCTTCCGTCAATATCGCAAGACCGAGCTGGATCGTCACCTGCACGATGATCTGGTTGGAAATATTCGGCACGATATGGAAAAGCGTGATCTTGGCGCGGTTCTGGCCGATGCTGGTGGCGGCGGTGACATATTCCCGCGACCATATCTGCAACGCCGCCCCCAGCGTCAACCGGGCAAAGACCGGCACCATGAAGGTGGCGATGGCGATGATGGCGGTAAAGCGGCCCGTGCCGATGAAAGCGCCGAGCATCATCGCCGACAGGATGGGCGGCACGGCGAAGATGATGTCGCAGATGCGCATGACCACGGTTTCGGTGACCCCGCGCAGGGCGGCGACCGCAACGCCGATGGTCGTGCCGATAAATGCGCCGATGGCGACGGCGGCGATGGAGGTGGAGAGCGAATTCCACGCGCCGGCCATCAGCATCGACAACACGTCGCGGCCGAAATGATCCGTGCCGAGGCCGCCATAAACGAAGGGCGATTTCAGCTTCTGGACGATCTGCATCTTGGTAGGGGACACTGGCGTCCAGACCAGCGACAGCAGGGCGACTGCGACCAGAAAGACCGTGACGGCGATGCCGACGGCAAAGGTGGGGCGACGGCGGATCAATCGCATCATCGCGCACCTGCCCGCAGTCTCGGATCGATGAAGAGATAGGCGATATCGACCACGAAATTCATGGTGATGACCAACGCCGAGAAAAACAGCACGACGGATTGCATGACGACGATATCGCGCTGGGTCAGCGCCTGATAGGCAAGCCGCCCGAGACCCGGCAGGTTGAACACATTTTCCACCAGCACCGCGCCGGCAATGAGGAAGGTGAATTGCAGGCCGATCATGGTGACGACAGGGATCATCGCATTCGGCACCGCATGCCGCCACAGCGCCACCCGCTCGCTCAGGCCCTTGGCCCGGGCGGTGCGCACGAAATCCTCATTCATCACTTCCAGCACGGCGGAGCGGCAGACGCGTGTAAGAACTCCGGCCTGCGACAGCGCCAGCGCGACCGCCGGAAGGATGAGCGCCGTGAGACCCGCTGAAAAGCTCGGCGTCCAGCCGGGAAAACCGCCAGCCGGCATCCAGCCGAGCGTGGTGGAAAAGACGATGATGAGCAGCAGCCCGACCCAGAAGCCGGGCACGGCAATGCCCACATGCGAAAACAGCCCGGCCGCAAAATCCAGCGCCCCGTTGCGGTTCCGCGCCGCCGCCACGCCGAGCGGAATGGCAATGGCCACCGAAAGGCAGACGGCCAATAGCGCAAGCGGCAGGGTAACGGCCAGCCGCTCGACAATCAGCCCCGCCACCGGCACGCCATAGGTATAGGATTGCCCGAGATCGCCATGAAACACGCCGGCGAGCCAGTGGAGATAACGCAGCGGCAGCGGCTGATCGAGGCCCATCTGCTTCTGCAGCGCGGCGAGCGTATCGGGGCTCGCCGAGGTTCCGAGCATGATGGCTGCGGGATCACCCGGCAGCAGGCCCATGACGACATAGATGATGAGGGAAACGGCAAACAGCGTGATGACGAGGCTTAAAAGACGCCGGATGAGGACGGCTAACATCTGGCATCTTCTCCTTGCGTGGTTTTGTAGCCGGATATCGTGGAGAGATTTGTTGTCATCCCCGCACACTCTTCCCTCATCCCTGTTCCCCGGAACATGCCCGAGGATGTCACAGGGATCCAGCCGACGCGTGTCCGCGCGGCGGGGAGACTCCTTTCAGCCCAAGGACTTGGGCTGGCTGGATTCCTGTGACAGGCACAGGAATGAGGTGGATGGGGAAACTGCGCCCTACCCCTCACAACAAACCCTATTCTTCCCAATGCACATCCGTCAGCACATTCGAGGGAATGGGCTCGTTTTCCCACAGCCCCTTCACCTTCTTGTCCCAGACACCGAGTTTCGGCATGACGAAAAGGAAGAGAGCCGGCACGTCCTCGGCGAGGATTTTCTGGGCTTCGCCATAGAGCTTTTCCTGCTCGCCGGCATCCGCCGTCTTTTCAACATTCGCCACGACCTCGTTGAAAACAGGGTTCCTGTAATTGAAATAATAGGGGTCGCGCGCATAGATATCGATATCCATCGGCTCGGCATGGGCAACGATGGTCATGTCGTAATCCGCACCTTTGAGAACATCCGCCACCCATTTCGCCGGAAATTCGGTGGTCTCGATGGTCATGGTCACGCCGAGTTCGGCAAACATCGCCTGCAGGATCTGCGAGGTGCGCTGGGCATAGGCCATTTGCGGGGCCTTGATGGTGAAGTTGAATCCGTCAGGATAACCGGCTTCCGCAAGCAGCGCCTTGGCCTTGTCGATATCGTAAGGATGTACCCCGGTCGTATCGATATAGCCGCGATCGTTCGGCGTGTAATGGCTGCCAATGGCCGTGCCGAAGCCGGACCAGGCGCCTTCGATGACAGTGCCGCGATCCACCGCCATCATCAGCGCCTGACGCACGCGCTTGTCGTCAAAGGGCTTGCGGGCATTGTTCATGCCGGCCACGACCTTGAGCTCGGTATTGCCGACGAAGGTGCCGAGGCGCGCGTCGCCATCGAAGGAGGTCATCAGCTCCGGCGCGCCGAATTCCGGGAAAGCGTCGATATCGCCGGATTTCAGTGCGGCGGCCTGCGCCTGCGGGTCGGAGACGAAACGGAAGGTCGCCTTCTCCAGCTTCACCGCCACGGCCTTGTCCCAATAGGCGTCGTTCTTCTGCATCTGGACCTTGTCGCCCTTGGCCCAGTTCACGAATTTGAACGGGCCGGTGCCGACAGGAGTGGTGCGGTTATTCTCCGCGCTTTTCGGCGCCACCATCACGGAGGCCGGCCAGCCGAGCCAGTAGAGAAGGCTGCCGGCCGGCTGCTTCAGCTTCAGCACCAGCGTTGCGGCATCCGGCGTCTCGATACTGTCGATGGCGGCGAAGAAGCGCTTCTGCGGATTGACCGAGCTTTCGCCACGCGCCCGATCCAGCGCAAATTTCGCGACAGCGGAATCGAAAGCCTCGCCATCATGGAAGGTCACGCCCTTGCGCAGCTTGAACGTATAGGTCTTGCCATCAGGGGAAATTTCCCAGCTTTCGGCAAGCTGCGGCTTTACCTTGCCTTCGCGGTCGATTTTCACCAGACCTTCGAAGACATTCTGCCAGGTGACCTGGCCGATGGCGACGGGGGCGGCGATGGTCGGATCGAGACCGGCCGGCTCGACGGCCATGCCAAGCGTCAGCGCGGTTTTCGGCGCGGCTTCGGCAACCGTTGCCGAAAGCGGCAGCCAGAGCGCCGTGCCCAATGCGAGGCTCAGCGCGGTACGGCGCGAAAGCGTTGCCGCCTGCGAAAGATAAGTGCGTGGCATCATTGTCCCCTGTCTGGCGGCCGGGGCATTTTTGCCCTCGGAAGACCGCCCGTTGCAAAAAGAGTGTCATGTTGCAGGCGCACACACAATCTCGATTTTTGTGTGCTCCGCGTAGCTGAAATGGCTACACGGAAATGCGGATGGAAATCAACCTTCCGGGCGGAAAGACCAAACCGTCCCGCTTACCCCGCCGTCGCCTCGCGCATGAAGCGCTCGATGAAATCGGCGAGCTTGGAGGCGGCGAAGGACAATTGCCGGTCGGGCGCAACGCAGAGATCGATCTGGGTATGGATGCCCTTCTTGCCGGAGAGCGGAACGGCGACCATCTGCCCGCTGCGGATTTCCCGCGCCACCGAAAGCGCCGGCAAAAGCGTGGCGGCGGCGTGGCCCAGCACCAGTTCCTTCAGCATTTCCAAAGAGCTGGTGATGAAGACCGGATCAAGCTCGATGCCCGCATCGGCAAACAGCGTGTCGAAGGCCTGACGCGCCGCGAAACTCTTGTCCGGCAGGGCGAGCGGCAGCCCGGCCAGCTCTTTCAGCGAGATTTCCGGCTGTGCTGCGAGCGCATGACCGGCCGGGAAGATGACATCATAGCTGATACGGGTGCGCGAGCGCACTTTTACGCCGGAAAGCTTCGGCGCAAACAGGCTGACGACCAGATCGGCTTCCGCCGCATCCAGCGCCTCCATCGCCTGCCGGGCGCTGGTAATATGCACCTCGAAACGCAGCTTCGGATATTTGAGGCTGAACTGCGCCAGCACCGGCGCCAGAAGGTTCGCCACCGTCGCGCCATTGGCATAGACCGTGACCCGGCCGCGCTGCAGCCCCTTCAAGTCATCGATAAGCTGATGGACATGGTCGAGCTCGCGCAGCGTCTTGCCGGCGCGGGCGGCGAGCAATTCGCCTGCCGCCGTCAGCTTCACGCCGCGGCTGGAACGCTCCACCAGCGGCGAGCCGAAATAATATTCGAGGTTCTCGATCTGCCGGCTCACCGCTGTCGGCGCGACATTCAGGTTTTCCGCCGCGGCGCGCATGGAATTGGTGCGGACCAGTTCGTCGAAATACATCAGGGCGCGCAGTTGCATGGGGTGGGTACCTTGTTCGGGTCAGCCGGTGTTGGGGGCTCACCATATCATCGCAGCGTCGCGAGAAAATACTTCACACGGGAAGATCGCTCGTGAAAGCAAAACTCGCCGCTTGTGTCTTCTCCCCGCCGGGGAGAAGGTGGCGCGCAGCGCCGGATGAGGGGGCGACGGCAGAGATATGCTGAAAGCTTGCCCCCTCATCTGCCCCTTCGGGGCATCTTCTCCCCGGCGGGGAGAAGAAACGGGCCGCAACGTCGCACTCCTCAAGCGCGCTTGAAGCCCTCGCTCGCCACCAGCAGCTGCCTTGTATAATCCGCGCTGAATTCCCGGCTTTCCAGCGCCTCGGCCTCCAGCATTTCCACCACTTTACCGCTTTTCATCACCGCAAGGCGATCGCACATATGGCTGATAACGCCGAGATCGTGGCTAACCATGACGAAGGTCAGGTTACGGTCCTTGCGGGCCTGTTCCAGCAGGTTGAGGATTTCCGCCTGAATGGAGGCGTCGAGCGCCGAAGTCGGCTCATCCAGCAGCAGGATTTTTGGCTCGACGATCAGCGCACGCGCAATGGCGATGCGCTGGCGCTGGCCGCCGGAAAGCTGGTGCGAATACCGGAAACGGAAGCCGGAGCCGAGGCCCACCTCGTCCAATGCCCGGGCAATGCGCTGTTCGCGATTGTCGAGGCCGTGGATGACCAGCGGTTCGAGCAGCAGCGCATCCACCGTCTGGCGCGGGTGAAGCGAGCCATAGGGGTCCTGAAACACCATCTGCACATCGCTATAAAAGCCCTTATCGCGGCGCTTGCCGGCATAGGAGCGCCCGGCAACCATCAAGGAGCCTTCATCGAAATGGTTGAGGCCGGCAATGGCGCGCAGCAGCGTCGACTTGCCGGAACCGGATTCGCCGACGATGCCGAAGGATTCACCCTCGGCCACATCGATGCTGACGCTGTCGAGCGCGATGTAACCGTCGAAATCGACCACCATGTCTCTGACGGAAAGAACTGAACTCATGCGCGCCACTCCGGCTTGCGTTCCAGAACCGGCAGCGGATGCCGGTGGCCGCCGATCTCAGGCAGGCAGTTCAGCAGGCCCTGCGTATAGGGATGTTTCGCCTCTTTCAGATTGGCGGAAGCAAGCTCCTCCACCACCTTGCCGGCATACATGACGAGAACGCGGTCGCAGAAGGAGGAGACGAGTCTCAGATCGTGGCTGACGAAGATCAGCCCCATGCCGCGATCCCGCACCAGCCTGTCGAGAATGTCCAGCACTTCGAGCTGAACCGTCACATCGAGCGCCGAAGTGGGTTCGTCGGCGATCAGAAGCTCCGGGCCGCAGACCAGCATCATGGCGATCATGACACGCTGGCCCATGCCGCCGGAAACCTCGTGCGGATAAAGATCGAAGACGCGCTCGGGATCGCGGATCTGCACGGCTTCGAGCATGGCGAGCGTGCGCTGGCGCGCCTCGCCGCCGCCGATCTTTTCATGGGTGCGCAGGGTTTCCATGATCTGGCGGCCGATGGTCATGACCGGGTTCAGCGAATATTTCGGGTCCTGCAGGATCATGGCCATGCGCTTGCCGCGCATGATCCGCCGCTCCTTTGCAGACGCCTTGAGCAGATCGATATCGCCGAAACGCAGCGCATCCGCCTCGATGCGCGCGCTTTTCGGCGTCAGCCCCATGATGGCGCGGCCGGTCTGCGACTTGCCGGAGCCGGATTCGCCGACGATGCCGAGGCGCTCGCGGCCGAGCGTGAAGGACACGCCGCGCACCGCCTCCACCAGCCCGGTGCGGGTGGGGAAGGAGACACGCAGGTTCTGAACGGTCAGAAGCGGTGCACTCATTGGCCCGCCTCCTTGGGATCGAGCGCATCGCGCAGACCGTCACCCAGCAGGTTGAAACCGAGGCTGACGATGAGGATCGCCACGCCCGGCATGGCCGCGACCCACCATTGGTCGAGAATGAAGCGGCGGCCGGAGGCGATCATCGCGCCCCATTCCGGCAGCGGCGGCTGTGCGCCGAGACCGAGGAAGCCGAGGCCCGCGGCGGTGAGGATGATGCCCGCCATATCCAGCGTCACACGCACGATGAGCGACGACAGGCAGAGCGGCATGACGTGCTTCAGCACGATACGGAAAGGCGACGCGCCCATGAGTTTGACGGCGGCGATGAAATCGGAATTACGGAAGGTCATGGTTTCGGCGCGCGCGATGCGCGCATAGGGCGGCCATGAGGTAAGCGCGATGGCGAGCACCGCGTTTTCGATGCCCGGCCCAAGCGCCGCGACCAGCGCCAGCGCCAGAACGAGCTTCGGAAAGGCAAGGAAGATATCGGTGATGCGCATCAAAACCGCATCCACCCAGCCGCCGGCATAACCGGAAACCGTGCCGACGATGAGGCCGACGGGGGCCGCGATGATGGCGACCAAAAGCACCACGAACAGCGTCAGCCGCGAACCGTGAATGAGGCGCGAGAGAATATCGCGGCCCTGATCGTCGGTGCCCAGCAGATAACCTTCCGTGCCGGGCGGCAACAGCCGGGCATTGCGCAGATCGCCCTGCACCGGGTTATGCGGGGCCAGAACATCGGCAAACAGCGCCACGAACAGCAGCGCGATGATGATGCCGAGCCCAAGCAGCGCCAGACGGTTTTCAGAAAAGCGCCGCCAGATGACATAGGCGCGGCCAAGCCGCGCCTGCTTGCGCGAGGCCGGCCGGTCGGAGAGCAGCCATTCGCGGCTATAGGGTTTGATCGTATCGGTCGAAAGGGTCATCGGCTGCGCGTCCTTGGATCGAGCGTCCGGTAAAGCAGATCGGAGAAGAGATTGATGCCGACGAAGATGGCGCCGATCACGATCGTGCCGCCAAGAACGGCATTCATATCCGCATTCTGCAGGGAATTGGTGATGTAGAGGCCGAGCCCCGGCCAGGCGAAGATGGTTTCGGTGAGCACCGAACCTTCCAGCAGACCGGCATAGGAAAGCGCAATCACCGTTACCAGCGGCACGGCGGCATTGCGCAGCGCGTGGAACCAGATGATGCGGGTCTCCGAAAGCCCCTTGGCGCGGGCTGCGACGATGTATTCCTGGGCGAGCTCGTTCAGCATGAAGGAGCGCGTCATGCGGCTGATATAGGCCAGCGAAAAATAACCGAGCAGAGAGGCTGGCAGGATGATGTGGCGGAACAGGTCCCACAACACGTCCCATTGCCGCTGCCAGATCGCGTCGATCAGGAAAAAGCTCGTAACAGGCGTGAAGGTGAATTCATAAACGATATCCATGCGGCCGGGATAGGCGACCCATTGCAGCCGGGCGTAAAAGACGAGCAGCGCCAGAAGGCCGAGCCAGAAGATCGGCACGGAATAACCGATGAGGCCGATGACGCGCACCACCTGATCGGCAAGGCTGCCGCGCTTGACGGCGGCAAGCACGCCGAGCGGTATGCCGAAAACGGCGCCGATGATGGTGCCGATCGTGGCAAGCTCGATCGTCGCCGGAAACACCCGCTTGATATCCTCCATGACAGGATTGGTGGTGAGGACGGAGGTGCCGAAATCGCCAGACAGCGCCTGTTTCAGATAAAGGAAAAACTGCTGCCAGAGCGGCAGGTTGAGGCCGAGCTGCTCACGCACCCGCTCGACCACATGCGCAGGCGCGCGGTCGCCGACGATCGCCAGTGCGGGATCGATCGGCACGACGCGGCCAATGAAAAATGTGACCGCCATCAACCCCAGAAAGGTGGTGATGACGGTGACGGCGAAGCCGAGAACGGCTTTCACGCGGGCATTGGCACGGCGTTTGCCGTGCCTCGCCCTGCTGTTGCTTTCAACCATGCTCAAGAGACCGATCCTTCCGGATCATTCCTTGGAAATGGTGTAGACGAAGTTGGTGTCGAAGCTCGGTCCGAGCTTCAGGCCCTTCAGCTTGGCGGAATATCCCGCCACTTCCGTCTGCTGGAAGATGATGACGAAGGGACCCTTCGCCAGAACTTCCTTCTGCAGGTTTTCATAGATGGCGGCGCGCTTGGCGCTGTCCTTCTCCAGAAGCGCCGACTGGGTTTCCTTGGTCAGATCAGGAACGTCCCAGGCATTGCGCCAGGCGAGCGTCTTGTTCTTGCCCTCGTCGGAATTGTCGTAGTTGATGGTGAAGGTTTCGGCATTCGAGTTCGGGTCGAAATAGTCCGAACCCCACTGACCGATATAGATATCATGCGTGCGGGCGCGATATTTGGTCAGCGTCTGCTTGCCGTCGCCGGGGATGATTTCCAGCTTGATGCCGGCCTGCGCCAGCGTCTGCTGCACGCTTTCGGCAATGCCGGTCACCGGCTGCGTGTTGCGCACATCCATGGACACGGTGAAGCCGTCCTTCAGGCCAGCCTTGGCCAGAAGCTCCTTCGCCTTGGCGACGTCGAGCTTGTAGGGGTTCTCGTCAAGCGCACCCAGCTGGCCCTTCGGCAGGAAGGTCTGGTGAACTTCACCGATGCCCTTGATGATCGTCGCACCGATGGCGTCATAATCGACGAGGTATTTGAAGGCTTCGATGACCTCGGGCTTCTTCAGGTTCTCGTTCTTCTGGTTGAGGCTGAAATAATAAACGGTGCCCTTCGGCGCGGAGGTGACGGCAAGGCCTTCCTTCTTGGAAACGGCTTCCATGTCGCCCGGCTCGAGGTTGCGGGCCACATCGATATCGCCGTTCTCAAGCGCCAGGCGCTGGCCGGAGCTTTCCTTCATGTGGCGATAGACCACACGCTTCAGCTTCGGCTTCTCGCCGTAATAATTCGGGTTGGCTTCGAGGATCACCGCCTCGTTGGCCTTCCAGCCGAGGATCTTGTAAGGGCCGGAACCGGCATAACCGGTCTTCAGGAATTCATTGCCGAAATCGGTGTCGTATTTGTAATCGGCGCTCGGGGTAACGGCCTTCGCCTTTTCAGTGATGAGCTTCTTGTCGACCACCGAAGCGACAGTTGCGGTGAGCACGTTCAGCACGAAGCTCGGCGCATAGGGCTTGTCGACCGTCAGCACGAAGGTGTTCGCATCCGCGGCTTTCGCCTTTTCGTTGACATTGTCGCCCTTGAGGCCGAACTGCGTCAAAAGGAACGCCGGCGACTTGTCGAGCTTCACCGCCCGCTCGAAGGAGAAGGCGACGTCATCAGCGGTAACAGGATTGCCCGAAGCGAATTTCAGGCCGGATTTCAGCTTGAAGGTGTAGGTCAGGCCATCCTCGGAGGTCGTCCAGCTTTCGGCGAGGTCGCCGATCACCTTGGACGTGTCGTTGAGATCGATGGAAACCAGCTTGCTGTAGGTATTGCCGGTGACTTCGGCGGCGGAGAGCTCGAAAGCCTCGCCCGGATCGAGCGTGATGATGTCGTCAATGGCGAAACCTTCCACCAGCGTATCGGCCGGCGTGGCGGCAAAGGCGTGCGGCGCAGACAGCATCATCAGCGACAAAGCGGCGCTGGTGCTCAGAATACGCATGGATTTGTTGAGCGATTTGATCATAGGATCTCCCCTTTTGTTATGAGATTGATTTCGTTCGCTTAAAACTGTTCTCAGGCCGCCTCGCGCCAGGCCTCGGACAAAACGCGCAGCCAGTTTTCCCGGCATATTTTAGCAAGTTCTCCGTCACCGTAGCCCGCCGATTTCAGCGCCGCAACCAGATTGTGATTGCCGCTGGCATCGGCAACGCCGACGGGTATCGTCGCGCCGTCGAAATCCGATCCGAGCGCCACGCAATCGATGCCCATCCGCTCCACCATGTAGTCGATATGGCGCACCATGTCGGAAAGCGGTGTATCGGCAATGTCACGCGCATCGGACCTGAGCATGGTCACGGCATAGTTGAGGCCCACCAGCCCGCCACTTTCCTTGATGGCATCCATCTGCCGGTCAGTGAGATTGCGGGCGACGGGGGTGAGGGCATGCGCGTTGGAATGGCTGGCGATCAGCGGCTGGCTGGTGGTCTTCGCCACATCCCAGAAGCCCTTTTCGGTGATATGCGCGAGATCGATGAGAATGCCGAGCCTGTTGCATTCCTTCACCAGCGCAAAACCGGCGTCGGTTAGGCCGGGCGCCGTATCGGGAGACATGGGATAAGAGAACGGAACGCCATGGCCGAAGATATTGTGCCGGCTCCAGACCGGGCCGAGCGAACGCAGGCCGGCGGCATAAAACACCTCCAGCGCGTCGAGATCGGCCCCAATCGCCTCGCAGCCTTCCATATGCAGCACGGCGGCGAAGATATCCTCGGCAAAGGCCTTGCGAATCTCGGCCGTGGAGCGGCAGAGCCGCCAGGCGCCGGCGCGATCGAGCCTCAGCGCAATCGCCGCCTTTTCCATGGCGATATCGAGCGAAGGCAGGCGCTCCAGCGGAGCGGCGAGCGGCGTGTTGTAATGGCCGCTTTCATCCGGTTCCTGCAGGATGAGATCGCCGGAGGGAATGTAGATGGCGCAGATGCCGCCACCGAGACCGCCTGCCCTGGCACGCGGGCCGTCTATATGGCCTTCCCGTGTGCCGTTCCTGAATTCGGCCACCGGATCGGCGCCGGCCTTGCTGTTGCGCCACAACCGAAGCAGCACATCATTATGACCGTCGAATACTGCATGCATGGGAAGAAATTCCAGTCATCGGAAAGAACAAAAAGAGGGCGGGCAGACGCCGGGATGACACCGCGCGAAAGCAAACCGGCGTATTGTTCGCCGACCGCTATTGTCTGTCGGAGCCGATCTTAGGACGATCTCTTCGAGCTTCGCAAGACACAAATTAGGCAGCGGTGAAATTATCACCACTTGCCTTTTTCCGGAATTTGCGCTTCGTCAGGCGCGCCAGCCATCTTCCGCTTTTGTGAGCAGCGGCGTTGAAAAAACACCCCTCACCCGCTCCGGCCATTCCGGCCCGAAAGCGGCGATTTTTTCCCGCCAGCGATCCGATTGCAGCATGGCCGCGCCGATGACGGCGGGCCTAATGCCCGAGGCGGCGAGAAGCGAAAGACCCGATATGATGGAGCTGCCGCTGGAGATCACGTCATCCACCAGCGCCACCCGCCGGTTCTCGATGAGCGGCAGCATGCGCGGATCGATATAGAGCCGTTTTTCCTGCCTTGTGGTGATCGAGGACATCGGCACCGACAGTTCCTCCAGATACCAGAATTTGCGCGAGGTGCCGAGCGGCACATAACGGGAATGGCCGAGATGCCGGGCGACGGCGGCAGCGAGCGTCAGCCCCAGTGTCGGCAGGCCGATGACGACATCCGGGTTGAAAGGGGCGAGCTTGGCGGCGAGATCGGCGGCAAGCGCCTCCAGCACCGCGAATGACGCCTGATTGACGATGAGCGACGCCAGCGCGTGTTCGCCATCCGCAAGCGGCCGGATGGGCAGGCAGATCTGCCTTCCGTCATCCAGCGCCGCCGGAAAGAAAGTGGAATGCGGGCCGGCCGTTTCAAAGGTGGCGGGCGGAAGAACATCCTGCCAGAACTCATGCGGCGCGGCGGGGGAATGGGCGGCGGACGATGCGGATGGCGGCATCGGTTTTCCTTTCAGGATCGGGATCGCGCAAGGCGGAGGTGGTTTTCGACCGCGCCGATCCCGTTCGACAAATCAGGCATTTCAACAACCGCAAATATACGGCGGGTTCATTTCATTGGCTTTTTCCGCTAGAACGGAAACAAAGCAACAGGCATTCGGACAAACCCACCTATGACGCGGGTTTTCCCCATATTCAAGGACAAGCTTCCCATGAGACTGCTGGACCGGATCGGCGAGGACCTGCCATTCCTGACGGAGCTCCGTCATGACCTGCACGCGCATCCGGAACTGGGTTTCGAAGAGGAGAGAACCAGCGCCATCGTCGCCGATCTTCTCGAGCGCGCCGGGCTGAAGGTGCATCGCGGCCTCGGCGGCACCGGCCTGGTCGCCACGTTGCAGGTGGGTAACGGCACCCGCAGCATCGGCCTGCGCGCCGACATGGATGCGCTTGCCATGCCTGAGGTGCCCGACCGGCCCTACAAATCGAAATTCCCCGGCAAGATGCATGCCTGCGGCCATGACGGCCACACCGCCATGCTGCTGGGTGCGGCGCGTTACCTCGCAAAGACCCGCGATTTTTCCGGCACCGTGCATTTCATCTTCCAGCCGGCCGAAGAAGGCCGCGGCGGCGCGAAAAAAATGGTGGAGGACGGGCTTTTCACCCTGTTTCCCTGCGATGCGGTCTATGGCCTGCACAATATGCCGGGGCTTGGCATCGACGAAATGGCGGTGGTGGAAGGACCGCAGCTCGCCTCTTCCGACAGCTGGCGCGTCACCTTCAAGGGCATCGGCACCCATGGCGCCAAGCCGCATCTCGGCCGCGACCCGGTGACGGCGGCGGGCGCCTTCCTCGCCTCGCTGCAAACCATTATCGGCCGCGTGGTCGATCCGCTGCAACCCGCCGTGGTCAGCGCCTGTTCGGTGCAGGCGGGCGACCCGAAGGCGCTCAACGTCATTCCCGATCTCGTCGAAATCGGCGGTACGGCGCGCGCCTATGCGCCTGAGGTACGCGACCAGCTGGAAGCCGAGATCGGCAGGCTGGCCAGGGGCACGGCGGCGATGTTCGGCATCGAGGCGCATTATGAATTCATCCGCCGCATTCCGCCCGTCATCAACGAGGCGGATGCGACGAAACGGGCGCTGCGCGCCGCCAAGACCGTCTTCGGCAACAAGACCCGCACCGCCTACCCACCCTCGACCGCCGGCGACGACTTCGCCTTCTTCGCGGGCGAAGCCCCCGGTTGCTATGTCTGGCTCGGCAATGGCCCGGCGGTGGATGGCGCGCTGCACCACAACACCTCCTATGACTTCAACGATGCGGCCATCGTGCCGGGCGTGGCGTTCTGGGCGACGCTGGTGGAGCAGGAACTGGCGGCGGAGTGAAAACGGCCGCCCGGCACAGGAGCCGGTGCGGCTTTCAGACGTGAAGCATCCGATCAGCAATCGCCGCCGGGCACTGCGGCGAAACAATACTGTCTGCGCGCAATAATTCTGGATCATATACATCGATATCCAATAGACTCAACCGGTAAATTAGTATACATACACGGCATAGTCGCATTTCATTATGTATTTCCGGTCCAATTTTTAAAACGGGCAAGCATCATGACGAGACTTGTTGTGCCGAAAAGTGCGATCAACGGGCGTCTGGCCTCCAAGTCGTTAAAAAACCTGCCGCCCGACGATTATCGCGACCGTCTTATCAAATATATTCCGGCGGAATCCGTGGCCCTTTATGTTGCCGTCGATAAAATGGTCAATTCCCATTACGGGTTGAGCACACTCACGGCGGATAGCGTCGTCTCCACACAGGCCGTGATCGTCAGCTGGGCAATTCTCGCCCTCGGCATCATCGGCACACCGATCTATCTCTACCGCCGTAAGCTCTCGGGCCAGCCATGGCTCTTGAATGCCGTCATCTCCACCATCGCCTTCGTGCTCTGGGCCTATACATTGAGCGGCTCCGTCTTTCTCGTGCACCAGTGGTACAGCGTTTTCGCGGCCGGCCTGCTCGCGCCGATCTTCACCTTTGTGGCCGGGTTTTTCGAACCCAAACCGGAGTAAGCGTTCATGCCGACCTATGAGGACCTGCGCGCCTATTTCGACGCTTCCGAAGCCATGACGCAATTGGCGCGCGGGGCTTCGGACATCCCCATCGTGCATGGCTTCACACTCGATGTGGATCCGGTGTGGATGCTGCTCTACGATCTGGAAGACGATGTGGTGCCGGAAAGCGAACGCTACTGGTATGAATATCTGCTCACGCGCCGCCCGCTCCACGACTGGCTGGCTGGCCCCTCCACCTTTCCGAACTGGCCGATCCAGCTGCCCTATCAGGGATACCGGCGTCGCGACCTCAACCGCAAGGTTTCGTTGTGGAACGCCATCCCGGGGCCTGTAAGAAACGGCCCGGTCATGATGACCATCGTCTACGGTCCATTGAGGACGCCGGTGAAAGGCGTGCGCGCAGCCGAAGAGGGCTCCGGCGATATCGCGGCGCTTCGCCAGCTGACCGCTCTCGTCAACCGCAGCCCCGCCGCCGCCCGCATCGAGGAACGCCCGAGGGCACGACTTGCCTTTGCGACCGGCGACGAAATCACCACCAGCGCCGGTGAAACCGGCACCTATGGCGGCACGCTGACCGACCAGTACAACAAGAAATACGGCATGACCTGCGCCCATGTCGCCAAAACCGGCGACGATATTTTCGATGTGTCGGGACAGCGGATCGGTACGGCAAGACACCACACCAAACTCCATGCCCTGCCGGCGCAGACGGTCTGCGATCCGGTGGCCCTGCCCATGCCCAATCCCTATCCCGGCAATAGCGGTTCGGTGAATATGTTCGATTTTTCGCTGATCGAGCTTACCGCCGCTCCGGCAGCGTCTTCATTGGGCGGCGTGGCCGCCAGCCTGACAACGGGGCAAAACGTCACGCTCAGGGGCAAAAGCGGCACTTATAAATGCAAGCTCGGCTCGCTGGCGATCAGCTACGCCTTCACGGATGGCAGCTCAACCTATTGTTTTCGCGACCAGATCGAACTCAAGCCACAGCCGGTCATTCCGATCGGCGGCGCCCTGGGGCATCTCGTCACTCCCATGCCGACACAGGGCGATTCCGGCGGATGGGTTCTGACCGATGACGTGACGCCGCTGTGGGCCGGCGTGTTTTTCGGCGAGGATGGCAGTCGCGGTTATTGCTCGCGCGCCAGCTGGGCGCATGACTGGGCCGAAAACCAGGTCGGCGGCTCCCTCTCCGTTTAACCCCCGCCCTGCACCCGCCCCCGCTCACTGGGATCGGGGAAGAGCCGGGCGCTCACTCCACCACGGCAATCACCGGGCTTTCCATCACCCTGCCCGTCAGGACATCGGCAATGCCCATATCCGTCTGGTGCGGACCGATATTGCAGGCGAGGGTCGCGCCGAAACAGGCCTTGAAGACGAGATAGGGCGGCTGCCATTCCACCACCCTGCCGACGGCTTCGCGTAGTTCCTCGAAAGCCTTTGCCACGTCTCCAAGCGGCGCATCGGAAACGAGGCCGGAAAGCGGCAACGGGAGAAGTGCTGTCACCTTGCCTTCGGAGGCGACGGCCATGCCGCCGCCTGCCGCTATCACCGCATTGGCGGCGAGCGCCATGTCTTCGGCATTGCCGCCGAAAACGGTGAGGTTGTGGCTGTCATGCGAAACGGTGGTGGCGAAGGCGCCATTCCATTTTCCCCAGCCGGTCAGGAAGCCGGTTCTGGTGACAGCTTCAGCCTTGCCGTGGCGATGGGTGACGGAAATCATCGTCGCCCCTTCGGGCGGAACGACGAAACCGTCCTTCACCTCGGCTTCCGCCTCGCCCCATTGGGTGAAACGCGGGCGGTCGATGGTGGCGAGGCGCACCTTGGCGCCTTCGCAGGCAACCCGGAAATCATCGGCTACGCGCAGCGGCAGCTTCATCGAGCCTTCGAGCGCTGCGGCATCACAGGCCGGAACGTCGACGAGCATATGTCCGTCTTTCGCAACCGCCCTGCCCCCGACCAGGACATGGCGAGCGGCAAAACCGCTCAGATCCTCGAAGACGGCGATATCGGCGCGACGGCCGGCGGCGATGAGGCCGAGATCGGCGCGGCCGAGCCTTTGGGCGGCATTCAATGTTGCGGCGCGCAGCGCCCATTCCGGCTTCAGGCCATAACGGACGAGGCGTCGCACCACATCGTCCAGCCCGCCGCCATGCAACAGGTCATCGGGGAAGACATCGTCGGTGCAGAGCGTCACCGTCTGCGGCAGATGGCCAAGCGCATTCAGCGCCTCCACAAATTCCGGCAGCAGGTGATCGTGCGAACCGCGCAGCTCGATGGTCAGTCCGACCCTGAGCTTCGCCATCAGGTCTTCGCCCGACACCAGCTCGTGATCGGAGGAGACGCCCGCCGCCATGAAGGCGTTGAGATCGGCATCTTTCAGGCCGCGCGCATGGCCGCAGACCAACTTCTCCGAGGCAAGCCCGGCCTGCACGATGCCGCTCATGCGCGGATCGCGCTCGATGACGCCGCGCATGTTCATGATTTCCGCGATACCGCCGACCTCAGGCCATGACAGGATATCGGCGAGAATGGCGGCGTCGAAATCCGCGCCGCCGCGCTCCAGCCCCGGTGCGGAAGGCACGCAGGAGGGTGCGAGCAGAATGGCGCGCAGGGGCAGGTTTTCGATGGATTTCGCCGCCCAGCGCGCACCTTCAACGCCGTGCACATTGCCGAATTCATGCGGGTCCCAGACGATGGTGGTGACGCCGCGGGCGACAACCGCCGCCGCATAGGCGGCCGGTGTGACCATCGAGCTTTCGATGTGCATATGCGTATCGATCAGGCCGGGCGAGACATAGGCCCCTGCCGCATCGATAATCTTCGCAGCCTCACTGCGGCTTGCCGGTGCGTGCACGCTGGCGATCAGCGGGCCAACGATGCCGATATCGGCGGCGCGCAGCTCGCCGGTCACCATATCCACCAATGTTCCGCCGGTGACGAGAATATCGAAAGGCGCATCGCCGCGGGCGGCGGCAACGGCGCGGGCGCGCAGGGTGTCATCGTTGAGATCGGCCGGCTCACGTGTCAGTGAATTGGCATTCATCGGGCAGCCTCCCGGTGCAGCGCCTCAAGAATAGCCGCCTTCGCACCCTCTGCATCCACCGTTTCGGCGAAGTGCGCGTTGAAAGTCTGGGCTTTCTCCAAGCGCGTCTCGACCACAGTTCGCCCGCGTGTCAGCGTCGCCTGAAGCTCGACATCGATCCGCGCATGACGCCAGCCGATGAGACCGGAGGCGAAAGCGACGGCGGCCACGGGATCGTAAAGCGCCATGGCGGCTCGGCCACGGCTGGTGGCGATGCCGATGAAGCCTTCCAGCAGATCGGCGATCAGCCCCGCATTCCTGCCGCCGGCATTGCGGATCGGCGGCACATCGTCCGGCGAGGCGGTGACCTGCCGGCAGGCATCGAGATCGACCATGCGCAGCGGCAGGCCGTGGGCAAGCACGATGGCCAGCGCTTCCGGATCGGCAAAGGCGTTGAATTCGGCCGATGCCGTATGGTTACCGCTGGTGACCCCGCCGCCCATCCAGGTCAGGTCGGAGATTTTTGCGGCGAGATCGGGCCGGGCGAGACACAGGGCAGCGATGTTGGTGAGCGGGCCGAGCGCCAGAATGCGCTTCTCGCCCGCCCCTTCAAGCCAGCCGCAGAGCGCGGCAAAGGCATCGCTTTCCGGCAAGGCCGGCGCATCCGGCAGGCTTTGGCCGGCGGTCGGAATGCCGCAATCGCCCAGAACGCATTGCGCGGTTTCGAGCGCGCCGAGAACCGGCATGGCGCGGCCCTGATGGATCGGCATCGCCCAGGCAAAGGCGACGGCGGCGCCTGCGGCATTTCGGCAGACCGCATCCAGCGTCGCATTGCCGAAAACCAGCGAAATGCCGTCGATGGCAACATCCGACGATTGCACCACCATGATGGCGGCGATGTCGTCAAAGCCCATATCGGTGTCGATCCACACGCCCATGGTCAGTTGAACACCTTGAGGCTCGCCGCCTTTTCAACCGGCAGGTCGAAGGCAAGCATATCGCCGATGGCGTGAGAGGTCAGGGCGGCGTCCGTTTCCGCCTTGATGGGCCCGAGCGGCGTGTCGAGCAGATATTCGCGGCTGTTGCCGGCAAAGGAGGTGCCGCGCACGGTTCCCTGGAAAGGACCTGAACCGAGGGTAACCATGCGCGGCCGCCAGGCCAGTCCGGATGCTGAAAGGACTGGTCCGGGAAGCGGTGTTGTGCCGTTTGCGGTTTTCAACGCGCCGCCTTCCAGCGCGAAGATGTTCTCAAAGCCGACGAAGTCAGCCACGAAGGACGAAACCGGCGCGTTGTAAATCTCTTCCGGTGTGCCGATCTGCTCGATCTTGCCGCCCTTCATGACGACAATGCGGTCGGCGAGCGCCAGAGCCTCGATCTGGTCATGGGTGACGAAGACCATCGTCACGCCGGTTTCCTTCTGCACGCGCTGCAATTCGGTGCGCATTTCAAGCCTGAGGCGCGCATCGAGGTTGGAGAGCGGCTCATCGAGCAGGAGCACCTTCGGCTCCATGACCATGGAGCGCGCCAGCGCCACGCGCTGCTGCTGGCCTCCGGAAAGCTCCGCAGGCTTTCGCGAGGCGAAGCTGGACAAGCCCACCGATTTCAGGCCGGAGGCGACCTTGTCCTCCAGCGCCTTGCCGTTCATGCCCTTTAGCTTCAGGCCGAAGGCGACGTTTTCATAGACCGTCAGATGCGGGAAGAGCGCATAGGACTGGAACACCAGCCCGACGGCGCGCTTGTTCGCGGCCACCCGGGTAATGTCTGCCCCATCGAGATCGATGCGCCCGCCCGCCACCGGCATCAGCCCGGCAATGGCGCGCATCGTCGTGGTCTTGCCGCAGCCTGATGGTCCGAGAAGGGCGAGCAGCTCGCCCTTGCGGATATCGAGATCGAGATCCCTGACGGCGACATTGCCGCCATAGGCGAGCGAGACTTTGTTGAGCGAAAGGTATTTTGCGTCAGACATAACGGGAGAACCCCAGGAAACGTTCGGCCATGAAGACGATGCCGATGGAAAGGAAGGCGAGCAGCGAAGAAAGGGCTGCAACGGAGGGATCGAAGACGATTTCCATGTAGCCCAGCATGTCGATGGGCAGCGTGCGAACGCCCGGACCGGACAGGAACAGCGACACTGGCACCTGGTTGAAACTCGTCACGAAACCGAGAATGAAGGCAGAAAGAATGCCGCCGCGAATATTCGGCAGCACCACCCGGAAAAACGCCCCGAGCCGCGACGAGCCGAGCAGCACCGCCGCCTCCTCGATATCGGAACGCAGATTGTTGAGGCTGGCCGATACCACCCGCACCGCATAGGGCAGGATGAGCGCGGTATGGGCAAGGAACAAAGCAAGCGTGATGCCGATGCCGAAGGGCACGACGAAATAACGCAGCAGCGCTAAGCCGACGATGATACCGGGCACGATAATCGGCGCGGAAACGATGGTGCGCACCGTCTCGCTAAGGGGCAGCTTGTAGCGCGACATGGCGTAAGAGGCGGGAATGCCGAGGATGAGCGCCGTGAACGTGCCGCCGATGGCAAGGAACATCGACATGGCAAAGCTTTCGCGGAAGCTTTCGACCGTGAAGACCTTGGCGATCCATTTCAGCGAAAAACCCTGCGGCGGAAAGGCGAGCGTATCGCCGGCCGAAAACGAGGCCGCGACGATGATGAGGAACGGCCCGATCAGGAAACCGACGACAAGCAGGAGCGTGAGCGGAATGAAGAGCTGCCGGGTCATTTCTTGTTCCTTGCGGTGGCGATGCGCTTCAGCAGGATATTGGCGGCAAAGCTCATGACGATCAGGATGAAGGCGATGACGCTGGCGGAGACGAAATTGTTGGAAACCGTTACCTGCTGGTAAAGCAGGGTTTCCAGCATCAGCACCTTGGAACCGCCGAGAATGGCGGGCGTGATATAGGCCGTCAGCGAACCGGTGAAGACCAGCGTGCCGCCGACGACCAGCCCCTCTCTGGTGAGCGGCAGGATGACCTTCCAGAACACTTGAAACCAGTTGGCGCCGAGCACGCGGGCGGCGGCGATCGTATCCTTCGGCATGTTTTCCAGTGCGCTGATGAGGGAGATGATCATGAGCGGCAGGAAAAGCTGGAGGAGACCAATGAAGACGGCCGTTTCCGAAAACAGGATGCGGATCGGCGCGTCGCTGAGGCCCACCGCCTGCAGCGCCTGATTGACGATGCCGGTTCTGCCGAGAATGACGATCCAGGCATAGGTGCGGGCAACCGGTGAAATCATCAGCGGCAGCACGACGAGATTGACCACATGGCCCTTCGTGCCCGGCGACAGGTTGACGATGGCGAAAGCCGCCGCATACCCCACCACCGCCGAGACGACGGTGACAAGCGCGCCGAGCTTCAGGGTGCGCAGGAAAACCGTCTGGTTCAGCGGATCGGAAAAGAATGCGGCATAGGCCGACAATGTCCAGCCGTCAGCGGTGCGAAAGCCCTCCGACAGAAGCATGAAGACCGGCACAAGAAAGACCGCCGCCGCAAAAATTGCGGCGGGCAAGGCAAGCGCCAATGCTTCGGCCCGATTCTGAAACATGGGTTTATTCCCTGAACGGCCTGAGGGCCGGTTGTTACGGCAGCCGGACACACCGGCCTGCGAAATTGGAAGGTGGAAAAGCGGTCAGGGGACGACCGAACCGCTTTTCCCGGAATGGAGCCGTCCTGACGGACGTTTCGATGCCCCATTCCAAACGGTGAATGACTTACTGGCCGACCTTGGCGTTCCACTCCGACAGCCACTTGTCACGGTTATCGAGCGTTACGTCGGAAGGAATGAGTTGAAGGCTTTTTGCGGTTTCGTCGCCATAGGTGATGTTGTTCGCCACCTCGTCGGAAACCTTGACTTCCCTGTTGGTCGGGCTGTCCACCAGCTTTTCGGCCAGCGCCTTCTGAACTTCGGTCGAGAGCCAGAAATCCATGAACTGCAGCGCAAGCTCCTCGTTCTTCGTGCCCTTCGGCACCACGAGCACATTCATGCCGCCGGTCTGGCCTTCCTTGGGCGTTGCCCAGGCAAGCGGCAGATCGAGCTTGGTGAAAGGCGCCCAGGAGAAGCGGCCGATGGGCGCTGCCCAGATTTCTTCCTGCTGCATGAGCTGTACGAGCTGCGAGGATTTGACGTAGAAAGTGACGATGTCGTCCTTCTTTTCGCCCACGGCCTCGATGGCGCCGGAAAGATCGGGCGTATCCTTGCCAATGGCCTTGCCGAGCATATAAAGCGCCGGCGGGCCCTGGTTGGTGGTGACATTCGGGAAGGCGACGTGGTCGACAATGCCGTCCTTCAAAAGATCGGCCCAGCTGTCGATCTTCATCTTGTCGGTGCGGTAAACGATGGAGGTGGCGTAGAAATTGACGCCGACGCTCATGCCGTCGCCATTCGGATCCTTGGCGATGTCATAGAGCTTTTCGATATTCGGAACCTTGGACGCGTCGATCTTCTGGATCAGGTCCTTGCGGGTGGCCGACAGCGCATCGGCCATGGAAACGATGGCAAGATCGACCACCGGATTGGCCTTGTTGGCCTCCATCTTGGCCAGACGCTCGACGCTGTTGCCGGTCTCGACAACCAGCTTGCAGCCGCATTGCTTTTCGAACGGCGTGTAGACCAGCTCCTTGAATTCGTCCTGCGCGAAGGCATAGACCGAGATCGTCAGCGTCTTGTCCTGCGCCTGCGCGGCGCCCATCGTCAGCATCAGGGCGGCGCCCGATGCAAGAATGATTTTTTTCATGGTGTGAGTTCTCCTGCTGTCGTTTTTTTGGCTTCAATCGCATCATGCTTTGCCTTGCCGGTGGAGCCGCGCATGATCAGCGCCATCGGTACTTTCGAGATGTCCGCCGTCACATCGACGGCGACGCCGTTTTCGCCCGCCCCGTCGATTGCGCGCAGCAGCGCGCCGACGGCGAGATCGGCGATACGGCCCATATCCATGCGCATGGTCGTCAAGGGCGGGGTGACCACGGCGGAAAAGATGAGATCGTCGAAGCCGGTGACACTGGCCTCTTCCGGCACCTCGATGCCCTCGCGCTGCAATTCCGTGAGCACGCGCAGCGCATGCAGATCGGATACGGCGGCAAAGGCGGTGAAACCTTCGGCAACCTTTTCTGCAAGACCAAGCCGGCAACCCGCGCCGCCCGCCTGTTCAATGGCGTCCACCCAGAGCGTCTGCGTCACGCATGCCTTACCAAGACCATCGCGAATGCCGCCGAGACGGTCGTTCTGCACGTTGGAATCGCGGTTCTTGCCCACCAGCACTACCTTGCGATGGCCAAGCCCCGCCAGATATTCGCCCACCTGCCGGCCGCCATCCCAATGGTCGGCGGCGACCGTGTTGCCGGGCGTCGAGGGGCTGTCGATCACCGCGACGGGACAATCGACATCGGCAATGCGCGTGCCGCGGCGGGGAACGATGACCATGCCATCCACACCGCGCTCGATCAGCCGGTTGATCGCATCCGTCTGCATGGCGATCTCGCCGCGCGAGTCGGCGATCAGCACGCCGTAACCGGCAGTGACGGCCGCCTTTTCGATCGCCTGCGCGATCTGCGGAAAGAGAGGATTGGCAATATCCGGCAGTACCAGCCCCAGAACCCCGCTTCTGCCGGTGCGCAGCGCCCTGCCCGCCGAACTCGGCACATAGCCCAGCTCGCTTGCCGTCTTGCGAATGCGCTCCACCAGCTCCGGCGAAACGCGACCCTTGCCCGACAGCGCATTGGACACGGTTGCCGCCGACACGCCGAGTGCCGCTGCTATCGCGCTCAGATTGGTGGCAGGCCGTGAAGACGCCATGATGGTCCGGAAGGGCTGATTAAACGTTTAATCTCGATAATCGAGCAAGGCCGCCCTGTCGAGTCCGGAGGTGACAAAAATCAGGGCTATCCCCGGAAACGGGAAAGATTGTAGCCGGGCGTGTCAGCGGCTACCGGCCGGATGGGATCATTGCTGCGGCCTGACCTGCGACATGATTGCCAAAATGCCACCATCCGGGTCCTTGAAAAAGGCCATCCACTCCTCGGTTCCATCGCCATGACGATGAATGAGATGCGGAGGACTTTTAAATTCGACGTTGCGTGACAACAGACCTTCATAAGCGGCACCGATATCATCCACCCTGAAATAGATGACCGCATTTGTCGGCCCTCGCCCATCGACCGAAAGGAAGAGGCGCGTGCCGCCACAATCGAAAAACGCCAGATCGCCGAATGTATAGAGATGGGTTAGCCCGAGCACATCCCGATACCATGCCTCTGCCGCAGGCAGATCGCTGACGGAACGGGAGATCTGGCCAATGGCGCCGAGCGCGATATTTTTATTCATCGGGTTCCCCTGTTTTCCCAAGGCGCTGTCGACCGGCACGGCGAACCAGCGCAAAAGCATTTTCCTGTTCTCGAGACCAAGCTTCCCGAGCGCATTGGCGATGTGAAACTTGACGGCATCGAGGCTGATGCCACGGCGGCTGGCTATCTCTCGGTTCGTCATGCCGTGCTGGGCGGCATGAACGGTCCGCCATTCGGCGGGCGTCAGAATATCCTCATGCGCAGGCCGGCCGCGCTTCCTTTTTGGTTTCATGACCGATTTCATAGCCCGGCTTGCCGCGATTTTCCCTCCCCCTGCCGGCATTTATCGCCGCGAGGGTCAGCATCCGTTAAACCGTCTCTGCCACGGCTTTATGAAAGGGGCGCATTGCGGGCGGCATGATAGGCCTCCACCTGCCGCACCAGCCAATCGCGAAACAGCACGACCGGCACGTGATTGGCGCGCGAAAGCGGCGCCACGGCATAATAGGAGCTGGGGCTTCTGGCCTGATGATCGAAGGCCTTTACCAGTTGCTTCGATTTCAGCTCGTTGTCGATCAGGAAAAGCGGCATCAGCGCCACGCCGAGCCCGGCGATGCAGGCCTGCGCCACGCTGGAAAACTGTTCGAAGCGCATGCCCTGCGGCAAAGCGAGCGACAGGCCGAGGCTTTCGAACCAGTGACCCCATGCGCCCGGCCGCGAGGCCATGTGCAGCAGCGGCAGGGCGGCGATATCCTCTCCCTTTTCCACGGGATGGGCGCTGAGGAATTGCGGGCTGCACACCGGCGCAACCATTTCATGCATCAGAAAGGTGCTTTCCGCCCCCGGCCAGTCGGCCTGGCCGATATGGATCGCCATATCGAGCTGCTCGCGCTCAAAGTCGAATTGCCCGATGCGGGTGGCGAAATTGATGGTGATTTCGGGGTGGTTCGCCACGAAGTCCGGGATACGCGGCAGAAGCCAGCGGGTGCCGAAGGTGGGCAGCATGGCGAGGTTCAAGGTATTGCCATGCGTTTTGGTCATGATCTGCAGCGAGGCGGAGCGTATCTCGCCAAGGGCGGAGGCAATCGATTTTGCATAGGCGCGGCCCTCTGTCGTCAGCGCCACGCCGCGTGCGCCGCGTTCGAACAGGCGCACGCCAAGCTGTTCTTCCAGTGACATAACCTGCCGGCTGATCGCCCCCTGCGTCAAAGCAAGCTCATCGGCGGCGGCGGAAAAGCTGCCGAGCCGGGCCACGGAATCGAAGGCGGCGAGCGCACTGGTGGAAGGCAGGAGTTTGCGGCTGAGAGACGTCATGAGCCATTACTATATGTAATGCAAAAATGAGTAAACATGGCTTGTGCCGACTGGCTCGAATACCAATAATCCGGCCAGCAAATCCGGAGGCATCACGTGAGCGAACACGCAGCATTCAATTGGCAGGACCCTTTTCTGCTCGAAGACCAACTGAACGACGACGAGCGGATGATCCGCGACGCCGCCGCCGCCTTCGGCAAATCGGAACTCTTGCCGCGTGTCTCCGAGGCCTATCTTTCCGAGACCACCGAACCGGAACTGTTTCGCCTTATGGGCCGCACCGGCCTGCTCGGCGTCACCCTGCCGGAAGAATATGGCGCGGCCAATGCCAGCTATGTGGCTTACGGCCTCGTCGCCCGCGAGGTGGAGCGGATCGACAGCGGTTACCGCTCGATGATGAGCGTGCAGTCCTCGCTCGTCATCCATCCGATCTTCGCCTATGGCTCGGACGAGCAGAAGAAGAAATACCTGCCCGGCCTCGTTTCCGGCGAATTGATCGGCTGTTTCGGCCTCACCGAGCCGGATGCCGGTTCCGATCCCGGCGGCATGAAGACCCGTGCTGAAAAGATCGCCGGCGGCTATCGCCTGCGCGGTTCGAAAATGTGGATTTCCAATGCGCCAATCGCCGATGTCTTCGTCGTCTGGGCGAAATCGGAAGCCCATGACAACCAGATCCGCGGCTTCGTGCTGGAAAAGGGCATGAAGGGCCTCTCCGCTCCCAAGATCGGCGGCAAGCTGTCGCTGCGCGCCTCGATTACAGGCGAAATCGTCATGGATGGCGTCGAAGTCGGCGAAGACGCGCTGCTGCCCAATGTTTCCGGCCTGAAAGGCCCGTTCGGCTGCCTCAACCGCGCCCGTTATGGCATTTCCTGGGGTGTCATGGGTGCTGCGGAAGATTGCTGGTTCCGCGCCCGGCAATATGGTCTCGACCGCAAGCAGTTCGGCAAGCCGCTCGCCGGCATGCAGCTTTACCAGAAGAAGCTCGCCGACATGCAGACCGAAATCGCCCTCGGCCTTCAGGCATCGCTCCGCGTCGGCCAACTGATGGACGACCATAAGATGACGCCGGAAATGATCTCCATCATCAAGCGTAACAATTGCGGCAAGGCGCTGGATATCGCCCGCCAGGCCCGCGACATGCATGGCGGCAACGGCATCCAGATCGAATATCACGTCATGCGCCATGCGCAGAACCTCGAGACGGTGAATACCTATGAAGGCACGCACGACGTACACGCGCTGATCCTCGGCCGGGCGCAGACGGGCATTCAGGCGTTTTTCTGAGGCTTTTCCCTGAAAGAATTGGAGGCCCGAAGACCTCCGACGGGTCATCCTCGGCCCTGAGCCGAGGATCCACTGTTTCAAGCGGGCTGTGGATCCTCGGGTCTAGCCCGAGGATGACGCCGGGTGTTTGGGATCACTTTACCCCAAGTAAGGGCCTTCGAAGATCACTTCGAAGGCCCTTTGCTTTTCAACTCAGGTGGCGGCTCAGAATGTGCCGCGCACGCCGATGCCGAACATGCGCGGTTCGGTCATGCTGGCCTCGATGCCGCCGATGCCGCGGTTTTCCTTCATCAGCGTCGGGGCGCGCTCGTCGAAGACGTTCTTGACGTAAGCGTAGAATTCAAGCTCGTCCTGGAACTTGTAGCTCGCCCGCACATCCGCGATCGTATAGGGGTCGATCGCATAAACGGCCTTGTTATCCGTGTCGGAGTAATAACCGTCGAGATGGCGCACCTGCCCTGACACGGTGAATTTATCAGTGACGTCCCAGCTGGCGCCGATGGTGAAGCTGTAACCCGGCGACTTGGCGAATTCCTTGCCGACATAGGCGGCGCTGCTGGAAATCTCGTCGATCTTCGTTTTAAGCAGACCGGCGCTGGCCTTCAGCGTCAGATTGTCGAGAACCCGATAATCCGCGCCGATTTCCAGGCCGTAAGCATGGGCCTCTTCGGCGTTGACGGTGTAGGATTCGCTGATGCCGGTGGAAACGACGACCGGGACGTTAAACTGGGCATTGTTCATGTCCATGTAGAACAGGTTGCCGTTCACCGTCAGCGTATCGTCCAGCAGGCTGGCGCGGGTGAAGAGCTCGTAGTTCCAGATGGTTTCCTTGTCGAAGGTCCGCCATTTGCTGGTCGTCAGGTCGAATGCGACGCCGCCGGGGTTGTAACCGCGGCTGATCAGGCCGCCCACCGTCCAGTCGTCATTGATGGCATAGGCGAGCGATGCCTTCGGCAGGATTTCCGAGAAGGTTTCGTCATAATTGACCGAGCTTCTGCTGGTGGCGGAGAGCGTCCGGTAACCGGCGCGCTGGATCTGGTCCTGCTGGTAGCGCAGGCCGCCGGTCAGGGTCCACTGGTCGGTCAGGCGATAGCTCAGCTCGCTGAAGAGACCGAGATTATCCTTGGTATCGTTGAAGCGCGAGGTGCCGCGCAGGTAAAGCACCTCGTCGGCTTTGGTATGCGCGTAATAAATACCCGCGACGCCGCTCAGCACGTCCTCCTGATCGCCGAAGGTCACACGTGTCTCGTGGGAGGTGTTCTTGAGATCGATATCGGCATCGCCATTATTCGCAATGCCGACCCGGCGCTTGGCGATGGAAGAGGAAAACTGCGTCTGGTTGAACAGCTTCACACCGTTCTCGAAGTCGTAATTGATGTCGAGAATACCGGTATTGGTATATTGGCTGAAGCTCGGCATGGTGGTGGTGACGTGGTTCAGGTCCTCGAAGGGACGCGACGCCGCCTCCTGGCTCGGCCGGTTGGAAGCGTTATAGGAATAGGTCAGCTTGGTCGAAAGGCCGGGAATTTCCGACGGTTCCCACAGAAGCTTGAAGCGACCGTTGAATTCCTTGAAGTCCTGGTCCGTGCCGGCATGGGCGAAAGCCGAGTTGATGTAATCGATGAAGGTGTCGCGGCCGGAATAGTCGATGGCCATGCGCGCCGCCAGCTCATCTTCGATCAGCGGGCCGGAAACGGCGAAGGAGCCGCGCTTCTGGTGATAATTGCCGATCTCCGCCTGATAGCTCGCTTCCGGCGTAAAGGTCGGGTCCTTGGTGTTGACGAGGATCGCGCCGGCAATGGCGTTGGCGCCCTGCGAGGTGGTCTGCGGGCCGCGGAAGACCTCGATGCTGTCGACATCCCAGATGGAACTCGCGCCATAGATGAACTCGTTATAACCGAGATAGTGACCGTCGACATTGATCGTGGCGCGCGGCACCGTGCCGGTGAAGAAAGCGATGGAGCCGGTGTTCGGCCCCTGCGTATCCTGTCCGCGAATGATGGGAGCGCTGACACTGTCGGTGTAAACGACGTTCGGAATATCCTTGATCGCGTCCGATACGGTCGGGCTGCCGGTCTCTTCCTTCCTGATTTCCTCGGCGGATTTGACCGAGACGGACGACGCCGTGTTCTTCATGTCGCGCGCCACTTTTTCACCGGTCACGACGATCGGTTTGAGAACGGTCGTTCCCGAGGCCTCGGCCTGCTGATCCTGACCGAAAACCGGCGTCACAAACAGCGTCGCCAGCGTCAGAACGCTGACCCCGCTCATCAAGCGACCGTTAGAACGAAACCCCATCACACACCCCTAGATAAACATGAGTATTAAAGTCATATTCAAGTAACGGAAGCGTTATACGTTTCGCAATAGAGAATACGTTCTGCATTGCGGACAAACAGGGTTCCGTAACGGGATGTGCCATATTTACAACAAAGTTTACCGACCGCTTCTTCCGCACCCCGTCGCGTCTCGAAAGGAAACAGCGCATCGCGGCGCGCAAAAATCGATTCCGATTTCCGAGCCGATGCGTTAGGCATGCTCGACAAAACGGGGGAACGGGCTTGGACGCCATGGATGACGATTCGGACAATCTGCCGGAAAACGAGGGTGAAAAGCGCTCCGCACTCATTCAGTCAGTGTCGATTGCGGCACGTTTCCTCAATCTTCTCGCCAGATCGGACACGGCTCTTGCGCTTGGCGAGCTGGCCAAACGCGCCGGCACCGGCCGCTCCACCGCACATCGTTACATGCAAAGCCTCGTGCGGGAAGGACTGGTGATACAGGACCCAGCAAGCGGCAGTTACGATCTCGGACCCGCAGCGCTCGGAATAGGCATCAGCGCGCTCAGGCGAATCAATCCGGTCGAAACCGCCGGCCGCCGGATGAATGCGCTTGCCTCCAGGATCGGCGCCAGCTGCGGCGTGGCGATCTGGACCGAACGCGGCCCGACCGTGGTGCGGTGGGCGAGAAGCGCCAGCTTTTCCATCAGCACCGTGGCGCTCGGCGATGTTCTGCCGCTGGACAACAGCGCCTGCGGGCTGGTTTTTCAGGCCTACCTGCCGCCGGACAGGATAGCCGCCGTGCGCAGGCTGCAACCGGCCGCCTTTCGTGGCTCCCGCCCCGATGCCGGCATTCTGGAAACCATTCGCGAAGCGGGTGGCGCGGAACTCAATGAACATCTGTTCTCCGCCCTGACCGGCAAGGCTGCGCCGGTTTTCGACGCACAGGGCGAACTCTGTTGTGTCGTCACCACCGTATCCTTCGTGGCCACCGCCGAGACCGAACGGCATTTTTCCCGGCTGATCGAAGCCGCCGGACAGGCGACGGCCGAATCCGGCGGCGCGTAAGCCTATTCGGCCAGATGTTCCGCAAAGGTACGGCCGGAATAGGCCGTGCGGAAAAGCCCGGCATCGCCGAGCTTCGGCAACAGCCGCTCCAGCACCAGCCGCATGGACGCCACCGAACCGCCGGGCACCGCGACGAAACCGTCTATCGCACCCGCAGCAGCCCATTCGCGGATGGCCTCAAGGGCATCTTCAACGGTGCCGATGATCTGCCAATGACCCGACCCCATCACTTCCGGACGCCGCAATAATTCCGCAGCACTCAGCGTCTCCCGCTCGATCAGCCGGCGCAGCAGGCCGGCGTGGGTGCGGCTTCTCGGTGTCTCCGGCGGCGGCGGCAGGTCGGAGGCGGTGACGATCCGCGTGAGCGGCCAGTCCGTGAGATCAAGACCCGTCATATCGCGGATGGAGGCAAAGGCGCGGGCGCGATTGGCGCGGGCATGGGTTTCCGCGAAAAGTTCCAGCGCCTCCCTGGCGGTCTCCGCAAGGTAGAGGCTGAGGCCCGGCATCAGCTTCACCCCGTCGGGGTTGCGGCCGTGGCCCTCGGCACGCCGCCGCAAATCCGCCCTGAGTTCGATGGCCGCCTGCATATCCGGCGTCGAGGCAAAGACAGCGTCCGCCACTGACGAGGCGAAATCACGACCCTCGGGAGAGGCGCCCGCCTGCACCAACGGAATGCGGCTGGCATGGGACGGCAGGTTGAGCGGGCCCTTGACGCTGAAATGCCTGCCCTCATGCGCCACCGGATGCACCAGCGAGGAATCGGCGAACCGCCCGCTTTCCCGGTCGAGTTTGAGAGCTTCGTTCGGAAAGCTCGCCCAGAGCTGCTGCACCACCTGCGTGAATTCGGCGGCGCGCTCGTAGCGTTCCTGCGGCGAAGGCATCTCTTTCAGGCCGAAATTTTCGTGCCCCTCAAGCGCCGTGACGATATTCCACCCTGCCCTGCCATTGCTCAGCCAGTTCAGCGACTGGATCTGGCGGGCGACGACATAGGGCGGCAGAAATGTAGTCGAAACGGTGGACAACAGCCCGACATGGCTGGTTTCCCGCGCAATCGCCGCAAGAAGCATGGTCGGGTCCATGCTGGCAAATCCGCCGCCGGTCTCCAGCCCCTCGGTGCGCAGAAAAAGCGTATCCGGCCGGAACACGAAATCCACATGCGCGGCCTCCGCGCGCTGCGAAAGATCGACGAAATAATCGCTGGAAAACACCCCGTTTATATCGCTGTCCGCGCGCCGCCATGCCTCGCCGCTGAGCCAGGTTGGGGCCAGCGACATGCCGACATGAAGCTTGGCTGTGACTGACATGATGCACCTCAACTGCAATAACCGGGAAGAAATCCGCACGCTGAATCGGCAAATTTCGATTTGTGGAGAGTTTTACTATAGTTTAGTGTCGCTTCAAGACCACACCGTCGCGCCTGCCGGAACGAAATGTCTTTTCCACTGGCTCGATGTTTAAATTCAAACACTTAAATAGCCCGCGCGACGCCTCGACGCACGGGTGCATGAATAACAGGAGCTGTATCCGGTGCTTGACGCCACGGACCTTCACGCCAGCTATGGCCATGTTCCCGTCCTGCGGGGGCTCTCCGCCCGTTTCCGGTCCGGCCGCGTCACCGCGCTGGTTGGTCCCAATGGCTGTGGCAAGTCGACGCTGCTGAAGACCGTCATGGGTTTTGTGCCTTTGTCATCGGGCGCGATAAGGCTTGGCGAGCGTTCGGTCAGCGAGATCGGACGCCGCGAACTGGCGCGGCGCATCGCCTATCTGCCGCAGGAGTGCCATTGCCCTGACTATATGACGCTCGGTGAGCTGATCGAGCTTGCCGGTTATGCGCGCTACGGTCTTGCCGGCGGCCCGACCGAGCGCGACCGCGCGCTTTTCGCCGAGGCGCTGAAGACCGTCGGGCTGGAAGACAAGGCGAAGGCACAGGTCAATAGGTTGTCCGGCGGCCAGCGCCAGCGCGCCTTCATCGCCATGGTGCTGGCGCAGGATACGGATGTGATCCTGATGGACGAGCCGGTCAACCATCTCGACATGAAATATCAATATGCCGTTCTCGGCCTCGTGCGCGAACTGACGGACAGGCATGGCAAGACCGTCATCGTCGTGCTGCACGATCTCAACCTTGCCTCCACCTTCGCCGATGATGTCATCATGCTGAAAGCCGGGCGGGTTCTGGCATCCGGGCCGGTGGAAAGAACGGTCACGTCCGAAAATGTCGCCGAGGTCTTCGATCTCGAAGCCGATATCTTCTCCCGGCAGGGGCGGCTCATCTGCGTGCCCCGGCTGGAGCGGCAGGAACAGGCCATTCCGGCATGACACCGAAAATAACGCTGATTTTCGCCGCCGCGCTGCTGCTGGCCGCCATCCTCGCCATCAATCTGCTGGTAATGTCCGGCGACATGCCGCCTGCCGAAATCATGGCGACGCTCTGGCGCGGCGAGGCCGACAGCTATGAGCAATCGGTGCTTCTCTATCAGCAAATCCCGCGCTCGCTGATTGCCATCTATGTGGGGGCGACGACGGCCGTCAGCGGTTGTGTGCTGCAGGGGCTTGCGCGCAATCCCCTCGCCTCGCCCTCCACCCTGGGGCTGAATGCCGGCGCGACGCTTTTTGTGATTGCCGGCGCGCTGGTGTTCGATTTCTCTCCGGAAATACAGGGCCTTGCCGCGCTCACAGGCGCTGGCTTCGGTTTTGCCGGCTGTTTCGTCGTCGCACGTCTCGCCGGTCGGTCAAACGATCCGCGCGGCCTGTCGCTCATCCTTTCCGGCGCGCTGGTTTCCATGCTGCTGATCGGCGTGACCAACGCCCTGCTTCTCTCCAACCCCACACGCCGCGCCGAGTTCCTCAGCTGGGTGGGCGGCAATATCAACCACGTCTATGCCGAGCGCCTCACCGATTTCTGGTGGATCGGCGCAATTGCGCTGGTGATATTGTGGGCGGTCGCCCGGCCGCTGACGCTGGTTCTGCTGGGCGCGGAAAAGGCCGCCTCCGCCGGTGTGAATGTCACGCGTATTTCCCGGGTCGCGCTCTTCGCCACCATGCTGGCCTCGGGTTCGGCGGTGGCGATCTGCGGCCCCATCGGCTTCGTCGGCCTCATCGTGCCGCATATGATCCGGCCGCTGGTTGGCGTGAACTTCACGCTTGCCCTGCCGGCCTCCGCGCTTGTCGGCGCGGGCCTCTGCGTGCTGGCCGATCTTGGCGCGCAAACCCTGTTTGCGCCCTATGTGGTCAATACCGGGTTGTTCATGGACCTGCTTGGCGGCCTCGTCTTCATCGTCATCGTCAAGCGCTTCTATCTGTCGCCTTCGGCGAGGGGGCTGTCATGAAGGGGGCTTTCATGAAACGGCATTTCGCCACCGACGGCAAAGCCGTCCTCCGGCTGCCGAGCGGCCTGCAGATCGGCATCGGCAATCTGAAAGCCGGCCTTGCGCTGATGGTGCTGGCGCTGGCGCTCGCCGCCCTGTCCGTCAGCCTCGGCAATACCGAAACGGGCCTCGCCGATCTCCTGCGCGGATTGGTGGGCGGGCATCTCGGCGACGATCAGGCCTATGCGCTGTGGACGGTGCGGCTGCCGCGTATCCTCATCGGTTTCATGGCCGGCTGGAGCGTGGCGCTGGCGGGCGCCATGCTGCAATCCGTCGCCCGCAATCCGCTCGCCGATCCCGGCCTGTTCGGTCTGAGCCAGGGGTCGATGACCACCATCATGCTGCTTCTGGTGCTGGTGCCGGCCGCACCCAAGACGCTGGTGGCGCTTGCGGCCGTCGGCGGCGCTCTGGCCGTCGCCTTCCTTCTCATCGCCCTCGTCGGACGGGAACGCTCAAGCGGCCTAGCCATATTGCTGATGGGTATTGCGATCGAATCCGCCCTCTCATCCGTCTCTTCTGTCCTTTTGCTTTACACGCCGGCCGAAACCTCGCTGTCGCTGGCCGACTGGATGGCGGGCTCGCTGTTTCAGGCCAGCTGGTCGACCATCCTCGTTTTCGCGCCCCTCTTTGGCGCAAGCCTCGTGGGCATTTTTCTCATCGGCCGGGCGCTCGCGGTCTTCGATCTCGGCAATGAAATGGCCATGGCGCTCGGTGAAACCGTCAGGCATTCCCGCCCGCTCGTCATTGTTTTTGCGGTCATCCTCAGCGCCTCCTCGGTTACCGCCGTCGGCCCGCTGACCTTTCTCGGCGTTATCGCCCCGCATCTCGCCACCTTCGTTTCGCCCGCCGTCGGTCGCGCCAGGCTTTTCCTGTCGGGGCTTACCGGCGGCATTCTGGTCGTCACCGCCGATACGCTGTCGCGCGGGCTGGTGGCCGATACGCCGATGCCGATCGGCCTTGCGCTGACGCTGATCGGCGTGCCGCTTTTCATCCTCACGCTGCGCCTTCAGGCGCTGCACAGAACCAATAGCCACTGAAGACATCGAATAAAGGGAATGCCATGCGAATTGCCATCCTCATCGCCGCACTTCTGGCCGCCGGAACGAGCCTCGCCGCCGAGCGCAGCGTGACCGATGCCGCCGGCCGCACCGTCTCCGTTCCGGCAAAGCCGCAGCGCATCGTCGTCATGCACGAGCCGCTGCTCGGCGTGCCGCTGATGGATCTCGACGCCAATGTGGTCGGCGCTTATGGCCGCAACAGCGACGGCAAATTCGCCACCGCCGTCGATTTCGTCGACACCGTTCTCGGTGAGGGCCGCACGAAACCGAAAGGTTTCGGCGCGGTCGGCCAGATCGACCTTGAAAAACTGCGGGCGCTGCAACCGGACCTCATCGTCGCCACGGAAATGGATGGCGGCAAGGCCGAACAGCTCTCCACCGTCGCCCCCGTCTATCTGCAAAAGGCCAGCGCCGGCAAAGCCTATGGTTTCAGCGTCGAAGAAAACCTTGCCGCCCTGGTCGGGCGAAGCGATGTCTTTGCCGAGCGCCGGAAGACCTATGACACGAAGCTCGCCGCCGTCAAAAAGACGCTGGGCGACGATATCAAGGGCAAGACCTATCTCGCGATCCTGCTGACCGACCAGATCAATGCGGTGGGTGACATGTCCGGCGCGGTGCAGGCGCTGGAGGATCTGGGTTATACCCGCCTGAAGATCGACAACGCCGCCTCTTCGGGCGGCATGGGCTCGACCCTGATGATGCCGCTGAGCGCCGATGCCTTCGGCAAGCTCAATCCCGATCTGCTGGTGGTGATGAACAGCTATACCAGCCCCGCCCGCGGCGAGGCCGGAACGCGCGCCGCCCTTGAAAAGATCATTCCCGGCTGGGAGCGTTGCGTAAAACCGGCGCGCGAGAAAAGGATCGTTTTCCTCGATTCCACCAGGGTCACGACGCCTTCCATTCCAAGCGCCCTGCACACATTGAATGAGGTGGAAAGCTGGGCAGGCCGCCGCTGAACGGCGTTCTCTCAAGCCAATCCCGGCACGATTTATGTGCCGGGTATAAACTTGAGTTTTTGGAGAAAGTTATATTGCCGGGGCCGAAACCGCCTGTTATGGTTCGCGCATCTTGACGCAACGACGCCGGAATATCGCGCCGGATTAAGATTCCCAACGCGCGATCGTCCGGCACGCCGACCCGGGACAGCGAGACCGCCGAACCCGTCGGCGATATCCCAGGAAAGACAACAGCATGAGCATGCCAGAAACCATAGATTCCCCCATTCCGGACCGCACTCCCAAACGCCATCGCCACGCCGTCGCGCTGCGCGCGCTCAATGTCGCGCGTATCGAAAAGCTCAGCCGGTCCATGGTCCGCATCGTCCTGACCGGGCCGGAACTGGCGGGCTTTGCGAGCCTCGGTTTCGACGACCACGTCAAGATGTTCTTTGCCCAGCCCGGCGAAACCGAACCGAGCCTGCCGGTGATCGGCCCGAACGGCATTGAATTCCCGGAAGGCGCGCCGCGCCCGCTGGCCCGTGACTACACGCCGCGCAGCTTCGATGCCGAAAAAGGCGAGCTCGCCATCGATTTCGCCACCCATCACGACGGCCCCGCCAGCAACTGGGCGAAAGCCGCCAAAGCGGGTGACAAAGCGTGGATCGCCGGTCCGCGCGGCTCTTTCACCGTTCCCTTCACCTACGACTGGCACCTGCTGATTGCCGACGATACCGGCCTTCCCGCGCTGGCGCGGCGGCTGGAGGAAATGCCTGAGGGCACCCGCGTCGTGGCGCTGATCGAGGTCGAGACGGATGCCGACCGGCTTGAACTCACGACGAAGGCGGATGCGTCTATCGTCTGGGTGACGCAGAAGACGGAGAACGAAACCGACCACGACGCTCTGGTGGGCGCGCTGCGCAAGCTCGACCTGCCGAAGGGCGATTTCTTCAGCTGGGTCGCCTGCGAATCGAAGGCTGCAAAGGAGGTTCGCGCCCTTCTGGTCGAAGAATTCAGCGCCAACCCCAAATGGACTCGCGCTTCCGGTTACTGGCGGCGCGGCGCCAGCGGCGTTCACGATCATTTCGATGAATGAACCGGCAATCGCGGCGAACGCCATGCCGGAGGCGGAAACGATGATGACGGAACTCAAGGCCCTTATCGCCAGGGTTCTCGACGATGAAGTGCGCGACATCGAACCGGGGGACAACCTGTTCGGTCGCGGGCTTCATTCGCTTGCCCTCATGCGCCTGATGCCGCCGCTTTCCCAGCTTGCCGGGACACGGCTCGATTATGAGAATCTGGCCCGGCAGCCCACGCTTGCCGCCTGGCAGGCGCTCATCGAACGGTCGCGCGCGGGACATTGATCCCACGACACAGCTCTTTTCGCGCCGGAGCGCGATTCCCGAATATTTCCAAGGAGAGGACCATGGCAGCAGACAATACGCGTATGCTCGCACGTCGCATCGAAGAAAGTTTCGACAGGGGAGATGCAGCCCCGCCGAGCCAATACGAAGAACGGGTCTGGTTCGAGCAGTTTCAGGATCCCGATCACGTCTTCCGCGCCCTTCTCGCCTATCGCATCGGTGAAGAGTGCGATCTGCTGCGTCTGACCTCGGCGCTGAAGACGGTTTGCGAGGTCTGGCCCGAACTTCGTGCACGCTTTGCCTTCGGCGAGGACGGCACGCTTGCCAAGAGCATCGAAGCCCCGTCCGCATCCATCGTGCAGCTGCTGCATGTTCCATCGGCGGGCGAGGCCCTGACCTTGCTGCACGACCTGCAGGCAAGGCCCTTCGATGCAGAGACCGACCCGCCGTTTCAGGCCGTCGTGCTCTTAAGCGAAGGAGAAATCCTGCTGGCATTTCTGGTCCACGGCCTGCTCGGCGAAGTCCTCTCGCCGCAAATCCTGCTGGAAGGCATTACGGCGGCCTATGCCGGTGAGACACCGAAACCGCTTTCGCCGCGCGCGGTCGAAAGTAACAGTGTCGACCCGCTTCCGCTTCAATGGCTGCAACGTCCGGCCTCCGGCTCGACCGTCGTGGCGCTGCGGCAAAACGGGGTCGACAGGCCGGCGAGCCACAGCCACGGCGTCGATCTTCCCGCCACCCTGCTCGGCCTCAACAGCTCCACGGCGACGAATGCGCTTCTGGCCCGCGCCGGATCGCGTTTTGCCCTTTTCGTGGCAAAAAACGGCGGTCCCGAGACCGTAACCCTGCGCCTGCAGCCCGGTGTCGGCGCTTCGATGCCGATGTCAGCCGAGGCTGCGGCACGGGTAGCGATCTCCCGCGACCAATCGCCCGAACAGGCTGAAAAAGCCGTGCTGTCCGGTCTGGAGCAGCGAAACGACAATGAAGGCGGAACCGCCACCTTCACGCTGCAGGCGCTTGCGACACCCGTTCAGGCCATATCGGAGCATGGGCTCCAGTTTGAGCACCTGCCCCTGGCCTCCCTGCAATCCGGTCTCGGCCTGACGCTTGCCGCCGGTCCGACAGCCGCCGGCGACATCCGCCTCGAACTGACGGGCGGCAGGGAGACCTCGCCGCATGCGACAGCCTTCCTGCTGGAGCGCTTCGTCAGCCATCTCGAAGGTGGGGCGGATTTTTCCGGCATCGTCCCCCAAAACGCCGCGACAGCACCGCAGGCGGCCCTTTCGCCCGCTGCTTCCGGTGAGAACGACGACGACACCGTCGCAACGATCCTTGCGGAATTCCGTGAAGCGCTCGTTTCGCCCGACATGGGGCCGGATGACGATTTCTTCGATTTCGGCGGCCATTCGCTGATTGCGACGCGTATCATCGGACGTCTTCTCAGCAATCACGGCATCGAGCTGCGCTTCAACGACCTGTTCAGCTACCCGACCGCCGCCTCGCTCGCAAAACAGGCGACCCGGCTCGAAACCGCAGCACCCGCGCAGGCCGAAGCGACGGCGAGCGGCTCGCTCACCGCACCGCTTTCGCTGGCGCAGATGTCGCTCTGGAAGGCCTATGCCGCCTTCGGCTTCGGCGAAATCTTCAACATTCCCTTCGCGCTCGATTTCCTCGATCCCGTGGATGAGAATGCCTTCGAATGCGCCTTCCTCGATATCATCGAGCGCCATCCCGGCCTGCGGACCCATTTCTACGTCGAAGACGATACGGTTCTGCAAAAGATCGTGCCGATGCACGACCTGCCCGGTTACAAATGGTTCTGGACCAGCGAAGAAAGCGAAGGTGTGGACCGGCACGCGGAGGCCGGCTGGCGGTTCGATCTTGCGCGTGAACTGCCGATGCGGCTGCGCTTCCTTAAGGATGCGCAGACCGGCCGCCAGGTGCTTTCCTTCCTCTTCCATCACATCGTGCTCGACGAATGGTCGGTGAACCTGATGATGGACGAGCTGACCGAGGCCTACCGGGCAAGGGCGGCGGGCAAGGCCCCGGCCTTTGCCACCAAGCCGGCGCCCTTCCATGAATTTGCGAGAAAACAGGTCGCGTCAGGCGTCAATGCCGACCACCTTGCCTACTGGACCGATATGCTGCGGGATGCGCCGAAAGGCCTTACCCTCAACGGACAGGACGGCACGCCGCACGAGGCATCGCAGGACGAAGCACCGGCAGGCGGCTGGATCGAGTTCAAGCTGGAAAAACATGTCAGCGACGGGCTTTACGCCATTGCCAAGCAGAACAGCGCCTCGCTGTTCAACGTGGTTTACGCCGCCATTGCCGCATCGCTGCGCCATCTCGGCGGGTTGAGCGATCTCGTGGTCGGCACCTCGGCTTCGGGCCGCACCGATAGCGGTTATTTCGATACGATCGGTTATTTCACCACGGTTGTCGCCCATCGCGTGCGTTTCGGCGAGACAATGACCGTCGGCGACCTGATTTCCTCGGTGAAGAACACCATCAACGGCTCGCTGGAACATAGCGAAATCCCGATCGATCTCGTCGAGGAAGCGCTGGGCATGACGCCCGGCCGCGACCATCTGTTCGAGGTCTTCATCCAGATCCACGCCAAGAACAAGCTGAACGGCACCCTTGCCGGGCCGGATGGCAAGCCGGTGGAGTTCCGCCAGATCGACCCCGACAAGCATGAATCCATGCTGGGACTGCAATTCGAGGTGATGGAAGAGACAATCGGCGGCGAGCGCTCCATTCGCGTGCTGATGAGCTACCGTTCGGACCGCTACGGCCCGCAGGACGTCGAGCGGCTGCGCAACACCACCAGCGGCGTCTTCAGCCGCTTTGCCGAAGCCGGCGCTTCGAGCCGCGTGCTGACAACGCTCGCCTGAGCTGGACTTGGGCAAGGAAAACCCGGCTTCGCCTTAGCGGAGCCGGGTTATTTTTTGCCTATGAACGCTGATGAGAATGTATTGGCGCGGCCGCTGCATCCGCACGCCGTCACCCCGGGCTTGGTCCGGGGTCCAGTGCGATCAAGTCCTTGATCGCGAGAGAGGCCTTTCACGGCGCAGACGCGCCGTGGCTGGATGCCGGATCTAGTCCGGCATGACGGAAAAGGGATTGTTGTAGCGCGCAAAATCGGCTGGCAGGAAATGCAAAATCACTTGGCAACAATTTTGCTGCGCTTGGAGCGCTCATTTATGCGGATCGATTCCCAATATCGATAGGCCGCTTTCAGGGATGGCGTGCGCGCCGTCCCGAACGTCTTTTTGCACTCTTTAAGTAGACTTGCAACGGGCTTCAATCCGAACCCGTTTGCCAAGAAAATAGCAACCTCAGGATCGCGGCTGATTGTCGATCTGCTGGGCCGGATAAGCTGGTTATGATTGACGTGCCATTCCGCCAGTTGGCGGCTCTCGTCCAGCAAGCGGGCGTAGTCATCGGCGGGGATCGTCACCACAGCGATACCGGAGATCGTGGCGAAGATCGGCTGCAAAGGTTCCTTGTCCGCTTCCATGTCGCTCACTGAGGCAGCATCCCGGTTTCGAAATGGCGGGCCATTGCGGTTTCCACAATCGCCTCGACGGACTCTCCCCACGTCGCAATTGCCGTCCGCTGCTCGTCAGTGATGCCGGGACTGGCGAGAAATACGCCGATCAAGGCGCGGTCGCAAAGCGTCAACTGGTTGAGAAGGTCACTGTAGAAGGCGGCAACCTCTTGCGCCGATACGTTTTCATCGGGGAATTGAACCTGCATAAAAGCCTCCTGAAAGATGACGCGGCCCGGAGGTGAACACGTCCCCGGGCCGCGCTTGGTGCGAAGGTGGCGACTCCTTCGCGAGAGAACGGCAGCACCGATGTCCAATCCGCTGCCGTCTTATCCCGCCCTGCCGCTGAAACAGGGCAGAAATGGATTAGGCGATGGCGTTCTGAATGATGCAGCCGAGCGACTTGGCGCAAACGATCTCCTCGACCATTTCCGCAACACGAAGCTGGTTGCCGCCCTTGATGCCGACATTCGGGTTGAGGATCGTACCGGCGATCCTCTTGCCGTGTTCAGCTGTGAAGCCCCATGTCAGAACATTGTCGGTAGCGTCTTTCTTCGTCGGGTCGATATGCAGGAACTGGATCGACTTGCCCCACGCATAACGGAGATCGACGGGTTGACCCTTTGTGGCGACATTGACCATGCCAGCCCCGATCAGAAGGTTTTCCGGCTTGATTTCCATAAGCTCGGCAAACTGCTGACGGTTGATTGCGCCGTCCTCGGCCAAGCCGCCCTTGACGGCTTTAATCAGCCTTGGATGACGCTTGATCGTTTCCCACACGTCCTCGCTCATGGCGATTGTGTTGGCCCGGTAGATGAGAGGCTTGCGCATGCAGGCATTCATGACCTCGAACGGATCGGAGTTCACAAAGTCATTGAACTGCTGATTACCCGCCAGCACCACGCGGCGCGCCGCATCATAGTTATTCGGGTCCTGAACAACCTTTGCGGCCCGAACTTCACGGCCAAGCTGGATAAGGCTGGTAAGTCCTTCCACGGAGTTTGCTTCCGGGTCGAAGGTGCTCAATTTACGGGTCCGGGCCTCTTTCGCTTCATCAATGTCGGTGATGGGAATAAGATCATCGAGACCGTAGTGCTTGATGCGGCCTTCGTTGTCTTCTGCCGTGAAAGAGATTTTCCCCGGCTGGCTTGTACGGCCCACCTGCAATTCAGGCACAGTGAAGGCTTCTTCAATGGGGAAGCTCAGCCAGCCGAATTTTTCCGTGTAGACCGGTACGGCTGGCAAAACCTTGTCGTAAATCAGCGAGGCGGCGGAGTTCCGGTAGCCGATTGCGATTGCCGTGAGGGTTGTGTTGATAGGGAACGGGCGATTCATGCTCATTGGAGGTTCTGTCCTTCGGGTTCAGGTGTTTGCAAAGAGGCTGGTGGATTGCACCGATCTGACAGCCTCGGTAATCGTGACGAACCGGCCAAGCGCGGCCTGTTCGGTCTGGTAGGTGCGGGCCGCACTGGCGAGCGCTACGGCGGCGAGCTGCACGCGCTGTTCATCAAAAACCGGCGTCTGCGCATCCAGCGGCGGCAGGTACAAGGCGGGCCGGTTCACCAATCCAGCGCCGTTGAGGCCGACGATATGTCCGTCTGCAAGGTGCTGAATGCTTGGCGAGATGAAGCGATATTCGCGGCTGGCGATGGCAGAGCGGGCGTTTTCGGTCCATTCGACCTTGCCCCACAGCGCACCGTCACGGCCTTCCATGCCGACGATCCAGCCAGCCACAGGCGCTTTTTTGCCGGACGCTGCGCGCAGTTCCTGCGCGTGCTCGTAATCGATAACAAGCGGGCCTTGATTGGCAGCGAAGGCGTTGACGATCTCTTCCGGATCATACGTCCAGTTGCGTCCGTCGCGGGTAGCCAGATCGGGGCCAACCGGAAGCAGCATGACGAATTCGGGAACGGTTGCGGCGTCCATCATCAATAGTTTCCACCGTCATTGAACATGCCGCTTTTGGTGGCGCTGATAGCAGCCCCCATCCTGTAATTCGCCTCACGCGCTATGGCCTTGGGATCGGTGCCGCCGGTGATGTGTTGCGTCAGATTGACGACAGGCGGGCGCGTGTCGTGAATGACGGCCTTAACCGTTTTTTGCAGATCGGCATCCGTCACGCCGGGGCCAGCGGCACCCGCCGCAGCGGGCCTGTAAGGCTCAATCTGCGCCGGTTGTTCCTCACTACCAAACCAACGCTTTACAGGTCCCCAGCCGGTAATCAGGTCGCTGACATCGATCCTGCCAATGGCGGCTCTAATGCGGGACGGCACACCGGCAAACCACTGATAGATGGCCTCGAAACCGGCCTTGATGCCGTCCAGCATATCGGTGGCAAGCTGGCGTCCAGCGGCGTTCATTCCCGCCTTTGCGCTGTTGGAAAGCTTTTCCTGCGAGAAGAAACCGGAGATCGTATTCCAGAAGTCCTGGAGCTTCGTCTTGGCGGCGTCGATCAGGCCGGAGAAGTCGAGCGCGGATTTGATGCTTGCCTTAAATGCCTCGATCTTACCGGGATCGATCCCAAAGGCACGGCCCACCATGTCGATGAAGTCATTCAACGCCGTACCGAGCTTGGCGAGACCGGAACTGAACAGGTCTATGAACGGCCCTGCGAAACCGGAGACAAAGGAAGATACGCGGTCCCAATATTTCCAGATCGCAAAGCCAGCCGCCGCCAGTAGAGCAACCAGCGTCCACACAGGCGCGGAGATCGCGGCGACAGCGCCCGCAATGCCCGCCGCAGCGGCTTTGAGAACGGCAACGACTGCGACCATGGCACCGCCGAGACCGCCTCCAGCCGACGCCGAAAGCATGGCGAGACCGGCAACCGCGTTGCGCAGCGGACTGAGCATGAACAGCATGGCGCTTCCAAGGCTTCGGGCCGCACTGGCGGCAAGCGTCCAGCTTCCGGCGATGATGCGCCAGCCGGTGGCGATGTTCTTGCCATCCTGAAACTTGAGGAATGTGGAAGTCAGACCGATTGCGCCAAGGCGCAGCGCCGCCAGTCCATAAGCTGCCGTGCGCATGGCGACGGATGCGGACAGGAGGCCAGCCGTCACTTTGACAATCGTGCTGGTCAGCTTCGGATTGGCCGTAGTCCAGTCATTGACCTGACGGAGAAGGCCGGTCAGCCGCTTGACGATATCCTGCACCACGGGCAGCAAGCCGCTGCCTGCGGAAAACAGGTTATCGACCTCCGTTACAAGCCCCTTCATCTCGGTTTTAAGGCCCGCGACAACGTTCGCGAAATCCTTGTCGATGACGCCGCTTGCGCCGCCCGCTTCATTGCGGATGCGCTGGTATTCCTGCAAATTCGGGATCAGGGCGCGCAGGAAGTCGAGAACCTGCTTATCCGCGAACAGTTCGCCCATCTTGAACTGGTCGCCGCCTGTGGCCTTCTGGATCAGCTCCAAGGAATGCAACAGCGGATCGGTGCCATTTGCCGCCGCCGTCTTCATTTCCTTTTCGATGTCGATACCCATCTTCTTGAAGTTACGCACCGTCTCCGGCGACGTGATCTTGCCAAGGAAATTCGACATGTTGTTTGCCGCCTGATCGGCGGAACCAGCCGATTTCATGGCGATTTGCAGCGCGGCGGCAAGCGAGGCAACGGCGGGAACGCCTTTCATCTGCAAGGCGGATGCGTTGGCGGTCAGTTCCGGGAAATTGCGGGCCATGTCCTTCAGTTCGAAGGAACCCTGTTTGCCGGTCGCGGCCATGACGTCGAAAGCCTTGGCAAGCTCGGCGGCACCAACCTTGAGGTTGTCCATCACGGCAAAACCGGCATTGCCCATGTCGGAGATTTCCGATTTCGTGGCCGTGGATGCGCGGCCCGTCGCCTCGATCGCCGCAAGGCTCTCGTCAACGCCCATGCCCTTGCCGACATAGGTTGCGAGGATTTGCAGCAGTTCGGACTTGTTTTTGCCGGTGGTGCGGGTGGCGGCAATCAGTTTCGCCTCGATCTCGCCCATGCGCTCGACCGGGATTTCCGCGACGTTGGCGAAGTCGATAAAGGCATCCTGAAAGTCAGCGGCCTTGATGACCGGCGCGGCAATCGCAATCGCCTGTCCCACCGCACCGATCATGCGGCTGCGGGCATCGCGCAAGGCGGCTTCCGCGTTCTTGGTGGCGTTCTCGATGTTCTCGACCGAAAAGCCTTCCTTGAAAGCGCCTGAAAGGCCCTGCTTGGCGGCTTCGCCAATGTCGAGCATGCCCTTTTTGACCTTTGCGGCAGGGCCGGTCAGTTGGTCAACAAGCCGGATGACGAATGAGAGGTCCATTAGCGGCGTCCTCTTTCCCTGCTCATGTCGATGCGCTTGATAACCGATGCCAGAATGGCTTCCGGCATGTTGATCTTTTGGGCGATTTCCGGGTGACTTTTGCCGTCCCTGAGCATCTCCCTGATGCGCTGGCCGTGGATGCGCAAACGCTGCTGTACGAATTTATTGCGCGCCCGGAAAACCGTTCTCACATGGAGATTGAGTGCGGTCGCAACCGCTGGCGCGGCAAAACCCTCATTGAGCAATTCAGCGATTTGAAGATAATTCTCTTTCGCCCGATGGATATCGCCTTTGGGCAATGTCAGTCGAAACCCGGATTCTCCGAGACGGTAATGCTCGCAGAGCTTTTGGGCGGCACTGTAGCCGATGACTTCTCCAAGCCGGTGATTTGCGGAGATGTATGCGGGGATATAGACGACATTCCCGCCATAGATATTGCACAGACGCCTTGTCAGCTTCGTGCCGATTATCGCCTCAAGAGTTTCGTAGGTGGTCAGCCCGTCGAAATCCTCTTCCTCATCAATGTTTGCAGCTTTGGAAGTATTCACGAAATCGCCCCGTTCGCTTGGTCGAGGCAAATTTAGCTTGTAGTGACACTGTCATGCAGCGTGACAGTGTCAGGCTTGACAAAATGCGCAAATCACTGGGAGGGGAAACGAAGCGCGGAGGGGCGGCACTCCCTCATTGATCCGGCAAAGCCGTCCAAGTAAACCTTGCTCGCGCAGGGCATTTATCTCACAACAGGCCGAACCCCACAAGAGGCCACAGAACGCGCTCAAAGCGGGTGCGACGGGGATTGCGCCAGACAACCCCACAAATCGCGTGTACGGCCTTCAATTCGGCTTCAATTTCGATGTTGGCGCTTAAAGCTCACCCCGGCTTGCCATTTCGACGGCTTGTTGCGGGTCAAAACCACCCTTGATGCGCGCCGCAAGCTCTTTCTGTTTATCCGGGCTAAGCCGGGAGAGGACAAGCAGGCCGTCCGTATCGTCGGCTATCGGTGTCTGGCGGATAACATTCCGAAGATCTGGATGGATGTTCTCCGCGATCCGTATCATGACGCGGGTTTCCTCCGGCAGGTAGCCGAGGTTCTCTTTCACGAACTGCTCAAAATCACTTGCAGACATACCGCGCTCCTTACTCAAACAAAAATCGGCCCGTTATTCATGGGCCGATTCGCTGTTGCTGGCTATCCTTGTGTGTTCAACCGGCAAGGCCGAGATCGACAAGCACCTTTGCCGCTTCCTCGACGGTCGGCAGCGGAACGCCGGGAGGTAGCCTTTCCGGCAACAGGCTCCAAGCTTCCGCGATATCACCCGCCGCTTCCGTCTTGAGAATGCGCATCAAAGGCAGCACCCACGGCGGGGCCGTGTTTTCCGCTTCCGGTTTTTCCGGCGCGGGCATATCCGGCAGGTCTGGAAGAACCGGCACCACCACGTCAATTCCCGGCATGGCGAGGATGCGCGAAAGCAGATCGTCAAAGGCGCGGGCGGGAAGGCTTGTCACGTGGTATGAAATAAAGAACGTGTTGCGGAATTTCGCTCTGCGATACCGCCAGCCCTCTTTGCGTGCCTTCCTCGATACGGCCTCTGGCGTCGTCGGCAAACCGTTCAACCGCTTCGCCGCCAGTTCGGGCGCTGCGAACCATTCCTGAATGTTGCGCTTGTCCCGCACCACGCGGATAAGCATCGCCTCAAGATACTTGAGACGACGCTCCATATACGAAAACTCTTCGACCGGAACCGGGATCGTCAAATACAGTTCACTCATTACTCAACCCTGTTTTTGTGCGCTCTGGCGGCGCGTTGACGCATGGGAGAGCGGCCCGGCTCCAAAAGGAACCGGGATGCTCATTGGCGATCTGTGAAATAAGCCTATTTCGTCCGCTTGGGTTTGGCCGCAGGCTTGGGATCGGTGAGCGCTCGAATTTGCTCTTCCAGCTTGAGAACCTCGCCTTCACCAAGCGCCACACAGAGCTTGGCGCGGGCAAATCGATCAAAAACGCGGTCAAATCCGGCGCGGCGCGTGGTCGCTCCGAGTGCGTAATAAGCCCGCACGTCCGTCAGTATCCGTTGGAACGCGGAAAGAGGCGGCATTTCGACCTGCGCGATGGCTCCGGTCTCTATCGCCAGCGCAATGACTGCTTCCCCAAATTCATCGATACAAAGCCGTCGAATGGCGGCTGCTGTGGCGTCTGGCTTGATAAGATGCGTGCGACGGATGAAGGCAAAGAGCTTCCCGCCCTCCGCCGTTTCGATGACGCTTGCACCACCTCGGAGTTTGCCGCCGCGCAACGCGACGGCATCCAACGCAGGCGGCACCAATGAAAACCGTGTTTCATAGTCAACGATGGCCTCCGGTGGTAACGCCATATAATGGTAATCGAGACCACCGCCGAAACCAGTATGAGGGCGCGCAAGACGCTCAATCGATGTGACACCCACCCTCTTCAAGTAACGGATCATGGCGCTTTTCGTGTGCGGCACGCCGCGAAGCTTCAAATCTGCCAGTTCGCGTGCATTCATCCACACTCGTGGGACGCAAGTCAGCGCCACAGCGTTCTCACCCATTTTTGGCTCTCCTAGGGGACTGGACGGTCTCGTTCCCCAATAGTTTAGCCATGACTTTCTCAACCGTCGAGCGCTTGAGATTGCAGGCCTGTGCGAGTTCGCCCGCGTCGTAGCCTTCGGCGATCTTTTGCGCGATGATTTCCCGGCGCAACGCCATAGGGTCAGAAACCTGCGCCTCCTCGACAACGTGATCCGGCATCGCGTCGATGAAAATACGGACGCGCTCACGGGCTAAACCAGTCAAAACGCTGATTTCCTCTGCTGTCTTGCCAGAGGCATTGAGCCGAGCAATAAGAAGCTGGTTTTCGCGGTAATAGTCCGCGCCGGGAATGGCTTCTCCGGCTGCTTTCACAATTGGTGCAAACTCTGCACTAAACTCCAAGTTATTGATTTTGTTTGATCTAGAATCGTGTGCAAAGTTTCCACTCAATTCCCTTTCCCGCTTTTCGAGGCTATTGAAAGCGTTCCGAACTTCGCCACTTGCATCCGCCAAAATTTCAACTTGGGTATCCAGCAAGCGGAACGTTCCAGAAGCTATGAGGCTCATATCATCGCCTTGAAGGACGGCGGCGGTCATGAGATCGTTGAAGGCGCGGATAGCAGAGATCGATGCTTCGATCTTTTCGAAGGTATTAAACATATCTGGCTCCTGTAGCGCTTTTCAAGGCGCGTGTATTCTGCGGGCGGCGCAGAACCGGGAGTTGAAAACCGTACAGGACGGCAGCATGCCCTTTAGGCTTTCGCCCTGGACATTCGACATGCCCTCCCGGCCACATCACAAACATGTAACCGCTTCCGGCAGAGGCCAGATATAGTGCGCCGTTAGGGCTAGCTAGAAGGGGAAAATGCCGATGGGTTAACGCATCGGACTTCATCATTCGCACCGGCCTTGGTGGCGCGTACCACCTGTAGAGTTTTCAAGCTCTGCTAATTTGCTTACGATGATTTTCGCCGCCTGCCAAGCGATTTTTTCGTAGCTCAAATGTTGCAACAATGTTTGAACTATTACAGGTACTTTTGTTGCAGCACTTGCTGTTACTTTTCGTCAGACTTTTCATATTGAGCAATTCCCGCTTCCCCTTCGGCGTTTCTGTTGCTTATGTTTGGATTTTACGAATTTATTTCAATAACTTAGTATTTTTCTCCTTGGGGTCGCAACCGGTAGGAACGTCGTTTCCACTTGACTGACCGCGCGTCAGCGCCAAGGCTAGCTAAGTTACGCGATTTCATGGCGTCATATTTTCCGTAGACGCGAATATTTCTTTTTATAAATAAGGCTTTAATCCAATGTTTCGCCATACACTGGCAAATCAGGCGCAAGCTGGTAAAATTAGGTCTTAGCTGGTTTGTCGCTAATGGTTGCCTGCCATTTGATCTTGCATCGCCGTCTTTTCCTTGTCCATCTCTCTGCTCTCAGTCAATCCAAAAAACTATCGTGGAAACAAGGCTCTAATCGCAGGATATCGGATTTTATCACCTAATCCCGGAATTCCCCCACTCCTGCCATCTGGTATTGCGGGTTACAATTGTCCGCCTTTATCGGCAACATATGCCCGGCCTCACACTCTGAAGCCGGCCAGGCATTCACCCACAGTCGTCACCCCCTCAAACCGCCAGACGGAATGCCGTGGACGCCTCAGCCGCCGCAAGCGTCAGCGCCTCTTCGCGCAGCATCGCATCGAGGAACAATGGCAGCTCCTCGCGGTAACGGGCGAAATCCTCCGCTTGCGTCAGTGCTGAATCCGCATCGATATGCAGGTTCAGCTCGCTGCCGTCATCTTCGCCACGGAAGGTCAGGTTGAACCCGTCGCCGGGACCGTTGGCAAGGATGTGCCTGATAACGGTAAGCCCGGCAAAGACCGGCGCGCTGAAGGGCAGGACATTGATGAGCGGCGAGAAGAAGAAGCGCCGGCCCTTCGGGATTTCCCTGTCGGCGGCGATCTGCTCGATACGGTAGCGGCCATGCAGGCGCTGCTTTCGCAGATTGGCGGCGTTGCGCCTCAGAAATGCGCCGAGGCTCTCGCCCGGCTCGATGGTGAGATGGAAGGGCAAAATATTGACGAGCATGGCCGGCATATGCGCGCCGACGCTGCCCCAGCGGCTCATGAAGGGCAGCCACAAGGTCAGCACATCGCGGTCCGGCCGCGGCAGGACACGGTGGAGATAAAGGCCGGAAAGCAGCACCAGAAGGTCCGGCCAGCCGATCTCCATTGCGCCCGCCGCCTGTTGCAACCGCGTGCTGAAACCCTGCGGCAAGGCCGCGTCCGTATGCAGGCCGCCGCCGCCATAGTCCTCGCAATCCTTGTCCAGCACCGGCAGATCGGCGGGTGCGGTAAGATAGGCCGCCCAGAAATCGCGGTCCTTTTCAAAACGCCGGCTTTGCTTGTAGGCATCCTCTTCGGCAAGGAAATCGCCGAAGGGGTGGAAATCCGGACCCGCTTCGCCCTTGCCGCAATAGTGCCCGTAAAGCTGGCCGCAGCGCTGCTCCACCAGCGTCAGGCCATAACCATCAACGACGATATGATGGGCGCGGATATACCAGAGGTAACGATCGTCGGCGATACGGTAGAGCAGCTGCGCCGAAAGCCTGTCGGTTCTGAGATCGAGCCTTGCTTCCACATCCGCGTTCATGCGCCGCAGCGCCTCTTCCAGAGGAGCGGAATCGCCACGGAGATCGACAAGCTCCACCACCGGGGCATGGCTTGGATCACAGCATTGCTGCGGCGTCTCGCCATCGTCGCCGATACGGAAACGGATCGACAGGACTTCGGATTCGCGCACGGTGCGTTTGATCGCCTTGATGAGCGCGCTTTCATTCACCGCACCGGAAAGATCGATGTAATGGGCGACGGTGGAAACCGGCTCGTCGGGATGGAAGGAAAACTCCTCCCAGAAATCGAGTTGCGGCTGCGTCAGTGGAAGCCAGCCGCCGGCAGGATCGATATGCGCCATCTGTTTTTCCTTGCATAATTTCCGTTATCGGGCGCGAAGTGCCGCCCGAAATGATTGGGTTCACGCCGCCCGGGCGGCCAGGAGCGAAGTCACCTGTCTGGCGTTACGGCACCGCAAAAGCTGCTGCGGTGTGAGCTCCACGCCGAAGGCAGTGCGGATTTCAGCCGAGACTGTTTTCAGATGCGAAGGCAGAAGACCGAGCGCCAGCAGGTCGCTGTTCGCATCCACATTCGCCGGTTTTTTACCCAGCACGCCGAGATAGATATCCAGCACCCGGCGGTCGCCCTGATCGACGGCGGGAGCAGCAGGGGCGGAGATTTTTGCCGGTTCCGCAGCACCGGTCAGCAATTCGCGGGCGCGACGGCGATCCGGCTTGCCATTGGCCGAAAGCGGCAGATCGTCGACCTTGAGAAACCGGCCGGGCACATGCGATTCCGGCAGATGCTGGCGGGCAAAATTGCGCAGATCGGCGGTCGAGAGTTCAAGGCCCGGCGCAACGACGTAAAGCACGCCGATGGCCGCCTCGCCCTTTTGTTCGACACCGTAATCCACCACCAGAACCCGCTGGATGGAAGGATGGCGGATAAGCTCGTTTTCCACATCCGGCAGCGAAACGCGCACGCCGCGCACCTTGACGTAACCATTGACGCGGCTGGCAAACATGATCTTGCCATCCGGCCGGTAACGGCCCCGGTCTCCGGTGCGGAAGGCGCGCACGGGGTTTCCTTCCGGATCGGCAACCGTCACAAAATCCGTCTGGGTAATCGCGCCATCTTCGAGATAGCCGATAGCGACATTCACGCCGGCCGTATGGATGCGGCCGACGACACCGGCCGGGCAATGGCCGCCCTGATCGTTGAGGACGAAATAACGATTGGCCGGCAGCGGGTGGCCATAGGGCACGGCCGCCACGTCTTCGGCGACGATCTCGTGCCAGATGCTCCAGATCGTCGTTTCCGTCGGTCCACCGAGCGATATCAGCCGCAGGCCGGGCTTCAGCCGGCGCAGCTCCTCGATGATGACGGGCTTGATGTAGTCGCCGCCCTGGGCGATGAGCCTGAGCGAAGCGAGCCGGTCACCACGACGGCAGGAGAGAAGCATTTCGAGGATGGCCGGCACCGAGCACCAGAGCGTGACGCCATGTTCGGCCACCAGCTCGTTCCAGCGCACCGCATCCTTTTCCTCGCCGGGTTCCGGCAGCACCAGGGTCGCTCCCGCGACGAGCGCGCCGAAAACATCGAAGACGGACATGTCGTGATGCAGCGGCGTGACCGATATGAACACGTCCTTTTCCGTCACCGCCCATTCCGCAAGCGTGCTGCCGATGACATTGGCCGTGGCGCGATTGGAAAGCACGACGCATTTCGGTTTGCCAGTCGTGCCCGACGTGTAGAGATAATAGGCCGGCTCCTCGCTGCGGGACAGCGCCGCAACCTCTGCCATGGTAACAGGTGCGCCAGCCGGTGCGGGCGCGGAGAGAAGCTCCGCCGGATCGACAGCGTCGAAACCCTGCGGAACGCTGCGGGCGACGATGACGGCCGGGCGGCAATTGGTCAGCAGATAGCGCAGGCGATCTTCCGGCGAGCCGGCATCGACGGGCACCCAGACAGCCCCCATCAGCGCTGCGGCGAGCGTGATGGCCGTATGTTCGGGACTGCGTTGCAGGCACACGGCCACGACATCGCCTTGGCCGGTGCCGCGCGCCTTGAGGCCCGCCATCGCCCTTGCCACCATCTGACCGAGTTCGCCATAAGTGATGCGCCGCTTGCCGCTGACGAGCGCCGTGCGCGACGGGTCGCCCTCGAAAAGATGGCCGGCGATCCGTTCCAGAAATGGCGTGCAGACGAAGTTTCCTTCGTCGCCGTTCAGCCGGTAGTGAGACAGGTCGACAATATCGCGTGTGTTGAAGGAGAAAGCGCCGCTATCCACGATCCCTGCAATCGCGCGCTCGATGGCGGCGAGAATATCCGCCACCGTCGCCGCATCGATGGCCTGTTCGGCATAATCGACATCGAGGACGAGATCGCCCTGCGGATTCTGCGAAAAGCGGAAATCCAGCGCCACCTGCGGCGTCTGAGTAAGCCCGTCCGTCCAGCGCATAGTCGATCCGGGCGACAGTGTCGGCCAGCTCAACCCGTTGGTAAGCACGACAGGCAAAGCAAGCCCGCCGGAGTTGGCATTGAGAAGCACACGATTGAGATCGATACCCGAAAAGGCGAGATGGTTCAGCCCTTCCAGCACATCCGTCTGCAGGCCTGCCGCCCGCCCCGCAAACTCACCCTTGGCCGCATCCCATTTGACGGCGATGAAGCTCGAGCGGTTGGCGAAGCCTCCTTCCACCTGTGGCGCGACCGGGATGCCGACGACCAGAGCGCCTTCGTTGAGCCAGAGGGACAGCACATCGAGAATAACGGCCGTCAGCGCCGAATTCTTGAAGAGCCGCTCCTTCGCACCGATTCGCGAAAAGGCGGCGAAGCGCTGTTTTTCCACGATCAGGCTCTGGCGGCTGTAACGCGACGTGGAAATGGTTTCGAGCGGTGCTTTCCACGGCAGTTGCGAGGGCACCTCGGCATCTTTCAACTTTTCAGCCCAATAGGCGGCATCCCCGGAACGGACCGCCGAAATATCCTCCTTCGGCGTTTCGGCCGTTGCGGCGGCTTCCGGCGGCACGGCATCATCGAAGAGTTCCGCCGCGAGGCTGGCAATGGCCCGCCCATCAAGGATAAGCGCGTCGAAACGCAGGAAAACCACGATCTTATGCCCCGTCAGCCCCGCATCCGGCATAAGAAACACAGTGATCTGCCATGGAGAGGCTGCGAGATCGAAATGTGCATGGGAAAAATCCCGTCGCACCGCGTCGATCCTTGCCTCGGCTTGCGGAACAGACAGGGCCGAAAGATCGACGAGATCGAGATTGATCTTCGGCTCTTCGGAGACCATCTGCACCAGCCGTCGCTCGTCGATGCGGGTGCGCAGGCTTTCATGTCTCGCGACCATCGCGGCAAGCCGCGACCGCAGCAGTTCCGGGTCGATATCGCCGCGATATTCGCGGAACTCCTGCATCGCCACGCCGCTCAGCGGCAGATGGGTGCCGCGCCCGAGCAGATAGGCCTGTTGCAGGGGTGAGAGGGGACGTTCCATGGGTTTTCCTTTTGCCTCGGCTGCCGTTTCCGACCGCTGCGCGACCAATCGCTCCACGCTTTCGCAAGCGAGATCGGGGCTTTCCGCGATCCGGCGAAGAAGAGCGACGTAGGTTTCAAACAAGGCGCGCAGCCAGCGTTCCGGCAGCGCATCGAGCCGCACATCCCAGTTGATCAGCAGACCGCCATCCACCGCCGCCACCTGTGCATCCAGCGCCACCCCCGGCCCCTGCGAGACGGTGTGGACCATCGGACCGAACACCCGACCGACCCGTTGCGAAAACAATTCGCCGCCCGGAAGATCGACCCCGGCGGTGAAGACCACCGGCGAGGTCTGCAGACCACCGCGCTGGCGGGAAAGATCGCGCATCACACTGACGCCCGGATAGGACTGGTGCGCGAGAAGCCCGTTCATCTCATCGAACAGCCGGCCGAGCAGCGCTTCGAGAGTTTCTTCAGGCCTGATGTCGACGCCGAGCACCAGCACGTTGGAAAATTCGCCGACGACGCCATCGACCCCTTCCACCAGCGGTGCACGCCAGAAAGCCGGCACGGAGAGCCGGAACCTCTCCGCCCGGGTCGCCTGCGAAAGCGCCATGGCGAAGACGCCCAGCAGGAGGGTCGATGTCGTCACCGAGCAACGCCGCGCCGCCCGTTCCAGATTGCCGCGCTCGGCCGCCGCAAGCATCGCTGCGAACCGGTCGGTGCGAACGGCGCGCGATGGGTCATCGGGCAGAAATGGCAGCGGCGGCGCGTCCGGAACATCGGCAAGACGCTGCCGCCACCACAGGCGGTCCCTCTCGCGCAAGCCCCTCAAGTCCGGATCGGACATGAGACGTTCGGCCCAGTCGAAAAACGACGGGGTCACTGATTCGAAAGTCCGCGTTTCGTCTGCGCCTGACGCCGTCTCGTAGAAACGGGCGAGGTCCTCCATCACCATCCGCACGCTGGCCGGATCAATGGCGAGCATATCGGTATCCAGATGCAACCGGCAGCGCCCACCGGGCAACAGGCTGAGGGAGACGGCCGCCGGCGGGGCAATGCGAAGGTCGGCGCGGCGATGGCTCCATTCCTCACGCTTCGCCTCGAGACGACGTGCAAGCGCCTTCGAATCAAGAGCGGTCATGTCCTCCACATCGAGGCGGAGCGGCCGGCCAATGGGATCGACGGACTGCCGCCCTTCAGCATCGATCCTGAGGCTCAGCATGGGGTGGCGCCGGCAGAGCCTGTCGACCGCCGCAGCCAGTTTTTCCCCGTCCAGCCCCGGCCCCTCGAATTCGAGATAAAGATGAGGCGTAACTTTTCCGAGTATTCCATCCGCCTCGCGACCGACCCAGTAGGCCACCTGCATCGGAGTTAAATTTAGCATGTGAGTTTGTACCGGTTGACAAAACATGATTAGCATACTCAAGTATAAGCCATCGTCAACCACTCGCACAGGAGGCATCCCATGAAAACGGGAGCACTCAGGACGAATGACGTCGAATCCGACGAAGTTACTGATTTTAATAGAGAGTTCTTATTTACATCCGGCAGCGGGCAATTGCGCGCCAAGGGCATTCGCGAAAAGATCGCGATTCCAGCCCGGGGCGGCGAAGACATTGCCAGCCCGCTGCAGCAGGCGTTGGCCGGCGCTTTCGAGCGCGCCCGCCGGGACGGACAGGAGAACCCCATCGCCATCGGCGCTATCCCCTTCGATGTCAGCGAACCCTCATGCCTGTATATTCCATACAACCATGAATGGAATTCCAGAGATGCGGAGCCGATCGTTGCCGATTCGGCCATGCCCGCCCTTGTCGGCCAGAACAGCCTGCCGGACGAGAGCGGTTTCAAGCGCGCCGTCGAACACGCCATCGTCAATTTCCGCCATTCCGAAGTCCGCAAGGCGGTGCTTTCCGTCATGCGTGAACTGACCTTCGCCTCCGAGGTCAATGTCGAAAGATTGCTGGCGAGCCTCGCCAAACAGAACCGCGAAGGTTACCAGTTCCGCATCCCGCTGCCCGATGGCGGCGACCTGATCGGCGTCAGCCCGGAACTGCTGATTCGCAAGCAGGGCGAGAAAATCATCTCGAACCCGCTGGCGGGATCGGCAAAACGCATGGTCGATCCGGCGGCGGACAAGGCCAATGCGGATCGGCTTTCGGCCTCGGAAAAGGATCATTACGAGCATAGCCTTGTCATCGAGGATATCCGCTCGCTGCTTTCGCCGGTCTGCGCGGAACTCGATGTTCCCGAAAAACCCTCCCTCATCAACACGGCGGCGCTCTGGCATCTTTCGACCCGCATAGAAGGCCGTCTCGCCGATCCGGAAACCAATGCGCTGCAGCTCGCCTGCCTGCTGCACCCGACGCCAGCCGTCTGCGGCTTCCCCACCGAGCGCGCCCATCGCCTCATCCGCTTTGTCGAACCTTTCGAGCGTGGCCTCTTCACCGGCATGGTCGGCTGGACGGATTCGCAAGGGAACGGCGAATGGGTGGTGACCATCCGTTGCGGCACTGTGCAGCGTGAAACCGTGCGGCTTTTTGCAGGCGCGGGCATTGTGGAAGCCTCGGAGCCCGAATCCGAATGGGCCGAGGTGCAGACAAAACTCAAGACCATGCTGAACGCCTGCGGTCTTGCGGCCTGATTTTCCCAGGGACAAACCATGACAATCGAATTTGAACGCTGGCCCGAGGATTTCGTTCGCCGATACCGCGAACGCGGTTACTGGATCGACCGGCCGCTGAGCGGCGTCCTCACCGAACAGGTGGAACGCCGGCCGGACGCCACAGCGCTGATCTGCGGCGACCGCCGCTTCACCTATGCCGATCTCGACCGGCAATCCTCCAATCTGGCCGGCCATCTCTCCGCCGCAGGCGTCGGCAGGGGTGATACCGCGCTGGTGCAATTGCCGAACATAGCCGAGTTCTATCTCGTCTTTTTCGCGCTCATCAAAATCGGCGCAGCCCCCGTCAATGCGCTTTTCAGCCATCGTCGGCTGGAAATGACCTCCTATGCGGAGCAGATCGCGCCGAAGCTGGTGATCGCCTCGCGCAGCCACGAGCTTTTCGCCGATGACGCATTTGTGGAGGCGCTGAAGGCGACTTCCCCAAAGCTTGCCGTGACCCTGCTGCTCGGCGAAACCGATCCGCAGCGCAGCCTGGAGCAGAAGCTGGCCACCCCGGCCGAAAATCCACCGGCTTACGCCCCTTCCGCCGCCGATGAGGTGGCGCTGTTCCAGCTTTCCGGCGGCAGCACCGGAACGCCGAAACTGATCCCCCGGACGCATAACGACTATGACTACAGCGCCCGGGCCAGCGCGGAGATTTGCGAACTTTCGCCGCTGACCCGCTTCCTCTGCGCCATTCCGGTGGCGCATAATTACCCGATGAGTTCGCCCGGCGCGCTCGGCGTGTTCCACGCCGGCGGTGCGGTGGTCATGGCCGCCAATCCGGAGCCGCTTGCCTGCTTCGATCTGATCGAAAAACACGGCGTCGATATCGTGCCGCTGGTGCCGCCGGCGGTGGCGCTGTGGCTGCAGGTGGTTCCCGCCCATCGCGAACGGCTAAAGTCGCTCAAGCTCCTGCAGGTCGGCGGCGCAAGTTTCGCCGAAGCGCTCGCCCGCCAGGTGCCGGAGGTCTTGGGCTGCGATCTGCAGCAGGTGTTCGGCATGGCGGAAGGTCTGGTGAACTACACCCGCGCCGGTGACCCCGACCATATCGTCTTCACCACGCAAGGCCGGCCGATCAGCCCGGATGACGAAATCCGCATCGTTGATGAGGACGGCAATGACGTGCCGGAGGGTGAAGCCGGCATGCTGGCGACCCGTGGCCCCTATACGTTCCGGGGCTATTACCGCGCGCCCGAACATAGCGCCCGGGTCTTCGACAAGGATGGCTTCTATTATTCCGGCGACGTCGTGCAGCGCACGCCCGAAGGTTATCTGCGGGTCGTTGGCCGGGTGAAGGACCAGATCAATCGCGGCGGCGAAAAGGTCGCTTCGGAGGAGGTGGAAAACCTGATCCTGCGGCATCCGGATGTGACGCACGCGGCGCTGGTGGCGATGCAGGACGAGCTTCTCGGCGAAAAAAGCTGCGTCTTCGTCGTATCCCGCAATCCCGCGCTCAAGGCGCCGGCCATCCGCCAGCATCTCGCCGGACTCGGCGTCGCGGATTACAAGTTGCCGGACCGCGTGCGCTTCATCGACGCCATGCCGCTCACCGCCGTCGGCAAGATCGACAAGAAGCGCCTGCGCGACCTGCTGACAGCCCCCGTCGCCATCAGCGCCTGACACGCAGCGCCAATCGAAAGGGACGCTCAAAAGGGCGTCCCCAATTCCAAAGATTACGCGCCGCCCAAGCCGGCGCAGCAAAAAAACGAGGTCATCATGACGATCCCCACCATTTCCGACTATCCGATGCCGGTCGCCGCGAGCTTTCCGGCCAACAAGACAAAATGGCAGCCGGATGCGAAACGCGCCGTGCTCCTCATCCACGACATGCAGCGTTATTTCCTGCGGTTCTACGAGGCCGACGGCAAGCTGATGACCAGCCTCATCGACAATCTCGCCAAGGTGAAGGCATGGGCCGTTCAGAACGGCGTGCCAGTCATCTATACCGCCCAGCCGCATAACCAGCCGCCCGGCGACCGCGCGCTCCTGAACGACATGTGGGGACCGGGTCTCACTGTCGTCGATCCCGAATTGCAGAAGGTGGTGGACAAGCTTGCGCCGACGCCCGACGACGTGGTTTTGACCAAATGGCGCTACAGCGCCTTCCAGCGTTCCGACCTTGCTGAGCGCATGAAAGGCTGGGGCCGCGACCAGATCATCGTCGGCGGCGTTTACGCCCATATCGGCTGCATGATGACGGCGGTGGAAGCCTTCATGAAGGATATTCAGCCCTTCATGATCGGTGACGGCGTCGCCGATTTTTCCGAGGCCGAACACCGCATGGCGCTGCAATATGTGGCGACGCGCTGCGGCGTGGTGATCGATACCGCAAGCCTTGTCGGTGCAGGCGAGGCCACCGGCACCCGCGAATGGCTGAAAGCCCGCGTCCTGCAAATGGTGGAGGACGAAAGCGATATCGACCCGGATGAGAATCTCATCTTCTACGGGCTGGATTCGCTACAGGTGATGAAGCTCGCCGGCGAACTGAAGGAGCGCGGTGTCACCGTCGGCTTCGATGAGCTTGCGCGTGTACCTACACTTTCCGCCTGGTGGGCGCTGATCGAAGAAAAGCGGCTCGCAGCCTGAGCGGACGGACAGGATGACGCAACAGAGATTTACCGGACGGCGTGTGCTGGTGACGGGCACGGCCCAGGGCATCGGCCGCCGCATCGCCGAACGTTTCATCGAGGAAGGGGCCGAGGTCATCGGCCTCGACCTTCTGGCCGACACAGTGGGGGCTCCCTTTCGCCAGATGGCGCTCGACATCACCGACGCCGACGCGGTGGAGACGACCTGCAAGGCGATCGAGAAAGAATGGGGCGGGCTCGATATTCTGGTCAATGCCGCCGGCATATTGCGGCTCGGCGACAGCGAAAGCCTGACGCCGGCGGACTGGAAGGCCTGCATGGATGTCAACGCCGCCGGGCCGTTCCATATGCTGCGGCAATGGAGCAGCACCTTCAAGCGGCAGCGGCGCGGCGCGATCGTCAATGTCGGCTCCAACGCCGCCGTCGTGCCGCGCATCGGCATGATGGCCTATTGCGCCTCCAAGGCGGCGCTGGTCAGCCTCAGCCATTGCGCCGCCCTTGAGCTTGCGCCCTATGGCGTGCGCTGCAATGTCGTCTCCCCCGGCTCCACCGATACGCCAATGCTTGCCGGCATGCTGAGCGATCCCGCCGGCAAGGAACGGCTGGTCGCCGGCCTGCCCGAGCAGTTCAAGCTCGGCATTCCGCTCGGCAAGATCGCGAGGCCGGACGATATCGCAGATACGGTGCTGTTCCTCGCCTCCGATCAGGCCGGCCATGTGACGATGCAGCAGATCGTCGTTGATGGCGGCGCAACACTTGCGGCCTGAACGGCAGTGGGATGGCGAGATGTGTGAGCGGTTTCGCGATCCCGCTCTCATCATGATCCAGGCCGCTGGATGAGGGCGACGGACATGGGCATCGCAACGGCGTTTCATCGCGAAGCCGCCTCCGGCGATCCACCCGAGGCCATCTGGCCTTGGCCGGACGACAGGCGCGATTGCCATTGCTTCACCCTTCGTTACAGCGCCGACGAAGGCTGCGGCGGCACGGTCCCTCCCCTGCCGCCGCAGCTTTTGCATGCGACGCCCAGACGCAAGGCGGAATTCATCGCCGGACGCAGATGCGCGGCTGAAGCCATACGCCACCTCACCGGCCGCACCGTCTTTCCCGGCATGGGAGACGATCGCGCACCAGCCTGGCCCGAAGGCGTGATCGGCGCGATTTCCCACAGCCATGAACGGGCCATCGCGCTTGCCGGTTCTTCCGAGCGGTTTTGCGGCATCGGCATCGATATTGAAAGGTTCCTGACCGAAGAGGAAGCCGACGATATCGCTCCGCAGGCCCTGACGGCGAATGAACGCCACAACCTCGGCAACGCCATCGACCCTTTCATGATCGGGCTGATTTTTTCGGCCAAGGAAAGCCTGTTCAAGGCGCTTTACCCAACCGTGAAACGGCCCTTCTTTTTCGAGGCGGCCGAATTGTCCGGCTTCGACGGCAGCGGTTGCGCCACGCTGCGGCTAACCGCCGACCTGAGCGAGAAATGGCGTGGGGGAACGGAGATTCCATTCCGCTTCTGCCGCTTTGAAGATTTCCTGCTCACCCGCATCCTTTTCCCGCATTGAGGGAAAAACCATGAATTCTCTTCTATTATAATCATATTTAAAGCGATCCTTCCCGTCATCCGAGTGAAACACTGGGACGGTACGCAGCTTGCTGGAATGATTCCAAACGTTGAACGATGGAGACACGACATGACCGACATCGATACGAGCAAGCTGTCCTGGGACGAATGGGACGAACTGCAAAACCCGCCGCCGGCCGAAACCGATTTCGACCGCGTGGTCGAGACCGCGATTTCCCGCCGCGGCTTCCTCGGCGGCGTGCTTGCCTTCGGTTCGGCCGCGGCCGCCATGGGCACGCTCGGCAACCTGATGAGCAGCACCTCGGCCGAGGCGCAGGAAGCCGCCGTCGGCCGTTTCCCCTTCAAGCCGGTTGCCGCCGCCACCGACAACACCATCCATGTGCCGGAAGGTTATAACTGGAAGCCGTTGGCGAAATGGGGCCAGCCGCTATTCTCCAACGTTCCCGATCTCGACCCCGCCAAGGGCGTCAGCGTTGAGAACTCCGACAAGGTCTTCGGCGAAAACACCGACGGCATGGAACTCTTCATGGTCGGCAGCCACCAACTCATCGCCGTCAACCATGAATATGTGAACCCGGAAACCAACCTGCCGCATGCCGAGAAAGGCAACCCCAAGACGGCCGACGACGTGAAGATCCTGCAGAACATGCAGGGCGTCACCGTCATGGAAGTTGCGGAAGGTAATGAGGGCTGGGAAATCGTTCTCGACAGCCCCTTCAACCGCCGTATCCACCACAATACGCCGATGAAGCTTTCCGGCCCGGCCGCAGGCTCCGATCTCGTCAAAACCGCCGCCGACCCTGATGGTATCGACTGTCTCGGCACCTTCAACAATTGTGGCGCCGGCCGCACGCCGTGGGGCACCTACCTCACCTGCGAAGAGAACTTCAACGGTTATTTCGGCACCACTGACGCCGCCTTCAAGCTGCCTGACGATTACAAGCGCTACGGCATTGTCGCCGAGACCCGTTACGCCTATGAGAAGTTCGACGCGCGTTTCGACGTCGCCAAGAACCCCAACGAACCGCGCCGCGCCGGTTACGTGGTCGAGATCGATCCTTCGGATGCCTCCTCCACCCCGATCAAGCGCACAGCACTTGGCCGCATCAAGCACGAAAACGCCGCTGTGGTGATCGCCCGTGACGGCCGTGTCGTCGTTTATATGGGTGACGACGAGCGTGGCGAATTCCTCTACAAATTCGTCTCCAACGGCATTTACGTGCCGGGCGGCGACACGTCGAAGCTGCTCGACGAAGGCACGCTCCATGTCGCAAAGTTCGCCGATGACGGCGCCGGCGAATGGATGGCGCTCACACCTGAGACCACCGGCATGAAGATGGACGAAATCTGCGTCTTCACCCGTCAGGCCGCTTCCAAGGTGGGTGCAACCACCATGGACCGCCCGGAATGGGTCGCCATCAACCCGGTCGCCATCGAAGCCTATTGCGCGCTGACCAATAACAGCCGCCGCGGCGAAATGAAGGATGGCAAGCTGCGCGCCAATGCCGGCGGCGACGCCATGGCCATCAACGCCGCCAACCCGCGCGAAAAGAACGAATACGGCCAGATCGTGCGCTGGTATCCGGAAAATGACGACCATGCGGACGGCAAGTTCAAGTGGGACCTGTTCTGCATGGCCGGCAACCCCACCGTCCACAAGGACGCCTTTGCCGGCTCTTCCAACATCAACGAAGGCAACATGTTCAACTCGCCTGACGGCATGATGTTCGACTCGACTGGTCTCCTCTGGATCCAGACCGACGGCGAAGACAGCAATGAAGGCAACTTCGCCGGCCAGGGCAACAACCAGATGCTGGCCGGCGACCCGGCCACCGGCCGCATCGAGCGCTTCCTGACCGCACCGAAGGGTTCCGAAGTCACCGGCCAGACCTGGTCGGGCGACAAGCGCACCCACTTCGTCGGCATCCAGCACCCCGACGCCCCCTTCCCGGATGGCGAAGGCAAGCTGCCGCGCTCGACCGTCATCGCCATCAAGCGTGACGACAACGCCCAGATCGGCTGACGTTCCGGCATGAGCGGAACCGGATCGTGACAAAACACCATCCGGTTCCACGCCATAAATCGCCGTGCACCCGAAGGATGCACGGCGATTTATTTACCGGCCATCCCGGTATTTCGTTGGCGACCTTCAAGACGATTGCCTCTTGAGTCTCACGGGCCCCGCAAGCCCGCCGCAGCAAGGCTCAAGCGGGATGATTTTCGGGCGCAACTCCGCAAAGACTGTTATAAATTCCCCGCTTGCCAAGCGAGGGAGGACGTCCATGCACGATATAAGGGTCAAACGGATTTACGAGCCTGCCAGCGACGATGACGGCGCGCGCATCCTGGTGGACAGGCTCTGGCCCCGCGGCATGCGCAAGGAAACGGCACAGCTTTCGATCTGGCTGAAGGAGATCGCGCCGAGTAACGAATTGCGCAAGAATTTCTCCCATATGCCGTCGCGCTTTGCGGAGTTCACCCACCGCTATGAGGCGGAACTGTCAGCCAATCCGGACGCCGTGGCGCGCATGAAGGCATTTATGGCCGAGGGACGCGTGACGCTGCTTTATGCCGCCCATGACACGGAGCACAATCACGCCCTCGTTCTCGCGGCCTATCTCCGTTCGCGCTGAACATTCCGCCTCGCCCGCAGACCGGGCTGTTTCTCTACCCGGCAGGTTATCCGGTCTCATTCCGCCGGTTTCGAAGCCGCGTTTTCAATATAGGCGATCAGATTGTCCAGATCTTCCGGTTTGCTGATGCCGGCCAGCGCCATCTTGTTGCCGGGTATTTTCTTCTTGGGCGCGCTCAGGAAATCCCGCAATTCTTCCGGTGTCCAGACAAGGCCGTCCTCGCCGGCTTTTTTCATGCCACCCGAATAATTATAGTCGGGCACGCCGCCCGCCGCACGGCCGATAATGCCGTTAAGCTGCGGGCCGACCCTGTTTTTCGCGCCCTCGCCTATGGCGTGACAGGCGGAACAGCGCTTGAAGACCGCCTCCCCCTTGGCAACATCGCCCTCCGAAAGAGCGGGAATGGTGCCGGCCGCGAGCATCGCCGCCGCGATGATGATTATACTGCGCATCGTGTCATCCTTGTCTTGCCGCAGAAATACGGCCCGCCCGCAAATGCGGACGGGCCGGAGGGTTCTCTCTTCAGGTCGTGCCCCAGGCAGGCGTGCCCTTCTTATAGGGAACGCGGTCTTCGAAACCGCCGGGGATTTCGTCGTAAACAAGAACTTCCGTGGCGCCGATCTTCGAGGTGAAGAAACCGAGCAGCGTCAGCTGCTTGACGAGCGTGAAGGCGTGCGGCTTCGCCGGGGTCTGTTCCGCCTTGGCCTGTTTGTCCAGCGCGGAAAGCAGCGTCTGCCGCTCTGCCGCCGTCAGCTCCAGAAAGGCCTTCTTGTGTTCGGCCTGACTGCGCTTCTCGATGTCGGAAATTGCCGAGAGGAAAAGCGTCCGTTGCTCGTCGGTGTAGCAATCGGCCGCATAGACGGCCATGAATGCACCCACTTCAGCATCCTTCGCCCCCGGCGTGGAGGTACGGGGAATAATGGTTTCCGCCACCTCGTCCAGAAAGCGGATCTCCTCCGGGTTGAACACATGGCCGCCGCCGGCCTGCTTGGCGGCATTTTTCGCGGCCATGACGACATCAGCACCGATCAGCGGAAGGCCAGTGGCGATGGCTATCAGTTTCAGCAGTTCGCGTCTGTTCATCACAGGTTCCCCTTCTTCATTTCGGAGACGGCAAAATCAGCCGCACGCGCCGTCAGCGCCATATAGGTCAAAGACGGGTTGACGCAGGAGGCCGAGGTCATGCAGGCGCCGTCAGTGACAAAGACGTTGGGCGCATCCCAGACCTGGTTGTTGCCATTGAGGACGGAGGTTTTCGGGTCGCGCCCCATGCGGGCCGTTCCCATTTCGTGAATGCCCATGCCCGGCGCATAGTTGCCCTTCGAGGGTTTGACATTCTTGATGCCGACCGCCTCGAACATCTCGACCGCGTCATTGACCATGTCTTCGCGCATGTCGAGTTCATTCTGCTTCATCTCGACATTCATGGAGAGGACCGGCAGGCCCCATTTGTCCTTCTTGTCATGATCGAGTTTCACGCGGTTGTCGTGATAGGGCAGCATTTCACCGAAGGCGGTCATACCGATGGTCCAGCCGCCCGGCTCGGTCAGGGCCTCCTTGTAATCGGCGCCGATATTCAGTTCCGCGATTTCCCGTTCCCAGCGCGAACGGCTGGCCGAGCCCTGATAGCCGAAGCCGCGCAAATATTTACGCTTGTCGTCTCCCGTGTTGCGGAAACGCGGAATGTAGAAGCCCGCGGGACGACGGCCCTTGAAGTAGAAGTCCTCGAAGCCTTCCACCTGGCCGGTCGCGCCCATGCGGAAATGGTGGTCCATCACGTTATGGCCGAGTTCGCCCGAGCTGCTTCCAAGCCCGCCTTCCCAGACATCGGTGGCGGAATTCATCAGCACCCAGGTCGAGTTCAGCGTCGAGGCGTTCAGGAAGATGATATCGGCGATATATTCATAGGTCAGGTTGGTTTCTGCATCGATGATCTCGACACCGCGCGCCTTCTTGGTGACCTTGTCGTAGAGGATCTCCTTGACGATGGAGAAGGGCCGAAGCGTGAGATTGCCGGTGGCGAGTGCCGCAGGCAGCGTGGATGCCTGCGTGCTGAAATAGCCGCCGAAGGGACAGCCCAGCCGACACTTGTTGCGGAACTGACAGCGCGTGCGTTCCTGATCGGGAAGTTCCTGGGTAATGTTGGCGCAGCGCGAATTGATGAGGTGGCGCGTGCCCTTGAACGCCTTCTTCAGCCGGCTGGCCACGTCCTGCTCCACGAAATTGAGCGGAATGGGCGGCAGGAATTCACCATCAGGGAGAATGTCCAACCCCTCGCGGCTGCCGGAAATGCCGGCAAAACGTTCGACATAGTCATACCAGGGAGAGACGTCTTCATAGCGGATCGGCCAGTCGACGGCGATGCCTTCTTTCGCATTGGCCTCGAAATCGGTCTGCGACCAGCGATAGGTCTGGCGTCCCCAGAGCAGCGATCGGCCGCCAACATGATAACCACGGAACCAGTCGAAGCGCTTTTCCTCGATATAGGGCGTTTCCTGCTCATCGGCCCACATGCCGAGCGTCGCCTCTTCCAGCAGGTAATCGCGGCTGAGAACGGGATATTTCGCTTTCATTTCCTGCGTGGCGCGGTTGCGATGGGGATAGTCCCAGGCTTCCTTGTCGGCATTCTGATAGTCGGTGATGTGTTCGATGTTGCGGCCGCGCTCCAGCATCAGAACCTTCAGGCCCTTTTGCGTGAGTTCCTTTGCGGCCCAGCCTCCACTGATGCCCGAGCCGACAACAATCGCATCATAATAATTATCTGCCATGCTAACTCCTCCGATATGTGCTTGAAAAAACGACGGGACGAAGCGCTTCCCGTCGCGGCGCGGCGGAAAATGGATATGCGTCTGTCGAACCTCATGCTCCCCGCCGAAAACCACCGCCGGGGAGCGGTTCTGGTTTTACCGGCAGTGTTTACTGAATGGTCGGCAGGCGTTCGTTGAGGAACGCATTGCCCTTGGTCAGGACAGCTTCGGCATCGAGCGGAAGGTCGTGCTCAAGGATGAACCATTTTGCGCCGGCCTGTTTGGCCGCCGGCAGGATCGTTTTCCAGTCGAGAACGCCGGCGCCGAGTGTGGCGAAGCCGTGCTCGTTCTCCGCCGTGCCGGCAGGCGCATTGTCCTTGGCGTGGATGGCAAAAACCTTGCCCTTCAATGTGCCGAGGAATTCGGCCGGATCATTGCCGCTGCGCGCCACCCAGGCGACATCGACTTCGGCCTGCAGTTTCGGGCCGGCGGCATCGAGCAGCAGTTCCAGCGCCGTCTTGCCATCGAACTTGACCATTTCAAAGTCGTGGTTGTGATAGGCCATGGCGAGGCCTGCGGTGGAAAGCTTGTCGGCATAACCGCCGAGCTCCTTGCCGAAGGCGGTCCAGCCTGCGGCATCCTTCGGGCGGTCTTCCGGCTTGAGATAAGGCATGGTCACGACAAGATTGCCAACTGCCTTCTGCTCGGTGATGACCTCATCGAGGTTACCGCGCAGCTTGTCGATCGGCACATGCGAGGAAATGACCTTGATCCTGTGCTTTTCCAACAGCCTGTTCAGCTCGTTTGCACTGACCTTCTGCATATCCACCGTTTCAACGGCAGAGACGCCAGCGCGGTTGATAATGGCAAGCTGCTCCTCCAGCGTTCCGGAATTGCGCAGCGTGTACATCTGCGCGGCAATCGGCAGCGCCTTGCTGTCTTCGGCAAGAACCGGATTTGCGATACCCGCCGCCAATCCGACGACGAATGCCATGCCTGCGAATTTTGACTTGAACGTTTTCAAACGCGTAACTCCCTTTCCGTTTGATCAATGTGACGACACGCGTGCCCGCGCTTTCCCCGAACCCTTAGTCGGGTAATGCCGGGCACAGCCTCCAATGCCCTGCGTCGTCCGTCCCCGATATCCAGTGGTCTAGATGTCGATCCCTACCCAGGACGAGGTCCGGCTGGACCGGACGGCCGCATCGATGAATGCGAGACCCGCAAGGCCATCCTCTATGCTGGGGTAAATCACATCCCCGGCGGCTGTCTTTCCCTCCCTTTTTGCGATGATTGCGTCTGCGGCTTCGCGGTAGATCGTCGCAAAACCCTCGAGATATCCCTCCGGATGCCCTGACGGCACGCGGCTGACCCGATTGGCGGCCGCACCCGCGCCCGCACCGTTGCGGGTAATCAACCGCTTCGGTTCCCCGTAAGGCGTGAACCACAACTCGTCCGGCACGCGGTGGTGCCATTCCAGCCCGCCCTTTTCGCCATAGACCCGGAGCGACAGGGCGTTTTCATTGCCGACCGCGATCTGGCTTGCCCAGAGCATGCCCTTGGCGCCGCTTTCGTAACGCAAAAGAATATTGGCGCTGTCATCCAGCTGCCGTCCCGGCACGAAGGAGGTTAGATCGGCATAAAGGCTCGAGGGGATTTCACCCGTCACGAAGGCGGCGGCATTGAAGGCATGAGTGCCGATATCGCCGATTGCCCCGCCCGCGCCGGAGCGGCTCGGGTCCGTGCGCCATTCCGCGCCTTTCGCACCGGTCTTTTCGACCGCTTCGGTCAGCCAGTCCTGCGCATATTCAGCCTGGACATGGCGCAGCTTGCCGATATCGCCGTTTGCGATCATCTCCCGCATCTGCCGCAGCATGGCGTAACCGGTGTAGTTGTGCGTCAGGATGAACAGCCTGTCGGATGCCCTGACGATCTTTGCCAGTTCTGTGGCCTCTTCCAGCGTCGCGGTGACCGGCTTGTCGCAGATGACATGGATGCCGGCGTCGAGAAACGCCTTGGACGGGGCAAAATGCAGGTGATTGGGGGTGACGATGGCGACGGCCTCAATCCCGTCCACACGGCCGGCCTCGGCCGCCGCCATTTCCTCGAACGACGCATAGGAGCGCTCGGGCGCAATGCCGAGCAGCGTTGCCGAAGCGCTGGCGCGTGCCGGATCGGAAGAAAGCGCGCCGGCCACCAGTTCGTAACGGTCATCCAGCCGGGCCGCGATGCGATGCACAGCACCGATGAACGCGCCCTGACCGCCGCCGACCATGCCGAGACGAATGCGGCGGCTGTTGAATTTCGCTGTTGTGGGAGACATGGGATTTCCTTTCATAGACCGAGAAGGCGGCGGTTGGCGGCATCATCGACACCGCTTTTGGCGAAATCGTCGAAAGCCCGCTCGGTCACGCGGATGATGTGATCTTGAATGAAGCCGACACCCTCACGCGCACCGTCTTCCGGGTGTTTCAGCGCGCATTCCCATTCCAGCACCGCCCAGCCGTCGAAGTCATATTGGGTGAGCTTGGAAAACACCGCGCCGAAATCGACATGCCCGTCGCCCAGCGAACGGAAACGCCCCGGCCGGTCGACCCAGCCTTGATAACCGCCATAAACGCCGGAACGGCCGGTCGGATTGAACTCGGCATCCTTGACGTGAAAGGCGCGGATGCGCTCGTGGTAGATGTCGATGAAATCGAGATAATCCATCGCCTGAAGGACGAAGTGGGAGGGATCGTAGAGGATGTTGGCGCACGGGTGGTTACCGGTGGCTTCGAGAAAACGCTCGAAGGTGATGCCGTCATGCAGATCTTCGCCCGGATGCAATTCGTAGCAGAGATCGACGCCATTCTCCTCGAATGTATTGAGAATAGGTGTCCAGCGCTTGCCCAGCTCCGCAAAGGCCATTTCGACAAGACCCGCCGGGCGCTGCGGCCAAGGGTAAACGAAGGGCCAGGCGAGTGCGCCGGAGAAGGTGGCGTGGCTTTTGAGACCGAGATGCTGCGAGGCTTTCGCCGCATATTTCAGCTGGTTAACCGCCCATTCCTGCCGCGCGTGAGGTTTGCCGCGCAGTTCAGCGGGTGCAAAACCGTCGAACATTTCATCATAGGCCGGGTGAACGGCGACAAGCTGGCCCTGAATATGGGTCGAAAGCTCGGTGATCTCGACGCCGATCTCGGCCAGACGGCCCTTGATATCGTCGCAATAGGTCTTGGATGCAGCGGCTTTTTCAAGATCGAAGAGCCTGGGATTGGTCGGCACCTGAATGCCCTTGTAACCGAGGGAAGCCGCCCATTGGCCGAGATTGTCGAGCGTGTCGAAGGGGGCCTTTTCCCCGACAAATTGCGCGAGGAAAATCGCCGGGCCTTTGATCGTCTTCATGTCCTTACACTCCTTGCATTCACAGTCTGGCCGCTACCGATGCGGCGGGCGGCAGGGCGCGACCGAGCCGCGCACCACCAGTTCCGTATCCAGCACGATGGTTTCGGCCGTGCGTTTGCCGTTCAGCCGGTCCACCATCAGCGCCATGGCCCTGCGGCCCATTTCCTGCCGGGGCTGGCGCACCGTGGTCAGCGGCGGCTCAAAGGCATTGGCGAAAATGATGTCGTCGAAGCCGATGACGGAGACATCGGCCGGAACCGAAACGCCACGCGCCCGCAACTCGCTGATCGCGCCAATCGCCATCTGGTCGCTCGAGGCGAAGATTGCGGTGAAGGCAATGCCGCCTTCGAGAAGGCTGCCAATCGCCTGACGGCCGGCCTCGATGCTGTAATCGCCCGTCACCACCAGTTCGTCACTGTAAGTTATGCCGGCCTCGGCAAGTGCCGCGCGGTAACCGTCGAAACGCTCCTGCGCCAGACTTTCCGGAACGGGGCCGGCCAGATGCACGATCCTTTGATGCCCTGCAGCGATGAGGTGGCGCATGGCGTTGATGGAGGCGGCGCGGTTGTCCACCTTGACGGTCGGCAGCGCGAGGCCGGGCACCGTTTCCGACGCAATGACGATGGGCGGCAGCGCGTCGCCCTGATCGAGAAGCTCGGAGGGAAACTGGCCGGTCATCAGGATAAGCCCGTCGGCATGTTTCTGGCGCACCATGTCGATATGGGTCGCCACGCGGTTCTCGTCGTTGCGGGCGTCGCCCATCAGCACCTTGAAGCCCGCTTCGCCCGCCGCTTCTTCCACGCCCTTGTAGATTTCGAGATAAAACGGGTTGCCGATATCGCGAACGAGGAGGATGACGGTGTTGTTGGATTGGCGGCGGAAGCTTGCCGCCTGCGCATTGGGAACGAAGTTTGCCTGCCGCACGGCGTCGAAAACCTTCTTGCGGGTTTCCGGGCGAACCTTGTCGGGTTGTTGCAGCGCCCGCGATACGGTCGCGATGGAAACGCCCGCGAGAGCTGCCACTTCCCTGATATTCGAACCTTGGTCTTTGCTCATCTGTCACACACGCAACTGCTTTTGGCGGCCATAAAGCAGCATCAGCGCTAGCAACGTGACACCGAATATGATCTGCCGTGCCCATACATCGAGGTTGAGCGTTATCAGTACGCTTTGCAGAATGGTGAGCGCAACCGCCCCGGCCATGGTTCCGACATATCCACCCGCGCCGCCGGCAAGCGAGGTGCCGCCGATGACAACAGCGATGATCGACGGAAGCACATATTGATCGCCGACGGAGATGAAGGACGTGCCGGTGTAACCGATGACGCACACCCCGGTCAGCCCGGCAAACAGGCCGGAGAGGCCATAAAGCAGCGTGCGGATCAAAGAGACGGGCAATCCAGTGAGTGTCGCCGCCCGCTCGTTCGAACCGATGGCGTAGATGGCGAAACCGAAGGCGGTGCGGCGCAGCACGAACAGCATGATCGCGGCAATGCCCAGCCAGACGAAGAGCACACCGGGAATGCCGAAAATGAGCGGCCGGTTGATGAAACCCGCCAGCAGAGGGGCCGCCGCACCTGACGGAACACCCTGCGAATAAACGACCAGCCCGCCCTGAATGACCGCCGTCATGCCAAGCGTCATGACCAGCGGCGGAATGCGCACGAAGGTAATGCCGAGGCCGTTGATGAGGCCGATCAGGAAGGGAATGCCGCCGGCAACCAGAATGGCGAGCGGAATGCCCGCATTCTGACCGTTCATCATATTGCCGGCAAGAACGGCGCCAAGCGAAATCATCGCGCCGACGGATAGATCGATGCCTTCGCGCCCGCCAAGGATGACGAGGTTCTGACCCGCCGCGACGATGCCGAGAATGGCGGCAATCGTCAGCAGCCGCACGATCTGCGAACCCTGTGCGAAGCCGGGGGACAACAATTCGCCGACCAGCAGCAGGAAGACCGATGCACCAATGGCGATGGTCAGGGGATCGGTAAGGAGGGTTTTGATTTGCAAGCCGGGATTGGTCATATCAACGCCTCGTCACCAGAACACCGCCGGCCAGCGCCGTCAGCACGATCAAACCCTGCACCAGTGTCTGGTACTCGAAGGGCAGGCCCGCAAAGAAAATCACATTGCCGATCATGCCGAGCACCAGCGCGCCGGCAATCGACCCTGTCGAGCTGCCGAAACCGCCGGAAAGTGCGGTGCCGCCCAGAACCACGGCCGAGATGGAGGACAGCGCCAGACTCGCGCCGAGCAGCGGGTCGCCCGAGGCCGTCTCCCCCGTCAGGCAAAGCGCCGCCAGCGCCGAGAACAGACCGGAGATCATATATGCGCCGATGCGGATACCCGAAAGACGCAGACCCGTCTGGAAAGCCCCGGTGCGATTGCCGCCGACGGCCAACAGGTGCGTATGAAACGGAATGCGCGACACGATGAGGGTGAAGGCGATGCCCCCAATCAGCACCCACAGCACGAAGGGCAAACCGATGAAGCTGCCGGAATAGGTCTGCCAATAGGCCTCCGGCACCGGAAGACCCGCCTGCGGCAGCACCCAGATCGCCAGCCCGGCGAAGATGATGCCGGTGGCGAAAGTGGTGACGATCGGCTGGAAGCGCAGGCCGGATATGAAGAGGCCATTGACCAGTCCGCAGAGCAGCCCGACAGCCGCACCCGCCGCCATGCCGGCAAAGACGGCGCCTGTCGTGCCGCCGAGTGCTGCGATGACACTGACGGTGACGACATTGGCGAGCGCCACGATGCTGCCGACCGACAGATCGATATCGCCCGCCAGAATGACATAGGTCTGGCCGATGGCGACCAGGATCAGGGGCAGAAACGTCGTCAGGTTCGATTGCAGCACGGAGGGCTGAACGAAGGAGGGTTGCAGAAACGTGTTCACGGCGATGAGAAGCGCCAGTACGACGAGGGTGATGACCCATGGCTGCCTGCGCAGAAAACCGGAGGCGCTCATGCGGCATCTCCATAGGCGGCGCGGGTCATGTTTACGGATGTCATGTCGGCTCCGGTCAGTTCCGCAGAAATGCGTCCACCGTTGAACACAAGAATGCGGTCGGCATATTCGAGGATTTCCGCATCTTCAGAGGAATAGAGAAGGATGGTCGCGCCGGCGTCGGCCTGCTGCCGCATCAGCGCGAAGAGATCCGCCTTTGCGCCAAGATCGATGCCCTTGGTCGGATCGTCGAGCAGCAGCAGTTTCGGCGCGGTGGCGAGCCAGCGGGAAATGAAGATTTTCTGCTGGTTGCCGCCTGAAAGCGTGCCTATCGGCATATCCAGGCCGGCAAACTTCGTCTTCATGTCATCAGCGACCTTCTGCACGCGCGGCTTCAGCGTCGCGGGACGAACCAGCCGCATCTTTTCGCGCACCATCAGCGCCGCGACGAGATTTTCGAAGATCGACCGACCCTGAAGGGAAGCGTCACGGCCACGGTCGCCAGAGACATAGGCAAAACCACTATGAACCGCCTGCGAAGGCTTGCCGATGGTGATTTCACGACCCTCAAACCGGATTTGGCCTGAGGCAAATGGGTTGGCGCCGAAAAGACCCTTCAGCAAGGCCGACTGGCCCTGACCCTGCAAGCCGGCCAGACCGACGATTTCGCCCGGATAGGCTTCGAGAGTGACACCGCGAACACCCTCACCCGCCACATCCGCCAGCTTCAGGCTCGGCGCAGCAGCCGAACGCCCGTTCTGACGGGCAGGAGCGGCCCGAACATCCCCGACCATATCATGCACGACGGCTTCGCGCGTGGTTGCCGCCGTATCGAGCTCGGAAATCGTCGCGCCGTTGCGCATCACGGTGATGCGGTCGCAGACGGCGAAAACCTCGTCGAGACGATGGGAAATCATGATGGTGGAGACGCCGTCGGCCTTCTTGGCCCGGAGTATCTCGAAAAAGCGCTGGGACTGGCGGCCATCGAGCGCCGCTGTCGCCTCGTCCATAATCATCAGGCTGGCGTTCTGGGCGAAGACCTTGAGGATTTCGACGAGCTGGCGCTGATCGGGCGGCAGATTGCCGACGATCGCATCCGGCTCCAGCCCTTCGCCAGCCACGCCGTCAAACAGCGCGATCAGTCTCGCCGCTTCGGCCTTCTGCGCCTTGCCGTCGACAAAGATGCCACGTTTCGGCTCGCGGCCGAGAAAGATATTATCGGCGACGGAAAGCTGCGGAACGAGGCTGAGTTCCTGATAAAACAGCGCAATACCGGCATTTTCGGCGTCCCGCGGACTTTTGAAGCGCACGTCTTCGCCATTGAACCTGATCGCGCCGCTGGTCGGCGCGACAGCACCCGCAACGATCTTGCAGAGCGTGCTCTTGCCGCAGCCATTGGCGCCGAGAAGCGCGTGAATTTCACCGCGACCAACCGTCAGCCTGCCGTCGGAAAGCGCGCGCACCGCGCCAAAATTCTTCGTTATGCCGGCCGCTTCCAAAGCGTTCGCCATCGCATGTCCCCGAATGATGCTTGTCACAGGCGGCCGGCCAAGGCCGTCTCCGCACTCGAAATTGTGGTTCGGGCCAGCGTTCGCCGCCGACCCGAAACGGCTCTTACTTGAAGAACTCGCCGGCCTGTTCCGGCGTCACGGTTGCCGTGACGGACCAGTAGCCCGGCTTGCCATCGGCGGCCTTGATGTTGTCGGCAAGGTTGTCATTGCTGACGAAGGGGATCGGAATATAGATGGCGTTGCCATAGGTGCCGCCAAAAATGCCGTCCTTGAATTCCTTGCCCTGCAGCTTCAGGACAGCGACATTGAGCGCGCTGGCCATGACGCCGGGAGGATTGACCGAAGCGCCGGAATTGAACTTTTCCTTTTCCCAGCGGGTCATGAAGTCCTTGCGGATTTCACCTGTTGCGGCAATGTCCTTGGTCTTGCCGGCGGCTTCGATGGCGCGCCATGCGCCGTCCGCCATGCCGTCCTGCACCCAGACACCGCTGATATCGGGATAGGTGGCGAGCAGGTTCTGCATGGCCTGCTGGCCCTGCGCCTGATCCCAGCTCGCATTGGCTTCGTTCAGCACCTTGATGTCAGGGTATTTCTTGAACACTTCGCGGTAACCGGCGACGCGGGCTTCGTTTGCCGGGTTGCCGGCGATGCCGTTGATGGCGACGACGCTTCCCTTGCCCTTCAGCGCATCCGCAAGCCATTGCGCGGATTGCGCCGCCCATGCCTTCTGGTCGATGCCGACATAAAGCGCATCCTTCGAGGAGACTTCGGCGTCGGTGGCGATGACGAGAATATTGCGCGCCTTGGCCTGCGCGAAGATAGGATCGAAGGCGGTCGGGCTGCCGGGATTGATAAGGATCGCATCAACGCCCTGGTTCATGAAATTGCGGATATGGCCGATCTGCCCCTGCACATCGACATTGCCGCTCTGAACGACGACTTCGACCTTGACGCCCTTTTCACCCCACGCCTTTGCGGCGGCCTGGGCTTCTTCAATCATCTGCGTGCGCCATTCGCTGCCGACGAAAGAATTGGAAAGACCGATCTTGAAGCTCTGCTCCTGGGCATACGCCGACGTGCCCGCCGCCAGCACCAAAGCGGCGGCAGCCATCAAATGTCTAAACATGAAATTTGCTCCTCCAAGCACGGTTTTTAACCAATGAAACCGTTTACATCAGCAAATGTAACCGTTTTCATAAACGAGTCAATCCCGAGAATGACTTTTGTTGCGGCATCCGGAAAGAGACGGAAAAATGAATGCTGGCGGCATTGAAAACCGCGAGCAGAAGAACGAAATGCCTGTCGGTACAGTCGCAACGCCGGGCTTCGGACAAATGCCTTGAGCCTGTCTGCCCGATCAGGTTTACACTTCCCCATGACAAGGGGCTTCCCACATCAAATCGCCAACAATATCAGGCAGGAGAACGACCATGGAAATATTGCGCGCAGGAACACGGGCATCGGCGAAAGGCCCCGAGGCATGGTTCACGGGTCAGGTCCGCATCGATCCGCTTCTTAACCCCTTCGATGCTGAACGGGTGCAGGGCGCCCAGGTCACCTTCGAACCCGGCGCCCGCACCGCCTGGCACACCCATCCCCTCGGCCAGACCCTGATCGTGGTTTCCGGCCTTGGCCGGGCGCAGCGTGAGGGCGGTCCGGTGGAAGAAATCCGCCCCGGCGATGTCATATGGTTCGCTCCGGGCGAAAGACACTGGCACGGCGCCGCACCCGATGTCGCCATGACCCATATTGCGCTTCAGGAGGTTAAGGACGGCAAGGTGGTGGACTGGATGGAGCATGTGACGGACGACCAATATGGCGGCTGACGTGGCCAAGCCGGCATCGCGCGCGGCTCTTCCATGGACCGCCCGGGAATAAAGTCGCCGCAACCGCCAAAACGCCCCACTTTTGCAGCCAGCGGAAGTTTTTCGCCGGCAAAAATCGCTATAAGGTACAGCCCGCAATTCATTCGAGGAACGCGTCGTTGTCACGTTATGCCCCCCGTATCCAGCACCTGAACTGGAACCTGCTGCGAACCTTTCTGGTCATCGTCGAGGAGGGCAGCATCACGCGGGCGGCCAACCGGCTTTTCGTGCGCCAGCCCTCGGTAACCGCCGCGCTGCAAAAGCTGGAGGAAACGCTAGGGTGCCAGTTGATCCAGCGCGACAGCCGCCGTTTCGTGCTGACGGTTCAGGGCGAAATGCTTCGTCAGGAATGTGCCGAAATTTTCCTGCGGGTCGAGCGTATCGGCGAAAAACTGTCGACCGAGGCGGATGACCTCACGGGTCAGGTGCGTGTCCTCATCGTCACCAATCTCGTGCTTCCGCAGCTCGATCAGGCGCTGCGCCAGTTGCGGCGGCGTCATCCATCCGTCACCATCCGTATCGATGTCGCCAATACGCAGGATATCGTTCGCGCCATCGGCCAGAAACAGGCCCCATTCGGCATTTGCCTGCTGCCGAAACCGCTTGCCGGAATGGACTGCAAATTCCTGCTCAGGGAAACATTCGGGATTTATTGCGGTGCTTCCCATCCCTTTTACGGTCGTGGCGACATCACCATGGAGGAATTGCGGCAGGAAGCCTTCGTGGCCTTCACCTGCAGCCAGGAAGGCGGCGCGCTGGAACCGATGATCGCCCTTCGCGACGGTGTGGGGCTCGGCAAATGGACCGTCGGTTCCAGCCCACATATGGAAGAAGTCCGGCGAATGATCATCGCCGGCATCGGCGTGGGCATTCTGCCGCTGGATGCGGCGCGCGGCTTCGAGGAAGATGAGCTTTGGCAGATCCCGCTGCTTCAGGATTCGCTCGGAGCCGACGCCTATTTTCTCCGCAACCCCGATATGGACCTCGGCGGTGCCGAGCGGGCATTCCTGACGATTTTCGAAAACGAGCTTTTCGATGCGCAGGCGGCGGCGGCCCTTGTGGAAACGGGCGGCGAATAAGCGAAACGGCAAAAAGCGCGCGTACTTTTTACCGTTTCGCTGATATCGAAGTCAGTCCGCGCGGTTCGCACGCTCCAGAACGGCCTGAACCAGCACGTTAACACCGGGTTCGATGTCGGCAATCGTGACGTTCTCCGCCTCGTTATGGGAAAGACCGCCCTCGCACGGCGTGAAGATCATCGCCGTCGGCAGATATTCGGCGACATGCATGGCGTCATGCCCGGCCTCGGTAAGGAGGTCCATCGATGAATAACCGAAAGCATCGGTGGCATTGCGGATGAGTTCGATGCAGCCGGCGTCGAAATGCATGCCGCCATAAGCCCAGCCTTCCTTGACGACGATGCTGCAGCGTGACCGCTCTTCCAGCTCGGGAAGTCTCGCCTTGAAGGCTTCGAACATGGTGCTGACAACGGCATCGTCGGGGTGGCGCATGTCGCAGGTCATTTCCACGAAATTCGGCAGCGCACCGAGGAGATTGGGTTCCGCCCTGATGCGCATCGTCGTGGACTTGCCGCCGGTCTCGTGATTGGCCCAGCCGATCTCATTGATCGCCAGCGTCACCTCGGCGGCACCCACCAGCGCGTTCCTGCGTGCCGGCATCGGCGTCGGGCCGACATGGCCGGTCTCGCCATGCACTTCCACCACGAAACCGCGCACGCCGAAAGCACCGGTGACGATGCCGAGTTGTTTGGCCGCTGCCTCCAATCGTGGCCCCTGTTCGATATGCAGTTCGAACAGACTGTCGAAAGCCTCCGCCGAAATCGCGTCTTTACCCTTGAAGCCGATGCGCTCCAGCTCGCCGCCAAGCGTAAAGCCATCGCGATCCCTGCGGGAATAAGCAAATTCCGCCGCCTTGGCGCCGGTAAAAACCGCCGAGCCGATCATCGGCGGCTCGAAACGCGCGCCCTCCTCATTGGTCCAGTTCACAAGGGTGATCGGCCGGCGTGTGGCAATTGCATGGTCGTTCAGCGTGCGCACGAGTTCCAGCCCGGCCAGCACGCCCAGAATACCGTCGAAGCGGCCGCCATGAACCTGCGTGTCGAGGTGGCTGCCGACCAGCACGGGCTTCGCATCCGCATCGGTTCCCGCCCGTTCGGCGAAGATATTGCCGACGGCGTCGATCCTGACCGTCAGGCCCGCCTCCTCGCACCAGTGAATGAACTGGTGGCGCATCGCCGCATCCTCGTCGGAAAGCGCCAGCCGCTTCAGGCCGCCCTTTTCGGTCGCACCGATTTCGGCGGAACGCATCAGCGTCGCCCAAAGGCGTGACATGTCCGGCCGGATATTGCTCAATCTCTTCATTTCGGTCCCCTGTTATGGTCTCGCGGCAGCAATGCCCCGGCGTAACCGGCAGCCCGCAGACGACCTCTTTTCAGTCCGTGGAGTGACAAAGGGGATAAGACCAAACCGGAAAATTCAAAAATAGATAGATTCGATACTTAGAATAAGAGTGACGGCTTTTCCGGCCGAAAAAGAAATTTCAGCCGCTCAAAAGACAGGCAGGAACTGCGCAGCCAACCGGCAAAGAAAAACAGCACCTGCGATATTTCCATGATTTTATTATCTATTTCAAAATTCATAGACGGTGTCGGAACGTCCGAAAATGCCCAGGATTTGGTCTATAGCGCGGCCCTATGGAAGAAATCTGCATTATCTATTTGTCGAGAGCCTCCCGCTTTCCCATCATTGCGCAAAACAGGGGAACATCGCAGCATGTCGGACTGACGGAGAGAACCGAAAACGGTTGCTCCGCCAGAAATGGCTATCGTCATCTCTTGCCTCCGGCATGAGGCCGCTCCGCTTCGTCGTTTCCCCGTTTTCCTTCACAGCAACATAAAGGGGAATGTTCATGCAAGGGGAAACCGCACTCGTGGGCTCCGTCGAGAAACAGCCGGTTGGCGTTCGGCGGATCGCCGTCGCAAGCGTCATCGGCACCACTGTCGAGTGGTACGATCTTTTCGTCTTCGCCACCGCTTCGGCGCTGGTCTTCAACAAGGTCTTCTTTCCGAGCTTCGACGCAATCGTCGGCACGCTTCTGGCCTTCGGCACCTTCGCCTCGGCCTATCTCGCCCGCATCGTCGGCGCAGCACTTTTCGGTCATTTCGGCGACCGGGTCGGCCGCAAGTCGATGCTGCTCGTCTCGCTAGTAATGATGGGTGTGGCAACCTTCGCCATCGGCCTTCTGCCGAATTACGAACAGATCGGCGTCTGGGCGCCCATCCTGCTTCTGGCGCTGCGCGTCGTGCAGGGTCTGGCGCTCGGCGGCGAATGGGGCGGGGCGGTGCTGATGGCGGTGGAACATGCACCGCAGAACCGGCGCGGCCTTTATGGCTCCTGGGTGCAGATCGGCGTTCCGGCCGGCACATTGATCGCCAACCTCGCTTTCCTCGCCATCGGTTTTTCAATGACGCCGGAAGACCTGATTTCCTGGGGCTGGCGCATTCCGTTCCTCGTCAGCATTCTTCTGGTCGCCGTCGGCGCTTATGTCCGGCTCAACACCGCCGAAACCCCGTCCTTCGCCAAGGTGAAGACGGAAGAGGCGACCGTGCGCGTGCCCTTCTTCGAACTGCTTTCCAAATCCTGGAAAACGGTTCTTCTCGGCGGCATCGCCACCATGTCCACCGGATCGTCCTTCAACCTCATCGTCGCCTTCGGTCTGAGCTATGGCACGCAGGCGCTCAACATCTCCCGCAATGAGATGCTGGTAATCGTGCTGATTTCCTGCACGGCGTGTATTTTCCTCTTGCCGCTCTTCGGCCTGCTTTCCGACAGGATCGGCCGCCGGCCGGTCATTCTCGGCGGCATTCTGGCCGAAGCGCTCGTCGCTTTCCCGATGTTCTGGCTGATGGATACCGCCACCTTTGCCGGCGCACTTGCAGGCTACCTGCTGATGATGACGGCCTTTGCCGCCAATTACGGCCCGATCGCCACCTTCCTCGCCGAACTTTTCGGCACCAAGGTCCGCTATTCCGGCCTGTCCATCGCCTATATGCTTTCAGGCGTTCTGGGCAGCGCGCTTACTCCCGTCATCACCACATGGCTGCTTTCCGCCACCGGCAGCGGCGCATCCGTCGCCTGGTACATGATCGGCTCCGCCCTGCTCTCGGCCGTCGCCCTGCTGGCGCTGACCGAGACCGTGAAACGCGATCTGGCCAAGACCAACTGATCCATATTGCCATATCACAGACGCCGGCCCCCGCGCCGGCGTCTTTCTTTTGGAGACACTCATGGAAAGTCCCGACACAATCAACGAGGCGCTCGAACTGCTCCGGAGCGTCGAGACAGCGACGATCGGCCATTTCAGGTCGGATGGTTTCATGGATCCGGCGATGCAATGCGTGATCGACGGCGTTCGCATCGCCGGTCGCGCATTGACCGTCAGCCTGCCGGGAGACGACGGAACGGCGCTTCCGCATGCCCTCTCCCGCGCCATGCCCGGCGACATCCTCGTCATCGAGCGGCTGGGCGACGACCGGCACGCCTGCTGGGGCGCGGTCATGACCGCCGCAGCGCTCGCGCGTGGTGTCACCGCCGTCATCCTCGATGGCTACGTCACCGATATCGGCTCGATCCGCAGCGCCGGCCTGCCGGTCTGGTGCCGCGGGCGCTCCCCCGTCACCACCAAGCTCGGAGGACGGGGAAATGTCGCGGGGCCGGTGGTCTGCGGCGGGGTCAGGGTTCAGAACGGCGATATCGTGCTGGCCGACGAAAATGGCGTCTGCATCCTGCCGCCGGGGGAGGCATTGGCAATAGCACGGCAGGCTCTCGCCATTCAGGAAAAGGAGCCCGGCATCGTCGCAAGGCTCGAAAAAGGGGAAGATATCGTGGCGGTTTATGGACTTTCACCGCTGGAACAGTCCACGTAAAACCGGCCTGCAATCTTGCACTCCGGGAAATGCATGTGGGCGCGTCAGCCGATCCGGCCGACGCGCCCTTTTTCATGCCCGCCTGCCCTCAGAGGACAGCAAGGCACTCGATTTCGATATCGAAAGGTAAGGACCAGGGTTTGATGGTTGCCGAGGTGCGCGCCGGAAACCCGGCTGCGAAATATTCGCGGTATATGTCGTTGACTGTTCCCATCAGCGCTGCATCGGTGACATACACGGTGGTCTTGATCACATCTTCGAAAGTGGCGCCCGCTGCGGCCAGTGTCACCCGCAGGGCTTCCAGCGAGGCCCGGGTCTGGGCGGCGATATCGCCCCTGACGATGTCGCCCGTCGCAAGATCGACGGGCGGCATGCCGCAAGTGGCGATGATGTTGCCGGAGCGGACAAGCGCCGAGGTCGGCGCGCCCAGCCGGCGGATCGCCTCTGAAACCACCGGCACTTCAAGGATTTCGCGTTTAGCCATGTCTGTCATCCTTTTCCGTTCAGCGTCGCAGCTTCATAAACCATGGTGGCCGTCGCAAGATCGGCGAGCGCGGTTCCGACAGCCTTATAGAGCGTGATCTCATCATCGCTACTGCGTGCAAACCGGTTTGCCCTGCAAAGTCCGGCGAGCGTCGACCTGACGCTCTCCTCCGAAAACAGACCCGCCTTGATCGGCTGAACGAGATCGCCCGCTTCGTGCAGCGCTTCCTCCGTATCGATAAAGACCGAGGCGCGGCCTATGGCTTCGTCATCCGCCTCGCGCATGCCGGGCGTGAAGCCGCCGATGAGATCGACATGCGTGCCGGGGCGCAGCCACGCGCCCCGGATGAGCGGCGTGGTGGCGAGCGTCGCGGCACTGACAATATCGGCTTCGGCAACCGCCCTTTCCAGATCATCGACCACCGTGGCGGCAAGCCCCGATGCCTCTATGCTTTGCGCCAGCCGCTCGGCATTGCCGCGATCGATATCCCAGACCGCCACCTGCTCGAGCGGTCTGACGGCCCGATAGGCGTCGGGAATGAGGCTCGCGACACGGCCGGCGCCCAGCACCAGAAGCCGGCTGGCATTCTTGCGCGCAAGATAATCCGCTGCAAGCGCCGACGCCGCAACAGTCCGGCGGCCGGTGATGACATTACCGTCCAGCGTGGCCAGCTGAATGCCGGTCTGCGCATCATAAAGCATATAGGTGGAGGTCAATCCCGGCAGGTTTCTGCCGGCGTTTCCGGGAAAGACGGTGACGATCTTGATCCCGAGATAACGCGATGACTGGCGTGCGCCGTGCCAGGCGGGCATCAGCAGCAGGGTCGCGGCCGCCTCATCCTGCACCTCGATCGTGTGATGGTGGCGGACCGGCATTTCGCAGCCTTCCGTAAAGGCGGTGGAAAGCGCCTTGATCAGCCCGTCGAACGGCAAGAGATCGGCTGTTTCCTGTGAATTGATCGTAAGCATATGCGCCTCCCTTCGGCTTCTTGGCGGAGGCCAAAATGGCGCAAGTGACGACGCTTTATAACGCCGAATCTCGCTATGATAAAAATAGGCTGGAGCAGCGACTAGCGGGGCGCATGCCGCGACAGAAGCCGTCGCCGCAGCAGGGCTTCCAGCCATTCCGCAAAGACCTGCAGCCGCCGCGACAGGTGCTGGCGATGCGGATAAAGCAAGGTCATCGGCATCGGCTCGGCCCGATGGGCCGGCATGACCTCGATGAGTTCGCCGCTCTCCAGATGCGGCCCGACATCGTAAGCCGGTATCTGGATCAGGCCGAGGCCGGCGAGACAGCAGGCGATATAGGCCTCGGCATTGTTGACGGTGACGCGGCCGCGCATCGAAAGCGAATGCAGCGCCTCGCCTTCCACCCACTCCCAGTTTTCCACCCGCCCGCTGGAGGGCGAAGCGTAATTGACGGCCCAGTGGCGGGAGAGATCGTGAGGTGTTTTCGGCGTTCCATGACGCGCCAGATAGGAGGGGCTTGCGACATTGATCAGCGGCAGCTTGCCGATCGGCCGCGCGATCAGGCCGGAATCGCTGAGCGGGCCGACGCGCAGCACGCAATCGATATTGTCTTCCACCAGATCGACGGCGCGGTCGGTAACGCCGAGGCCTATGTCGATCTGCGGATAAAGGTCGAGAAATTCCGGCAGCGCCGGTGCGATGACCAGCCGGCCGATCCGGCCCGGCACGTCAATCCGCAGCCGGCCCGAAGGCTGCGCCGCCGTCTGCCGGAAAAGATTTTCCGCGTCCTCGACATCGGCGATCAGCCGCTGGCAGCGCTCGTAAAAGGCCGAACCATCCTCGGTCGGCGAAACCTTGCGCGTCGTGCGGTTCAGCAGCCGCGCACCGACGCGCCCTTCCAGTTCCTGCACCGCCGCCGAAACCGAAGAGCGCGGTATGCCGAGCGTATCGGCGGCCCGCGTGAAGCTCGCGCAGTCGACGACGCGCGTGAAGATACGGAACAGATCGATACGGTCCAACCGGGAACATCCTATTGTGCGGACTTCCTGACAGGTCATGTCAGAATGAGCGCCTTTATCACGAAATACTAGACGATATCCTGCACCAACAAAAGCGGCCACCAGCTGGCCAAGCACGGCAAAAGGAGGCCGACCCATGACAGACCATTCCCTCAAGGGCAAAACCGTCATCATCGCCGGCGGCGCGAAAAATCTCGGCGGATTGATTGCCCGCGATTTTGCCGGCCAGGGCGCCCGCGCCATCGCCATCCATTATAACAGCGCCGCAACGAAGGCCGATGCCGAAGCAACCGTGGCCGCGGTAAAGGCAGCCGGCGCCGAGGCCGTCGCCCTTCAGGCCGATCTCACCACGGCAGGTGCGGTCGAAAAGCTGTTTGCCGATACCGTCGCCGCCATTGGCCGCCCGGATATCGCCATCAACACCGTTGGCAAGGTGCTGAAAAAGCCGATCCTCGAAACATCCGAGGCCGAATATGACGAGATGACTGCCGTCAACGCCAAGTCGGCCTTCTTTTTCCTCCAGCAGGCCGGTCGCCACGTCAGCGACAACGGCAAGATCTGCACGCTCGTGACGTCGCTCCTGGGCGCCTTCACGCCGTTTTACGCCAGCTATGCCGGCACCAAGGCCCCGGTGGAGCACTTCACCCGTGCGGCCGCCAAGGAATTTGGCGAACGCGGCATATCCGTGACGGCAATCGGCCCCGGACCGATGGACACACCATTCTTCTACGGTCAGGAAACGCCGGAGGCGCAGGCCTATCACAAGAGCGCCGCCGCCCTTTCGGGCTTCTCGAAAACCGGACTCACCGATATCGAGGATATCGTCCCCTATATCCGCTTCCTCGTCACGGATGGCTGGTGGATGACCGGCCAGACCATTCTGGTCAATGGCGGCTACACCACAAAATAGCCGCTGCCGGATGACGCCCCGGATCGGGCAGGGAGCTGCATGCCACCCTGTCCGATCGAGGCCTCAAAACTGCGATGCCCCTCGAAAAAAAATCGAGCGCCATATGGCCTGAATTATACATGCCGGTGTAAAACCCCCTTCATCCTGTCGATGCAAACCTTGGGGGTATCGGATGAATTCAGGGCGTCGTGGCGTTCTCGCATTTCTGGGCGGCCTTGTGCTGGCAAGGCCTTCGCTCGGCGCAGCATCGGGCAAGCCGGCGGCCTTTGCCGAATCCCGTTCCGAATACAAACCCCGTCACATCCTCTGTTTTCTCGGCGTGGAAAATGGACTGGCGTCGCTGCAGAAGAGCGCCCGCGCCGCCATCGACGGTTTTGCGCCCGATTTCAGCATCGACGAGGACTATTCACAGGATGAGGCGGACGACCGGATGGAGCGTTCCTTCAGCGTCTGCTGGGACCGCGTCGACCCGGAAACCTATCAGGAGGCCGACGAGGAAGCCGTCGCAAGACACGGCTCGGTTCTTTACGTGCTCGGCCCGTCCATGGATGCGGAAAACGCGGTCGCGACATCCACAAAAGCCTTGCAGTTCGTGCAGCATATGTTTGGTCAAGGCGCCATTGCGGTGAAGGGTGAAAGCGCAGGTGTCGCCCACGGTGAGCGGCGCTGGAAGCAGCTTTTCGAGCAGTCCCGCCGCGAAGCCGCCGCCGGGGATCTTCTGGCGCTTGCCAGAACCTGCCGTCTCGCTTTCGCGCGTCGCCCGATTGGCGACGATGCCGACGGCATGGCGAGCGTCGGCTTTCATCTGATCGGCCTGCCGGATGTGCGGGTCCGCTTCACCAAAAAAGACAATGACCAGCCGTCGACGAATGCCGAACAATTAAAGATCGCCGCATTGATGGATGATGTCGCCGATCAGATGGCGCGTGATGGCGTTGAAGCGGCCATGAAGGATCGTCGCGCCACCCTTGCCGACGACACACGGTATGAGGAAGACGGATATAAATTTAATCCCTTCGGCGTCTTGAGCATTGACGACTACAGGCTTTGACACCCACGGCGCTGGGCCTTTGGAGCAGCGGTAGCGCCTTGCTCCGTCCAGACAGACACCAATCGCAAAGATTGCATCGCAAACGCTGCCTCTGACAAAAATCTCATTTTTGCATGCAAAGATTGCAGTTCTGAATCTTCATGGCGCGACGGAAAGCAAAAAGAGCTTTTCGATCCGCCGGAAATCTGCTAGGTCGGCTTCTACAAGAATTGACTTATGAGTGGGATCATTCCGCCCTATGCCTGACGAAGGCGACAGTAGCGACGGCAGTCGACACCGAACGAGGCTGGCTTGCGTAACGCAAAGCCAGCCTCGACTTTTCTTGTTTTTCTCAACGCGACGGGTTTTGGCCTCGGATATTCTGTCCGGGGTTTTCTGCGTCTGCACCCGTTCCCATAAAGGCCATTGACCATGGAATTCCTCGCAGATCCAAATATCTGGATCGGCCTCGTCACCCTTATTATCCTCGAAGTCGTCCTCGGCATCGACAACCTCGTTTTCATCGCGATCCTTGCCGACAAGCTACCGCCGCATCAACGCCACAAAGCGAGGGTTATCGGCCTGTCGCTGGCGCTCATCATGCGTATCCTGCTGCTATTTTCGATTTCATGGATCGTCACGCTGACGCGGCCGCTGTTCACTGTCGCGGATCTTTCCTTCTCCGGACGCGATCTCATCCTCATTCTCGGCGGCGCCTTCCTGCTCGCCAAGGGCACCATGGAGCTGCACGAACGGCTGGAGGGCGACCACAAGCCGAAACAGGGCAAGGTGGTGCATGCGGTCTTCTGGCAGGTTATCGTGCAGATCGTGGTGCTCGATGCCGTGTTCTCGCTCGACAGCGTCATCACCGCCGTCGGCATGGTCAACAATCTCTGGGTGATGATCACCGCCGTCTGTGTGGCCATGGCCGTGATGATGGCGGCGTCGAGGCCGCTGATGGCCTTCGTGTCGAAACATCCGACCGTGGTCATTCTCTGCCTCGGTTTCCTCCTGATGATCGGCTTCAGCCTGATCGTCGAGGGTTTCGGCTTCCACCTCCCCAAGGGTTATCTCTATGCCGCAATCGGCTTTTCCGTGCTCATCGAAGCGGCGAACCAGCTCGGCAGGCGCAACCGTGAAAGGCGCATCACCGCCGGCGACATGCGCGAGCGCACCTCCGACGCCATTCTGCGGCTTCTGGGCGGCCGGGTCGGCGAACAGCAGTCACTCGGCGAGACAGCCGACGTCATCGCCGCACAGGCGGCGCAAGGCGACCTGTTCAAATCCGAGGAAAAGGACATGATCCGCGGTGTGCTCACGCTTGCCGAGCGCCCCGTCGTTTCGATCATGACGCCGCGAACCGAGATCGACTGGCTCGATGTCGACGCCGATCACGACACGCTGAGACATCGCCTGCTGGACCTCGACCATTCCCGGTTGATGCTGGCGCGGGGCAGGCTGGATTCATTCCTCGGTGTCGCTGCGACCAGGGATCTGTTGCGCGATCTTCTGCATGACGGAAAACTGAACCTTGAGCGCTCGCTGCGTGAGCCCCTTGTCGTGCATGAAAGCGCCACGGCGCTGCAGGTGATGGAGCAGCTGCGCACATCGCCCCTGCAGATGGCCGTCATCATCGATGAATATGGCACCCTCCAGGGCATTGCGACGCCGACGGATATTCTCGAGGCGATTGCCGGCGAGTTTCCGGATGAGGGCGAGGAATCGCAGATTTCCGAACGGGCGGAGGATGGTTCCTGGCTGCTGGATGGCGCTGTCGATGTCAGAAGAGTGTCCTATCTGCTGGATATCGATCTGGTGGACGAGGCCGACCGTTACTCGACCGTCGCGGGTTACATCCTCTGGCGTCTCAACCGCCTTCCCGAAGTCGGCGAACGTGTCGCCGGCGATGGGTTCGAGTTCGAGATCGTGTCCTGCTCTGACCGGAATATCGAGAAGATCCGGGCGTGGAACACCGCCCTTTCCGAGGAATGATCCGGGTGCGGGAGGTGGCCGACAGAAGCCCCTCCCGAGCCAAATATTCGGTTTGGAATAGGCGACACCGTATGGCCTGTGATATCAGACCTACGGTTTCGCAAGGGGGAGTTGAATGGCGAGAGGGTTCGTGACAGCCGAAGAGGTGGCGAAAAGGGCCGGTGTGTCACGCTCCGCCGTCTCGCGCACCTTCACCCCGGGCGGCAGCGTATCGAAGACTGTCCGGCGCAAGGTGCTGAAAGCCGCGCAGGAACTCGGCTACCGCGTCAACCGTCTGGCCCAGGGTCTCAACAATGACCGCTCCAACCTCATCGGGGTTGTCGGCGCCAATCTCAGCTCTCCCTTCATTTCGCGGCAGCTCGACTTTCTCAGCATCGGCCTTCTGCGCCGCGGCCTGCAATGCCTGCTGCTGAATGCAGCGGATGCCCGCAAGGACATCGCGCCGCTGATCGAACGTCTTTTCGAATTCCGCGCGCAGGCCATCGTCGTTCTTTCCGGCGAACCGCCGGCCTCGATTGTCGACGAATGTATCGCCAATGGCGTGCGTCTCATTCTCATCAACCAGCGTCTGGATCGTACCGATACCAACATGGTGCTGAGCGACGACTACCACGGCGCCGGTCTCGCCGCCATGCGGCTTGCAAGGGCACAATGCAGGAAGGCGGCGGTCATTTCCAGCGGCAGCCAGACGCCCGCGCAGCTGCGCCGCGCGGCCGCCTTCACCGAGCGCATGGCCGTCGAAGGCATCGAGGTCGTTTCATGGTCAGGCGGGCCGACAAGTTATGAAAGCGGTTATCAGGCCGGATGCGAATTGCTTGCCGACAGGACGATAGACGGCGCCTTCTGCGTGACCGATCTGCTGGCGCTCGGCTTCATGGATGCCGCGCGGCTGGAAATGGGCCGTCGGGTGCCGGAAGACCTTTCGATTGTCGGTTTCGACGATATTCCGCAGGCCGGCTGGAAAAGCTACCAGCTGACCACCATCGCGCAATCCTTCGACGCGCTGACCGAGAGGGTCCTGACCGCGCTTGACAGCGACGAGCCGGAAACCCGGCTTCAGGTCGTGCCCGTTTCCATGGTCGAACGCATCACCGCACGCTAGGGAACCCGCCCTGTCTCATACCGGGACGGATTCCGGTTGCGGCGCGAGCCGCAGCTCCAGACGCTGCGGGCTATCTTCGGCACGGTCGAGAAATTGCCCCAGCGCACCGAAGAAGATTTCGAGAAAACCTTCGAGCGAAGCGTGACCATCGGCCCTGCGGACGAAGCGTTCTGCCAGCATCCGGTAAAGGGCAAGGCGTTGAGGCGCGATATGCGGCAGGGCGAGCCCCACGCCCTGACGCAGGCAATACCAGTCGGTGATAAGCTCCAGCATCGGCATTTCCGCATCGCCTGAAGCAATGCTCTTTTCGTCAAGCAGACCGACAACTTCCCTCACCGTCCTGTCCGCGATGGCAGCGACGATTTCCGCCGGCCATTCCCTGGGGAAATAACGGTGCCTGATCAGCGCCCGCTGGTGATCGCGCAGAAAAGCACCGTAGTTGCGCGCCGCAAACGCCGCGTCCTCCACTTCACCGGCGAGCGCCATTTCCTGCACATAACCGCGGCAGATGCGGCCGTTCACCGGCAGATCGGCCATCTCCACCGTTTCGACGACGATTTGCTGACGTGAGGGGTGAACGACCTTGAACGCCGGCGGAAAGGCAACAAGTGATGGCACCGCGATATTGGCGAGCGAACGTTCCCCCTCCCCGCGCCGGGTTACGCCTTCCACATGCAGGTGGCCGCTGAAATGGACGGCAAGTCCGGCGTCAATCAACGCATCCTCCACCGCCTTGCGCGGCATGCGCTGCACGGCGGTTGTCTTGCCGAACAGGGCGCTTTCCAAGTTGCTTCCGCCATCGAAGGGATCCAGCACCGGATAGTGTGAAAAGCCGAGCAATGTCTTGCCGAGCGCCTCTGCCCGCAGGCGCACATCGGCGATCCAGTCGATGATGAAGGGCTTGCAGCGCAGAAGCGCATTCCAGCCGCCGGCGGTGCTGTCGATGAAGGCCGCCTCTTCGCCCGCTTCAAACGTTCCATCGCGCGGTTCGAAAATATTGGCGTCGATCATCATGAGCCAGAGACCCGGCTCAGGCTCGACCAGATAGGAGGCATCCATCAGGCTGTAGGAATTGCGCCCGTCGGGCGAGCGCACCTCGTACAACCGGTCCTGCGGCGCATCGGAAAGACCGAAGGGTGTTTCCCAATACAGGTAATCCGGCTGGCGGAAATAGCCGAAGGCCGCCATGGGCCCGAGGCCCGCCGGATAACCTTCGCAATACATCCGGTCGCTGATGACGACACGATCGCCTGCCCGCCTCGCATCGCTTGAGACGGTGAGGCACCTGCCGTTCTCGCCGAGAAACGCCTTGGTCTGATGCCGGCCGCGCGGCCCGAAAATATCATGGTTTCCGGGCAGCGCGTAGAAGGCCGTGCCATGCGCATCGCGATGGCGCTCAAGAATGTCCTTCAGCGTTTCCGTCGTCGCCCGCTGACCGTCGTCGGTATAGTCGCCGAGCAGCACCACATGGCGAATGCCCCGCTGCCGCACCTCTTCCAGCGCAGCCTCCAACGCCTCGGCGCTCTCGTTAAAAACCCGGGTGGATTCACGCGTATCCGACCAGCTGCGCATGGTGATGCGCTCACCATCGATCACGATGCCGGGAAATCCGAAATCCGCAGCCGTGTCATGAAAATGAGCGTCGGCGATGACGGCGATGGAGGGAAGCATACGTGTCAGCATGATTGAACGGTCTTTCTGCCCTCGACCATGTCAATCCAGCGGGAAGCACGGCGGGCGGCTGCATAAAGCACGGGTTTCGGCGTTTCGAACCATTCGTCGGGTCGCAAATCCCGCTTCGCGCGGATCACCGCCAGCGCATCGTCGAGGCTCGGATAGAGGTGTGGCTGCTGCTTGTGCAGGAAAAGCGCCACCAGCGCGACCGAGCGGCTGCGGCCGCCGCGGCAATTGACGAGTACATTGCCTCCATCGGCAAAGGGATAGCTATCCCGCTTGGGCATGGTCTGACGCAGCGCACCGTCGAGAATATAATAAGCGCCCAGCATCATGGTGTCGGGGTTGCCCTCGCCGTCGATCAGGCCAAGCTTGTAATAACGTATATCGTCATGGCCCACGGCGAGCCTGTCACCCGCTTCCGCCGCCGCCCGCACAAGATTGATATCGAGATTGACGGCGCAATTGACGATGGTGGCGATGCCGTGCTGACGAAGGAGCCCCGCATCGCTCGCGCCATCGCTGCCGCCGATATAAAGCGCGGCGTGATGTGGACCGAGCCCTTCTGCAATCAGGCTTATTGCGGGCCGGGCATGAACGGGTCCATCCATGTCATTCCTCTCCATGCTCGAAGCCCCTTTGGCGGCCTCCTTAAAATCAGACCGATGCGGCCCTCCGCCGATGCGGCTGCCGCGCGGCCAAGGGTATGTTCGATGCCTGGCTGACGCCTTTGGCAACACCGCCGGCTGCGGCCAGCACCGGTCCGCCATGCCTCAGGCTGCCGATCTCCAGGAATGGGCAGACATCGCCGCCAGCTTCGCTGACGAGTAGCAGCCCGGCAAGACAATCCCATGAATTCATATGCAGTTCGAGATAGCCATCGGAACGGCCGTCCGCCACATAGGCAAGCGCCATGGCGCCGGAGCCGGCGCGGCGGACATTGGTGCCCATGTCCAGCAGGTTCTTCACCACATCGAGATAGGTGGCGTTCGCCACGCGGGTCGACCACCCCATTTCGATGGAGGCCGCATCGAACCGGTCCGTGTCGGCGGTCCGGATCGGTTGCCCGTTACGCGTCGCCCCCTCGCCGCGGCGGGCGAAATATAGTTCGCCAAGAGCCGGATTGTAGATCGCGCCGATTTCAGTCCGGCCGTTCTCGACATAGGCGATGGAGATGCAGAAATGCGGAATGCCACGGGCAAAATTGGCGGTGCCATCGATGGGATCCACGACCCAGACACGCTCACCGGTCTCGCCGCCGCTCTCCTCGCCGAAAAAACTGTCCTCCGGAAAAGCCGCAGAGATGGCCGCGCGGATATGCGCCTCGGAAGCGGCATCCGTCACCGTCAGAAAATCCTGCGGTCCCTTCATCGTAAAGCTGCGCGTCGCGTCGCCCCGGAAACCTTCCAGCACCAGCGCCCCGGCGGAAAGAATGACACTGCGGCACAGTTCGATGCGCGCCGCCAACGGATCGGAAGAGTGAGTTGAAGCCATGGACGAGAACCATCTTTCAAGATTTGAACACGCGCTCAATTTTGCACACGCGTGCAAAGCATTCAAGAGGAATTGAACGAAACCTGTGAGCTGCTGCTGAACGCCGGGTCATCACCGCGAGCCCCCCGGGCGCACCTTCACTGGCGGTTGAAGCAAACCGTTCCCAAAATCACCGGGAACGCTCTGGAAAGAAACGTTTAATATTGAAATCGGCGGATTTTCGCGAAGAACGGCAGCTGCATCTTGCGGTTGATACAGTTGCCGCTTGATTAACCTTGTGTATTTCCAATGATGTAACAGGAACTATGCTACGAATACCGTCCTGTATTTGATGAGCCATAGATGAAAATACTCATTGCCGCACAAAAACTGCTCGATTTCGCGTCCGTCCGGTCCGACAATCCTGATCTCCTGAAAGCGCAGTACCGCGCCTTTAGCCGGCAGATGCCGATGATGTATTTCATCTTGCTTTCAAGCACATGGGCGCTTGCCGTTACGCATATGCAGCTGGCGCCGCTCTGGCTCACGGTTGGAGTTCCCGCCCTTTTTACACTCGGCTGCACCGTCAGGGTGGCTTTCTGGTGGAGGACGCGCGGTATCGATCCCCGGCCGGAGGTGGCGCTCGCGGCCCTTCGCCGTACCAACCGCCTGGCCGCCGGCATCGCCATGGCGTTCACGCTCTGGTCCTTTATGCTTGTGCCCTATGGTGATGCCTATACGCGATCCCACGTCGCCTTCTATATGGCGATTACCGTCATTTCCTGCATCTTCTGCCTGATGTATGTGCGCTCGGCCGCCTTCACGGTGACCGTTATCGTCAATGGCGCCTTTATCGCCTTCTTTCTGGCGTCGCAGCAACCGACATTCATCGCCATCGCCATCAACGTGCTGCTGGTCTGCGCCGGCATGATGTCGATCCTTTTGACCAACTACCGCAATTTCGAGAGCATGGTCATTTCACAGCAGCGCACGGAAGCGCTCAGCAATGAAAACCTGCAGCTTGCCAATATCGACAGCCTGACGGAACTGCCGAACCGCCGCGCCTTTTTCACCCATCTTGAGGCCGAACTCGAAAACGCCAGGGCCAACGGCACCCGGCTGGCGCTGGGTGTCATCGATCTCGACGGTTTCAAGCCGGTCAACGACCTCTACGGACATTCCATGGGAGACAGGCTGCTGATCAATGTCAGCAAACGTCTCACCGCCAATCTGAAAGCCAGCAGGGCCTTCCGACTGGGCGGCGACGAATTCGCCATCGTCGCTCCGATCGTGCCTGACGATACGCAACTCGTCGCAAACGCCAATGCGATCTCCGAACAGTTGCGGGCGCCTTACCATATGGCTGAGGGAACGGTGCACGTGTCCGCATCCATGGGGATAGCCGTCTTTCCAAACCTCGCCTCCACGCTCGAGCAGCTTTTCGACCGGGCGGATTATGCCCTTTACCACGCCAAGAAGACCCGCCGCGGCGATGCGGTTCTCTTTGATGCGGAACATGAAAGGCAGATCAACATCGAAGCCCGTATCGAGCATCTGCTCAGGCAGAGCGATATGGAAAACGAGCTTTCGGTGGTGTTCCAGCCGATTGTCGATCTACGCAATGGACAAACCACCGGTTTTGAGGCGCTGGCGCGCTGGCGCAGCCCGGTTCTCGGGCAGGTGCCGCCTGCCCAATTCTTCTCCATCGCGGAACGGGCCGGCATCGTCGGCTCCCTCACCCGGCCGCTTCTCAAGATGGCGCTTACCTCCGCATCAAGATGGGAACCGTCCCTACGCCTCTCCTTCAACCTTTCAGCCCAGGACCTCAATTCCCACGAGGGCGTCCTGTCCCTGATCGGCATCATCGAAAACAGCAGCTTCGACGCCCGTCGCCTCGATCTCGAAATTACCGAGACGGCTTTTGCCCATGATTTCGAAGAGGTCCGGCAATCGGTCGAAATGCTCAGGGGTCTCGGCTGCGGCATTTCACTCGACGATTTCGGCACCGGTTATTCCAGCCTCACCCGGCTGCATGCCCTGCCTCTGACCAAGATCAAGATCGACCGAAGCTTCGTCACGGATCTGCACGAAAAACCGGCCAGCTATAAAATCGTGAAATCCCTTCTCACCCTCAGCCGGGACATGGAGCTGGAATGTGTGGTGGAAGGGGTGGAAACGTCGGCGGAGCTTTCCGCGCTCGAAGGTCTCGGCGCCACGCTGGTGCAGGGCTACATCTATGCGCCGCCGCTGCGGGAAGAGGATGTCGCCGCGTTCCTTTCGAGGCAGGCGAGTCCCGAACATCGCATCAAATCCATAGCTCTCAAAAATCCAAACAAGGCTTGGTGGTAAACTCCGATGCCCTCTCCAAGTAAAACGTCCCAAACGCCGGAATAGGCATCACGGATGAGCCAACCTGAGCAGGGATACATCAAGCGCCAAAGAGACGATACGTGCCTCATCAAGGTCATGCAGCCCTATTGCAGCGTCCCGGTGGCCCATGTTTCTCGGTATTGTGGTTTACCGATATAGTTGTCGGGGGGAATGCTCATGCCATTTCCCTCCCGGTCCACGTTGCTGCGATTTTAGGAGGCCTCAGCCAGACCCGACAGAAAACTAATCTTGTCCAAACTGCATGCTCACCTCAGCCGCAGCGTCAATAACATTCGAAGCCTTCGGAAGCTCGCAACTCAGAGATCTGGGTGTTCTATCCGCTCCCAAGCTGCACCATCGAAGCGGAAAACATCTTTCGATGCGACGACCCAAAGCACGTTTTCGATCGCCTGCGCAAAAAACGGACCATTGTCGATAGATTCGTTATCATCACGATTGCTCAAGCGCGGAAGAGGAGGATCAAATCTGCCAAAACTTCCTGTCTTGGGATCATACTCATAAAGACCGCCGGGACGAACGCTCGCCGCCATGACGAGTCTTTCCCGATACGGAGTGATCATGTGAAAGAGATTATGCTGCCGCCGTAATGCGACGGGCGAAAATCCCCGTGTGTGACTTCCGTGTATGAGGACACCTTCTCTCCCACATATCCAGACACTGTCAGGATTCTCGATGTAAATTCCGGTCAAAGCGGCTACCGGAATTGGAATTTTCAGTTCGTGCAACTCATGACCATCCCAGAAACAAAGGACCGGTTTGGTACCTGGCCCCTCCTCCCCGCAAAGATAAATGGCTTCTTCCGATAACCCGTTTATGTCAAAGAACAGTATATCGCGGGAGGCTGGATTAAGGGCCGACCGAGTGACCCATTCCTGCCATTCCGGAGAAAGAAATTCCGGCTCTTTTTCAGGCTTTGCTTCCTCCTGCGCATTTGGGTTCAGCAACAATTTATCGGTCAGGAGACGCCAATCATTGTTCCCCTTGCGAACATAGATTTGCCCCCCCTCTCCGCAGGCATATAGGTGTTGCCCGATCTCACGAATACGAGTGAGACGCCCATAGCCTCTTGAATCCGCACTCCAACTACCCGCTCCTTGAATTTTCTCTTGAAAATTCTCTTTCCAGTAGGTGTGGTAAACGTCGCCCTCCGACGACAGCAGAACGAAATAACCATCTGGCGTAGGATGCTCCGCGCTATGATACACAGTCATGCTTTGAATATGGAAACCGAAGTCGGAATACGTCCAGTCCTGCGGCGGCAAATCGTCACGATCATACCGATAAAATCGGCCATCAGGATCGAACGGTTCAGCATTGTCTCTCGTCGCGACAACGGCAAGCGTTTTGCCTGATCTCGCATATGCTCTCGTAAAATCGATAGGCAGCTTGGTTTTCATGGTTTTCTGGTCGCTCCTTCAACAGCTCCAGACTTCAAAGCCGATATGGTTTCTTCGGGAAGAGGGGGGTATTGTTTAGCTCGTAAAAGCTGGAACGGATTTTTTCCAGCATATTGGGTCGTCAAGGCTGCCATGATCTCTTTCGCACAATCGGGCCTCACGCTTATCATAGCCTGGGCCGACGCCTGCACTACTTTATGTAAGGGCGCCGTGAAAGGCGGCGTCGAATTTCTACCGGCATTTTCGATCGCCTTGTCCGCCAGATGACCACCCCAGTGCTCGGTTTGCTCTACCCGGGCATTGCCAATAACACATATAGCCATACCATCATTAAGACCGGGCATATTCGGAATGCGTTTATCGGCCTCCTCTCTCGCACCATAACGAAGCGTCCAGTCCGGAACTATATGGTGCGCCTGCATGCCGTACTGACCGCAGACGTTCTTCATCTTGCCGTAACGGTCGACCTGACACTTCTTGCGGTATTCGTCCCGATCGGAGACACGTACGGTTTCGCTCTGGGGTAATGCCTGTGGCCGAGTTTCTGGTTCCTCACGCACTCGCTGCCTGTGTCGACGGAGCTCCTCCATCGCCCAATCCCGCATCTCCCAGCTGTCATGTCCGGCGTCGACACCCTCATCGAACATTTCCTTGATCCGCCGCTCCTGATCGTCCCGTGGGACGACGTCAGACAGATTTGCACCATTATCGGGGATAAGGACGCTTGATAATATCCCGATGACATTTAGGCGGCGGGCCCAAATGCCCACCCTCGCGAGACGGCCAACTTTTGCAAGATCGCTCACAACCCTGTGAGGCGGGGTACGATACCACTGAGGCGCTCGGGCGGGTCCCGGGGTTATCACCCTTCCCGGGCCACGAGGAACAGTCTGGGGGACAGTCGGCCTTGTTGCGGGCATTCCTCCGCGAAGTGTTTGCGCAGAGCTTTGAGCAGCCCCAGTCGTCGCTGCGGCAGCCGATCCCGCATAAGCGTATTTTTCGCCCTCTTTAAACGGCTCAGGCGACGCATCGCTCATCACCCGGCCTTCGTCCGACCCGTCCTGCCATCGGAGCGATCCCCGCACCGGATCATCGTCCTTGGGAGGATCATAGGTTTGCGTACTGCGGACGAAGATTGCCTCGCCCTCGGTATTTCTGTTGTTCATGTAGAAACGGTCGAGGTGTCGAATGACGTGCGAACCTTCGGCACGCACCTGGTCTGCATGGCCGATGGGCTCACAGATGCTTTCCACCGTGCCGGATTTCACACCCTTGCGGCTGCCAGGCGCATCGCCATGCACATGTGTCGTGCACGATCGCATCACCATTGCCTTTTTGCCCGTGAAGCGAACGGAGGGCGTGTAGTTTTTATCATGGCCGCAGAAATCCACGACCGGATAGGGAATGGGCACCACCGATGAGCCAACGGGTGTCAGGCATACATCCGGAGCCAAAGAGACGATACGCGCCTCATCGATGTCACGCAGTCCCTCACGCGGCGTCTTCGTGGCCCATGTGTCAGGATATTGCGGTTCACCGATATAGTTGTCGCCAGGGATACTCATGCAGTCTCCCTCTCAGTCAAAGCCGCTTCGGCTTCGGGAGACTTCAGGCGAACACGCGTCAAGATAAGTTTTGTGTCACCGGCATCGGGAAGAGGAAACCTGATGCGCCAAGTCAGCAGCACCCGCCCGTCATTGCGCCAGTCGAATTGCACACCATCGAGTTTCAGCACATACCATTCATCGCGATCTTCACGAAGGCAATGGACACCGAGGGTAAGGCCGGGCAACGAGCCTTTCGCGACAGGATGCTCCGAACTGAGGTTAGTAAGCTCGTAGTTCTCATCACCCTTGAGGTGAGGCGTCGCGATGAGATCAGGATGGGCCGCCTGCCAGAAACGTGGATCAAAATCACGCGGCAAGAGGGGATGCCTCTCCTCCCGCCAACCGTCGTCATAGGTTCCGGAATATTGCTGACGGAATTGCCACCACGGCGAAACGAGCCCAAGTCCCTGCGGTTCCGGCGGGCTGCGCCAATCGGGATGCTCACCGACGGCAGCGATCTGCGGAGCTGGAACAGGCCCTGCATCGGCAGACATCTCAAGATTGACAATGCCGCACCCAAGCGGGTTGCGGCGCTCCACGTCAATCGGTGTTTCCGTCCCGGCGTTCCCTGTGTGAGGGATCGCGCCACCATAAGCACTGTGCCAGCCTATGGCCACGTTTCTAGCCGGTTCAGGATCGTTCAGTTTCCAATCCGCTATGACACGTTTGGCTTCCCTGGCGGAAAAACCTGCCCATTTCTCCTTGACGACGGGTTGCCAGAAGCGCCTGCCGAAAACCTCGATTTCTTTGAAAACCTTACCAACGCGGATGGAGGCACGCCAGGATTTCTGTGGCTCCTTCGACGGTGACCACGTATCCCCGAGAAAGCTGATGTCCGTGCCGGGCTTGTCGGGGGTGAGATCGCTTTGACGCAGTAGGACGGTCTGATGCGGATCGCCCTCATAGGCATCCTCCCATTGGAAACTTTCCTGCTCGGCTGCGACATCGAGCGAACCGTCCTGCACATGCACGAATGTTGCACGCACGGAGACGATACAATCGAGCCCGCCTTCGGCATCGAATTGGCGGAAAGCCATGGCGGGAAACGGCAGGCGGTTCTGAAGCTCCAAGACTTGGCCTCCGTCAGTTCAGATCGATCGGCTTGCCGCGAAGCTGAAAATGATCCGTCGCCACGAAATTGAAGGTCTTGCCAAGAATAATGACCTCACCATTCGCCTTCATGACGAACTTGGAGTCGCCGCATTCGATGACAAACTCTTCACCGACGGCAATTTTCTTGAACTTTCCGACGCTTTCCAGCGACGTCTGACCGACATTGGTAACCTTGCTCACGCCGATCTGCTCAGTCCGCGCCACACCGACGCTATCGGATTTGAACGTGCTGACGATTGTATTCATGATGCCCGGCAGCGGAAAGAGACTTGAGGCGTCAGACCCAACGCCTGAGCCGGAACCGGCGAGTGCCGTGCCCGCATCTGCACGCGGGCTTGAGCCGGAGACAACGCCTTCACGCGCTGAAAGGCCGCCGGCACCGAGGAAGCCGAGAGCGGATGACGCCAGTGTAGTGGCGAAAGCCGCAACAGCAGGGCCGCCGCCGCCGGCGATCTGCGCCGCCTGCGAAAGGAGGCCCGCCGTCTGCCCGGACAGTGCCTGCACGCCCGCCATGGCCATCATCGCCATTGGCCCCGTGCCGCCGACAACGGTGTTCACCGAGCCGCCGATCTCGTGTTTCTGGTTGCCGGAAACTTCAACGGCGCGGTTGCCGCCGACCGAGGCGACCTCGTGCCGGTCGATGCGCTTGGTCCGGTCATTCAATACCCGCGTCGTCTGGTCCTTCTGGGCGTGGAAGAACTGGTTCTCCTTGCCAGCCTCATCCTCGAAGGTGATTTCGTTGAAACCGTCGCCCTTGTGGCTGTTGGAGCGCAGCACCATACGCGTCTTGTTGGCCGGCAGGTCGTAAGGCACGGAATTGGCCGGATTGTTGACCACGCCGATGACCAGCGGCTTGTCCGGGTCGCCATCGACGAAGGCAACCATAACTTCCATGCCGATGCGCGGAATGACCTGCGCACCCCAGGTGCCGCCGCCCCATGCCTGGCTGACCCGCACCCAGCACGTATCCGTGCCATCCTTCTTCGCCTTGCGGTCCCACGGGAACCATAGCTTGATACGGCCATATTGATCGGGATGGATTTCCTCGCCTTGAGGGCCGGCGACAATCGCCACCTGCGTGCCCTCGATGCGTGGGCGCTTCGTCGTCCGGTGCGGTGTCAAGGGCACGCGGGCCGGAATTGCCTCAAAGTGGTTGCGATATTCCGGCTCGTTGCTGTTTGTTTCATAGGAAAGATCCACGATGTTGTGGCTTGCCCTGATGATCACATGTTCTTCGTATGCATGTTCGGGATGCGCAACCTCGAAAGGCGTGAAACGACGGCCGGCCTCCAGAATGCGCGTGGTCGACGAGCCGAAGACACGGTCATGATCGGCTTCGATGGACTGGGTACGCAGTTTCTGCGCCCGCTCGGCCTCTTCCACTGTCTTGATGCGGGCCGGATATTCATAAAGCTCGCGCTTCGTCGCATCCGGCATCTGCACCAGCGAGGGCGTCATCGTGCCCGGCACCATGCCCGGCGTCTCGAAATTCCAGTCCGCACCCGCACGCTGGCCGGAGACATAGGAGAAGCGCCGCGCCCAGTCGCTGATGTGGTTGCGATCCGACGAACCCTGCGCCAGGCGCACCGTGCCCTCCCCCTGCGCGGCCGGCGACGGCCCGAGCCAGCCGCTGGCGCTGTCGGCCACGTGCAGCTTGTGGGAACCATCCTCCTGGCTGAACCAGTAGAACAGGCCGTCCTCTTCGAAACGGCGGGTGAGATAATCGAGATCGGTCTCATTCCATTGCACGCTGTAGTGCTGCGCGGGCGGCGGCGAGACGATGCCTGACGTATCGGGCGCCGGAATGCCGTGTTCTGAAAACAGCGTCTCGACGACCTCCACCGCCGTCTTGTCCATCCAGATACGGCAATCCGACCGGCGCGACAGAAGCCACATTTGCGGGCGGATCGTTAGCGCATAAGAGCGCATGCCGCGTGTGATCGGCGGACCTTCATGCAGTTCCGTCACCAGGCCGTTGAAGGGGCGGCGAACACCGCCGCCATCGCCGTCGCCCTGGCTTATCTCGATCGAAATGTCGACCAGCCGCCCGATCAGTTCCTCGGGTTTCACCGCTTCCTTCTTGGCCCGCACGGTCAGGCGAATGTCGAAGAGCTGCGATACGCCCTCCTCCACGGACAAGCGCTCCGGAAGAAGCTGATCCTCGCCGAGCGGCGAAGACACCTTCAGAACGCGGCTCGCCTGAACGAAATCGGAAAACGAAGGCTGGTCGTTCATGGGATACTCCTAATCAGGACCCGCGGCTGGACTGCAGGGGCCAGAACCAGATTGTTTCCGAATTGTAGTAGCAGGCCGATGCGCACTGGGTGGCCTCCGAGCCGCCCCGCACGAGATCGATATGACCGCCGCCGGTATAGCCGGGGATATTGTTGAACGCCACGACGCCGTTGCGCGCGCCGATGCCGTTGCGCGCCGTCGCGGGCGTGAAAGGTTCCGGTTCACCGAGATAGCTCGTCCGCTTCATCAGGTTGGCAAGGCGGCGCATGTTCACCTCTATGCCCTTTCCGGCATAGGGGCCTTTCTGGATGCGGTGCGAGGCGGGCACGATGTTGATGCCCGACTTCACGAAAGCGATGCTGACGCGGATGGCGCAGGTATTGTGATAGTTCGGATTGCCGATGAAATCGTCCCAGCCGATTTCCGTGAACAGATCACGCTGGCTGAGATAGTTCGGATGCGACGGGTCGCTGCTCGGATAATTCTTATAGAGAGTGTCAAAGTTAACACGCATGGTTCGTCCCACTAGTTACTTTTCTGCTCACAGGGAAAGGAGACCTTGAGCGCCTCCCGCACGAGAGTGGCTGCCTGTTCATCCAGTTTTTCCGCAGGGACATCGCCGAGATAGGTATAGATCCGGTCGGTGAGTTCATGGGGCGCCACGGCGCCCGCACCGCACCAGTCCGATCCGCTTGTCAGATCGGCCACACCGGCGATATAGGCGCTCGATTTTGCGACGGAAACCAGCCGCCGCATTTCCGGATCGGACACCTCGGGGGCAAGCTTGCCCTCGATGGCCTGTTTGAGTTCGGCACCGGAAAAAATCCATGTCCGCTCCTCGGCGCCGGCCGGCGAAAGACCGGAAAGAGCCAGAACAAGCGGCACGGAAACAAAAAACGCATGTAGGGAGCGCATGATAAACCCGCCTCGTCCAACGTGGATGAGAAACATCACGATGTGAGTTGCAAAACTGCAATGAAAAGGTTCCGGTGCCGGCAAATACCGGCACCGGGTCGCGTCGCGATCAAGCCGCCTTGGTTGTCGCCAGATCGTAGGAGGCGATCATCGGAGACTGCGGCGAGTTGTTGTCGTCGAACGGCGTGTACTTCACTTCCATCTTGGTGAAGTTGAGCTTGATGGTTTCCACCGGCCGGTCACCGCTGGAATCCACCGAGTAGCTGGCGATGAGCGTGTTCGTCAGCAGATACTCGATATAGGTGTTGCCGGGATTGCCGGTGGTCACCAGATGGATGGTTGCAAGCTTGCCAGTGCGGCCGGCGCAGGCTTCCTGGAAAAGCTTGGTGGAAGAAGAATCGCTGACCTTGGTCAGAATGACTTCCGAAATGGTCGGTTCGGATGCTTCGCGGTTTGCAGCAGAACCGGCAGACGTGTTCATGTTGCGCGCCACGTTCCAGTGAATGGCTTCAATGTCCATCCACTTGCGGTGTTCCTCATGCGTGGCGTCGCCCTGGATACCGTCAATCTGCAGATAAATTGGCATGCTGTAAGCTCCTGTAGCTGAAATGACCTCTTGCTTCGAGGCCGCGTTACCCTTCGTTTAATGCCGCATGCGTCGGGTAGCCCCATCCGACGCGGCAACTTCATCCACCCCACCTTTTTCGGTTGCGGCGAATTCATCTGTTTCCCCAGCCGCTTCGGCACGAATGCCGAACCTGTTTTCATCAAAATCGACAACGATCTTGCCCACGCGTTCTCCCGCGATGACTTTTTCGAGGAAAAAGCTGGAAAGAGGCGGCAGGAGATCCTTGCCGATCATGATTTCGATGGCGCGTGCGCCAATTTCACTTGCACCGGCGCGCGCCACCAACGCGTCGCGCGCGGCATCGGAAAGGGTCAGGTCGGCGCCGTATGTTGCGAGAACGCGCTCCCTGATCTTGCCGATCTGCATATCCACGATCCTTGCGAGCTCTTCCGCGCCGAGCGGCATGAAGGGAAGGATGATCGTGCGCCCGAGGAATGCGGGCTTGAACTGTCTGGTCAGTTCCGGCATCAGCAGCGCCTCCAGCGCCTCGCCTTCCGGCATCGTATCCGGATCGGCGGAGAGCGCGGCCAGCAGCTCCGAACCGGTATTGGCCGTCATGAAAATCGTGGTGTTCTTGAAATCGACATCGCGGCCTTCGCCATCGCGAAGCACGCCCTTGTCGAACACCTGATAGAAAATATCCTGGACGCCGGGATGGGCCTTGTCGATCTCATCGAGAAGGAGAACGCCGAACGGCCGGCGACGAACCGCTTCCGTCAACACGCCGCCTTCGCCGAAACCGACATAACCGGGCGGCGAACCGAGAAGCAGCGAAACCTTGTGCTCCTCCTTGAACTCCGACATGTTGATCGTCGTCAGATGGCTGTTGCCGCCATAGAGCAGATCGGCCAGCGACAGCGCCGTCTCGGTCTTGCCCGTTCCGGACATGCCGACGAGGAAGAACACGGCGGGCGGGCGGCGCGGATCGGACAATCCGGCACGGGCGGTGCGCATGGCATCGGCAATGCGGGTAATTGCAGCATCCTGCCCTACGACCCGCTGGCGCATGCGCGCATCCAATGTGCGCGCGCTTTCGATCTGGTCGGCCAGAAGTTTACCGAGCGGAATTCCGGTCCATCGCGATACGACGGATGCAATCGCTTCACGGTCGACCACCGTCGGCACAAGCCTTTCGGCATTTGCCGGTTTGGTCTCAGCCGCAGGCCGCAGGCGCGACACATTCGACGCGCCGGTTTCAGCCGGCTGCTCTTCGCCAAGTTCAGCCATTTCCGCATCGTAACGGCCGCGCAGATCGTCGATCCCGCTCTCGAGCTTCTCGACTTCGTCGCGTATCGACTGGATACGGCTTTGCATCTCTTGGTCCTGCGGTTCACGCAGAAGCCAGTTCAACTCATCCATCAGAAGACGCCGCTCGCTTTCCATGGCGCGCAGCCGTTCCGGCAGGGTCTGGCGCGCCAGCGAAACGGCGGCCGCGGCCGTATCGAGAAGGCTGACCGCCTTGTCCGGCAATTGCCGCGCCGGCATGTAACGCGCCGATAATTGCACCGCCGCCACAATCGCCTCGTCACGAACGATAACGTTATGATGGCTGACGAAGCTATCGGCGACACCGCGCAACATACGGATCGCGGTCGTCTCATCGGGCTCGCGCACATGCACGGGCTGGAAACGACGCGTCAGCGCCGCATCCTTTTCGAAATATTTCTTGTATTCGCTCCAGGTCGTCGCCGCGACGGTGCGCACTTCTCCGCGTGCGAGAGCGGGCTTGAGAATATTGGCCGCATCGCCCTGTCCGGCGGCACCGCCCGCGCCGACAAGGCCATGCGCCTCGTCGATGAACAGGATGACCGGTTCGGCCGAGCGTTTTACCGCATCGATCACGCCATGAAGGCGGCGCTCGAACTCGCCCTTCACGCCGGCGCCGGCCTGCAGCAGCGAAATATCGAGGTTCAGAAGGCGGACGTTGCGCAATTTTTCCGGCACGTTGCCGGAAGCGATTTCCAGCGCCAGCGCTTCGGCGACCGCCGTTTTGCCGACCCCGGCTTCGCCCACCAGAATAGGGTTGTTCTGGCGGCGGCGCGTCAGAATATCAACGAGTTGGCGCAGTTCATCGTCGCGCCCGATCACCGGATCGACCTTGCCATTGCGGGCGTCGGCGGTCATGTCCTGGGTGTAAAGGCGCAGAAAATCGTTCTGGCCGGCGCCTGCCGCCGCGGAAGGAACCTCTTTTCCGCCGCTATCCTCGACGGAACTGCGAAGCCGTTCGAGCGCCGCACGATCCATCGCCTTCAGCGACGGAAATGCGGAGCGGACGAAAGAACGGAGCGAGGTTTCCTCATCCATCGCCAGAAGCAGGTCGCAAAGCGTCACACGGTCGCGACCGGCCTCCAGCGACGCAAGAACCCATGCCTCGCGACCCGCCGTCAGAACGTTCTGGGAGAGCGACAAGGCCTCGCCGTCACCGATCACGGCCTCTTCGAGGCTACGGCTGATTTCCGCCTGCAATACCGGAAGTGGAATTTTTAATTCTTCGAATGTTTTCGCATAGATGCCGGCATCTGCAACCGCCAGCAGCCAATGCGGGATATCCACGTACCTGTGCCCCATACGCACCGCGACGGAAGCCGCAGCTTCAAGGGTGACGCGCAGGTCAGGCTCAAGCGCTTCAATGAGGCGATTGAGATCGATATGCGACATGCAATGAGCCTCCTGCCCCGGGTTCATTCCACAACGTGACGTGGAATAACTATGATGATGAAACCGGGTTGTCCACCCCGAAGTTTATTTTTTATCGGGTTAGATTAGACAATAGACGCCACAATTTAGACACATTTTGAATAAGTCTGTCTGATCAATAGCCTCACGTAAGGGAAGTAACTACGAAAAATCCATTACAATTTTCTGGGGATAGACTACTCTTGGATACGCAGCATGTTAAAAGAGATATAGAAATTTTGGGGAATTGCGGAGATAATATCCGCAACGATTCAAGAACCCGTGAAATATACTATAGAATTAAGGATGAAAGAAACCAGGCGCGCACAGAAGAGCGCGCCGCATCCCCCCAGGATAACTTAAGGATCTCCAGTAGCTGGGACAGTGTCAGCAATCTTGGATTGCAGATTATATATTCCGAAAGCAAGGACATAGAAATATTGGCGTGGCTTGCCGAAGCAAGCCTGCGGCTGCGCGGCTTTCCTGGACTGCGCGAAATCTATGAGCTTTGTAATGATCTTTTTTACAACCACTGGGACTCATTGCGCTCAATCAGCGGCGACAATGATGAGGAAAAATTTGCACCTTTTGCGGGATTGAACGGCATCGGCACCGAGGGAACGCTTGTACAGCCGCTCCGGCTTGCGCCGCTGATCCCCGGAGGGAAATTTGGAGAGCACAGCCTCTGGGATTTCCAGCTGGCGCAGCGACCGAACGAGAGCAAGCGGCGCGAAGAACTGTATCGGCTGGCATCCGAAGCGGGCGTTGCCGCCATGTCTTCCCATCTGGCCGAGGTAAACGCCTGTCTCTCCAGCTTCGACGCCATCATGGCGGTTCTTTCCGAACGCTGCGGCCAGTCCGCGCCCCCCAGTTCAAACATCCGCAACACGCTCATCGAAGCCGCCGCCGCCATCCGCACGCTCGGCGGACGCGAGCAGGAGCCGGCCCCGGTTGAGCAGCCGGCAACGGCTGTTGCGGGCACTGATGAGGGCCGGCAGCCGTCCGTTCGGGCCTCCGCAGCCGCGCCGGAGGGCATATCTTCACGCGATGAAGCGTTTGAAACTCTTCTTTCGGTTGCGCGTTACTTTCGCCGGACCGAACCGCATTCGCCGATATCGCTCTCCATCGAAACGCTGGTTCGCAGGGGGCGCATGGATTTTTCCGAACTGCTGGCGGAGCTTCTGCCCGAAACGCAGGCCCGCAACGCAGTTCTGACGGCCGCCGGGATCAAGCCCGGCGGAGACAACAACGGAAAATAACGAGGCAAGGGACGGAGACGCCGTCCCCTAACAGTCAGCCATGCCAAGGGGCATCAAGGAGGTTGAAATGGCAAGTGTACACGAAAAGCTGGAACGGGTTCGCAAGCCCCGCGTCCACATCAAATACGAAGTCGAAACCGAAGGCGCGATGGTGGTCAAGGAACTGCCCTTCGTCGTCGGCGTTCTCGGCGATTTCTCGGGCAATCCGACCCAGCCGCTGAAACCGTTCGGCGAACGCAAATTCGTTCAGATCGACCGTGACAATTTCGACGAGGTGATGCGCCGCATGACGCCTGGCCTCAACATTTCCGTTGCCAACACGCTGCAGAAAGACGGCACGGACATGCAGGTCAACCTGAAATTCGAAAGCATGGACGATTTCGAACCCGGCGCCGTCGTGCAGCAGGTTCCTGCCCTCAAGGCGCTTCTGGACGCCCGCAACGAGCTGCGCGACCTGCTTTCCAAGGCCGACCGTTCGGAAGATCTGGAACGGATGCTGGAAGATATTCTGCAGAACAAGACCGATCTCGCAACGCTGGTTTCCGAACTGAAGGAAAAGAACGGCGCGAGCGAATAATCGCCTGTGCGGAGGAACACCTCCCCGAACGGCCCCGCTGCGGGGCTTCAACTGTTCAAGCGGCATTTAAAAGCCGCATGTGGAAGGACTGAAACATGAGCGCTGAAAGCCTGCTGAAAAGCGAAGCACAGGCAACGACCGCCGAAGACCAGGGACTGCTGTCCAAGGTGGTTGCCGCAACCCGCCAGACCGAACCGGACCGCGCGCAAAATCTTCTGCGCACGCTGACCGACCAGGCGCTGAAGGGAACGGTCAAATATGACCGCAACCTCACCGTCACCCTCAACCATGCGATTGCCGAACTGGACCGGACGATTTCCGAACAGCTCGCCGCCATCATGCAGGCTCCGGAATTCGCCAAACTCGAAGGCACCTGGCGCGGTCTCAACTATCTCGTCAAGAATTCCGAAACCAGCGTCAACCTGAAGATCCGCGTCATGAACGCCGGCAAGCGGGAACTGGCGCGCGATCTCGAAAAGGCCGTGGAATTCGACCAGTCCCGCCTGTTCAAGGCAATCTACGAAGACGAATTCGGCACCCCCGGCGGCGAACCGCTCGGCGCGATCATCGGCGATTACGAATTCGACAATTCCTTCGATGACGTGCAGCTGCTGCAGGGCGTCTCGTCGATTGCGGCGGCGGCTTTCGCGCCGTTCATCTCGGCGGCAAGCCCGCATATGTTCGGTTTCGAGGATTATCGCGATCTCGCCCGTCCGCGCGATCTGGAGAAGATCTTCGATACGGTGGAATATGCCAAGTGGCGCAGCTTCCGCGAAAGCGACGATTCCCGTTTCGTCACGCTCGCTTTGCCGCGTGTTCTCGCGCGCATGCCCTATGGTCCGAAAACCAACCCCATCGACGATTTCGCCTATGACGAAACCAGGGGTGCGGTGAATGGCGACCTGCAGCATGACGAATATTGCTGGATGAACGCCGCCTATGTCATGGGAACGAAGCTGACCGACGCTTTTGCAAAGAGCGGCTGGTGCACGGCGATCCGTGGTGCGGAAAATGGCGGCCGGGTGGAAAATCTGCCCATGCACGTCTTCTCCAGCGATGACGGCGATCTCGATCTCAAATGCCCGACGGAAGTGGGCATTACCGACCGCCGCGACGCCGAACTCGGCAAGCTCGGCTTCCTGCCGCTCTGCCACTACAAGAACACTGACTATGCGGTGTTCTTCGGCGCCCAGACCGCGCACAAGCCGAAGCTTTACGACAAGCCCGAAGCCACGGCCAACGCCGCCGTTTCGGCTCGCCTGCCCTATATCATGGCCACGTCGCGCTTCGCGCATTATCTCAAGGTCATGGGCCGCGACAAGATCGGCTCCTTCATGGAGGCGTCCGATTGCGAAGTCTGGCTCAACCGCTGGATCGCCAACTACGTCAACGCCAATGACGAGGCGGGCGAAGAAAGCCGCGCCAAATATCCGCTGCGCGACGCCAAGGTGACCGTGCAGGAAGTGCCGGGCAAACCCGGCGCCTACAATGCGGTCGCATGGATGCGGCCCTGGTTGCAGATGGAAGAACTGACGACCTCGCTGCGCATGGTCGCCCGTATTCCGTCCAAGAACTGAACCCGGACCGGGGTGGTCCGCCACCCCGGCCCCGTTCGTCACCCGGAGCCCGCTCATGGCGCATCAGTCCTTTCCGGACGCCCGCATTTTTGCCGACCAGCTCATCGCCCTCATCGACGATGCTCTGACCGGCCAGGTGAACGCCATTCTCCATCACCCTGATTTTCAGGCGATGGAAGCGAGATGGCGCGGGCTGGCCATGGTCGTTCGCGAGGCTGGCCGGGGTGCAGACGTCAAGGTGAAGCTGCTGAATGCCAGCTGGCACGATCTTGCCCGCAACACGGAACGCGCCACCGACTTTGACCAGAGCCATCTTTTCGAAGTCGTCTATAATCGCGAATTCGGCATGCCGGGCGGCGAGCCGGTCGGCCTGTTGATCGGCGACTACGCCTTTTCCCCCGATGATCTTCAGGGCGCCGATTCCATCACCACGCTGTCGCAGATCGGCATGGTGGCTGCGGCCGCCTTCTGCCCCTTCGTGGCGGCGGCCTCGCCTTCCACCGTCGGCCTGCAGGATTTCGCCGAACTCAGCCGGGTCCACGACTTTTCCTGGCTGAAACAGGAGAAATCACGGCTGCGGTGGAACGCGCTTCGTGCACGCGACGATTCCCGCTTTGTCGGCCTTGTCGCGCCGCGCGTTTTGCTGCGCTCTCCCTACAGGCCCTATGCGCGCGGACGCGATGACGGTTTTCCATTCCGCGAGCATGTGGCGGAAAGCGGCGAGACCCTGCTGTGGGGCAACGCCGCCTTCGCCTTTGCAACGGTGGTGGTGCGCAACTTCGTCGATTCCGGCTGGTTTGCGGATCTGCGCGGTGTGACACAGGACGCCGTGGATGGCGGCATGCTCTCTTCCCGGCAATTGCCGCCGCTCGATCTAGGTATCGAAAGCAACGGTCTTTCCGCGCAGCCACCCGTCGAAGTGCAGCTGACGACCGGGCAGGAACAGCAATTTTCCGATCTCGGCATCGTGCCCGTCTCCACCACTTACCTCTCCGGCATGGCGATCTTCAACGCCAACCAGTCCCTGCATGCGCCCGGCCATTATTCCAGCGAAGCGGCAAGACAGAACGCCCGCCTCGCGGCCATGCTGCAATATGTGCTGTGCGCCTCCCGGTTCTCGCATTACCTCAAGGTCATCATGCGCGACGATATCGGCCAGCTGAGCGACGCCTCGACGATAGAGCGCAAGCTGGAAGGCTGGCTTTCCTCCTACACGCTCGGCAATGACGATGCGGAAGCGGCGCTGCGCACGCGCTACCCGCTGCGCTCCGCCGGGATCAACGTCTTCGAGGTTCCCGGCAAGCCCGGAACATTCTCCTGCACCGTGCGCCTTCAGCCGCATTTCCAGCTCGATGACGTCTCCACAAGCTTCCACCTCATTGCCGAAACCATGATGCCGCCCGCCGCCGCATCCCGGTCTTCGGCCGAGCCGCAAAGGATACCCGCATGACGCTGCGCGACGATATTTCCCGCCTTCTCGACGATGACCGGCTGCAGGACGCGGTCGGGCTTGCGCGCGAACACGTCAAGACGAAGCCTACCGACAAGGATGGCCGCCATTTCTACATCGACCTGCTGGTCCTTGCCGGCGACTACGAGAAGGCCGATGCGCAATGCAATCTGGCCGCAACATTCTCGCCGCAGGAAAGCGTCGGCTTTTCCCTCTTTCGCCATCAGCTGCGCGCCATGGCCGCACGCAATGCGTGGTTCGAAACCGGCGCGGTGCCGGATTTTCCCGGCGGTCCGTCCGAATTCGATCAGCTGGCCATCCGGGCGAATATCGCCGCACGCAGCGGCGACGCGGATGCCGCCAGAACCGTACTGGCTGAACTCGATGATAAACGCGGCAATGTGCCAATTGGCCATAATGGCGCGACCGCCGCCGACATTCGCGATCTGGACGACCGGGTTCCCCACGCGCTGGAGGTGCTGACCAATGGCGGTCGCTACCTCTGGATCGATTACGGTCGCATAGAAAGCCTCACCATCGACCCGATGAGCCGCCCGCGCGACCTCGCTTTCCGCGGGGCTGAGCTGACGTTGCGCGATGGCGCGGTCGCATCCGTGCTGCTTCCGGCGATCTATCACGGTGCGAAGGACGATGTCAGCCTCCTTCTCGGTCGGGAAACCAGATGGAGCGAGGATGACCAGCCTCTGGCAACCGGGCAAGGCCAGCGCTGCCTGCTGATCGGCGACGATGTGGTGCCGTTCCACGAGATCGGTTCCCTTTCCGCCGCCTCCGACGATGAAAGGCAGATCGCCCGTGGTTGATCCGCTCGAGCAATATCGCGCGCGGCAGAGAACGCTGTCGCGCTCCGTTCTGGACCGGCTGCTCGATGACGCGCCGGATGCGGAAACGGATATGCTCGTCAGCCTGAAGGATCAGGCGCGCGAGATGCGCGAGGTGATCCGCCGCGATCTCGAGGCATTGCTCAATACCCGCCGTAACCCCGCCGGCCCGCCGGCGGCGCTGAAAGAGCTTACCGATGCGCTGGTGAGCTATGGCGTGGACGGTATTCTCTCGGCCAATCTGGTGACCGACGCCTCCAAGACGCATCTTGCGCGCAGCATCGAACGGCGGATTTCCCTGTTCGAAACCCGCCTTGCCGACGTGCAGGTGACGATCCTGAAAAACCGCACGGATGGCGACCGGGCGCTGCGCATGCGCATACAGGCAAGCTTCCGCCTTCAGGAAGGCATGCCGCCGATCAGCTTCGAATCCCGGATCGATCCGTCCACGCAGCGTTTCCTGGTGGAGGCGACGAATGGCTGACGGCTTTCTCGAAAAATACAATGACGAACTCTTCGCGCTCCGAAAACGAGCATCGCGTTTTGCGGCGGCGTTTCCGAAGATCGCCGGCAGGCTGCGCATGACGGGCGATGTCGCCGACGATCCGCATGTCGAACGGCTGATCCAGAGCTTCGCCTATTCCGCCGCCCGTGTGCGCCAGAAGCTGGACGACGAATTTCCGGAACTGTCGGACAGCCTGCTGGAAACGCTCTACCCGCATTATCTTGCGCCGATCCCGTCCATGAGCGTGGTTCAGTTCACCCCAAGCACGGCGCTGGCAACCGTGCAGACGCTTCCACGACACAGCGAAATCCTTGCCGAGCCGGTGGGCGGTGAAAGCTGCCGTTTTCGCACCACGCAGGCGGTGGAGATCGCGCCGCTGCAAATCGCAGCCGCAACGCTGTCCGGCCAGCCGATCGACGCGCCTTTTTCGGCCTCGTTTGCCGGCGCCGCCAGCTGCCTGCGGCTTTCACTGCGCAGCACGGCGCCGCGCGGCGGCACTTTCCCGGAAATGGGCCTGACGAAGCTTCAGATTTTTCTGTCCGCCGCATGGCAGCAGGCCACGGCGCTTTACGAGCTTTTGACCAATCATTGCGTGGGCATGGCGCTTGCGCGGCACGCCGAGGACAGGGAAGCCGTTTTCCTGCCCGCCGGCAATCTCACGCCATCCGGCTATACGCGCGATCAGGCCATGTTGCCCTATCCGGCCAACAGTTTTGACGGATACCGGCTTCTCACCGAATTCTTCGCCTTGCCGCAGAAATTTCTCTTTCTCGATATCGACGGGCTACAAAAATGGAGCGGCGGCGATTGCGAACTTTACATCTATCTGGATGCGGCGGACACGCAGCTTGAGCGCATGGTATCGGTCCGGGATTTCGTGCTGAACGCCTCGCCGGTCATCAACCTGTTCAAACAAAGCTGCGAACCACTGAGCCTCGATGGCACGCGCACGGAATACCGGCTGCTGCCGGATGCACGACGGCAGCGGACCCGCGAAATCTATGCCGTCGAAAACGTTCAACTGACCAGCCGTTCCGGGCAGACCGAAAAGACCTCCCCGTTCTTCGGCCGCACCCAGCGCAACAACGGTGCAAACGTGTTCTGGCAGATACAGCGCCGTTTCGATGACGACGGTTCTTCCGATACGGACATTGCCTTCGTCGATCAGAAGCGCGGACCGCTGGGACCGCTCGACATGGTGGCGAGCATCGATACGCTGTGCATCAATCGCGAATTGCCAAGCCAGCTTCCCTTTGGCGGCGGCCACCCCTTCCTGCAGCTTTCGACCGGTAACGAGGCGGTGAAATCCATCCATGCGCTGATGCCGCCGACGGCGGCGATCCGCGTCAACGAACGCTCGGCGCGTGAATGGCGGCTGATCTCGCATCTCCTCCTCAACCATCTCTCCCTCACCGACAGCGGCGGCGCGCCGCTGAAGGACATTCTCTCGCTCTATTCCTTCAGAGACAGCCCGGAAACCCGGCAGCTCGTGGAGGCGATCAGCAATGTCGAGGCGCAGAATTCCCATGCCCGGATCGGCTCGGCCATGGTGCCGGGAACTGACATCACCGTGGAATTCGACCCTGCGCTGATCGCGCGGCCTGCCGCATTTGTTTTCGCCAATGTCCTCAATCATTTCTTCGGGCTCTACACCTCGATCAACAGTTTCACGCGGCTGACGGCGACGATGCGCGGCCACTCCAAACCGATTGCCCGCTGGCCTGCCCGCGCGGCCGACCGGCCGCTGCTCTAGGAGACCGGGATGGAACAGCAGACGCCAACCATGAAAGACCGGCAGGCGGCGCTTCTCAGCGACGATCCCGGCCGTTTTGAGCCCGCCACCGCGTTTCGCGTCGCCCAGCTCGTTTCGGCGGATGACGGGATTGTCGTCGGCGCCCATGGCGGAACACAGCCAACCTCGCTGGCGATCAGCGGTTTCAACCGCAAACGCGGCCAGGCCGAACTGAAATCGGCCTTCGCGCCCATCGTCGGGCCGCTCGGTTCGCTGCCGCCGGCCTATGGCGAATTGCTGCAGCGGGAGGAGCGCAATCGTTCCGGCGCGCTGGCGAGCTTCTTCAATCTGTTCGCGGCAAGGTTCAGCGAGTTGTTTGTATCCGCGACGGAAAAATACCGCCTCGCAAGGGGATTACGCTGGTCGGCCGAGCGGCAGGAGAACGGTTTTCGCAAAACCCTGCTCGCACTCACCGGGTTCCGCACTGCCGGTCTGGTGGAAAAGGCAGGCGTGAGCGAAGATGCGCTCCTGCGTTTCAGCGGTCTTCTGGCCGGCCGCAACCGCAATGTTTCGGCCCTGACCTCGATGCTTTGCGAATTCACGGGACTTCCGGTGAATGTCGAACAGTTTCGCCGGCGATGGGTGGCTTTGCCGCTTCACGAACAAAGCCAGCTCGGACAGGCATCCGGGTTGAGGCTCGGACAGAACACAACGGCGGGAAGCGCTGTTGAAGATATGAGCGGCGGCTTCCGGATCGTGATCGGTCCCGTCGACTATGCGGATTATCTGGCCCTGACGCCAGGATCGAAGCGACTTGCGGAGATATTTTCGCTGACACGCCTGTTCGCCGGAAGCGCCTTGCATTTCGATGTGCAGGTGATCCTGAAAAAGGAGGACATTCCCTTTTGCCGCCTCGGCCAGTCCGATGCCCCTGCCCGCCTCGGCTGGAACAGCTGGGCTCGCGTGGCGCCCGCAGAAAAAGACAGCGCCGATGCTGTGGTGACCGAGCGGGAAGGCTCGGCGATTTCCGCGTGAGGGCATGGATATGAAGCTTGCACTCAAGGACACACGAAATATCGGAGCCGCAAGAGCCAGTCAGTGGAGCTTCGAGCGCGGCCGCCGCGTCATCGGCCGGTCACGCGATTGCGACTGGCAGATAGACGACAATGAGCGGCGCGTTTCCAAGCTGCACTGCACGCTCAGCCGCGATGGTGAAGGTTTTACGATCCTCGACCAGAGCGCGAACGGCACGCTGGTCGATGGCCGCCTGCTGCTGGAAGGCGAAAGCGCGCGTCTCCGCGACGGTTCGCAGATCGATATTGGCGGGCAGGTTTTTCAGGTCGCCATCAGCGGCGATGCCGAGCTGGATTTTTCCGATCCCGATGCTTCCCTGCGCATGAGTGACGAGCCGCTGACCATTTCTGCGATCCTTGCCGACATCGCCCCGAACGGCCGCTCGGCCGGCGGCGTGATGGGCAACACCGCCGCCGCCGACGACTGGTCCGAAACATGGCGCGAGGGCGCGAAGCGGAAGGCAAAATCCATTTCGCGAAATGTCGAGATCGGCTGGAGCGAACCGCCCGCGGCGCGCGGAATAGGTGCCGTTCTGCCTGATAACTGGGACGAGGAGCCGGTTGCAAGCAGCGAGCACGAACATACCGACGCACTGAACACGCCGGTGATGATCTCTCGTCCGGTTCCGGCCTCAGGTAACGAGGATTTCGACAGCGTTTTCCCGGAAGCAGGCGAAGACCTGACCCTGGAGAACGCATCAACTGCCGATGCTTCGACCGCGCAGGAGATCGGCGATCTTCTGACCGCGCTGGAGCAGGAAAGCGCCGATTGTCTGGCCATTCTCGACATTGAAGGCGAGCGCGCCGGCCACGGTTCGTCGGCCTCCCTGAGCGAGCGGGTGGAAACGCTCATCCGCCAGCAGCGGCGGCTCGCCGCCTCTCTCGAAACCCTGATCCATGGCTGCACGCAAAAGCTTGAGCCGAGGCTTCTCGAAGCCTCCGTCGATGCCGGCAACGATCTCCGTGCCAAAATCGAGCGCCGCGACTGGCAGGGACTGATCATGAAGACCGATTATTGGTCCACTTACAAAAAGCAATTTGAGGAAAACGGCCGTCCATTGCCGATCAGGCAGTTCCTGCAGCGGGCAGCGCGGGGTGAGGCCGCGCCCACGCAGGAACCTGACGCGATAACGGCCGATGCAAAAGGGGTAAACAACCACGATGAGACATGAGAACCGTGTTGCCTGGAGCGAGGGCATGTTTCTTCGCGTTCAGCATTTTCAGCAATCCGACCGCTGGACCGAACGGCTGGTGCGCAACACCACGCGCAACCTCTCACCTTACCCGTGGGGCATCGCCGAAATCGGCGTGGACCGCAGCGCGCTGTCGATAGGGCAATTCGCCCTGTCGAACCTGCGCGGCGTTCTTCCCGATGGAACACCTTTCGAAGCGCCTGAAGATTCCGACCTGCCGCCGCCGCTCGATCTCGACGAAAGCGTCAAGAACGCCGTTATCTATCTCGCCCTGCCGGCCCGGCAGCCCGGCAAGGCCGACATGTCCGCCAGCGGCCGCAACGATGCGAACAATGTGCGCTTCACCGCCTCCAGCTATGAGGTCTCCGACACGAATATCGAGACGGATTTCGTGGCCCCCATCGATGTCGGCCGTCTCAGCCTGAAATTCCTGAAAACCGGCGACGATCTTTCCGGTTACGATCTCATCGGGCTGGCACGGGTCATCGAGGTCCGCTCGGACCGCGCGGTCATTCTGGACCCGGATTTCATTCCTCCGAGCCTCAGCTGCGCGGCGGCGCCCCGCCTCAACGAATTGCTGACGGAGCTTCTGGGGATCGTGCGCCACCGCGCCCAGGCGATTGCCGAACGCATCGGCGATCCGACGATCAGGGGAACGGCGGAAGTGGGCGATTATTTCCTGCTGCAAATCCTCAACCGGGCCGATCCGCTGCTGGCGCATCGCTGCGCCAACGCCACGCGTTTTCACCCCATCCGTTTTTACGAAGACTGCATCCAGCTTGCCGGCGAGCTTGCAACCTTCACCACGGACAAAAAACGCGCGACGGATTTCCCGCCCTATCGGCACGAGGACTTGAAAGCCACCTTCGGGGCGGTTTTCGACGATCTGCGCACATCGCTGTCAGCGGTTCTGGAACAGGCAGCCGTGGCGATCGAGCTGGTGGAACGCCGCCACGGCGTCCGCGTCGGCACCATCCACGACCGCACGCTGCTGCGCGATGCCGGCTTCGTGCTTGCCGTGCGCGCGGATATGGCCGCCGAAGACATTCGCCGCCGCCTGCCTGCACAGATCAAGGTCGGGCCGGTGGAGCGGATTTCCGAACTGGTCAATGTGGCTCTGCCCGGCATTCCCGTGCGCTCCCTGCCGGTCCTGCCGCGGCAATTGCCCTATCGGTCCGGAACCGTCTATTTCGAGATCGACACGCAATCACCCCTCTGGAAGCAGCTTGAGACATCAGGCGCGATTGCCCTGCATCTGGCGGGCGAGTTCCCCGGGCTTGAGATGGAAATGTGGGCGTTACGCGAATGAGCAACGAAAACCCCTCTTCCTGGCAGGATTTGCCGACGGTGGTCGAAATCACCGAGGAAAGCCGCAGACGCAACCAGAACGCCCGCAACATGGCGGCGATCCTCGAAGACATTGTCGAGACCGACGCCCCGGCATGGCGGCCGAAGGCAGGCGCGGCCGCCATGCCGGTCGATCAGCTGCTCTCCGGTTTCCATTTCGGCGGCGGCGATGTGCCGACGCTCGTGCAATCGGCCGCTCCCCTTCTCAACCTCGCGCATCTCCTGCGCTTCAGCGATGCGGAGCCTGATACCGATCAGCTTCGCCGCGCCTGCATTGAGGCGATCACCCGCTACGAGCGCGACCTTGCTTCCGCCCGCATCAGCCCCGAGCGGGCAAGAGCGGCGCATTATGTCGTCTGCGCCACGGTGGATGATGTTGTTCTCAGCAAGCCCTGGGGCGTGCGAGCAGGCTGGGCGCGCTCCGGCCTTGTCTCCACCTTCCACAATGATGTTACCGGCGGCGACCGGGTTTTCGACATTCTCGACCATTTCCATCAGTCGCCCGGCGCCAGCAAGGATCTGCTGCTGCTGATCTATCTGTGCCTGTCGCTGGCTTTCGAAGGGCGCACCCGCGTTTCGCCGAAGGGTGCGCTGGAGCTTTCGCGCATCCGCGACAGCCTCTACAAGACGCTGATCGGCCAATACGGCACATTCGAACGGGAGCTTTCGCCGCACTGGAAAGGCGTGGAAGCCCGTCATACACCATTGCGGACGATGGCTGCACTGTGGACCCTGCTGTCCCTGATGGCGCTTGCCTTCGCGCTTGGTTATCTCTTCTTCACGCTGTCGCTCAACAACGCATCCGATGTCACCTTCGAGAGGCTCGCCCATTTGCCGCCGAACGAGACGCCGAGCGTGCTGATCGCAAGCCCGCCCCAGCCACCGACGCAGGTCGAAACGCCCAAGGTCGTGGAACCGCCGAAGCCGGTGGAGCCACGGCAACCCTCCCGGCTTGAAAAGCTGATGGCCTTCCTTCAGCCGGAAGTCGAAAAGAAACTCGTCACGCTGGCGGATGTAAACGGGCGGCTGCGCATTCGCATCAACAATTCGGGCCTGTTCTCCACCGGCAGCGCCGATGTCAGCCCGCAGTTCCGCGATCTCATCCAGCGTATCGGCGGTGCGCTTGCGGCTGAGAAATTCCGCGCCGTCGTCATCGGCTATACCGATACCGTACCGATCAAGACGGTGGAATTTCCGTCCAACTGGCACCTTTCCGAAGCCCGCGCCAAGGCGGTCGGGGACATTCTTTCACAATTCACCGGCCCGGAAGCGATCCTGACGGAAGGCCGTGCCGACAGCGACCCGATCGCCGACAACAAAACGGAGGAAGGCCGCCAGATCAACCGCAGAACGGAAATCATGGTCCTGACCAATCCCGATGAAAAACTGAGCGACGCCGGCATTCTCTCGCCGACCATAGAGAACAGTTCGGGACAGCAGCCGCAAGAGGCACAGCCATGAATCCATTGAGCTATTTTTATACGATCCGATCCTATGTCGAGAGCTATGCCGCTCTCATCGGCCGCCGTTTCCTGTCGCTATTATGGGTGGTCGCGCTCTGCATCGTCATCTGGTTTTACGGCTATCTGATCGCGCTGGGCGATTTCAAGCCCTTGGGAACGACGCAGGCCCGGCTCATCGCCATCGGCATCGTTCTCGCCATATGGCTGATTTATATCGCCGTCACCATCTATCGCGGGCGCAAGCAGGACAAGGAACTCGTCGACAGTATCGAGCGCGAAGCCCTGGCCAACCGCCAGGCCGAAGTCGGCGAAATCCAGATGCGTCTCAAGGAAGCGCTGGCGCTGCTGCGGCGGGTCACGAAAAAACGTTTCGGTTATATTTACGACCTTCCCTGGTACGTGATCTTCGGCGCACCCGGCTCAGGCAAGACGACGGCGCTCACCAATTCCGGCCTGCAATTTCCACTTGGCGATGCGCTCGGCGAAAATGCGGTGAAGGGCATCGGCGGCACGCGCAACTGCAACTGGTGGTTCGCCGATGAGGCGATCCTGATCGACACGGCAGGGCGCTACACGACCCAGGATGATCTCGACGGCTCGTCGAAAGCCGGATGGGAAGGCTTTCTCGGCCTTCTGAGGCGGTATCGCCGTTCGCAGCCGATCAACGGCGCATTGGTCACCCTGTCCATTCCCGATCTCCTCAGCCGCGATCCCGAGGAACAGCGGCAGGAACTGCGTTCCATACGTCAGCGGCTGTCGGAACTCGATGAATATCTGCATGTGCGCGTTCCGGTTTATATCGTGCTGACCAAGGCCGATCTGCTGCATGGTTTCGTGGAATTCTTCGACGGTTTCAACAAGACCGACCGCCAGCAGGTATGGGGCACCACCTTCAAACTGGATGAGAGCTATACCGCCGAGAACCTGCCGCAACGCCTGACGGAAGAGTTCGAACTGCTGCAACAGCGGGTCGATGCGATGCTGATCGAGCGCCTGCAGCAGGAACAGAATGCCGAGACGCGCGGCCGCATCTTCCGTTTCCCCGCCGAACTCGCGCGGCTGAAAGACCGGCTCCATGAGGCCCTGACCGAACTTTGCGCAAGCTCTCCGCTGATCGAAGCGCCGCTTTTGCGTGGCGTTTATCTCGCTTCGGGAACGCAGCCGGAAACGGAAAGGTCTCCCGCAGCGGCCAGAACTCGCCGAAGCTACTTCCTGTCGCGGCTGTTCAAGGATGTCATCTTCCCCGAAGCCGCGCTGGTGATGCGCGACAAGCGCCTTTCCGGACGGCAATTGCTGGTGCGGCGCATCGCCTATGGCATATCGGCCGCCGCGGTCGCCATCGTCTTCACCGGCTGGATTTTCACCTATTTCGCCAATACGCAGGCGCTTGCCGAAGCGGATCGCAAACTTGGCGCTTATGAACAGCTCGTTCAGGGCATTCCCGTGCGCGATGTTTCCGACGCCGATTTTCTCCGCATCCTTCCGGCGCTCGACAATCTGCGCGACGTCAATTCCGGCTTTGCCCGCGAGAGAGTGTGGAATGTCAGCTTCGGGCTCGATCAGGAAGACAAGATCGCCGGACGGCAGCGTGACGCCTATCAGCGCGCGCTCAACGCCCTGCTCCTGCCGCGCATGATCGTGCAGCTCCAGAAACAGCTCAAGGACGAAAAGGATATCACGCGCACCTTCAATTCGCTGAAGCTCTATGGAATGCTTGGCGGCATGGGTGCGCTGGACCCCGATTTCCTGACCGTGCAGACACACCAGATGTTCGCATCCCTCTATCCCGGCGATGGAAGGGCGGCGGCGAGAGAAGCGCTCGACCAGCATGCGAAAGCGCTGGCGGACGGCGTGCTCGCCCCGATTGAGCTCGATGCGCGGCTCATCGCAACTGCCCGTGAAACCATCCGCAATCAGGCTGTCGGCACGCGCGCCTATGATATTCTCGCCGGTCTTCCGCAGGCGCGGGAACTGATGGAATGGACACCAGCCACAGCCTTCGGCCCGCTGGGAGAGCGCGCCTTCGAGCGGCGCAGCAAAGCGCCGATGGCGGCGGAAGGCATCGAAGGTCTTTTCACGGCGGAGGGATATCGCAGCGTCGTCATTCCGCAGGTCGCCCATGCGGCCCGTATCGCACTTTCCGAAGGATGGGTGCGCGGTTCCGATGATGCCATAAGGGGTGCCACGGTCGAGCAGGTGGCGCAGGCCGCGCTGCAAATCTATTTCGACCGTTTCGAGAAAAAATGGGCCGATACGCTGGCCGACCTTCGGGTCAAGCCGTCCCAGACCCTTGGCGACGCGGTGGAGACAACCCGCGCGCTTGCCAATGAACGCAATATCGTGGTGGAGGCTGCCAGATCGATTGCGGAAGCGACCGATCTGCGCCCCGGAGCAAACCCCGCCGCACTCGCCTCCGCCGCTGAAGGCGACGCGACGGCAGCCGTTCTGGCCGCCACGGTGAACGCAGCCGATCCCTATGCGAGACTGCAGGACATGCTGGCGGCGAAAGGCGCGGCCACCACGGGCGAGCAGGCCAATGGCGGCAAGGCCGGAGGCTCGCCATCGGAACAGTTGCTTGCGCATTTCAAGATGCTGAACGAGCAGCTTGCCCGCTCGGCGACCACCTCCGATGAAGTCGCCAGAGTGTTCGACGTGGATAGTCAACTCACCAAGGCCAATCAGGATCTGTTGCAGCAGGCCCGTGAGTTGCCGGCACCCCTCGATGTCTGGGTGGCGGGTGTGGCGGCGGATGTCGGCTCGCTTGCGGTCAAATCCGCCCGCAGCCGCATTGCCGAACTCTGGGCGGCCGATGCGGCATCCCTGTGCTCTTCCATCGTGACCGGGCGTTATCCTTTCGACAGGTCGTCTTCCCGCGATGTCGCCATCGCGGATTTCACCCGTCTCTTTGGGCCAGCAGGGGTTTTCCAGTCCTTCTTCAAACAGCGAATGGAAGCCTTTGTCGACAAGACGACCAACCCCTGGGGCTGGAAAGGCACCTTCGGCGCCGCCGGCATTCCAAGCAGCGCCGTCGCCCAGTTCGAAAATGCCGACAAGATTTCGCGCGCCTTTTTCCCGAATGGCAGCGAGACGCCGGCGGTGTCGATCAATGTCAAACCCGTTTCGCTCACCAATGCCTCCAGCGCGGTGATGCTGGAAATCGAAGGCGAGCGGGTGGTTTATTATCACGGCCCCATTCAGGCGAAATCGATCACCTGGCCGTCGCGTGAAAACACGGCGAGCCTGTCGCGCATCGCTTTCCAGCCGGGCGGCTGGCAGCAGGCGAAAACCGAAAACGGCGACTGGTCGCCATTCCGGCTGTTCGACGGCGCCGATATCGAAAACCAGTCGGGTGACCTGCTGCGGGTGCGATTTGCGAATGGCGGGCAGGCTGCCGAATTCGATATCCAGTTCGGCTCGGTTCTCAACCCGTTCCGGCTGGACGCCATCGCCAGCTTTGCCTGCCCCGCACAATTTTAGCGGCGGGGCGGCGCACCGTTTTTTTAAGGAGGGGATCTATGATGAAAGCAACGACGAAAAGCACCGTGGTCAATAACGACTGATGGCCAATCAGGCATCGAGGCCCGCGGAAACCGCAACGGAAAGCGATCGCATCGGTTTCTTCGGCAAGGTCCCCAGCCATGGCGACTTCATCTCCGACGGGCTTGAACGGGAGCTGATCGGGACCTTTGACGACTGGCTGCGATCCGGCCTACACGCCTGCGCGGACCTGTTTTCAGGCCGATGGCCCGCAATATTTACGTCATCGCCGCCCATACGCTTTATCATCGAAAGCGGCATATGGGGCAACAGCGCCTATGCCGGCGTGCTGGTGCCCAGTGCAGACCGGGTGGGACGCAAATATCCGCTTGCCATCATTGCCCAGCTCAATAGCTTCCGGAAACATCCGAGAACGCTCTATCTCGACGACACCTGGTTCATGGCCGCCGAGGCGCTGGCCGAGACATCCATGACGGGCGATTTCGACATGTCCCGGTTTAACACCGCCGTCAAAAAACTGCGCCTGCCGAAACCGCGGGAAGAGGATGACGCGCCGGAAATGGTGCGCAGCCGCGTGCCGACCAGCCTCTGGTGGCGCATCGATCCTGTCAGCCGCCGCGCCCGCGGCCTCAAATTCGACGGCAAACCGAAAGCTTCCGATTTCCTGCGCCTCTTCAGCGACATGGCAGGCAAGGGCGATGAGGACGGCTCGATACCCGTACAGGCGCAGGAAAGTGCAAAACACAAAACTCCGCCCGTGATGACGCCCGCGCCCGCGCCGGCAACCGAACAGCCGTCATCGGTCGTCTACAGCTATGCCACGCACCCCGGAACACGGCTTTCCCTGAACGCGGATTCGCTTTTCGTTTCCCAGACCCCTGCCCTCTTCGCCATAGCAGATGGACAGGGCGACACGCACAGCGCCGTGGAAGCCGCACGTCTGGCCACAAATATTCTTGCCGAGACGCCCGATGCCGAAAACCCCGAGGTGATGGCGCAGCAGATCAGGGGAAAACTCGGCACCGTCAACAGCCTGCTTCTTTCCCGGCAAACCATGGGCGCCGACGGCAGGCCGATGGCAAGCGTCATCATTGCCTCCATTATCGGTCGCAGGTTGAGCGTCCTGTGGTCCGGCGACGCGCGCGCCTATCTCCTGAAAAACGGAACCATGCATCAGCTTTCGCGCGATCACGTCGTTGTCGGCATGAAAAGGCAGCTCTCGCAATGTGTCGGCCTTTCCCAGCAGTTCCGGCCGGATATCGTCGGGGAAGACTGGGGGTCGCAGGACAGGCTGCTCCTGTGCAGCTATCCGCTGGTGCAAATCCTGAAGGAACGGGCCATTGCCGAGATCGTCGGCAACACCCCGATCAAGGATTGCGCCAGCGCCCTGATCCAGGAAGCGCTGATCGAGGACGCACGCGAGAATGTCAGCGCCATCGTGATTGGAAACCGGCTTGAGCAAGGGTAAACAACCGGGCGATGGGCCTGCCTACCCGCAGGTCGCCGAGCGCTTTTACGATCTGTGGCAAAGCATTCGCCATGACGGCACGCGGGAAAGGCCTGCCAAAGAACAGAAAGACCTGATCGATCAGGTCCGAAATGCGCTGGACCGGAAAATCTCGCATTTTTCCGATGCGAAACCCGGCTGGATCGCTGACAGTTTTGCCCTTGAACGGATTGCCTACGAAAGCGAAAACACGCTGCTGCTGCAGGTGCGGCACCGCGATCTTGGCTCCCTTCACGCCCTGAAAACCACGCCGCCGGCGTTGAGAAACGACGCGGCGCTGCTGCAAAGATTACGCGAGGAGGCGCAGCTCGGCCTGACATTGCGCCATCCTTGCCTGGTGGAAACATCGGCGCTGCTGAGACTGGCCGATGGCCGACCGGGACTGTTACAGCCGTGGTTCCAGCAATCATTGGCATCGCTTGCATCGCAGCCGCCGGTTAGCGCGCCGCAGGCGATCACAATCCTTCGCCGCCTGCTGGAAGGGCTGAGCGCCATGCATGCACGGGGGTATGTCCACTGTGATGTCACGCCAGCCAATATTCTGCTGGAGGATGGCGATTTCGAAACGGGCAGGCTTGGCGATTTCGGCATTGCGCTGGAGATCGGCCGAAAACACGCGGACCGGGGCATGAGCTTTGCCGCCTCGCGCGAATTTGCAGCACCGGAACGGATGCGGGACGCAACCGCAAAGCCGGATCAGGATATATTCTCCGTGGGGCGGCTTGCCCGGCGGCTTATCGCTACGGATGAGATGCGAACAACGCAAAGGCTGGCGGATTTTGCGGACGCCTGTTCCCACGACGAACCCGCGTCGCGGCCGCAATCGGCAATGGAAGCGCTACAGCTTCTGTAGCGCCTCATGGGTCAGTTGCCGCTGCCGGGAAGCGGTGCTGCCGCCGTCGGCACGCTCTTCTGGAACACGGTCAGGAGCTTGGCCGAATCCACCAGCGGCGCGTTGCTGGCATAAAGCACATCGCCCTTCTGCATCTGGAAGAGCTGCATGAGGGCAATGCTGGAAGCATCGCGCATATTGACGTGATAAATCACCGGCCGCATGGTCGTGGCGGTCGCAGCCGGGCCTTTCGCGCCCGATACGGTTGCGGCGGGAACCTGAACGATCTCGTTGCGGAAGACATAGACATTGCGCGCGTCCGCACGGTCATCCAGCAATCCGCCGGCGCGGCCGACAGCCTGCGCCAGGGTGAGTTTTCCGGCTTCGAACTGGAATTCGCCGGCGCTCTTGAAGGCGCCGAGCGCGGTGTAGCTCGCCGCATCGCCATCGATCATGATCTGATCATCAGGCGACAGGCGGATATTCTGGCGGTCTTCCCGCATGACGCGGTCAAGCGGCGCGCTTGCCCTTTGCGAGCCGCGAACGACGGTAACCGTGGCGGCGCCCGCAGCGACGGTCGGGCCGCCGGCCTGATTGAGCGCATCGAGCACCCGCTCCTGACGGGCAGTGAGCGTTATTTTTCCGGGATTTTTCACCGCACCGCTCAGCATGACGGCGCTCGTCGGCTTGTCGACGACGGTGACGACCGCCTGCGGGTTCACGGCCGATCCCTTCAGCCCGGCAACGACCTGCGATTGCAGCCCCTCGGGCGTCGAATCCACCACCCGCTGCTTGCCGACGAAGGGGATATTCACCGAGCCGCTCTGATCAACGGTGAAGCGCCCGAGATTAAGCGTCTTGCTTTGCGTCGGGGAGAAAAGCCCGTCTTCGCCGGTATCGAGCACGGTGATGTCGATCACGTCGCCGCGCCGCAATCTCTGGGCGTTGTAGCCGGTGTTGCGAAGCGCGGTAAGGCCGGGGCCCGAGGCGCTTTGCGGGCTGCCGGCGGACACCGTGGAAGCCGGCGCATTCGCCAGCTCGATAACTGGGATTTTTTCGTTGGTTCGAGGGAAGGTCGCAGATCGGATATTGCCTGCGGTCGGTCCGTCAGATGGCTTTGCACATGCACTCAGGAGAGCCACCAGCAAAACCGCCCCCAACTTCTTCATCCCTCATCCCCTCGATGATTCAACCTGACGCAGAGATAACATCCCGACACGTCATCGCAACAACTTTAGCGGTTGCAATTTAGCGAAAACTTGTCTTCCAGAGAAAAGGTGTGACCATTCCGCAACCTTTTCCGAAGTGTTTCACCGGGAACCCCAACAATGTACCGATGAGAAATCAGCAGCCCGCGCCGGCCGATGACGACGACATTGGATGGAACGGTTTTGCGACGGGGGAGTTTGTTTTTTGCAAACCAAGACAGGAGCAAGAACAATGGATCACACCAATCACGTACGCCTGGTTGAAACGGAACTGACGCCGTCCGTTCTTGAAGGCGCCACCGTTTATGGTGCAGACGATCACAAGGTCGGCAAGGTCGACCATGTCCACGGCGTCGGGGCCGGCAGCACCGCCATCATCGATGTCGGCGGCTTTCTTGGTATCGGCGCAAAGCCGGTCGCAGTACCGCTCAGCGATCTTGATTTCATGCGGGATGAGGACGGCGATGTCCACGCGGTCACGTCATGGACCAAGGACCAGCTGAAGGACATGCCCAAGCATCGTCATTAACAGCATTGTCATTCATCAAGAGGAGCGCCCGGCTCTTTGCCGGGCGTTCTTTATTTTCGGGCAGACGTTTGCGCGTCAGACTTTCCCTACGCACATCAAACGGCGAGGAAACCGCCATCGACCGGCAATACGGCTCCGGAAATCATGCGGCTGTCATCCGACAGGAGCAGCGCGATGCTCTCAGCCACCTCTTCCGCTTCGGCGAACCGGTTGAGCGGATGGCGAACCATCATCGGCTGGCTTTTCGCCGGGTCGTTCCATGCTTCCGCAGCCAGTTCGGTAAGGGTGATGGTCGGCGCAACCGCGTTGACGCGAATGCCGTGCGGGCCAAGCTCCTTGGCAAGAACGCGGGTCGCCCCTTCAAGCCCGGCCTTGGACGCCGCGTAGCAGAGATGATCCTGAAAACCGCGGTGACCGGCGATGGAGGTGATGTTGACGATGGCGCCGCCGCCGCCCTTCGCAACGCGGGCACGGGCAAATTCCTGACATGTGACCAAAGCCGCGCGCAGGTTGACGCCGAGAACGGCTTCATAACCCGCATCGCTCATATCCAGCACACTTTCGAGCACGTTGATACCGGCGCTGTTGATCAGGAAATCGCAGGGGCCTGCTTCGGCCATGGCGGCGCGGGTGGCGGCGACATCGGCAAGATCGACGCGGATCGAACGGCCGCCGATCTCGCCTTTCAGGCTGTCGAGATCGGACTGGGTGCGGCTGATTGCCACCACTTCCGCACCGCGCGCGGCCATCAGGCGAGCGCAGGCGCGGCCGATGCCTTTGCCTGCGCCGGTGATGATGACGGATTTTCCGGAAAACTGCATGGAAACCTCGTTAATTGCGGCCAGTATGGCCGGACGGTCTAAGTGTCTGGTTCAGGAATGGCTGGCGGATCGAATGGCGCGCGCCGCATTCTGCAGCGCCAGAAACGCATCGTAACGCGACTGGTGAACCGTCTGAAAAGCGGGATCGGGCGTAGCACAGCTGGCGATCCGCGACATGGCGGGCATTGCCGCCATGAGATCCGGATAGATTCCGGCGGCAACCGCGCCGAGCATCGCAGACCCGAGAAGCACCGGCTCTTCGCACGCGGTCAATTCGACGGGAAGACCGGTCGCATCCGCCAGCAATTGCCGGGCGAGCGGATGAGCGCCCGCCCCGCCGCTGACGCTGATGGTTTCCACCGGCGCGCCATTGCGGGCCTGCGTCTCGATGATCTGGCGAAGCCCGTAACCGAGGCCAAGAAGCCCCGCCACATAAAGCGCGACGAGAGAATCCACGCCCGTCTCCATGCCGTAACCGGCAATGACCGCGCGGGCATGGGGATCGGCGAAGGGGGCACGGTTACCGAGAAACTCCGGCACCACATGAAAATCCTCGGCGATCTCCGCCGCAGCGGAAGCGGATCCGGCAAGGCCGAGCGCCCGGTCAGCGAGCCATACCGGCAAGGCTTTGCCTTCCTTGCCGGCAAGCGACTTCGCGTCCGCATATGCCGGGTGCAGCTGCACTAGGTAATCGATGGCAGCGCCGGCGGCGGACTGGCCGCCTTCATTGAGCCAGGCGCCGGGAACCATGGCGGAGTAATAGGGACCCCAGACACCGGGCACGAAGGCGGGTTCGGCGGTGGTCGTCATGGTGCAGGATGAGGTGCCGAAAACATAACCGAGGCATCGCGACGCATCGCCGCCCGCAGCCACGGTACCGACGCCGCCGGCATGGGCGTCGATCAGACCTGCCGCAACCGCGGTGCCCGCAACCAGACCCATGGCTTTTGCGGCGTCTTCCGTCAAACCGTTACCCAGCGCCGTGCCGGGATGGACGACGCTTTCACCGATGCGGCGAAAACCCTGTTCGGCGAGATCGCCAAGCCCGATGCGGGTGAAATATTCCGCATCCCAACGGTTTTCATGGGCCAGATAGGTCCATTTGCAGGTCACCGTGCAGGCGGAGCGATCAAGCGCGCCCGAAGCCTTCCATGTCAGAAAGTCCGTGAGGTCGAAGAAGTGCTCGGCCCGGGCATAGATCTCCGGCCTGTTTTCGCTGAGCCACAGCAGTTTCGGCGTCTGCATTTCCGGGGAAATACGGCCGCCGACATATTTCAGCACGGCGTGTTCGCCGGCATTTATGCGTTCCGCCTGTTCGACGGCGCGGTGATCCATCCAGACGATGATGTCGCGCTCGGGATGATCGGGTGCGCCCACCGGCAGGGTCTCATCTTCCGGTCCACGCACCACCAGCGAGCAGGTGGCATCGAAACCGATGCCGGCGACCTCGGCGGGATCGATGCCGGCGCGGGAAACGCTTTCCCGGACGCTATCGCAAACCGCCTGCCATACTTCGCCGCTCGATTGTTCGGCAATGCCGCCATCCTCGCGATGCATGCCGATCGGGCGTTTGGCGGTGGCGAGAAGCTTTCCCGCGACATCGAAGACACCGGCGCGCGCCGAGCCGGTCCCGACATCGACGCCAACAAGATAGGAAGCCATTTGCGATACTCCTCGGAGCGGATCATCCGGTGCTTGAACAGATTTTAAGCGGCGGGACCGTTTCCGGTCTTTCCGCCGCTCCAGAGATTTTTAAACGCGGTCGAAGTTGGTCGGCAAGACCAGCATGTCACGGATGGTGACCGTGCGCTTGCGCGTCAGCATGTAGATGACGGCATCGGCCACTTCGCTCGCATCGATGAGGCTGCCGGATTCCTTGGCCTTGCGGAGATTTTCCTCCGGCCAATCGGCGAGAAGCGCTGAGACGACCGGGCCGGGAGACACCTGCGCGACACGCACGCCGTGCGGGATCATCTGGCGGCGCATGCCCTGTACGAAGCTGGTGATCGCCCATTTCGAACCCGAATAGACCGGCTCCCAATAGGTCGGGAAATGACCGGCGATCGAGCAGGTGACGACGATATCGCCGGTCTTGCGCTCCGACATATGCGGCACGACGGCATGAACGTTCTTCATAACGGCGTTGACGTTGAGGTTCAGCATCTTGTCGATGGCTTCCGGCGTCGTTTCGGTGAGATCGCCGCCGATATAGGTGCCGGCATTGCAATAGAGAATGTCGATATGATCGACCTTCCCGAGGATTTCGGGGATCATCGCATTGCAGCTGTCGGCATCCAGAAGGTTCGTCACCTGCGGAATGGCGCGCTCGCCGAGCTTGGCAGCGAGTTCATTCAAGGCTTTCTCGTTCCAGTCGACCATGACCACGGTAGCGCCCTGTTCCAACAGCGCTTCCGTTGTGGCAAGCCCGATGCCGGATGCGGCGCCGGTGATGACCGCGATCTTGCCTTGCAGCGATTCAGACATTTAATTCTCCTGCGTTTATGAAGATGTTTCCGGGCCGGCTCAGCGCCATTCGCGCCCGATATAGATGGCCAACAGAATGATGCCGCCCTTGATGACATCCTGCAGATAGGGGTTGATGCCCATCAGGTTGAGGCCGTTATTGAGGATGCCGAGCAGCACAGCACCAATCAGCGTGCCGAGGATGAGACCCCTGCCGCCGGCAATCGCCGTGCCGCCGAGAACGACCGCCGCAATAGCGTCCAGCTCGAAACCGACGCCGGCATTCGGCTGACCGCTCATCAGGCGACCGGTAAGGATGAGGGCGGCAAGTGCTGCGGTGACACCCGAGATACCATAGACGGCAAGCTTGACACGCTGCGTCTTCACCCCCGAAAGGCGGGCCGCCAGTTCGTTTCCACCGAGCGCATAGACATGGCGACCGAAAGCCGTGCGCTGCAACAGCACCCAGGCTACCGCATAGATCACCACCATGATGACGACCGGCACCGGAACGACGCCGATACGGCCGACGCCGAACCAGGAAATCCAGCTCGGAATGCCGCTGACCGGATAACCGCCGGAATAGATGAGGCCAAGACCACGCGCCATGCCCATGGTGGCGAGCGTGACGATGATGGCGGGCATCTTGCCCCAGGCGACCAGCGCCCCGTTGAAGATGCCGATGCCGAGACCGATGAAGAGGCCGGCCGGCAGGGCGACCGCGGGCGACAGGCCGGTATTCACCATAAGCCCGGCCGACAGCGTGCCGACAAGCGCCATGACCGCACCGACCGACAGGTCGATGCCGCCGGTAAGGATGACGAAGGTCATGCCGACGGCGAGGATGCCGACGACGGAAACCTGCCGCAGCACGTTCATGATATTGTTGAGGTTGAAGAAATTGTCGCTCGCAAGCCCCATCAGGATCGATACGACGATGAGACCCGCCAGCGGCAGGGCGAGCGGCGAACGCAGCATGGCACTGAAGCTGAAACCGCCCATTTTCGCGGCAGTGCCGGTGTTTGCATCAAGCGACATGTTCAACCCTCCCGGTGGTGGCGTTTGTCATTATTGTTTCTGAATTGATGTCTTCGCCCTCGACCGTGGCGACGATGCCGCCGGAACGGAAGACGCAGACCCTGTCGGACATGCCGATCACTTCCGGCAGCTCCGAGGAGATCATGATGATCGAATGGCCTTTGGCGGCGAATTCGCGCATCAGCGAATAGATTTCCGCCTTTGCGCCGACATCGATGCCGCGTGTCGGCTCGTCGAAGATCAGCACGCGCATGTCATGGTTCAGCCAGCGGGCGATGACGATCTTCTGCTGGTTGCCGCCCGATAGCGTGTCGACGCGGGCAAAGGGACCCTGCGCCTTCACCTGCACCTGCGCCATGGCCTTCGTCGTGTGTTCCAGTTCCTTTTTGAGATCGAGGAACCAGTGGGCCTTGCGGTATTTGCGATAATTGTTCAGCGAAATATTCTGCAGGATGGAGAAGCTGGTAATCAGCCCCTCTTCCTTGCGGCTTTCAGGCAGCAGGCCGATGCCGCGCATCAGCGCCTCATCCGGGCCGGAAAACCGCGTACCCACGCCATCGACCTTGATCTTGCGGCGCGAGGCGGAATGCGCGCCCAGCATGGCGAGAACCGTTTCCGTGCGGCCCGAGCCGACAAGCCCGGCAAAGCCGAGGATTTCGCCCTTTCGCAGCGCAAAGCGCGAGACGGGACCGCCCTTCTTCAATTGCAGCTCTTCGACTTCGATCACCTTTGCGGCGGAAGGATCGAGCGGCGGCTTGGGCGGGAAGCTCGCTTCGATGCGCCGGCCGACCATCATCTCGACCAGACGGTCGTTGTCGACCTCCGACGTCAGGCAGGAGCCGATCAGTTCACCATCGCGCAGAACGGTGATGCGGTCGCAGATCTCGAATATTTCCTCGAGGTGATGCGAAATGAAGATGATCGCCACGCCCTGACGCCGCAGCTCGCGCATGACCTTGAAGAGATGCTCGGTCTCGGAGGGCGTGAGCGTTGCCGTCGGCTCGTCGAGCACGAGGATACGGGCATCCAGCGACAGCGCCTTGGCGATTTCGACGAATTGCTGCTGGGCAACGGAGAGGCGGTGCACCGGCACGTCGAGCGGTACATCCACCGCCAGACGGCTCATGATTTCAGCCGCACGCTTGCGCATCGCGCCCTTGTTCAAAAGGCGGAGCGGCCCGCGAATCTCGCGGGCAAGAAACATGTTTTCAACAGCATTGAGATAGGGGATCAGGCTGAACTCCTGAAACACGATGCCGACGCCGGCGGCAATCGCCTCATCATAATTGGCGAAGCGGCGATCCGTGCCATCGATGCGGATGGTTCCCTCCGAGGGCTGCAGAATGCCGCAAAGGATCTTCATCAAGGTCGACTTGCCCGCGCCGTTCTCGCCCAGAAGCGCATGCACCTCACCGGCGCGCGCCTCAAGGTCGACGCCGCGCAGGACTTCGATCTTGCCAAAGCTTTTTCTTATTCCATTCAGTTCCAGCATTTCACCCTCCTCGATGGTCGGGATTTAACCCCGCCCCCGTACAAGACGGGGACGGGGCCTGGGAGGAGTTCTTACCAGCTGAACTCGCCGGCGTTCTTGCTGTCAACGACCATGACGTCGATCGGGACTTCCTTCGGCACGACGCGTGCGCCCCACTTCTGGGCAAGCGCCATGGCAAGGCCGACACGCACCTGGTCACGCGGGAACTGCGCGGTGGTTTCGATGAAAGGGCCACCGTCGGCAATCGCCTTTACCGCTTCCGGAGCGCCGTCCACCGAGGTCAGTTTGATGTCCTTGCCGGAACCCTGGATCGCCGCGAGTGCGCCCATCGCACCGCCATCGTTGACCGAGAAAATACCGGCTAGGTTCGGGCGCGACTGGATCATGTTTTCAACGACGCCGAGAGCAACGGAGCGGTCCTGACGGCCGTTCTGCGTATCAACCAGCTTGATCTCGGGGAACTCGGCAAGCGCCGCCTTGCAGCCTTCAACGCGCTGCAGGATCGGCACGACCGGGATGCCGTCGAGGATCGCGACCTCACCCTTGCCGCCAAGGGCTTCGCCGAGATATTTGCACGACTGGTAACCCGCGTCGCGGTTCTTCGAACCGACGAAGGTGTCGACCGGGCCGTTGGCGTTGGCGTCAACGGCAACGACGGTCACGCCCGCAGCCTTGGCGGCATGCACGGCGGCTTCGATGCCGGCGCTGTCCGTCGGGTTCAGAAGCAGGATGTCGATCTTCTGCTGAAGCATGTCTTCAACGTCAGAAATCTGCTTTGCCACATCGTGGCCGGCATCGGTGACGATGACGTCGGCGCCGATGCTTGCGGCGGCTTCCTTCAGGGCTTCCTGCATCGATACGAAATAGGGGTTGTTCAGCTCCTGAAAGGTCATGCCGATCTTCAGCTTTTCCTGCGCCAGCGCCGGAGCGGCCATCATTGCAATTGCGGCTGTCGCCATCAGAAACTTGGATTTCATTTTCATCTCACTCTTCCTCCCGGTTGGAAAATTGGGGCAACAAGACCCCGTTTCCGGACAGCCCTCTGCCCGAATTCTTGGAAATCGGCGATGTGTCGCTGGTTTACTCCGCCATGACCGCTGCCTTCTGGGCTGCGAATATGGTGCGGAACCTCGACGGCGACATTCCCTTCAACTTCAGGAAATGCCGGTTGAAATTCGAAAGGTTGGAGAAGCCCACATCATAGCAGACCTCCGCCACCTTCACGTCCTGATCCGCCAGCAGCATCTGGCAGGCGAGATCGATGCGTAACTGATTGCGATAGCGCACCAGCGTCGTTCCCGTATGGCGTTTGAAGGCGCGGGAAAAGGCGCTCGGGCTCTGGCCCACCATGTCGGCCAGATCGATTTCCTCGACCTGTTCGGTCAGATGCTGGCGCAGATGCGACAGGGCGCGGTTGATGCCGCTGTCACCGATGCCGGTCAGATCAAGTTCGTAGCTCAGGCTCGCCAGCACTTCGGAAGACGGCGCGTTGACGAGGAGATCGAGAATTTCCCAGAAAAGCGCCAGACGCGTCAGCCCCTGCGCCTCGATCAGCCGAAGGATCAGCGGGCGAACGCGGTCGCTGGTCTCATCGTCGAACAGAATGCCACGGCGGCTGCGATCCAGCAGCGCACGCACCACATCCATCTCCGACATGGAAGCGCAGGCGTCCTCGATAAAGCTCTCCGGAAACTGGATCACGAGAGAGCGTGTCGGCACGATTTCGTCCGGCTCGATCTCGCTGATCCAGTTCTGGGGGAGATTGGGGCCGGTCATGATGAGCTGACCGGGGCCGAAGCGACCGACGAAATCACCAATATAGAAAGTGCCTGATGTCGCCACGACCAGATGGATTTCGTATTCGGGATGATAATGCCAGCGCACGGTACGGAACGGATAGCCATGCCGCCAGGCGGCGAAGGATTCGCCCTTGCGGATGTGCACCAGTTCCAGATCGGGCTGCATCATAATTCCTCCCATCGACACGTCCGCCGTATTTGCGGACAAGAGCCATTTCCTCTTTATGGCTCGTCCCAGGCGTTGATGAGGAGCATATGGCGGGCGGCGGCAGTACATCCACATCACGCCGAAGAAATTACCGATACTTTTTTGACTGTTTTTTGTCGAGAATTGAATAGTCGCCGGATGGGACTGCCGACAAACTCGGCGGTTGTGCCGATTTTTCCGCTCAATTTGGTGTGATGCGCCCAAACAATGCTCAGGGAGAGGCGAAGTCTGGTGATTTTTTGATGTGCGGCCTGCCTGATGCCGGCAGGCCGCACTCATACTTTTCCGCAATGTCTCTGCTGCTCAATCATCAGCGGCAGCCATCAGTGGCAAACATTCGATCCTATTTATTGCGGCATCACGATCTGCAGTTTCACATCCGTTTCCCGCGCCTCCACCGCACGGTCGAAGCCGGCGATGCTGTCTTCGAAGGGAATGGCTGCGGAAATCAGCCGCTTCAGATCAACCTTGCCGGAGGCGATCAGCGCAACTGCCCGGTCGTAAACATTAGCGTAGCGGAAAACCGTCTCCACCCGCAGTTCCTTCGCCTGCAGGCCGACGATGTCGACCGGAACCGGATCGACCGGCATGCCGACGAGCACGATGGCGCCGCCTGGCCGCGCCAGCTTCGCCATGCCAAGCACGGCGGGTGCTGCGCCCGAGCATTCGAAAACGATATCGCAGCCCCAGCCGTCCGTGGCCTCGGCAACCGCTTCGGCAAGGTTGCGTTCGCGGATATTGACGGTCTCGATACCATCATAGGACGCGATGATATCGAGCTTGGGCTGGGCCAGATCGGCAACGATGACCTTCGCGCAACCGCCGGCGAGCGCTGCCAGCGCCACCATCATGCCGATCGGGCCGGCGCCCGTGACCACAGCGATATCGCCCGGCTGGATACGCGCCCGGAGCGCCGCCTGCATGCCGATGGCGAAGGGTTCGACCATGGCGCCTTCGGCAAAGGACACGTTGTCGGGCAGCTTGTAAGTAAAGGCGGCGGGATGAATGACCTCAGGCGTCAGGCAGCCATGGATCGGCGGCGTCGCCCAGAAGCGGACAGCCGGATCGACATTGTAGATGCCGAGTTTCGATGCGCGCGATGTCGGATCGGGAATACCCGGCTCCATGCAGACGCGGTCACCCGCCTTGAGATGGGTTACCTCGGAACCGGTTTCGATCACCGTTCCGGAAGCTTCATGACCGAGCACCATGGGTGCGTTGACGATGAAATGACCGATCTTGCCATGGGTGTAATAATGGACGTCCGAGCCGCAGATGCCGACCGTATGGGTGCGGATGCGCACGTCCTTCGGTCCGAGTTCACCCGGAATGTCGAACTCCCTGAGCGAGAGCTTGCCTTTTTCTTCCAGCACCAGTGCCTTCATCTCATCCTCCATGTGGTTTGCGATACGCCCGGCAGCGAATTCAGTGAGCGTGAGATGGCGTGCAACTCCGGCAAAAGTAAACAGAAATCGGTCGGATCGGCCGGTTTTTCTTCGCGCCGGAAAAACTGTATCGGGCAGCCCGCGATTTCTCATCACCGGCGGCATGACGCGACCTTGGAGACGGGAGAAGGCGGCATGATTCGCCCGCCCATGCGGCGATCATCGCCCGGTTAGGGGCTACGGAACCAGCAAAGCACTCACATTTTTTCACCGGGCAATATGCTTGCCTGTCTCACCCAGTCCGCAAATTGTGTTTCGTCAAATGGCCCCTCATGGATATCGAGGTATCGGACGCTCGGATGTTTGGAGACGCCGGGCGGTAAAGGCGTCAAGGATGCCCCGTTCAGGAATGTCACCTTGATATATTTCGTAAAGCAGTGAAGGCTGAGAAACCACACGTCGTCTTCCATGCCATAGAAGGGGGAGTTCCACTTCACGGCCTTGCGCACGCCGGGCACGACCTCCGCGATCAAGCCATCGATACGGCCCCCGACCGCGCTTTTCCAGCCGGGCATGGCGGCAATATAGGCCTGCACCGGCGCATCGCCATATGCCTTTGCAATCTGGGGATTGCCGCCCGAAAGAAGTTTCGGTGCGGCAGCGGATGCCCCGGTCTGCTGGGATGCGGCAGTTTTATCCGGTTTCTTTTCGGCCATCTCAGTTTCCTCCCGCCATCATGCGGCTTGCCCTCTCCCCGAGCCAGGGCGTCAGCCTGCCACGAAAAGCGACGCAGTAAAAACCATATTTATGTGCGCCTTTCCTGCCCACCCGAAGCGTATGTCCGAGGCTAGGCTCTGCGGCGCACCCCGATGGTTTGGCTCTAAAAAACGGGCAGCAGCGTGCCGGGACCCGGTTGACCATCATTCGAGACATCGTAAGAGCATGAACTGCGGTTGCCTGAACTCAGGCCCGGAGGGCGGCGGCCGGAGACTGGCGATAGGCAAGCAGCGCCGGTATCGCCGCAAGAATGGCAGCAAAACCCAGCAGCAGGAATGCAAGGCGCAGATCCTCGCGGGTGAAGCCAACCGGCAGGATCACACCGCTTTTTGCGGTGAAGAGCTGCGCGCCGATATGGGCGGCGCCCAACCCCACCAGAAAACCGATGCCGACACCAAGCGCCACCAGAAAGAAAAGCTCCAGCCAGACAATGGCGAAAACCGAGCCGCGGGGCGCACCGAATGCCCGCAATGCGCCGATCTGCCGGCGCCGTTGCCCGACATGGATCACCGTCACCAGCACCAGCGCCGCCGCCACCAGCCCCTGCGAACCGGCGGCAACCGCGCTCAGCACCATCTTGGCGTCGCCGAGCGTGGCATAAAGGCCGGTCAATACCTCTCCCGGGAAAACACCCAATGTATTGCCGCTACGATATTCCTGTCGCAGGCGATAGGCATCGGCAATCGTCTTCGGCTTGACGAGAATGGCCGGCAGGCCGGGCAGGCCTTCGCCGAATGTCTCAACGATCGGCGCATCGGGATCGATATTGCCGTGATGCTCCGATTCCGCATGCGCCGCGGTAGCCGGGCCGAGGGCAAGAGCGTGCTCTTGCTCCGATGAGGCCGCGAGCTGAACGGCAGCTTCGGCACGGCCGGCCTCGCCTTCGGCATCCATTCCGCCATCCTCATGGCGCTCCGCGCCCTCATGGGCGTGATCGTGGCGGGCTTCCGGTTGCAGCGCATCGGCAAAGCCCTCATCGTGCCCTTCTTCATGATCATGACTGTCATCCTGGCCGAGGCCATGGACGTGCCAGATGGCCTGGATCGGCACGAGAATGGCGCGATCCCAGGGTGTGCCGGTCGGCTGCAGCTTTCCGACGACATTATAGGCGATTTCGGTATGGGTGCGGCCGCCGGTCTCGGCGGTGCCATGCATCGGCTTGATTTCAGCACCGACGGACAGGTTGACGGCGGCGCCGAGGACGGCTTCGCCTTCGAGCGCGAACATCCTGCCTTCGGCAAAGCCGGGCGTCGTGTTCCTGACAAGGTTCGTCGTTGTGCCGACGATGGGGTAGCCGGCGAAGGAATCGCCAAAGCCGACCGGCGCCGCCCAGGCGACGCGCGGATCGGCGGCAAGCCTGCTCAGGACCGCGCCATCCACCAGCGGCAGGGGCGCCGCCTGCAGAAAGATGGACGAGAGGATCAATTGTGTTTCGCTGCCGGCTGCGCCGATGACGAGGTCGAATTTATCGGCGGCGCGGGCGCTGCCGAGACGCAGCGACCGTTCCTGCAGCGTCACCGCAACGCCGAGCGCAGTGGCCAGCGCCACCAGCAGAACCACAACGATGCCACCGAGCCACAGGCGACGCAGGTCGGCAAGGATGAAGCCGATCATGCCGCTATCTCCTTCCGCTCGGTATCGGCGACGATACGGCCGCCGCTGAGGGTCAGACGCCGGTCGAGGCGACCGACGAGATGCTGGTCGTGGCTGGCGACAATCAGCGTGCTGCCGGTGCTGGCCGCAACGGAAAGCAACAGATCGCCGACCGCCTCGCCGCTTTCGAGATCGAGGCTTGCGGTCGGTTCATCGGCAATGATGACGCCGGGATTGCGCAGCAGCGCCCGGGCGATGGCGACACGCTGCATTTCACCCCGCGACATGGTCTCGACATGTTGGCCGGCGCGTTTGAGGCCGACGGTTGCAAACAGGGATTCCGCCCGTCTTATGAGGTCTGCATTGGCCACGCGCGACAGGCGCGCGGGCAGCAGGATATTGTCCAGCGCGGACAATCCGGGGAAAAGATGAAATTCCTGCATGACGAGGCCAATATTGGCCGCCCGCCAGCGGTCGCGACGGCCTTCGGGCAAATCCGCCATGTTCTGCTCGCCCCAGACAACCCGGCCGGCCTGCACACGCTCAAGGCCGGCGATGATGTTGATGAGGGTGCTCTTGCCCGAGCCGGAACCGCCCGTGAGCGCGACACGGCTGCCGGCGGCGATTTCCAGATGATCGACAACGAGAACCGGTGCCGAAAGACCGGGAAAGGATACGGCAAGATGATCTATCGTCAGGGGCAGCATGGTCTCAAACCGTCGCGTATTCAGCCCGGCGAATGCGCAGCAGGCTGACGAAGCCGGTATCCGGATCCGTCCAGGAGCCCGTTTCCAGCGTGCCGCGCACTTCGATCGTCTGGCTCGGCTGAGTAAAGGTCTGCTTCTCGCCGAGATAGACAACGACGATATTGTCCGGCCAGTCGGCATCGGTGGAGCAGAACGGGCAGATCGACATGGGGATCTCGGTCAGCACGAAAAACTGCGCTTCGGCCTTCAGCGGTGGCGCCATGAAACCGCGCATGGCGACTTCCCTGCCGTTCAGCTGTTTGACCTTGTCGGAAAACTCCAGCCCGAGGACGCTGACCTTGCCATAAAGTTCGTCAAAGGTGAGGTCGCTCTTCGCCTGCGCGCGCGTGCCGGCGGCCAGCAGCGGCAGACCGGCAATGAGGCCCAGGGCCTGGCGGCGGTTGAACCGCACCTGATCAGGCTTGCCCATGACCATTCTCCTTCTTGAAAGGCCTCTCATCATCACCAGCCATGGCCTGTGATGTGAGACGGGAATGCTGGTAAGGGCACGCCACGGCGCGCCCTTACCCCGTTCAGAGATTAATTGGTCTGCTTGACGCCGAGTGCGAGCGCTTCGGCAAGACCCTTGTAAACATCGCTCTGCTCCATATAGCCACGGAAGCCTTCGGCGCCGGGACCTTCAGCCTGCAGAACGACATCATCGACCGCATGCACACCGCTATCCGAGCTCTTCGGAATGATGCCAGGCACGAAGACGGCGCCGGGAACATCCTTGTACTGTTCGTTGGCGACGTATTCCTTCTTTTCGTTCTGAACCGCCGGCACGAAGGGGCCGTCGAGCTTCGGACGGAAGGTTTCGTAGTGGTCCGGGCCGTTATTGGCGTTCAGAAACAGGCGGCGCGAGACGTCGACCTTATCAGGATAACCGTCGCCGTCCTTGTCCTCGTAGTTCGGGAAACCGGCTTCGGCATAGGTACCGACCTTTTCACGCATTTCCGTGCCGGGCTTGTCGTCATCAACGGTGCCGATGATGGAAACGCCATGGGTATGGTCGCCGGTAACGATGATCAGCGTATCGGGGTTCTTCGCCGCGAATTCGCGGGCGACGCCGATGGTCTTGTCGAATTCGATCGTGTCGATGATGGCGCGATCCCAGTCGAGCGGATGGGACATCTTGTCGACATTGGCGGCTTCAACCATCAGGAAGAAGCCGTCCGGGTTCTTCGACAGCTCGTCGATAGCGACCTTGGTCATTTCAACGAGACCCGGCTGGTCCGGAAACTTGCCCGTGGTGCCCTTCTTGAGGAACTGGCGGTCAAGCGCGGTATCCATGTTGCCGGTGTGGAACAGGCCGAGAATCTTGCCGGTATTGGTGCCGGCAGCCGTGGCCAGTTCCGCCTTGCTGGTCGCCAGCGTGTAGCCAGCTTCCTTGAACAGGGCGATATAGTCCTTGTCGTCCTTGCGCTTGGAGCCGGCCGTGGCCTGCGGCAGGAAGTAGGCGGAGCCGCCGCCGAGAAGCACATCCGGCTTCACGTCGAGCAGCATGCCGTTGATCTCGGCCTTGTCGCCACGCTTGCGGGTGTGGGCAACGACGGCAGCCGGCGTCGCATCCTGCAGTTCAGCGGTGGAGATGATGCCGATCGACTTCTTGGTCTGGCGGCGCAGGGCTTCCGCCAGCGTTTCCACCTTCGGATCGTCCAGCGAAGCCGGCGTACGGTCGGCGTAGACGCCGATGGCGTTCACGGCGGTCTTGTGACCGGTCATGTAGGCCGACATGGTGTTGGCGCTGTCGGTGGCGACGGCATCGGTGGCGGAGGTGCCGATGAAGGCGACCGGCGGCACGTCATCCATGTTGAGGCGGCCATTGGCCTTGCCCTCGGTCATGCCCTTGGACATGATGCGGGCGGCAGTGCGGTGGGCGACCGACAGACCGTCGGCGATCAGGAAGATGACGTTCTTGGCCTTCGCCTGGTCAGGCGTGCCATAGGCGGTCCAGGTGACGCTCTTGGTTTCGGAGCCGGCCGAAACTTCAACCTTGTAGTCACCGGCATCGGCGAGCGAAATGCCACGCAGGATGACGGCCGAACCAAGGACCTTGTCCTTGTTCTTTTCTTCGGCGACGAATTCCACGTCCTTGCCGAGAACAGCCTTGTAGTCCTGGCCATTGACGGTGATCTTGACGTCTTCCGGCTTGACGACGGAATTGAATTCCGCTTTGAAATCGAACGGCGAACCGGTCAGGATCGTAGCACGATCAAGCGGATAGACCTCGGCAGCCTGAGCGGCGCCGGCAAGAATGGTCGTGGCGACCAAAGCAGCAACAATTTTGCGCATATTCCCCTCGCGAGACATGTGAAAACCACAATCTCTCCTAGACCCGCCACATGACAGTTGCATGACTTGCAGACGACCATGTCCCGAAAGCCGCTTTGAAGGGAAATCCGTCAGGACGCATCGAAGACGCCATCCTACGCCGGCCGAACGACGCCGGCATGAGCAAGCCCCGGATCATCCCTTCCGGATGCGCAGCCCCTCCAGAAAGGTCCGGAAACTTTCGACGGCCCGTTTCGAGGTCGTCTCGGGGTCGTCGGAATTCGCGATCCACTGAGCGGCGCTGCTGCTGGCGGCGTTGATGAAACGGGCGCCGGCCTGCGGATCGATATCGGCGATCGTTCCCTCTTCCTTGAGCGCCTCGAGGCTTCGTGCCACGGCGGAGATGCAGCCGTTGGCGTTCGGCCAGCGCGAGGGGTCGCCGAGCACCGCCGGTCCGTCGCGGAACATGATCCGCTGGATTTCCGGCTCGAGGGCCATACGGACATAACCGACATTTTCATCGACGAAGCCGTCCCACCGGGTCGCGGCTCGCGACGAAATCTCGCAAAGCCTTGTCGTCATCTCCGCGTCGATCTCGGCCACAACGGCCAGAAGCAGGCCCTTTTTATCGCCAAAATGGTGATAGAGCGCGCCACGGGTGAGGCCGGCCTCGGCGGTGAAGTCATCCATCGACGCTTCCGCATAACCGATGCTGCCAAAAGCCCTGCGGCCGGCAGTGAGCAGCTTCGCCCGCGTCTCGGCAATCATTTCGCTGCGAGGTTTGCGCATTTTTTCTCCACTTTCCACATACGACGCGTATATTAGTTGACATACGCGCCGTATGCAATTATCTCATTCACATACGCCACGTATGTATGTGGCGGACACCATCTGAACAAGGTGATCCCTATGGCCAATCCATACAGAGAAATTTTCCGGGCTCCAGGCGCTAAAGGTTTTTCCGCCGCCGGTTTCTTCGCCCGCCTCCCCATTGCCATGGCCCCGATCGGCATCGTCGCCATGCTTTCGCAAACCCATGGCGAATATTGGCTGGCCGGCGCGGTTTCGGCAACCTTCGCCTTGACCAACGCCGCCCTCTCCCCGCAAATCTCCCGGCTGGTGGATCGCAGGGGCCAGAGCAGCGTCCTCATCCCGGCCACCATCGTCTCGGTCATCGCCTTTGCGGCGCTGATTATCGCGACAAATCAGAGATGGCCGGTCTGGACGCTGTTCCTTTTCGCCTTCCTCGCCGCCACCATGCCGAGCATTCCCGCCATGATGCGTGCCCGCTGGACGGAAATCTTCCGCGACCGGCCGGAACTCAACACCGCATTCGCTTTTGAATCCGCCGCCGACGAGCTCGTCTACATCTCCGGCGCCTCGTTATCCGTCGGCCTTGCTGTTTCGCTCTTTCCGGAAGCGGGCATGATGATCAGCACCACCTTCCTGGCGCTCGGCACTTTCGCCTTTCTTCTGCAACGCTCGACCGAACCCAGGGTGCGTCCGGTTGAAAGCGGTCGCCGGCAGCGTTCTGCCATCTTTCTGCGTCCGGTCCAGATCATCACGCTCGCGCTGATCTTCGTCGGTTCGACTTTCGCCACTGCCGAGGTGAGCGCCGTCGCAATCACCAAGGCGCTGGGCCAGCCGGAGGCCGCCAGCCTCGTCATTGGCGTCTATGCCATCGGCTCCTTCGTGGTCGGCCTCATTCTCGGCGCGCTCAACCCGAAATTACCGCTGCAGCGCCAGTTGCTGATCGCCGTCAGCGTGCTGGCACTCACCGCCCTGCCGTTGCTCGTCGCCAACACCACGGTTGCACTGCTGGCTTTTGCCGTCTTCTTGAGCGGCGTGGCGATCTCGCCGATCTTCATCACCGCATTCGGCCTGATCGAACGCCGCGTGCCGGAATCGATGCTGACGGAAGGCGTGACCTGGGTGATGACCGGCATCGGTATCGGGATGGCGCTCGGCGCCTTCGTCTCCGGCTGGGTGATCGATAATTTCGGCCCGGGCAACGGTTTCTGGGTCTCGATTGTCGCCAGCCTTTCGACAGTCGCCATCATCGGTCTCGGCCAGCGCAGCCTCTCCGGAGATCGCGGGCGGTCCGGCACGGCGGCCATGGCCCAGCCCGCCGAATAACAATCTTCTCTCCGTGGTTCGTCCAGAACGGCGAGCCACGGAGAGAAGGGGCGCAAATCACGGTTTCGCAAGGAGCCCGAATTCAGCCCATGCGCTCGGAGACATGCTCTCCGGGAGACGCGGGAAAGACGACCGTCCTGTTCCCGTTCAGGAAGACCCGGTGGTGAATATGGGCGTGGATGGCCCGCGCAAGCACCTGGCTCTCCACATCCCGACCCAGGCTGACATAATCCATCGCGCTTTGGGCATGGGTCACACGGATCGTATCCTGCTCGATGATCGGCCCTTCATCGAGATCAGCGGTGACATAGTGCGCCGTCGCGCCGATCAGCCTCACCCCGCGTTCATAGGCCTGCTTGTAGGGGTTGGCGCCCTTGAAGGACGGCAGGAAGGAATGGTGGATATTGATGATACGGCCGGACATTTCCTGACACAGCCGGTCCGAGAGGACCTGCATGTAGCGCGCCAGCACCACAAGCTCCGCTCCGGTATCCTGCACCACCTGCAGTATCGCGGCTTCCGCCTCGGGCTTTGTTTCCGGCGTGACGCGAATGTGGTGAAAGGGAATATCATCGTTTACCACCTGCTTCTGGTAATCGAGATGGTTGGAAATCACCGCGACGATCTCGACCGGCAGCGCGCCGATGCGGGAGCGATACAGCAGATCGTTCAGGCAATGGCCGAAACGCGAGACCATGATCACGACTTTGGTTTTTCGCGAAAGATCGTGGACATCATAATCCATATCGAAATCGGCCGCGACGGGACGGAAGCCGTCGAGCAGCGCATCGCGTCCCGATCCCTGTTCGGAAACGAAGCTCAACCGCATGAAGAAGCGGCCCGTCTCCTGGTCGGTGAATTGCGAACTGTCGTTGATATTGCAGCCGGACCGGGCGAGATAACCGGAGACGGCGGCAACGATGCCGCTGCGCGCCGGGCACGAGACTGTCATGATATAGGTGGTCAAATCCTGCTCCCCTGACTGATTTACCGGCCGCCGCAAAACGCTTGCCGGGATAACCCTCGGCATATTGTTGGTCAGCACCGATCCTGAGCCGCCGGAACATCGGCGGAAACGGTGTTTTCCGAAGCGATCAGCTCGATCTGCGTCTTCTGGCGGTCGAGCATTGTTTCCTCCTCTTGAATCAAGCGATATCGGCCGCGAGTTCCTTGCAGCCGGTTTCCAGCAGATGGCCAAGATGCGACGCGAAACTGTTCCAGATATCCATGCGGAAACGGTTTTCCGCATCGCGCCACAACACCACGGTCACGCCGTCGAAAATCGTCCGGCGTCCCTCGCCGACGGCAATCGTGTCGATATCGCGGGCGCAGCCCAGCGTCAGCAATTCGGCGGCCTGCGGCCCCTCGATGAGCAGCGTCACTTCCCGTCCGGAAATATCGACAAGGCTGTGTGGATGGTTGGCATAGACAGTGCCACAGGCCGCAATCAACTTGTCGGCCTCCCCTACCGGAGCAAGGATCGTCCATTCGTCGGGACCGAGGCGAACGGTCTCGATTCCGCCTGCAGCAGAACGGGTGCCGATCCGGTCAGGCAAGGCAAGGCCAAGGGCGGCATTGAGCGCTGTGAGATCGCCGCGCGCCCGCAGCGACAACCGCGCTTGCGGCGCCAGAATGCTGACCCGGGCTGCCTTGCTCTCAGCCACCACGCCGGAAACGGGGGAGGAAACACGCATGTTCATTGTCATCTCCAGGGTCAGATTTTCAGGCGGGTGTTTTCGGGATCGACAAAGACCATCCCGGTGATTTTCGCGGCAATGGTGCGGTCCAGCATCGGAATGTAGACGGTCTCGCCCATCCGCTCATGACCGCCTTCGACCAGAGCCAGCGCAATCGGCTGGCCTGCGGCATCCGAGTGATAGGAGGAGGTGACGTGGCCGACCATTTTCATCGGGATCGGCTGTTTCGGATCGAAGACGATCTGCGCCCCCTCCTCCAGCTTCGAGCGGTCTTCCGTCAGAAGGCCGACGAGGTGACGGCGACCCTTGGCGACGAGATCGGGGCGGGCAAGGCCGCGCTTGCCGACGAAATCGGGCTTGTTCTCGCCCACGGCCCAGCCCATCGCCGCATCATAGGGCGTAACCGTGCCATCGGTGTCCTGGCCGACGATGATGTAACCCTTTTCGGCGCGCAGCACATGCATGGTTTCCGTGCCGTAAGGCGTGATGTCATATGGCTGGCCGGCTTCCCACAGGATTTCCCAGAGCCTGCGGCCGAGCGGCGCGGGCACATTGACCTCGAAGCCGATCTCCCCGGTGAAGCTGACGCGGAACAGCCGCGCCGGCATGCCGGCCACCGTGCATTCCACGCAGGACATATGCGGGAAGGCCTCTTCCGTCAGTTCGATACCTTCCACCAGCGGCGCGAGCAGCTTTGCCGCGTTCGGCCCGTTCAGCGCGATGGTGGACCACTGTTCGGTGGTCGAGGTCAGCCAGACATTGAGATCGGGCCATTCGGTCTGGAGGTAATCCTCCATCATGTTCAGCACCCGCGCCGCCCCACCTGTGGTGGTGGTGACGTGGAAACGGTCCTCGCTCATGCGGCCGATGACGCCATCGTCGCGGATAAAGCCGTCATCGCCAAGCAGCAGGCCATAACGGCAGCGGCCGGCGGCGAGTTTCGTCCAGGGATTGGTATACATGCGGTTCATGAACTCGACCGCATCAGGACCGACCACTTCGATCTTGCCGAGTGTCGAGGCATCGAAAATACCAACGCTCTGGCGCACCGCCCGGCATTCGCGGCTGACCGCCGCATCCATGTCTTCGCCTGGCTTCGGGAAATACCAGGCGCGACGCCATTGCCCGACCGGCTCATAGACCGCACCGTGCTCCTCAGCCCAACCGTCGATCTGCGTCTTGCGCGTCACCTCGAAATGCGCGCCGCGGTGATAACCCGCAAAGGCCCCGAAGGTCGTTGGCGTATAGGGCGGACGGAAGGTGGTCAGTCCCACCTGCGGCTGGCGCTTGCCCAGCGCTTCCGCCGCGATGTTGAGACCGTTGATGTTGGACATCTTGCCCTGATCGGTCGCCATGCCGTTGGTGGTGTAGCGCTTGACATGCTCGATGGAGCGCATGCCCTCGCGCACGGCTAGCCTCAGATCTTTGGCGGTCACATCGTTCTGGTAATCGACGAAGGCCTTGGCCTTGCCGGCATCGCGGTCGCTCGGCAGTTCGGTGTGCGAGACGCCGCTGCCGGTGCGGTCATGCTCCACCGCATAGCCGGAAGCATTGGCGGTCTTGCCAAGCGCTGCGGCAACTTCACGGCCCCGCTCCGCGCCGTCCTTAAGCGCCGCCTCGATGCCCCACAGCCCGCGACCGGCCCCGGCAATCACGCAATCCTCATTGGTGACGGCAGGCAGGAAGGTAGTGCGCTCGTCGTCCCATACGAGCTTGCCCTGCGTATGGGAAAAGAGATGCAGCGACGGCGTCCAGCCGCCCGACATCAGCACCGCGTCGCAGGCAATCTCCTGCCCCGCACCGACTGTGGAACCGTTGAGCGGGTTAACGCGGATCGATTTGACCCGCAGCCGCCCGGAGGTCGCCGTAACCGTATGCGACAGCTTGACCGGAATGCCGAGCGCACGCGCCTCGTTCACCAGTTCTTCCCGCACATGGGCACGGGTATCGACAATGGCCTGAATGCGGGCACCCGCACCGTGCAGATCGAAGGCCGCATACCAGGCGCTGTCATGGCTCGTCACCACCACCGGGCTGTTGCCGACCTTGACACCGTAGCGGTTCAGATAGGTCTGGGCAGCGCCCGCCAGCATCACACCCGGCCGGTCATTGCCGTGGAAGACCAGCGGCTTTTCCAGCGCGCCCTGCGCCAGCACCACCTGACGCGCCCGAACGCGCCACAGGCGCTCGCGCGGCGTATCCTTCGGCACGGTTTCGAGATGGTCGGTCAGTCTTTCGCAGAGACCGATCTTGTTCTGGTGGTAATAGGCAATCGCCGTCGTGCGGGTCATGACCCTGACGCCGCGCTCCTTCAGCGCCGTCAATTCATCCGCAAGCCAGGTCCATGCGGGCTTGCCGTCGATCTTCGCCTGCGGTTCGGATAGCAGCGTGCCGCCGGCTTCAGCATTTTCATCGACCAGCACAACCTTGAGGCCATCGACCGCCGCCGCACGCGCTGCCGCAAGACCCGCGGGACCGGCGCCGACGATCAGCACATCGCAATGCCGGTTGCGCGAGGCATAGGTATCGGGATCTTCCTCCGTCGGCGAAACGCCGAGACCCGCAGCCGCGCGGATAAAAGGCTCGTAGACCTTGTTCCAGAAGCTCTTCGGCCACATGAAGGTCTTGTAGTAGAAGCCCGCCGAAAACAGCATATAGGCCATGTCGTTGACCGCACCGATATCGAATTTCAGGCTCGGATATTTGTTCTGCGAGGTGGTTGTGAGCCCGTTCCAGATTTCCTGCACCGTGGCGCGGGTGTTCGGCTCGAAACGTCCGGCGCTGCGGCGGGTGCCGATCAGCGCATTCGGCTCCTCGGAACCCGCCGCCACCGGGCCGCGCGGGCGGTGATATTTGAACGAGCGGCCCATCAGATGCACGCCATTGGCGAGAAGTGCGGAGGCGACCGTATCGCCCTTCACACCGCGATAGGTCCTGCCGTCGAAAGTAAAGCTTATCGAGCGGGCGGCATCCACACGGCCACGGCCGGAAACGCGATAGGAGTTCATTTCGACACCTCGGGACTTGCTGGCGCTCGGGTCAGGGAAGAAAGTTCAGGACGCGGTTCGCCTGCCCAATAGGTCGTGAGGAAACGGTCGCTCACCGTGTCACGCACGGCGTTGAAGAAGCGGCCGCAGCCATGCAGGTGCCGCCAGCGCTCGAAATGCGGACCTTTCACATTTTCGCGGATGAACAGGAATTCTTCCCATTGCTCATCGGTCTGCGACGAGGGATCGGCGGCGCGGATAATATGGGCCTGCCCGGCATAGGTGAATTCGGCTTCGGGCAGCGTTTCATTGCAATAGGGGCAGCGGATCAGCAGCATGGTCTTGTCCTCAGTGCGCCACGGCGGCGGCGGCCGCTTCGTCGATCAGGCGGCCGGAACGGAAGCGTTCCAGCGTGAAGGGCGCGTTGATCGGGTGCGGTTCGTTTTTGGCGATGGTCCAGGCGAAGGTGTGGGCAGCGCCGGGCGTGGCCTTAAAACCGCCGGTACCCCAGCCGCAATTGACATAAAGACCGGCAACCGGCGTCTTGCCGAGAATGGCCGAGCGATCCGGCGTGACATCGACGATACCGCCCCATTTGCGCAGCATCCGCATGCGGTTGAAGATCGGGAAGATTTCAACGATGGCCGCGATCGTATGCTCGATCAGCGGCAGGCCGCCGCGCTGAGAATAGGAGGTATATTGGTCCGTGCCCGAACCGATCACCAGCTCGCCCTTGTCGGACTGGCTGATATAGGCGTGGACCGCATTCGACATGACCACGCAGGGGAAGATCGGCTTGACCGGTTCCGACACCAGCGCCTGCAAGGGATAGCTTTCGAGCGGCAGGCGCACGCCGGCCGTGTCCATGACAACAGAGGTGTGGCCGGCGGCGGAGACCGCGACCTTCTTCGCCTTGATGAAGCCCCTCGCCGTCTCGACGCCCGCGACCGAGCCGTCAGCATTGCGGCGAATGGCAGTGACCGGGCAGTTCTGGATGATATCGACCCCACGGGCGGCGGCCCCGCGCGCATAACCCCAGGCGACGGCATCATGACGGGCCGTGCCGGCCCGTTCCTGAAGCGCGCCGCCCATGACCGGATAGCGGGCATTCGGTGCAATGCTGAGCGGCGGGCAATAGTCCTTGCACTCTTCCGGTGTCAGCCAGCGATTGTCGACGCCGTTCAGACGGTTGGAATGGATGTGGCGCTTGAAGCTCTGCACATCGTGCACATTATGCGCCAGCATCAGCACGCCGCGCCTTGAATACATGACGTTGTAGTTCAACTCCTGACTGAGATTTTCCCAGAGATCGACGGCGTGATCGTAAAGCCGGGCGCTCTCGTCATAGAGATAGTTCGAGCGGATGATCGTGGTGTTGCGGCCGGTATTGCCGCCGCCGAGCCAGCCCTTGTCGATGACGGCGACATTGGTGATGCCGTGCTGGCTGGCCAGATAATAGGCAGCGCCCAGACCATGGCCGCCGGCGCCGACGATGACCACGTCATATTCGGCTTTCGGCTGGCTATCGGGCCATTGCTCGTCCCAGTTCTTGTGGCCGGTCAGGGCATTCCGCAAAAGATTGAAGGCACTAAAACGCGTCATGAGCGGACCCGATGGTTGGAAAATCTCGTGTCGCAAAAGCTAGGAGCATTTGCTGCGCCCCGGCTGGACAATCGCGTCTGTTTGCATGAATATTTGCGTCATGACCTCACACCGCGCCAGAAAACGCCTCAGCGTCGCCTTCCTGCTTGCCGACCGCTTCACGCTGTCGGCCTTCGCGAATTTCGTCGATGTGCTGCGTCTTGCCGCCGATGAGGCGGACCGCTCCCGGCCGATCCTGTGCGAATGGTCAGTGCTCTCGGCAACGCTCGGCAGCGTGCAGTCGAGCTGCGGCGTGAAGGTGCAGCCGGATACGCGGCTGATGGATGCCGGGCATTACGACTATATCGTCGTTGTCGGCGGCCTGATCAGCGATCACAGCGCCCTGCCGCCGGAAGCGCTGCGCTTCCTCAAAGACCGGGCGGCGGCGGGCATTCCCATTGTCGGGCTCTGCACCGGCGTTTTCATCCTGCACGAAGCGGGCCTGCTCGATGGTTATCGCTGTTGCGTGAGCTGGTTCCACCATCAGGATTTTCTCGACCGTTTCGATACGGTGCAGATGATCTCCGACCAGATTTTCGTCATCGACCGCGACCGGCTGACCTGTTCCGGCGGCCATGGCGCCGCGCATCTGGCGGCTTTCCTCGTCGAACGTCATGTCGGCCAGTCCGCCGCCATCAAGAGCCTCAACATCATGATGATCGACAGCGCGCTGAGCGGTGAAAAGCCCCAGCCCGGCCAGCAAAGCACGCGAAAGACCAATGATCCCCTCGTCAAAAAAGTGATCCTGCGGATGCAGCAGAATATCGAGGTTCCGAAAACCGTGCTGGAACTGGCGAGCGATCTCGGCCTTGGCCGCCGCAGCCTCGAACGGCGTTTCCTCACCGATCTGAATGCGACGCCGTCGAAGGTCTATCTGGAGCTACGGCTGGACCGTGCGCTTTCCCTGCTGCGTACCACGCATGACACGATCACCCAGATTGCGCTCGCCACCGGGTTTTGCGACGCGCCGCATCTTTCCCGCACGCTACGAGCCGAGCGCGGGTTCACGCCCAGCGAATACCGCAAGACCCAGGCCGGGCATACGGCGAGCGACGAGGAATTCGCTGTCGGCGTGCTGCTTCCACACTCCTGAATATCGCTGCAAGGGTTCTAGGGGCCTGCGCCCATGAAGGTCAGCCGGGTGAGAGCCGTATAGCTCGATTCCGAGGCCATCAGTGCCGCGAAGACGAGCACGAGGACCGGCGGAAGCATGATGGCATAGACCAAAATCAGCCGTTCCCAGGCCATGTGCATGAAAACCGCAACGATCAGCCCCGCCTTCAGGATCATGAACAGGATGATCAGCGACCATCGCGGATAACTCTGAATGCCGAGATAATCGACCAGATAGGAGAAGGTGCTGAGGACGAAAAGCAGTCCCCAGACCACCATGTAAAGCCTTATCGGATGCTGCTGTCCCTGTTGTGACTGCTGCTGTGCCATGATGCCATCCTCACTCACCACAGATAGAAAAATGCGAAGATGAAGACCCACACCAGATCGACAAAGTGCCAATAAAGACCGGTTATTTCGACGATCTCGTATTGCCCCTTGCGGCTGGTGAAGAACCCCCGCCTTTCCTCATCGAAATCTCCCCGCCACACCTTGCGTGCGACGATGAGAAGAAACAGGACGCCGATCGAGACATGGGTGCCGTGAAAGCCCGTGATCATGAAGAAAGCCGAACCGAACTGCGCCGCACCCCACGGGTTTCCCCAGGGACGGACACCCTCTGCGATCAGCTTGCTCCATTCGAATGCCTGCATTCCCACAAATGTCGCGCCAAGCGCTGCCGTCGCCACCATCAGCGCGGCAGTTTTGCGACGGTCGCGGCGATATGCGAAGTTGACGGCCATGGCCATCGTGCCGCTGCTGCTGATGAGAACGAAGGTCATGATGGCGATCAGGATCAGCGGAATCTGCCTGCCGCCAATCGTCAGCGCGAAAACCTCGCTCGGATTGGGCCAGGCCGCGGTGGCCGACATGCGCGCCGCCATGTAAGCCAGCAGGAAACAGCCGAAAATGAAGATATCGCTCAGGATGAAGATCCACATCATCGCCTTGCCCCAGGAGACGTTCTTGAACGCCCGCTGGTCCGATGACAGATCGGCGGCGACGCCGCGCAGTCCCGACGGCCGCAGATGCGGATCGCTTACCGGTCTTTCCTCCATGGTTGCGGTCATGATCGACACTCCTCAGGTGACCAGTTGACGGCAGAGATCGACGAAACTGTTCGCCCAGCCGGCAAAGAGCGCAAAAAGGATCAGCCAGACAACCAGCATGAAATGCCAGTAGATGGCGCACAGCTCCACACTGAGGCTGATCCTTGCCGACAAGGGCTCGCTGCGGGCGCGGAATGCGGTGCGTCCGAGCACGAATAGCCCGCCCAATACATGCAGGCCGTGCAGGCCGGTTATCATGTAGAAGAAGCTGTTCGATGGGTTATTCGCCAGAACATAACCTGCGGAAAGGAGCTGCCGCCAGGCCAGAAACTGCCCGGAGACGAAGAGAACAGCCGTCACAAAGCCTGCCGCAAGAGCCGCATTCAGCCTTTCACGGTGATCGGTCCCGGCTTCGGTTTTCGCCCATTGCAGCGCCAGACTGCTGGCGGCAAGCGCCGCCGTATTCACCCATAACAGCCCGGGGATGGGAATGCTCCACCAGTCGGCGCCGCCCATGCGGCCGAGATAGGCGCTGATGAGCAAAGTGAAAAGCGCGCCCACGACCGCCAGAAATATCCCAAGTCCGACTTTCGCAATTGTCGCCGACGACCCTTGCATCTCCGGCACATCGCCTATCACGCCGACTTCCAGCCAGGGCTTCGAGGCCAACCGCTGCCGCGCCATCCACCAGACGATGATGCCGGCAATCCCGACCAGGAAGATGAGAATGGCGGTCATGACAACGCCCTCTCGGACGGCCCGGCCGCAGCCGGCTGGTTTTGCGGCAGGAAGTCCTCAGCCGCGCCGGGCACGCTGTAATCATAGGGCCAGCGATAAACGACAGGCAGTTCCTTGCCCCAGTTGCCATGAACCGGCGGCGTCTGCGGCGTCTGCCATTCCAGTGTCGTGGCCCGCCACGGATTGCCGACCGCCTTTTTGCCCCAGCGCAGGCTCCACTCGAGATTGAACAGGAACAGCAATTGCGCCGCACCGACGACGAGCGCAGCCACGGTGATGAACATGTTCAACGTGTGCGCCGAATCTGGAATGAAAGCGGTTTCGCCCAGCTCGTAGTAGCGGCGCGGCACGCCCATCAGGCCGAGATAATGCATTGGGAAGAAGATGGCATAGGCGCCAAGGAAGGTGATCCAGAAATGGACGTGCCCCATTGCCTCGTTCAGCATCCGGCCGGTGACTTTCGGATACCAGTGGTGAATCGCTCCGAAGATCACCATGATCGGCGCGACCCCCATCACCATATGAAAATGGGCGACAACGAACATGGTATCGGACAGCGGCACATCGACGACGACGTTGCCGAGGAAGAGGCCCGTCAATCCGCCATTGATGAATGTGACGATGAAGGCGAGCGCAAACAGCATCGGCAGGGTGAGATGGATATCGCCGCGCCAGAGCGTGAGCACCCAGTTATAGACCTTGATCGCCGTCGGCACGGCGATGATCAGCGTCGTGGTTGCGAAAAAGAACCCGAAATTCGGGTTCATGCCGCTGACATACATATGGTGCGCCCAGACGATGAAGCTCAGCGCCGCGATGATGACGATCGCCCAGACCATCATGCGGTAGCCGAAGATATTCTTGCGCGCATGGGTGCTGATCAGATCCGAGACGATACCGAAGGCGGGAAGTGCGACGATATAGACTTCCGGATGGCCGAAGAACCAGAACAGATGCTGGAACAGGATGGGGCTGCCGCCCTCCTGCTTCAATTGTTCGCCCATCTCCACGATGGCCGGCATGAAGAAGCTGGTGCCGAGCAGCCGGTCGAACAGCATCATGACGGCGGCGACGAAGAGCGCCGGGAAGGCGAGCAGCGCCATGGCGGTCGCCGTGAATATGCCCCATATCGTCAATGGCATACGCATCAGCGTCATGCCCCGCGTACGCCCCTGCAGCACGGTGACGACATAGTTCAGCCCGCCCAAAGTAAAGCCGATGATGAACAGGATCAGCGAGGACAGCATCAGGATGATGCCCCAGTCGCGCCCTCCCGGCGTTCCCGAAAGAAGTGACTGCGGCGGATAGAGCGTCCAGCCGGCGCCCGTCGGCCCGCCGGGCGCGAAGAAACCGGCCACCAGCACGAGGACAGCGCAGAGATAAAGCCAGTAGCTCAGCATATTGGCATAGGGAAACACCATGTCGCGCGCGCCGAGCATCAGCGGAATCAGGTAGTTGCCGAAACCGCCGAGAAACAGCGCGGTGAGCAGGTAGATCACCATGATCATGCCGTGCATGGTGATGAACTGATAATAATGTTCCGCATCGATGAAAGAGAAATAGCCGGGAAAACCGAGCTGCAGCCGCATCAGCCAGGACAGCACCAGCGCCACCATGCCGATGGCGACGGCTGTCAGAAAATATTGAATGGCGATGATCTTGGCGTCCTGGCTGAAGACATATTTCGTCCACCAGCTTTTCGGGTGATAAAGCTCGACATCCTCGACCTCAGCGGGCTGGACGACCTGCCCTGCGCCGGATCCCATCTCGACCATGTTCCATCCTCCCTCTTCCCTCCGGTGCGGTTTTCCCTTCCAAGACGTGTTTATCGAGCCGCCGACATTTCCGCCGAGGCGAGCAGTTTCGAGAAAGTCGGCTGCTGCTGCAGCCAGGCTTGATAATCGGTCTCGGTATCGACGACGACGGTGCCGCGCATCTGCGGATGGCCCACACCGCACAGTTCCGCGCAGAGAACCTCGAAGGTTCCCGTCCGGGTCGGCGTGAACCAGTAATAGGTGACCGAGCCGGGGATCATGTCCATCTTGGCCCGGAATTCCGGCACGTAGAAATCATGCACGACGTCGACCGCGCGCAGCAGCATTTTCACCGGCCTGCCGGCTGGCAGATGCAACTCGCCGCCTTCAACGATGACGTCGTCCATTCCGGCAGGGTCGTTCCGGTTCAGACCAAGCGGATTATCGGACGCAATTGCGCGTGTATCCGCCCGTCCGAGCCTCCCGTCCGCGCCCGGCAGCCGGAAACTCCACTGCCATTGCTGGCCGACGACCTCCACCTCGCTCGCACCGTCCGGGACGGTTACGAACTGGTTCCATACGAACAGGCCCGGCAGAAGCATGGCGGCCACGCCAACCCCGGTCCCGCCCGCCAGCCACCATTCCAGGCGCTTGTTTTCGGGCTGGTATGCCGCCCGGCTTCCGGCGCGGTGCCTGAAGCGGAACACACAATAGGCCACGAACAGCACGACGGCCGAGAAAACGAAGCCGGTGATCCAGAACGTGATGATGATTGTGTTGTCGATATAGCTCCAGTTCGAGGCTATCGGCGTCCACCACCACGGGCTCAAGAGGTGGAACAGGATGGATCCCACCACCAGCAGAACGAGAACTACAACGACAGCCATCGTCTCCTCCCGTGACCCGGCTACAAATAGTTTTACAACCTTCTCGCGAAGCGTATTAGCATTATCTCATGTATGGATCGGGCGGGCAATTGCAGTGACTGTAGCGGCCCATCCCTTCCTCTCCTCCGACTACTTGGAATATTGCTTCAGATAGGCGATCAGATTGGTAATGTCGGTGTCATCCTTCACGCCGACAAAGGCCATCTTCGTGCCCTTCACCTTCGCCTTGGGGTCGTGCAGATAGTCGCGGAGCGATGTCTCGTCCCAAACAAGGCCGCCCTTCCCGACATCCTGCATCGCCTGTGAATAGGCGAAATTCGGGTGCGTGCCGGCGGTTCTGCCGAACAGCCCGTTCAGCGAGGGACCGACCTTGTTCTGGTCCGTTTCGGCGACATGACAGATGGCGCATTTTTTGAAAACCGTGGCGCCGGCGGCGGGGTCCCCCTCCTGCGCACCGATGTCGATCGGGAAGACGAGCGTGAAAAGCAGACAGATCGGGAAAAAACGATACCACATGGCATCCTCGCACTCTCCATCGCCATCCCGGCCACGGCGACGCGACGCCATGGCTAGGAGAAGTATCTACGGATAGATTTCCTTTATGAATTCAGGGCGTACGGCCTGGATAATCGGAGACGATCAATTTCCGATAAAGATGCCAGGTCGAATGTCCGAGGACAGGCATGATAACCGCGAGGCCGACAAAAACCGGGATCGTGCCGACAACGAGCAGCGCCGCGACGATCAATCCCCAAAGCGCAACCGGAACCGGATTGGCAAGCGTGGCGCGTATGCTCGCATCCACGGCCGCCACTGCGCCGACATCCCGATCGAGCAGCAGCGGGAACGCCACCACCGTTGTCGCCAGCACGATGACCGCAAAAACGAAACCGGCCAGATTGCCCCAGATGATGAGGGAGAGACCCTGCGGGGTCGTCAGCACGTCCGACATGAAGGTTGAGAGCAAGACCGGAGCGGCCGGATCGAAAGTGCTGGTATAGATGCGCTGCGCAACGACAAGCCAGACGACGAAAAGCACGAACAGCATGACGGCGACAGCGATGATCGACGGCAGGGCCGGAGAATGACGAACTTCCAGCGCGTGCCGCCACGAAGTGTCCAGCCCCTGTTCGCGCCGCCGGCTGATTTCATAAAGCCCGATGGCGGCGATCGGCCCGATCAGCGCAAAGCCGGACATCAGGGGATAAATCATCGGCAGAAGATTCGCGCCCGAACTCCACATCACCAGGAAAACCCCGGCAATCGGGTACATGAGACAGAGAAAAACATAGTGGGAGGGCTTTTCTTTAAAGTCCTCCAGTCCAAGCTTCAACGCATCCACAATATCCGGGATGCCAATCTTGCGGACTTCCGGTCGAGCAAACTCACCACTCGCCCCGGCCATGACATGGAATGCCGTCATAGCACTTCTCCTCCTGCGCCATGATCCGGTTGGCGGCATAGGAACGCCCGGTGATTTTTTGTCTGCGCGTCAAACCGCAACCAGCTGACTTGCAATTTATCAAATTCCGCCGCCTTTGTCGCCTGTTCTTTGGATTGCAGAGAATGGTGCGATTTCTGCGTCGAAAGGAAGCCTGTCGCGAGCATGCTTCAAGACATGGCTCTTCCCCTCCCAGGGAGAGCGGTCCGCCCCCCCAAATTGTCATCTCTTGTCCCGGATCACCGCACCTGCCGGCGTTCATGGAAAAGCTATCTGCTTCATCCAGACCATGACGGCCATGGCGCCGCCATCTGCATGCCCCTTCGCGCGGTCGCCGAGATAGCTTGCACGCCCCAGGCGCGGCGTCATGTCCTTTGTCGCCTCAGCGCCCGCCTGACCGGCTGAGACTGCCTCACGCCATGCAATCTCCACCGGCTGCCCTTCAGCCAGCCTGTCCCGGAAGGTAGTTGCAGCGGGATGAAGGGCATCGACCATCGTTCTGTCGCCCGGCTTTGCACCGCCAAGATCGGACACCGCCCCAACTGCGGCGACGAAAGCATCCGCCAGTTCCTTTGCGGTCGGCTCCCCGGAACCGTTGAGATGGCGGGCGGCGCGCATGAGGCCGGTGGCGTAGAATGGGCCCGAGCTACCGCCAATCGCCTTTCTCATCGCATCGCCCATGGCCGACAGTCCGCTCGAGACATCCGCAAACGCCTGGGCCGGAAGGGCAAGGACCGCTTCGGCGCCGCGCTTCATGCTGGTGCCGAGGTCGCCGTCACCTGTGATGCTGTCGAGGTCCGTCAGCTGCTCTTCGGCGGCGATCAAAGCCTTTGCAACATTCTCTGCCACCTGCCGCAGACGCGCGCCCGCAGCGGTGATCTTTCGATCCGGCGGCGCATTCTGCGGCAGCGCCGAAGAAGGCAGGATGCGATGCCTGTTCACCGCGCCGCCACGTGGCCAGGCGACCGCATCCGTTGTCGCATCGATAAGTTCGAGCCTCCAATCATCGACATGCAAGACGGAAAGCGAAAAGCCCGGCATATCAAGCGCAGACAGGAACGTGCCTGCCCATGCACGCTCGACGGCCACCCCTTTCGCTTCGAGAATGCCGAGCGCTGAACGGGCGACAATCGATAGTTCCATGGGCGGCGTCGAGCCCAGACCGTTGACGAGCAGCACGACGCGGTCGCCGCTCTTGAGCTTTCCATCGGCTTCGATGGTATTCAGCACGAGCAATGTGAGGTCCTCCGCCGAAGCGATCTCCATTCTGCGGACACCCTGCTCGCCGTGAATGCCGAGGCCAACCTCGATTTCTCTCTCTCCAAGAGTGAAACCGGGCTTCCCAACGGCCGGCAAGGTGCACGAACCGAGCGAAATTCCCATCGACGACAATCCGGCCGCCGCCTCGCGCGCCACCCGCGCGACGTCAGCCAGAGGCAGGCCGAATTCCGCGGCGGCGCCGGCCACCTTGTGTATCAGCACCGTTCCGGCAATGCCGCGGTGGCGGTCAGCCGGCACGGTATCCTTCAAGGCGACATCGTCGGCGACGACGACGATTTCCACGGGAATGCCCTCCGCCCTGGCCAACTCAGCCGCAAGGCCAAAATTGAGCCGGTCGCCAGTGTAGTTCTTGACGATAACCAGCGCTCCCGCTGGTCCCGCAGCGGCCCTGATCCCCGCCAGCACGGCATCGGTGCTCGGTGAGGTGAAAACGTCTCCAGCCACCGCAGCCGTCAACATGCCCGGCCCGACATAGCCGGCATGCGCCGGCTCGTGCCCGCTGCCGCCACCCGAAAGCACCGCGACCTTCCGCTGATCCGCTTCCGGGAGACCCGATCGTATCACCACATTCTCATCGGCGAGAAGAATGCTGGCCGGGCTTAGAGCCACCGCGCCCTCCAGCATGTGGCGGACGACGGCGGATGGATCGTTGATCAGCTTCTTCATTTTTCTCTCCCGAAAGACGCTCAGTTTGCGAGCGCGAGGATAAAGAGCTGTTCCGCAGTGTCAAAGGCATGAATGGCGTTTGTGGTGACGGTTGCGCGCCGGCGGCCGGCTCAGAGACCGGGGCGTTCCCCATTTTTCATGCGTTGCTCGATATCGTCGATAACCGGCTGAAGATCGGCCACCGTGTCGATGATGTAGTCCGGACGGTGCCTGCGCAGAACGATCGAGGCCTTTTCGCGCAACGCCTCCCTTTCGGAAACGCTCATGGCGGCCAGTTCCTGGGGCGTCACGCCGGCTTCATTGCCGCTGAGCGACACACCGACGGTCCATGTTCCCGCCTCGCGGCCCTCGTCGATCCCAACCCCCGTATCATCGACCTTCACGACGGTGCTCGCCGGCCAGACATCGAGATCGAGGAAACATTTGTACATGTTCATCGGTGTCGGGCGTCCATGCGGCAGATCACCGGCGCAGACGAGATTGTCGGCCTCATAACCCTGCGCCTTTGCCAGGGGCAGAACGCGGGCCATGATGGAGCGGGTGTAACCGGTCGTCGAGCCGATCTTCAGGCCGCGCTCGCGCAGGCCCTTTGCCATGTTCGCGGCACCCGGCACGAGATCGGCATATTGATCCACGACCTCCTCGTTCAGCGGCACGAAGACATCGTAAACCGCCTGAATATCCTCCTGTCGCGGCGCATGACCATGCTTTTCCTGCCATGCGGCCTTGATGCGGGGCTGGGCCATCATTGCTTCGATGTGATCCCATTTGGGCCTGCCCATCGGCTCGCGGGCCTCCGCGATCGAAACCTCGATGCCGAAGCGGGAGAATGCCTCGACGAAAACGCCCATCGGTGCGAATGAACCGAAATCGATGACCGTGCCTGCCCAATCGAACACGACTGCCTTGAGATGTGCCATGTGCCTCATCCTATGCGTAAAGAGAATTGATGACCTGCTCGCCCAGTGCGAAACCCGTGGATGCGCCGGTGCCGCCCGTGACCATGACAAGGCGGATATTGTCAGCGGGTTCGTCGACCATGACGACCCGATCGCCTGACGAAGCATAGCTGCCGCACCAGCGGCCGATGATTTCGCGCCCCGGCAGATCGAATATCTGGTCGAATGCTTCCATGATCAGCGCATCGATGCGATCCTGCGCAAACGGCTCCTGCGCATTGCCGTAGACATGGCTGTCGCCCACGACCAGCGAGCCATCTGCCGAACGCACCGCGATCAGGTGGATACCCTCGCGGCGCATGTCGCCAAGTTCCGCGTCCAGCCGGTCGCAGAGCGCTTTCGCCACAGGCAGGTCCGCAAAACCCTCATAACGCCCGAAGCTCAGATCCGACATGACGGCGGCATCGAACTTGATCGGCCCGGCCGGCATGACCCGCAGCATCTGCAGCGTGCAGACGCGAAGCTTGTAAGGTGCGATACGATCGGGAAAGAGCGTGGAGAAATCATCGCCCGGGCAGACGACGCAGGCCTCCGCCTCGATCACACCGCGGCTGGTCGTCACCCGCGTGCCCGCCACCGCGGTCACCGCCGTGCTCCAGCGGAAAGTCACGCCATGGCGGGCCTCGAGCCAGGCGGCAATCTTCGGGATGGCGTCACGCGATTCGACCCGGAGCTCATGCGGGCTATAGAGCGCGCCGCGCATGCCCTCGGCCCGGATCGACGGAACCTGCTCCAGAGCCTCCGCCGCCGAAATTCGCCGGCAATCCGCCCCCATATCGGTCTGCAGAAAGGCGTCGAGCACCGCTTCGGCCTCTTCGCGATAGGCCGGCATGACAAGGCCACGATGCAGCACTTCAATACCGGCTTCCTGCGCCACCTCGGCCCAGACATCGCGGGCGCGGCGGGCGCGGGCCCAGTGGTCACCCTCTTTCTGGCCGGAAATGGTGATGAAACCGAAGTTGCGGATCGAAGCGCCGATGGCCTTGGCGTTGCGCTCGATGACGACGACTTTCTTGCCTTTCCTGGCGGCAGCCAGCGCCACCGAAAGGCCGACAATGCCGGCGCCCACCACGGCAAGATCAAACTGTTCGCTCATGATCCCTACTTTCTCCAATTCATGCCCGTGCAGACCTGTCTACAGGCAAAGCATGACAGCACTTCTCTTCAGTGACGCCGCGCGCCGGAAACCCGTGTCTCAGGCGGCCGAGGCAAGAACCGCATCGCGACTGCCGATGAAGTTGCGGCCGCGCTCGCCAAGCAGCGCATCATCGATGGCCTTCAGCCAGTTTTCCCGCGTTACACCGTAATCCGTCGCTGTGGTCGAGACGCCGAGGCGGTGCAGGAATGATTCCAGCATGTCGGCGCCGGCAGCGAGATCGTCGCCGAAAATGCGGCGCAGAGAGGCGTCGCAATCGGCGTCATGGCCGGTTACGCTTCGCATGATCGCCGGCAGGCTGAACGAGCAGGCAATGCCGTGAACCGTGCCGTGATGCAGCGTCAGATAATAGGAAAGGGAATGTGCAAGAGCCGTCTTGGTGTTCGAAAATGCAAGGCCCGCCGACAGGCTCGCCCGCATCATGCGCTCACGCAGGCCGATATCGCCGAGATTGTCGACCAGCAGCGGCAGCACCCCGATAATTTCCAGCGCCGCAGCAACCGCATGGTTGGCGGATACCGGATTGGCGTTGACGTTCCAGATGCTTTCCAGGGCGTGAGACAGGGCGTCGAGCCCGGTGGAAAGCGCAAGCGCCCGCGGGACGCCAAGCGTCAGTTCCGGGTCCAGAATGGCGTATTGCGGGTAATATCGCGCATCGGCGAGCGAATATTTCTTCTTTGCGGCCGTATCCCAGACGGTCGCCCAGCAGGTGACTTCGCTGCCCGTTCCCGCCGTCGTCGGCACGGCTATGATCGGAAGATCGAGCAATGTCTCCGCTGCCGTCCGCCCCTCGAGAAAATTCTGGACTCGACTGAAATCGTCCCCGCCGGCCGAGAGAACCTTGGCCGTATCGATCACCGAACCGCCGCCAATCGCCAGAATGACTTCAGGCGTCCTTGAGGTCGCACCGAAGGAGCGGCAGGCGGCCTTCAGGCCATCAAAGCTGGGGTTTGGTTCGACATCGCGCACGATGACGGCGGGTTCGCCAATTTCTTGCGAGACACGGGCGACAAGCTGATCGAAAAACGGATGGTCATTGTAGGTCAAAAGACAATAGGCCCGGCTGCCAACGGCCTTCCTGGCCTCGGCGAGGGCGCCGGCCCCGAAAACGATCTTCACAGGATTGGAATAGGTCCAGACACGCATCGGCCGCTCCTTGGTTGCGGCGACTGAATGACCCGGCCCGGACAATAAATCCAATCCATATTTCTGTTGCGATCCATTGATAGTATCTATGGATGAGACCGCGCTGCAATCGGCGAGACGGACACAGGGAGTTTGCATGGCCATCGTCTTCACCCATCTGAGAGCTTTTCAGGCGGTTGCCACCCATCGCGGCTTCTCCGCCGCGGCGCGGGCACTCAGGGTCAGCCAGCCGACTTTGACAACCCAGGTCCGCGAACTGGAGGAGCGTTACGGTATCGAGCTTTTTCTCCGCCAGGGACGCCAGATCGAGCTGACCGAGGCGGGTCGTTCGCTGCTTGCCATCAGTGCGAGGCTGTTCAAGCTTCATGACGAGGCCGAAGAACTGCTCCTCAATTTCGGCGAACTGAAAACCGGCGCGCTCAAGATTGCCGCTGTCAGCCCCTTCCATGCCACGGATATGATCGCCCGCTTCATCGAGCGCTATCCCTCCTTCAAGGTCAACATGCTTCTCGGCAACTCCGACCGCACATTGAAGCGCATTCTGGAGCTTGAGGCGGATATTGCGGTCCTCGCGCACACGATCGATGACCCGCGCATCAAGACGGTCAGTTTCAGCACGCAGGAGATCGTTGCCTTCGTGAGCGAAGACCATGTCTGGTGGCAGAGGGACGAAATCGAGCTGGCCGAGCTGGCAGGCGAGCCCCTTATCCTCAGGGAGGAGGGATCGACCACCCGTTATGCCCTCGAACAGGCCGCCGAAGCCGCCAACGTCGTTCTCACGCCATTCATGGAAATCGGAAGCCGGGAAGGTGTGTGGAAGGCCGTGGAGCGCGGACTGGGGATCGGCGTCGTCGCCGATTTCGAGTTTGTCCCGCACCCGCGCCTGAAGACGCTGCGCATCTCGGACGGCATGATCAAGACCGAATACCGGCTGGCTTTCCTGGAAGACCGCAAGATGGTGCGATCCATCAAGGCATTTGTCGAGACCGTGCTCTAGCCTCGGCAATCGGGAGGAGATCGGCCTTTACCGGGATCCTTCCGGAACGACCCATAGATTTGGCCTATAGTACCGACAGATAATTTGGATTGCGCCGACAGGTCGCAGACTGTTTTTTGTCACGAAACTGTCATCATGTGACCTGTAATAAATCGCTTATTCGACCAAGGCAATTCACTGCGTAATTGTATCCAGTCCGGATCTATACATCGATAGACGGCCTGTATTGGACGATTCACATTATAATTCTGCTGGACGCATGAGATCTGTTCTTTTGCGAGCGGAAGAACCATGCCGACTTCTGGCGGAAGGAACAGGTGGCGATGACAGCGATAAAGGTCTCCAATGTCTCGAAGACTTTCGGCAAGACACGCGCATTGGACAAGGTGAGCCTGACCGTCGAATGCGGCGAGATGGTTGCGCTTATCGGCGCGTCTGGATCGGGCAAAAGCACGCTCATCCGTCACATTGCCGGGCTCGAGATAGCCGATGCCGGCGGTGGCCGCATTGATGTGCTGGGCGATCTCTGTCAGGAGAGCGGGCGTCTCAACCGACGCCTGAAGCGCGGCCGCGTTTCGGTTATTTTCCAGCAATTCAATCTGGTCGGCCGCCTTTCGGTGCTGACCAATGTCCTGATTGGTCACCTCGGCCGCACGCCGGGCTGGCGCGGCACGCTTGGCCTCTTCAATCGCGATGAGAAACACAGGGCGCAGGCGGCTCTGGAGCGGGTCGGCATTCCCCAGGTCGTCGCCCAGCGGTCCTCGACACTCTCGGGCGGCCAGCAGCAGCGCGCCGCCATTGCCCGTACATTGGTGCAGGAAGCGGAAATCCTGATTGCCGACGAGCCGATTTCGGCGCTTGACCCCTCCTCCGCACGGCGTGTCATGGACGTTCTCTCCGACATCAATGCCAGGGACGGCATCACCGTCGTCGTGTCGCTGCATCAGGTGGAATATGCGCGCCGTTATTGCCCGCGCACCGTTGCGATGCGCAACGGCAAGATCGTCTATGACGGACCTTCCAGCGCGCTGACGAACGAATTCCTGGCCGAACTCTATGGCGCGGCCTCGGAAGAACTGGTCCTGCCGGATGCTCCGGCAGGTCATGCCGCTCCGGCCATCAGGCCGGCGCTCCAGAGACTGCAGGCCCAGCCCCTGCCCGCCTAACCACGTTTGACGACACGGAGACTACGATGAACGCGATCCTGAAAAGCATGGCGGCGATGTCGCTCGCCTTTACTCTGGGGTCTGCAGCGCATGCGGCAGAGACCATCAACTTCGGTATTATCTCGACCGAATCCCAGCAGAACCTCAAGGGCAGCTGGCTGCCCTTCCTCGATGCGATGAAGGAAAAGACCGGCCTTGAGGTAAAACCCTTCTTCGCTTCCGATTATGCCGGCATCATCGAAGGCATGCGCTTCAACAAGGTGCAGATGGCATGGTACGGCAACAAGTCGGCCATGGAAGCCGTCGACCGCGCCGAGGGCGAGGTCTTCGTGCAAAGCGTCGCCTCGACCGGTGAGCCAGGCTACTGGTCCGTCGTCATCGTGCCGAAAGATTCGCCGGTCCAGACGATCGACCAGCTTCTGAAATGTGACCGGTCGCTCAACTTCGGTCTCGGCGACGTCAACTCGACCTCCGGTTATCTCGTGCCGATGACCTTTGTCTTCTCGAAGAACAATGTCGACCCGAAGACGTGCTTCAAGAACGTCACCAATGCCAATCATGAAACCAACGCCATGGCTGTGGCCAACCGGCAGGTCGATGCTGCGGCCAACAACACCGAAAACATGGCGCTCATCGAGCAGAACAACCCCAAGGCCTTCGCCAACATCCGCGAAATCTGGCGCTCGCCCCTGATCCCGGCCGACCCGATTGTCTGGCGCAAGGACCTGTCGGAAGAGGCCAAGACCAAAATCCGCGATTTTTTCCTGACCTTCGGCACCGATAAGTCCAAGGGCAATATCGAAGAGGAGAAAAAGATCCTCGCCGGCCTGAAATGGTCGCCGTTCCGCGCCTCCAACGACAACCAGCTGCTGCCGATCCGCGTCATGGAGCTGAGCAAGGCGATTGCCCAGGCGCAGGGCGATGCAAAGCTCGATGCCGCAACAAAGGAAACAAGGATCAAGTATCTGACGGCGCAGAAGGCAAGATACGAAGCCGAACTCGCCAAGCTCGGCAACTGAGCTGACCGACCATGAGGCAGGCCATCAGGCCTGTCTCCTCCTCCAATGCGGGACGAATTCCATGACCAAAGCGATGACGACAACAGACACTGCGGTGACCGTACCTTTGCCGAAGCAGCCGGGCGGGACGCGAAACGGTCTCATCCTGCTGGCCGTTGTCGCGGCGCTGGCCTATAGCTGGGCGCCGGCCGAGATGGGCAGATGGACCTATCTCTTCACCGATGCCGGCAACATGGCCGAATATGCCAGCGGTTTCATGAAGCCCGATTTCAGCGACTGGCGATATTATCTGGAAGAAATGGTCGTCACCGTGCAGATCGCACTTTGGGGCACGTTCCTCGCGGTCATTTTCTCCATCCCGCTCGGCATAGTTTCAGCGCACAACATGGCGCCATGGTGGGTGCTGCACCCCGTCCGACGCCTGATGGATATGTTCCGCGCCATCCACGAAGTCGTGTTTGCGGTGCTTTTTGTGGTGGCGGTGGGTCTTGGGCCGTTTGCCGGCGTGATGGCGCTCTTCATCCATACGACCGGCACGCTCTCCAAACTGTTTTCGGAGGCCGTCGAGGCAATCGATCCGCGACCGGTTGAGGCCATTCGCACGACCGGCGCGTCGCGCGTGCAGCAGGTCCTGTTCGGGGTCATCCCGCAGGTGCTGCCGCTGTGGATTTCGCTTTCGCTTTACCGCCTCGAATCCAACATCCGCTCCGCCACCGTGCTCGGCATCATCGGCGCCGGCGGGATCGGCCAGGTTCTGTTCGAAAACATCCGCGGTTTTTATTATCCGCAGGCCTCCGCGATGCTGATCATCATCATGCTCACCGTGAGCCTGATGGATCTTCTATCCCAACAGCTGCGCAAACTGGTGCTGTAACAGCGATACGGCATTCCCGGGCGAACGCCGCAAGGGTCTGGCGGCCCCGGCGCCCGCCATGAAACAGGCACCGGAGCATATGGGTCGGAGGCTGTCAGCGCCCGTGCTGTTTGCGCCATTCGGCGAAGGCTACCTGGTGTTCTTCCTTGGTGCAGGGGTAGAGCCCGATGATGGTCTGGCCGGCCTTGACCTGTTCCACCACAAAGTCTTCGTAAGCCGTCATTTCCACCGCCTCGGCCGCCACTTCATCGGCAATGCCGGCGGGGATGACGATGACGCAATCCGCATCGCCCACGATGATGTCGCCGGGGAAGACCGGCGCGTCGCCGCAGCCGATCGGACCGTTGATCTCAATAGCCTCGTGTTTGGTCAGGTTGGTGGGACTGGAAGGGCGGGTGTGATAGGCTGGAATATCCAGTTCGGCGATGGTGGCGGCATCACGAAAACCGCCATCGGTGACGATGCCCGCTCCGCCGCGAACCATCAGGCGCGTGACGAGAATATCGCCCGCCGATGCCGCGCTCGCATCCTTGCGGCTGTCCATGACAAGCACGTGGCCCGGCGGGCAGGTTTCGATGGCGACACGCTGCGGATGGGCGGGGTTGCGGAACTCCACAAGCTGGTTGCGGTCTTCGCGGGCCGGCATGTAGCGCAGCGTGAACGCCGGGCCCACCATGTTCTTGCCCTTGTGTCCCAGCGGGTGCACGCCCTGAATGACCTGGCTTCGCAGGCCACGCTTGTAAAGCGCCGTCGCCAGCGTGGCGACGGAAATCGTCATCAGTTTTTCGCGCGTTTCATTGTTCATTTCGGTCTCCTCGCAATGGCCGGATGGATGCGTTTCAAGTCCTGTGAATGGGCTCGTCGATAAAAACGCCGCCCTGATATTTAGCGATTGCAGCCTCCGGATCGGGGCGCGGCACATCGCGTTCGATTTCCGCGCGGTAGCGCGCGGCATTGTCGCGGCGCTGCCAGCCGAGAAAATCGACATGGGAATTGTCCCACCAGCTGTCGTCATTGGCGGAAACACCCCAGATGACCGGGCAGCCGAGTTTCGGCACGCGATATATGGCCTCTATCAGCGAAACGAAATCGTCATGGCTGAGCCAGGTGGACAGCATGCGCCAGTTCGTGGGTTTTGCTTCGCAGGAGCCAATGCGGACGATGGCCGTCTCCTGGCCGAATTTGGAATGGTAGAGGCTTGCCATCGCCTCCCCGAAAATCTTCGAGACGCCGTAAAGGCCGTCAGGCAAAAAGGGTGTATCGGGTGCGAGCTGCGTGCCCTGCGGGTAATAACCGATCGTGTGGTTGCTGGAGGCGAAAACAATGCGCGGCCTGCCGTTCGCCCGCGCCGCTTCATAGAGATTGTAGACCCCGCGCAGATTGGCGGCCTCGATAGGGTCGAAAGCTTTCTCGACCGAAATACCGCCGAGATGGATGATGCCGTCACAGCCCCTCACGAGATCGTGGACCGCCGGCTCATCCTCGAGCGCGCAATGAACAAGCTCTTCGTGACATGCAGGCGTGCCGAGATCGACGACATCCGAAAGCCGGATGGTCTCGGCGACATGGCCAAGCCGCCCGCGCAACATGCTGCCCAGCTTGCCGCCGGCACCGGTGATGAGCAATCGCTTCAACATGATAGCGCCTCTCAGAAAATATCGGGCTCGCCGGCGGTACGGCCGAAATCCGTCTGCAGGAAGTCGAAATCGCAACCTTCATCGGCCTGGGTGACATGCTTGGAAAAGAGATAACCATAACCGCGCTCATAACGCGGCGCGGGCGCCTGCCAGGCGGCGCGGCGGCGGGCGATTTCCTCTTCGCTGACCAGCATGTCGAGCCGGCGCTGCGGCAGGTCGAGGCGTACGATATCGCCGGTCTTCAGGAGCGCCAGCGGGCCGCCGACGAAGCTTTCCGGTGCGACATGCAGGACGCAGGCGCCATAAGAGGTGCCGGACATGCGGGCATCGGAAATGCGCACCATGTCACGGTGGCCCTTCTTGATCAGCGCCTTCGGGATGGGCAGCATTCCCCATTCCGGAAAACCGGGACCGCCGAGCGGACCGGCATTGCGCAACACCAGAACATGATCCGGCGTGACATCGAGGTTCTCGTCGTCGATCGCCTTCTTCATGTCAGGATAGCTGTCGAAGACCAGCGCCGGGCCTTCGTGAATATGGTATTTCGGATCGCAGGCGGCGGGCTTGATGACGGCGCCGTCAGGGCAAAGATTGCCGCGCAGCACCGCGAGCGAACCTTCCGCATAAACCGGATTGTCGAGCGAGCGGATGACGTCGTCATTATAGACCTTCGCACCCTCAAGGTTTTCGCCCATGCTGCGGCCGGTCACCGTCAGCGCCGAACAGTCGAGACGGCTTTCCAGCTGCTTCATCAGCGCCCGCAGGCCGCCGGCATAATAGAAGTCCTCCATCAGATAGTCTTTGCCGGAGGGACGCACATTGGCGATCAGCGGCGTAACCCGACCAAGTTCGTCCAGTTCATCCAGCGTCATCGGCACGCCGGCGCGGCGCGCCATGGCGATAAGATGCACGACGGCATTGGTGGAGCAACCGGTCGCCATGGCGACGATGGCGGCATTGCGAAACGCGGTCGCGGTCAGGATACGGTCCGGCGTCAGCTCCTCGGCCACCATTTCCACGATACGCCGGCCGCAACCTGCCGACATGCGCTGGTGTTCGGCATCCACCGCCGGAATGGAGGAAGCTCCCGGCAAAGTGAGGCCAAGGGCGTCGGTGATGGCGGTCATGGTCGAGGCGGTGCCCATGGTCATGCAGACACCGGCGGAGCGGGCGATGCCGCCCTGCACGCCTCGCCATTCCTCGTCGGTTACGTTACCGGCGCGGCGCTCGTCCCAATATTTCCAGGCGTCCGAACCCGAACCCAGCACCTTGCCGGCATAGTTGCCGCGCAGCATCGGACCTGCCGGCAGATAGATCATCGGCACACCGGCCGAGATCGCCCCCATGACGAGGCCCGGTGTCGTCTTGTCGCAACCGCCCATCAGCACCACACCGTCGAGTGGATGCGAGCGGATCATTTCTTCCGTCTCCATCGCCAGCATGTTGCGGTAAAGCATCGATGTCGGTTTGGTGAAGCTCTCATCGACCGAAAGCGAGGGCATTTCGACGGGGAAGCCGCCAGCCTGCAGCACGCCGCGTTTCACATCCTGCACGCGCTCGGGAAAATGCGAGTGACAGGTATTCAGCTCCGACCAGGTGTTCAGGATACCGATGACGGGTTTGCCGACAAAATCCTCCTCCGCATAACCAAGCTGCATCATGCGTGAGCGGTGGCCGAAGCTGCGCAGGTCGTCGGGAGCAAACCAGCGGTCGGAACTGAGTTTTTTATCGGTCATGTCAATGGTCCTGCGTTGCGGGTTGCGCCAAAGGCTGTCAGTCCTGCCGGAGCGTCAGCCCGCTCGTCGTATCGAAAAGATGAATGTGTTCCAGCGGCGCCGACAGGCGAATGACTTCGTCCGCCGATGTCGAGGTCTGGCCGGAAAGATGCAGCGTCACCCGGGTGCCATCCCCGAGAGTACCGTAAAGATAGGACTCACCGCCCAGCTGTTCGGCGGTGCGCACAGACATAGTCAGTGCACCTTCGCCACCCGCCTGCACATGGTTCGGGCGGATGCCCAGCGTCACCTTCTGACCGGGCTTGCAGGCAAAACCGGTCTGCGGCAGGGGGATCAATTCGCCGGTGGCGATCTTGAGCGACGGCGCTGCATCCGACGTTACTTCGCCGGCAAAAAAGTTCATCTTCGGCGAACCGATGAAGCCAGCCACGAAGAGATTGGCCGGGCGGTTGTATAGATCGAGCGGCACGCCGAATTGCTCGAGCTTGCCGGCGCGCAGAACGGCGATCTTGTCGGCCATGGTCATGGCTTCCACCTGATCGTGTGTCACATAGATCATGGTATTGCCGAGACGCCGGTGCAGGCTGGAAATCTCACCGCGCATGTCGACGCGCAGTTCCGCATCGAGATTGGAAAGCGGCTCGTCGAAAAGGAACACGCGCGGCTCGCGCACCACGGCGCGGCCGATGGCGACGCGCTGGCGCTGGCCGCCGGACAGGTCCTTGGGGCGACGCTCAAGAAGCTGGTCGATCTGCAGCATCTTCGAAACCTGGGCGATCTTTTCGGCGATATCCTTTTTGGAGGTACCGATATTCTCAAGCCCGAAGGACAGGTTTTCGCGCACCGTCATATGCGGATAAAGCGCATAGGACTGGAACACCATCGCAAGCCCGCGATCCGCGGCCGGCACCGTATTGACCACGTCGCCGCCGATGACGATATCGCCGCCGCTCAGTTCTTCGAGACCGGAGATCATGCGCAGCAGGGTCGACTTGCCGCAGCCGGAAGGGCCGACGAAAACACAGAACTCGCCGTGTTTGATATCGAGATCGACACCCTTGATCACATCGAGGGCGCCATATGTCTTTTTGACCTGACGAAGCTGAATACTTGCCATTGTCGTGTTTCCTCCCTGAGGATTATTTGCCGCCCGTCGATGCAATGCCGGTGGCGATGTATTTTTGCAGGAACATGAAGACCAGCGCGATCGGGGCGAGTGTCAGCACCGTCATGGCCAGCAGGTTGCTCCATTCCGTCGTCATCTCCCCCTGGAAGGAGTTGAGCGCCAGTTGCAGGGTGAAGTTGTCGTTGCGGGTCAGCACGATCAGCGGCCAGAGGAAATCGTTCCAGCGCCACATGATCGCAAGGATCGCAAGAACGGCAAGCGCCGGGGCCGAAAGCGGCAGGATGATGCGCCAGTAGATCTTCCACTCGCTCGCCTTGTCCATACGCGCCGCATCGAGGATTTCATCCGGGATCGTCAGCATGTATTGCCGCAGCAGGAAGACGCCTGTGGGCGTGGCGGCGCCGGGAATGATGACGCCCCAGAGACTGTTGATCATGCCGAGCTGGCTGGTGATGAGAAACAGTGGGACCAGCACGACGGTCTGCGGGATCATCAGCGTGCCGACGACCAGCGCCAGCACCACGCCCCTACCCTTGAACTGGTATTTCGAGAGCGCAAAGGCCGCCATGGAATTGACGATCAGCATGATGATGGTTGAGGTCACCGTGATGAAGGTCGAGTTCCAGAAATAGAGCGGGAAATTGAAGCGCTGGAAAAGCTCGGTGTAGTTTTCCGTCGCCAGCGCCACCTTTTCAGCCGGCTTCAGCTCGTTGAACGGCATCTTCAGGACTTCGGCTGGCTTGGCGGGATCAACCACCTGGGCCACGAGACCGATGCGTCTGATCATGCCGAACTTGCGGCCATCCTTGTCGACATAGGCCGGCAGCGGCGCCGCCTGCCCATCCACCACCACGGTTTCCTGCGTATAGGGCAGGAGGCGCGGCGGAAAGCGCTGGAGATCGGCCTCCGTCTTGAACGAGGAGAGCACCAACCAGACGACGGGACCGAACATCATCAGCACCGCCACGCCGAGATAGGCGTAGGACAGCCAGTCGGTCCAGTGCAGCTTGCCGTTGCGGCCGCGGGTACGGGTCAGAAATGCGCCAATCCTAGCCATCGACCTTGCTCCTGTTTGCCCGGAATTGCAGGGCGGTCAGCACCACCAGCACCACGGCGAGCAGCAGTGAAGCGGCAGCCGCAAGGCCGAAATTGCGGGGCGTCCCGGCAAAGCCGGTCTGATAGATGAACTGAATGATGAAGGTAGTCGCCGAACCCGGGCCGCCGCCCGTGAAGGCAAAGACTTCATCGAAGGTCTGCACGCCCTTGATGAGCGACAGGACGAGAACGACGAGCATGGTGGGAGCAAGCAGCGGCAGCGTAATGCGCCGGAAGATGCGCCAGGGGCTTGCCTTGTCGAGTTGCGCCGCCTCATAGACATCGCGCGGGATCGCCTGCAGACCGGCTAGAAGAATGAGCGTGTAAAAGCCCATATGCGCCCAGACTGAGAGGAAGACCGACCAGCCGAAGGCAAGGTTGGCTTCGAGCAACCAGTCGACCGAACCGAGGCCCAGACCCTCCATCGCCGCATTGAGAACGCCGAAACGCTGGAGAATCCACTTCCAGATCAAGGCCACAACGACGGGCGACAGCAGCACGGGGAAGAAGAAGACAGCGCGGAAGAAACCGCGCGCCCGGATATCGCGGTTGAGCACGATGGCCGTGATCAGCGAAAAGCCGACCATGAAACCCACCTGCAGCACCACGAAGAAAACCGTGTTCCAGACCGCGCGCCAGAACAGGTCGCGCTGACAGGAATTGGGGTCGAGGTAATTCTGGCAGGAAAGAAGGACCGAGAAATTTTCGCCGCCCACCGAAGGGCGCTCCGAAAGCAATATATGTTCGCTGCCGGTCACGGAATAGGCCATGTTCAGCACGATCGGCAGAAAGGCGAAGACCGCGAACAGGATCAGGTTGGGTGTGAGGAACACCCAGGCGATCCGCCGGTGGCCGAGAACCTTCTGCAGGAAGGCAAAGGGCAGTTCGACAATGCCCATGACGGGCGCAAGAAATTTATAC
>NZ_JAOCCY010000008.1:0-173017 GCF_029840625.1 Agrobacterium sp. GD03872
CGTCTACCGCTCGCTCCACAGGCAATTGTTCTGGCCGCAGGGCAACCTGCACCTCTCCTTTCGCAACAGCCTCGAACGCAATTTGATTGCCGTTAACCGGTCGCTGTCTTGTTCCTGTCTAATATTGTCTCCATGCTTTGATGAAAGCACGCAGACGGGAATGGACCATGAGCGAAATGTGGCGGTTCGGGCGCCAGTATGATTTTCACGAGATTGTCGCCGATGGCATCGTCCATGGCGTCGGCATCGTGTTCGCGCTGGTCGGCGCCACGGCGCTGATTTTTTACGCGACCGTCTGGGGGACGCTGAGCGCGATTGCCGCGGCGTGGATCTACGGTCTCGGCCTCGTCGCCTGTCTCTCCGTGTCCTTCACCTATAATATCTGGCCGCATTCCAGGGTGAAATGGTTCCTGCGCCGGCTGGATCATTCGGCGATCTTCATCCTCATCGCCGCCACCTATACGCCCTTCCTGATGCGCGGTATCCACGATCCGCTGATCGCCGTCATGCTGGGGCTGATCTGGCTTGCGGCGCTCTGCGGCATTCTGCTCAAATGCCTGTTTCCCGGCCGTTACGACCGGGTCGCCATCGGCCTTTATCTTGCCATGGGCTGGAGCGGCGTCATGGTGGTCGGGCCGCTGTCGACGCATCTCGCACCCGTCACGCTCTGGCTCATCATCGCCGGCGGCGTCATCTATTCGCTCGGCGTCATCTTCCATGTCTGGGAAAAGCTGCGGTTCCAGAACGCCATCTGGCACGGTTTCGTGGTCGCCGCCGCCGCCGTTCATTATTTCGCCGTGGTCACCTCCTTCAGCCTTATGCCGCTGGCATCCTAAAGAATGTGCCCCGATGCCGCATCGGGACTGGACAGCCATTCGCATCATCGCCTAATCCTCGTTTGGATAGCGGCCGCAAATGCCGCCGCTGCAGGCAGGAAAAGGGTGAACGAGAATGAGCGTGGAACTGCGCGACGCGACCGTGGACGATCTCTCCGGCATCATGGAGATTTACAACGACGCGGTGGTGAACACGACGGCGATCTGGAACGAGGTGCTGGTCGATCTGGAGAACCGCAAGGAATGGTTCGCCGCCCGCAAATCACGCGGTTTTCCCGTCATCGTCGCAATCCTCGACGGCAGGGTCGCAGGCTATGCTTCCTATGGCGACTGGCGCGCTTTCGACGGTTATCGCCACACCCGCGAACATTCGGTCTATGTGCATAAGGACGCGCGCGGCCACGGCATCGGCAAAAAGCTGATGCAGGCGTTGATCGATCATGCCTCCGGCAACGACGTACATGTGCTGATCGCCGCCATCGAGGCGGAAAACACCGCCTCCATCCGCCTGCATGAGAGCCTCGGCTTCAGGGTCGTCGGCCGGTTTTCGGAAGTCGGCACCAAGTTCGGCCGCTGGCTGGACCTGACCTGCATGGAGCTGAAACTGGGCTAGCAGGCTTACCGGTTTCCCTTCAGGCCGGACGCCGAGCGAAGGCGAGCATGACGCCGAAGGCCATCATCATCGAGCCGCTGATCCGGTTGACGCGCTTCAAGGCTCGCGCATTGCGCATGAGACCGGACAATCGTGAGCCGACAAAGGCGTAAACGGCAATCGCCACCACTTCGAGCAGCAGGAAAATCGCTCCAAGCGTGGCGAAACTCTGCCAATAGGCGTCCTGCTGGATGAATTGCGGGAAAAAGGCCGTGAAGATCAGGATAGCCTTGGGATTGCCGGAGGCGACAAAAAACTCCTGCCGCAGATAGGTCTTGAGAATATTGCCGTCGCCCGAGGATACATCAGGGGCGGCGACCTCGGCCTTCGAGCGGATGAGCTTGAAGCCGATCCACAGCAGATAAGCAACACCGATCCATTTGATCAGCGAGAACATCATCTCGGACGCCATCAAAAGCGCCCCGAGCCCGAGTGCTGCAATCGCGATCATGCCCGCGAAAGCGACCAGCCTGCCGCTTGCCGCCATAACCGCCGTCGCCATGCCGTAACGCGCGCCCACCGTCATCGACAGAAGATTGTTCGGCCCGAAGGCCATGTTCAGGGCAAAGCAGGCGGGAATGAAAATGAGGATGGTTTCGAGCGTCATGGCGATGATCCGGAAGGAGTGGGACGGCGATGATCTCACTCTCCGGTCCGGCTGTCGAGACAGCCTTTTCAGCGATGAAGGCCGGCAAGCGCCGCCGGCCGTCCACCCTGAACTTTATCAGACCGGCTCGAACACCATCGAATGGCCGTTGATGCAATAACGCAGGCCGGTCGGCTTCGGGCCGTCCGGGAAGACGTGGCCGAGATGGCCGCCGCAATTGGCGCAGCGGATTTCCGTGCGCACCATACCGTGGCTGGCGTCGCGATGTTCCGTTACCGCGCCCGGTTTTACCGGCTCGAAATAGCTTGGCCAGCCGCAGCCGGCGTCGAATTTCGTATCGGAGAGGAACAGCGGTTCGTCACAGGCCGCACAGCGGTAGAGGCCTTTCTGGAATGTATCCCAATAGGGTCCGGTAAAGGCGCGCTCGGTGCCGTGTTCGCGCAGGATGCGATATTGCTCCGGCGTCAGCTGTTCACGCCACTCGGCATCGCTCTTTTTGACTTTGGGGGATGTCAGATCGCTCATGGAATGATCCTTTCTGTTCCCGTCTCAAATAGTCATCGCCGCCGCCGATTGAAAGGGGCGGGCGCCTCATAACGCGTTCGTTATGAGCCGCGAGTGTCGATTTGGGTTGAGATGGCTCTGTCTATGCCTTAACTGGAAAAATCGATTTGAAAGAACGCCATTTATTGGCGCGCAGGGGTGGGGGACACCCTGGGAGATGTGAATGACATCCGATGTCACGCCGCTGACATTCCTGTCGCTGTTTCTGCCGTTTCTGGCAGCGCTTGCCGCACCGGCCCTTGTGAAAAGGTTCGGCCATAATGCTGCGTGGATTCTGGCCATCGCGCCGGCTCTCGCCTTTGTGCATTTTGCGCTGATGCTGCCGGAGATCGCGGCAGGCGGCGTGGTGACGGGCGGTTATGCCTGGGTGCCGAGCTTCAATCTCAGCTTCTCCTGGTTCATCGACGGACTGTCGCTCACCTTTGCGCTGCTGATCACCGGCATCGGCCTGCTGATCGTGCTTTATGCCGGCGGTTATATGAAAGGCCACCCGCAGCAGGGCCGGTTCCTGTCCTTCCTGCTTCTGTTCATGGGGGCGATGCTGGGCGTTGTCGTTTCCGACAGCCTGCTGATGCTGTTCGTCTTCTGGGAACTCACCTCCATCACCTCCTTCCTGCTGATCGGCTTCGACCATGAGCGCGCCGCTTCGCGCCGCGCCGCATTGCAGGCGCTGGTGGTGACGGGCGGCGGCGGTCTCCTGCTGCTCGCCGGGCTGATCTTCATCTGGGATATTACCGGCATGACGCAGCTGTCGATGCTGGTGCGCGGCGGCGACATATTGCGCGACAGCCCGTTTTATCTGGCCGCCCTGCTTCTGGTTCTCGGCGGCGCCTTCACCAAATCGGCGCAGTTTCCCTTCCATTTCTGGCTGCCCAACGCCATGGAAGCGCCGACACCGGTATCCGCCTATCTGCATTCGGCAACCATGGTGAAGGCCGGCGTCTATCTTCTGATGCGGCTCAATCCCGTGCTTGGCGACACCGCCGCCTGGCAGATCCTGCTGCCCTTCTTCGGCGGCTTGACCATGCTGACCGGGGCGCTGCTGGCCGTGCGCCAGACCGATCTCAAGCTGATGCTCGCCTATACCACGGTGTCGTCGCTCGGCCTGCTGGTCATGCTGACCGGTTTCGGCTCCGACCGCGCCATCGAGGCGGCGGTGCTTTATTTGGTGGCGCATTCGCTGTTCAAGGGCGCGCTGTTCATGGTCGCCGGCATCATCGACCATGAGACCGGCACCCGCGACGTGACGAAGCTCGGCGGCCTGCGCAAGGCCATGCCGATCACCTTCGCGGCGGCGCTGGCGGCTGCGATTTCCATGGCCGGTCTGCCGCCCTTCTTCGGTTTTCTCGCCAAGGAGGAGATTTATTACGCGCTGGCGCACGGCAATCCGCGCGCCGTGCTGTTCACCGGCATCGCCATTCTCGGCAACGGGCTGATGTTCGCCATCGCCTTTGCCGTGGCGCTGAAACCCTTTCTCGGCAAGCCGGTGAAGACCCCGAAACATGCGCATGAAGGGCCGCTGCTGCTCTGGCTCGGCCCGGCGCTTCTGGCGCTGAAGGGGCTAACGATCGCTCTCTTCTCGGGCATGGCGCATTTCTACATCTCCACCCCGATGGCAAGCGCCATCGCCGGTGAGGCGCGCCCGGTGGAAATCTCGCTCATACCCCATATCGGCGTGCCGCTCGGCCTGTCGCTGCTGACGATTGCGCTCGGTATCGTCCTTTATACGCAGCTTTCCGCCGTTCGCGGACTGATTGAACGCACCTTCAAGGCGCTCGGAGCCGGACCGGACCGGGGCTTCGACGTCTTCATCGAAATGCTGGTGAGGATTTCGTTCCACGTCACCCGGCTCATCCAGCCCGGCCGGCTGGAATTTTATGTCACCGCCACCTTTGCGGTCATCGCCGCCGTGCTGCTCGTGCCGCTGTTCCTCTATGGCGAACTGCCGTCCATACCGGCATGGCCGGAGGATGTTCAGATCCATGAGCTGACCTTCGTCGCCATAGCCGTGGCGGGCCTTGTCGCGGTGCTGACGGCGTCAAGCCGGCTCACCGCCATCATCGCGCTCGGCATCCAGGGCTTTGCGGTGGCGGTCATCTTCCTGCTGTTCGGCGCGCCTGATCTCTCCTTTACGCAATTCATGGTCGAGACGCTTTCGGTGGTCATTCTGACGCTGGTGATGACGCGGCTTCGCCTGTCACCGTCAGACCATCGCGGCCTTGGCCAGAAGCTGCTGGACAGCACCATCGCCATTGCCTGCGGAACCGGCTTCGCTTTGTTCCTGATGCGCGCGACGCAGGCGAGCTTCGACAACCGCCTGACGGACTTCTACAACACCTATTCCAAGGTCATCGCCCACGGCGCCAATGTGGTCAACGTCATCATCGTCGACTTCCGCGGCACGGATACGCTCGGTGAAATCGCCGTCGTGATGATAACGGGCCTCGCCATTCTCGCGCTGATCCGCATCCGCCCGGAGGCCGCCGTCAAGGGGCCGGCCAAAACTGCGAAGAAGAAAGGAGCGCGGGCATGAACACGCTCATTCTGCGCACCGTCGCCCCTGTCGTCACCAGCCTCATGGTGCTGTTTTCCATCTTCGTGCTGCTGCGCGGCCATAACGAGCCGGGCGGCGGTTTCATCGGCGGCCTGATCGCGGTCTCGGCGCTGGCGATATATGGCATCGCTTATGGCGTCACGGCGGTGCGGCGCGCCATCCTGTTTCACCCGCTGTCGATTGCCGGTGCGGGTCTGCTGATGGCGATGCTCTCCGGCCTCGTTTCCATCGCCGCCGGCGTGCCCTTCATGACCGGCCTGTGGATCTATCCGAGCCTGTTCGGTGTCGAAATACCGCTCTCCACCGTCATGTCCTTCGATATCGGGGTCTATCTCGTCGTAGTCGGCGCCATCACCTCCATAGCGCTGGCGCTGGAAGAAAGGGAAAGCGACTGATGGAAGCGATCTTCTCCATTCTCGTCGGCATCTTCTTTTCGGTGGCGATCTATCTCATGCTGTCGCGCCACAGCGTCCGTGTGCTGCTCGGCATCGCCATTCTCGGCAATGCCGTCAATCTTCTGCTATTTACCGCAGGCAGGCTGACACGGGAAGTTCCGCCGATCATTCCGCCCGGTATGGACACATTGCCCGCCGGCGCCGCCAATCCGCTGCCGCAGGCGCTGATCCTCACCGCAATCGTCATTTCCTTTTCGTTCTTCTGTTTCCTTCTGGTGCTGACCTGGCGCGCCTTTCAGGAATTGCAGACCGACGATACGGATGAAATGCGCACCGCAGAACCCGCCGGCGAGCCGATGCCGCCGCTCGGTTATTGAGCGGGGCGAGGCATAGACAGACATGGCTTCATCCACCACATCAGTAGTTACCGATCTTTCCGCAGCGCTCGTCATGGCCCCCGTGCCTTTGTCCGAATGGCTGATCATCCTTCCCGTCGCGCTCTGCATCGGCGTCGGCGCGGTGCTGATGATGCTGCGCTACAACGTTCGTCTGCACGCCCGCATCGCCATAACCGCGCTCGGCGTGCTGGTGTTTCTCGATTTGGCCCTTCTGCGGAAGGTCATGACGGACGGGCCGTTCACCATGGTCATGGGCCGCTGGCTGCCGCCGTTCGGCATCGCGTTTACGGCGGACCTGACCGGGGCGTTGCTGTCGCTCGCGGCCGCCGTCGTGGCGCTGGCCGGCGCCATCCATGCCAGGGCCGATATCGACGCCAGCGGCAGGCGATACGGTTTTTACCCCTTCCTGATGCTCTTGATGGCCGGCGTCAACGGTGCTTTCCTGACCGGCGATCTCTTCAACCTCTATGTCTGGTTCGAGGTGCTGCTGATCTCGTCCTTCGGCCTGATCGTGCTCGGATCGACGCGCGAGCAGATCGATGGCGCGCTGAAATACGCCATTCTGAACCTTATCGGCACGACGCTGTTTTTGATCACGGTCGGTTATCTCTACGCCATCTTCGGCACGCTCAACATGGCCGATATCGCCCGGAAGGCGACAGCCCTGCGGGAGACCGCGCCGCTGATGACGCTTGCGAGCCTCTTTACGCTCGCCTTCGCCATGAAGGCCGCGGCCTTCCCGGTGAATTTCTGGCTGCCCGCCTCCTATCATACGCCGCGCATCGTCGTTTCCGCGCTGTTCGGCGGCCTGCTCACCAAGGTCGGCATCTATTCGCTGCTGCGCGTCATGGTCATGCTGTTCCCGGTTGAGCGGGAGGAGCTCAGCATCGTCATCGCCGTCTCCGCGGCGCTCACCATGGTGCTCGGGGCCATGGGCGCGCTTGCCCAGAACGATATCCGCCGCATGCTCGGCTACATCGTCATATCGGGCATCGGCTACATGATGGCCGGCATCGCCATCGGCACGCCCTCCGGTGTGTCAGGCGCGATTTTCTATGCCCTGCATTCCATGGTGCTGATGACGGCGCTTTATCTCGCTGCCGGCCACGCCGCCCGTCTCGGCGGCAGCTTCTGCATCACGGGTCTCAGCGGCCTTTACCGGCAGGCCCCGTGGTTTTCGGCGCTGGCGCTGGCGCTGTTCTTCGCCGGCTCCGGCCTGCCGCCCTTTTCCGGTTTCTGGCCGAAGGCGGTGCTGGTCAAGTCGGCGATCGATATCGGCGCCTGGTGGCTTGCCGGCGCGATCCTCGCTTCGGGCTTCATCGCCACCATCGCCTTCGGGCGGATATTCCTGCTGTGTTTCTGGCGTCCCGCGCCGGCATCCGCCGGCCAGCCCGCCTCGCAGCCCGCGGCGTCCATGGCGGCTCCATCCTTTGCGCCGCTGGTGGGGCTGACGCTGCTGGTGGTGTTTTTCGGCCTGTTTCCGGAGAGCCTGCTCAATCTCAGCCAGCAGGCCGCCGCAGGCCTCGGCAATCCCCAGGCCTATATCCAGTCGGTCTTTTCCGAAGGGGGTAAACCATGAGCCTCTATGTCGTGCAACTGCTCTTCGTCGCCGTATGGCTGGCCGTAACGGGTAGCATCACGCTGGCGAACGTCATCTTCGCCCTGATCGTTTCGACGCTGGCGCTCGGCCTTATCCGCCACCAGCTTCCGGGCGGGCGCAATCACTGGCTCAGGCTTGCCCGCGTGCTCTCGCTGGTGCTGCTGTTCTTCAAGGAGCTGGCGCTCTCCGCCTGGAAGGTGGCGGTGCTGGTGACGCGGCCGAAGCTCGACGTGCAGCCCGGCATCTTCGCCTATCCGCTGACGGTGACGACGGATTTCGAGATCACGCTGCTCGCCAATCTCATCACCCTCACTCCCGGCACGCTCTCGGTCGACGTTTCCGCGGACAGGAAGACGCTCTACGTGCACGCCATCGACTGCAGCGATATCGAAGCCACGAAAAACGACATCCGCAACGGCTTCGAAAGAAAGATCATGGAGGCGTTCCAGATATGACGCCAGAACAGACAGTTTCATTTGCAACTATACTTGCGTCGGTTGTTCTCTCCGCCGCCTTTTTGCTGACGGTCTATCGTGTCGTCGTCGGTCCCACCTTGCCGGACCGCATCGTCGCGCTCGACATGCTGGTGGGCATCGCCATCGGCTTCATCGCTGTCATCGCCATCCGCACCGGCTTCAATCTTTACGTCGATATCGCCATTGCGCTCGGTCTGGTCGGTTTTCTCGCAACGGTGGCCTTTGCCCGCTTCGTGCTGTCGCGCGGCCCGGACGGACGGCGCAGGCCGGCGGCGGTTCTAGACGGTGAGAGGGAATCTGAACTAATTGAAAAACCTGCACAAAAAGGTGCAGGCGGCGGAAAGGGAAAGGGCAGGCGATGATGGGCTGGATCGTGGCAATCCTCGTTGCGGCGCTGACGATTTCGGGCGCCATCTTCTCGCTGGTCGCGGCAATCGGGCTCAATCGGCTGCCGGATGTCTATACCCGCATGCATGCGGCTTCCAAGGCGGGAACGGTCGGGTCCGGTCTGCTGCTGCTGGCGGTGGGCATCCATTCCATGGAAATATCGACGCTGGCGCGGGCGCTGGCCGGCTTTTTCTTCTTTGTCCTGACCGCGCCGGTCTCGGCGCATCTTCTTGCCATGGCGGCGCATAAGGCAGGTTATCCGCTGGCCGTAAAATCGGTAGTTGATGACATCAAGAAAATTTGAAGTTGAAAATCCCCCCAATAATTGGGGGTATTCATTTTCAATTACTACTTGGCATAGTATTTTATTACCCGTAATTTTTTGTATTCAAATTAGACTGTTTTGAACTGAAAAATCCACAATAGGAATTTGACTTTTGCTGTTTTGCTGTTATCCAAATTAAGTGTAAAGTTGCTAATCGCGATTTGCATCTAGCCTCTTCATAGTCGGCATAGGCATTTTATTAATGTCTAATCTATGGCCTATCGGACCATTGCTGCCCATGTCGCGGGCCATAAGTTGAATCTCGGACCAATTCGTTTCCGGTTTTCGCTCGAAATCTAGGGGTAGGTTTCACGTTGGTTTCAACAAGGCGAAGGTGGGGCACCGGGTAACTTCACATCGCTCGATGCGGCATTTGCCCGCTTCAGGGGATTAATAAACAGGAGATACTTAAATGACGGAAACTGCATACGGTAACGCCCAGGATCTGCTGGTCGAACTGACTGCGGATATTGTGGCTGCCTATGTTAGCAACCACGTCGTTCCGGTAACTGAGCTTCCCGGCCTTATTTCGGATGTTCACACGGCACTCAGCGGAACATCGGCACCGGCGTCGGTGGCGGTCAATGTCGAAAAGCAGAAGCCTGCCGTCTCTGTCCGCAAGTCGGTTCAGGATGACCACATCGTCTGTTTGGAATGCGGCGGCTCGTTCAAGTCGCTGAAGCGGCATCTCACGACGCATCACAGCATGACGCCGGAAGAATACCGCGAAAAATGGGACCTGCCGGTCGACTATCCGATGGTTGCGCCCGCCTATGCCGAAGCCCGCTCGCGGCTCGCCAAGGAAATGGGTCTCGGCCAGCGCCGCAAGGCCAGCCGCTGATTTTAACGACGGTCCGGCTGTTGTCTTGGCAGCGACAGCCGGAAGTGACAGCGCAATACGGCCGGTCCTTTGACCGGCCGATTTTGTTTCCGGGATCCGCAAGCCTCCCTTTCGTCATATCGGATCCAGCTATGGTGCGTCTGCGCCGTGAGAAGACTCTCTCGCGCCGAAGAAGCTGAACGCGCCGGGTCGCAGATCGGGTCCGGGCGACGCAGTGCAGATTTCGTCTTCAGCAAATCCAACCTTCTGGGAACATCGTCATCGCTTCAGGCCGGTCCCTCGACTGGCTTTTATGCCGTGCGGAATTCCGATTGAGGAAAAAAATCCTTTATCGTGCCTGTGCTTTCTGTAAATATAGAGCAATATCAATCGTATATTTCTCTCAGTCAAATTTGCGCTTCCCCGTGACTGCTCTCAGGTGTATGAATTAATTCCTATTCGTAGAGGAGTTGCATATGCCGTCGGATACTGTGTTTCTGCCTACCGCCGCGCGGCCCCGCGTGCAGGTCGGCGATCGTCCCTTTCGCCATTGGCCGTCCGCGACCGGGCGGGAGGAGATTTCCCGTCTTTGCCGTCTGGTGCGACAGCTCACCGGCGAGATGGTGTTATTGACCGGTGACCGAACGCTGGTGCGCCGCGACGTCAGGCGCATGGAATGCCATATCCGCCAGATCGCCATGTATGTGTGTCATGTGCAGCTCGGCATCCCCATGTCGGATATCGGCCCCTGTTTCGGCCGGGACAGGACGACGGTGGGCCATGCCTGCCAGGTGGTGGAGGACCGCCGCGACGAACCGGCATTCGATGAGTTCGTCGCCGCGCTTGAGCGGCTTACCGGTAGTATCTTCAACGCGATGAAGGGCGCCCGGGATGAGTGAGGTGAAACGCGCCCCGGCTGCCTCCTCAAATCCTCACCTGCTGCGGTTGTTGCGTTGCATCGCCGCGGGCGCGGCCGAGTTTGCGCAGGTGGGCGGCGACATCGTCCTGCGCCGGGCGCGGGCAGGGCATAACGCGCTGCGGTTTCCGGCCGATACGGTGCGGTTTGCCGTTTCTTCCGGGCTGGTCGAGCAGCGGGAAAACACCCTTTCCGCCGCGCCGCCGCTCGCCTCTTATCTGAAACGGGTAATGGCAAAAGATCGCGACGAGGTTTTTCAGGAGCAGCATCGGGATATGCGGAATGTTGTCGTTGTTGTCGACGACACCAAGCACCCGGCTCGGCGCAATCTCAACACCTCGCCCCTGACCAGTCTGGCAAGGCTGAAGGAACGGGACGGTGCGGCGTTTTTCCCGGCGGATGCTCTCGAAGCAGGCGAGCGCCTCGCCGCCGATTTTCACCGCGGCCATCTCAACCCGAAGGTAACGGCGACATGGGAGCCGAGAGCAGCCAGCCGCACGAAAGGGGCGGCGGGGGGCGCACTCGATCTTACCGAGGCGGCGATGGCCGCGAGGGCGCGGTTTTCCCGCGCGGCGGATGCGATGGGCCCGGAACTATCAGGCGTCGCCATCGATATCTGCTGCTTCGAAAAGGGGCTGGAGACGGTGGAGCGGGAAAGGCAATGGCCGGCGCGCTCTGCAAAACTGCTGCTGCGCGCCGCATTGCTGGCGCTTGCCCGCCATTATGCGCCGCCTGCGGCCCGCACCGGCAGGACGGAACATCATTGGGGCGATGCAGATTATCGCCCGTCGATGACGCGATGAGGGCTCAGGCGGCCAGCAGCCGGGCTTCCTCGCGGATACGCCTGATCATCGAGCGCAGGCCATTGGCGCGCTGTGACGACAGATGTTCCACCAGTCCGATCCTGTCGAATACCTCGATGGCATCCAGATCGGCAATCTCGGAGGCTTTCTTGCCGGAATAAACGGCGAGAACGATGGCGACGAGGCCGCGCACGATATGCGCATCCGAATCGCCTTCGAAGGTCAGGAGCGGGTCTTCCGCACCGTCGCTATGGCTGACGAGCCAGACCTGGCTGGCGCAGCCCTGCACCTTGTTCTCCGCCGTGCGTTTGTCTTCCGGCAGATCGGGCAGCGCCTTGCCGAGTTCGATGACATAACGATAACGATCCTCCCAGTCGTCGAGGAAGGCGAAGTCGTCAAGGATCGTTTCGAGAGAGGCCATTTGCGCGCCGTATCATCCGTTATTGCAGGTCTTTGTTAGGATATAGGGGAAGTGCGGCCGGTTTTGAACCATGGGCCACGAAAAAGCCCACGGAAAACAGGTTTCCGTGGGCAAGTTTGGCAGGCAGTCGGCGGGCGGAAATCTCCGCTCGCAAAAAAGTGCGGCGCATTGGCCGGCAGGATCAGGGGGCAGGGCGCTTCTGCGGCAGGGGAATGACGGTGCCGGTCTTCAGCATGTCGGTATTGCCGGGAAATTCGACGCTGACGACGGGAGCTGCGGTGAGCTTTTCGGTCTCGGCCGCGACATCGGCAGGCTTTTCACCGGAGGCAAGCTGCTTGTCCAGCAGTTCATAGGCGACCTTCGCGCCTTCCTTTGCCCGCTCGCCGAGCGCATGGAAGGTTTCGGCGCCCTTGACGCAGACATCGGGTTTTTCGATGCAGATGGCGCTGACATAACGATAGGCCTCACCGGCGGCCGAAACGGCGCTGGGAAGATCGAATGCCGAAGGTTCCTTGGCCGGATCGTTGCTGCTGCCGAAATAGGACAGCGCCACCAGTACCAGCGAAAACCAGAATGTTCCTTTGATCAGAAACCACATTGTCAGACACCATGCCAGATGATCTTTGTTTTCTAAAGCCCCGCCCGGTTTCGGGTCATCGGCCTTTGTCCCGTTTTTCGGGCTTGGGAAGAAGCTACAGGCGACCGGCGAACAGCCGATTGCAAAAAGCGAGGCAATTTAATTCAAATTGTATCTATTCTCCCCGTATCGAGACGCGCGCCATCAATTCCTTCGCATTTTAACAGTCCATGTTAAGCATAATTGCGACAGAGGCCGCGCGTTCCGGGCGAAAGCTGCGGCCCGCCTTGCCACAAAAGTTAACATGATGGCAAAAATGAAGCGAAATCCGTCGCTTACCCGTCATTAACCATGATTGGCAAAGCTTCGAATAAATGCCTCGTAATGGGACTGCGACGCATTTGACGGGCCTTTGGCGCCATTCTTTTTATCCATTCCTTAAGCCGCCGCCTTCTATTGTCGGAGCCGTTAGAACCGCCTCAGGGATTCGGTGTTGGTATTGCGTAATATGAGAGAAAAAGCGGTCGCATTGGTCGACCATGCCGCAGGCAGATGGCTTGCGCGCATGGAAGAGGACGCCGAAAGGCGCGCCGGAACCGTTGCGCGCCTGCGCCGGCTGATCGCTTTCAGCGCCGTCGGTCTTCTGGTCGTACCAGCCCTCTTCAGCCTTGTTTTCAGCCCCGCCATCGCGCTGCCCATCGGCGCGGCGCTGGTGCTGGCGCTGTTTCTGGCCTCCGCCGCGCTGCTGATTGCCTTCTCTCGCCCCGCGCGCGGTCTCTCTTCCTTTTCCGTGACCACGGGCGATGACGACATGATTGCCGCCACGCAGGTGCCGGGTCTCGTTCTCACCATCAATGAAGGCGGCGTCGTCGAACGCGTCTCCGGTCGCGACCGCGACAGTTTCCCGGTCGATCTCCAGGCGAGCAGTGGCCACGTCCTTGTCGAATATGTCTATGTCTCCGACCGTATCGAACTGATGCAGGCCTTCGACCTGTTGCGTCAGGGCGAGGACAGGGCGACAGCCGAGCTTCGCTTCGAAACGGGCGCGAAATCGCGCCAGGCGCAGTTCATGCACGCCCGTATCGAAATGACGGCGATCCGCAGTTCCGCCGGCCGCCTGCGCCGCATCGTCGCCCAGCTGTCCGATATCACGGAGATGGAGCGACTGCGCCGCGATGTCGCCCGCAAGGCGGCCGAGGCGGAATCGGCCAATGATGCGAAATCGCGTTTCCTTGCCGCCGTCAGCCACGAGCTTCGTACGCCGCTCAACGCGGTCCTCGGTTTTTCCGATATTCTCGCCGGCGAATATTTCGGCCGGCTGGAGAATGACCGCCAGCGGGAATATGTCGGCCTCATCCGCCAGTCCGGCGCCCATCTTCTCTCTGTCGTCAACACCATGCTCGATATGAGCAAGCTGGAAGCCGGTCGTTACGAGCTGATGATGGAAAGCTTCCCGATTGCCGAGACCATTGCGTCCTGCGAGGCCATGCTTGGCCTGCAGGCGAAGGAAAAAGGCCTGACTCTGACCAGCCGCATCCAGCGCGGCATCGGCGAAATCTCGGCCGATCAGCGCGCCATCCGGCAGGTTCTGATCAATCTTGCCGGCAACGCCATAAAATTCACCGATGCCGGTGGTGTTGTGTCGATCGACGCCGCGCGCGAGGGCGCGATGCTGAAGCTGACGGTGAGCGATACCGGCATCGGCATCGCTTCCGACAAGATCGAGCTCCTGGGCCAGCCCTTCATGCAGGTTCAGAATGAATATACCCGTCGCTATGAGGGCACGGGTCTGGGATTGTCCCTGGTCAAGGGGCTTGTGGCACTGCATGGCGGCGCTTTCGCCATCGCCAGCAAGCCCGGCGAGGGAACAGTCGTAACGATCACCCTGCCTGCCGACGGTTCCGGCATGGCGGGTGGCGGCGAAAGCGCCGAAGCCGAAAGCATGGTGGAATTTCCGCCGCGCATCCGGCAGCTTGGCGATATGGCCGCAATGATGAAAAAGGATGGTGACGATGGCCCCGCGAAAGCGAAAATCGCCTAAGAAAACAACGGCCCAGATTGGCGCCGGGCTTGTTTCCTTGGTGGTTTCGGCCATCGGGCGCGAAATCCTGCGCCGTCCGAAACTGGTCGGCGGCTCAGGCGCCTTTGCGGTCGTCTTCGGTTTTGTCGCCGCCAATGCGCTCTGGTATCAGCCTGGCGTTCACCCGTCTCCCTTCCTGCGCACGCGCGATGCGGAAAACCCGAACGGCATTGCCGGTTATCGCCCGGCCGAAACGCTTGGCACACAGGGCAACGTCACCACCTTCCGCATAGAGCGCCCCGCGGAAACGGAGACGGCGCAGCAGCCGCCGGCTGAAACGCCGACGCAACCCGTTGCCGAAAGCCAGAAGCCGCAGCAGATCGTTGCCGATATTCAGGCCGAACTGAAGAAACGCGGGCTTTACGAAGGCGACGCGGATGGCCGCATGGGCCCACGCACCGCAGCCGCCATCATGTTCTTCGAAGAAACGCTTGGCATGGAACAGACCGGCGAGCCGACGACCCGCGTGCTGGCGGCGCTCAGGATCGACGGCGCGACGGTTGCCGCAATCCCCAGGGATCGGCCTGCCGATACCAGCGGCGGCGTCGAGATCGACCCCGTGGCTGCCGCTATCCGCAAGGCGGAAGCGCCGCGCCCGAAGGCCGAACCGGCCTCGCTCAACAGCGCGGCCAAACCGGCAAGCCGCGATTTGATCGCCAAGATCCAGCAGGGGCTGATCAATATCGCCTATGCCGATGTGAAGGTGGACGGCGTGGCCGGTCAGCAGACCCGCAATGCCATCCGTGCCTTTGAGAAACACTATCGTCTGCCGGAAACCGGCGAGCCGAGCGAGGCCGTGCTGAAGAAGCTGAAGTCGATCGGGGCGCTTTGAGGCTTCAGCTTCATGAGTGTCGATTGACAGCGGACCGAAGGTGCGGGGGGCTTTACCCCCCTCTGCCCTGCCGGGCATCTCCCCCACAAGGGGGGAGATCGACTTGCAGCAAAGTCTCGCCTATCTCAATGGTTGAGAATGAAGTGGTGAGAATGCGTCTTGCTGATCTCCCCCCTTGTGGGGGAGATGCCCGGCAGGGCAGAGGGGGGTGAGCTACGTCCACCCAAGCCTCCCGCCATCAGCGAAAAACCTCCTGAAAATCAGCACTGACAGCACGCCCACCGTTTCCATCGAAAGCACCCCATGCGCCTCAAATCCGAAATGTTCGTCTCAGCCCTCATCCGCCGCGTCTTTGCCGCCGGCGGCTTTGCGGCTGTCGAAAAGAAGGGGGCAGAGGAGGCGGGGGCAATCTTTGTTCGCCAGCGCCTGCGCGATGGCCGCGAGAACGTCTACGGACCCGCACCGCAGAGCTTTGCCGATGACGAGGACATCCGCGCCGAGCGCCGCTTCGAAACGCGCCTTGCCGGTGCGGATGGCGAGGAAAGCGTCGCTCTTCTTGAGAGGGAACGACGCTTCGACAGCGATCTGTGGGTGGTGGAGATCGAAACCGATGAGATCGGGACTCTGCTGACGCTGGTCGACCAGCCCAGGGCCTAGAATCGTCCGGCAATGGCCCGCTTCTTCCACCTGTGAAGATGCAGGCCGGCCGCGCTTATCCTTGCGTCCCGGTTCTCTGCGCAGCCGGTGCGCTGCGACCCGGCCGTTCGCGGCCATGCGTATAGCTGTCGGCCCGCCGCCAGCTTTCCAGCCGCTCTTCGCATTCCACGATGTCGAGACGGTCGAGCAGGGCTTCGGCACGGCTCATATCGCCTTCGGCGGCGGAAAGATGCGGATAGAAGCATTGCAGCACGAAGGCCGCCTCGGAGAATTCCATGCCAAGGCCGGTGAGCGTCGTTGCAAGCTGCGCGCCTGATATATCGAGCATGATGCGCTCCGACAGCCAGTAGCTGGAGGACAGCGAATCCGCCAGCGCCACCGCAAATTGCCGGGCATTGCGCTCGCGGGCGAAACGCACCAGCAGCGCCTCCTGCACCTCGCTCAACCGGCGAAGGCCGAGAACGTCGCTTTGCGGGCGGTTGAGGTGATGCGCCATCTGCTTGATCCGCTGGCGCATTTCCTCTTCGAGTGCGGAAGCGGCGGCGATGTTGTCCGCCTTTTCTTCCGCTTTCGGCTCTTCAATGCCTGCCGCCGCCTGCGGTTCGGCAACCGCCGTCTCTTCATCCGGCCGTTTCAGATCTTCGGCGTGACGCAACCCGACAAGTGCGTCGATGACGGTGGGGGAGAGGTCTTCGCGCCGCACGATGGCGCGCGCATGCGCCGCCCCTTGCGTGCGGGCAATGGTGATGAGCGTATCGTCATCGAGGCATTTGGAGGAAATGAGGAAGGGGGCTGCGAGCGAAATCGGCTGGCAGGCGATGAAGAAGGCGACCGCCGAAGGTACGCTCGGATGCTGCGACAATGCGGCAATCGCTTCCCGCTTGGCTTCCTCGGTGGAGGCGGTGAAAAGCGGCATGAAAAGTTCGGCGAACTGCCTGAGGTCCGTTTTCGACGGATGGGAAATAGTCTCGAAATTCGTCACGGTGGCCATCAGCACCACATCTTTCTTCCTCACGGCTCTTGGCCTCTCAAGTTCTCGAAACCGGTCGGTCAACGCACTACCCAACAAACGCAAACACAATATCGGCTCAAATTAGAGCAAATGCGTTGACGTCCTGTTAACTATGGGGGGTGGCAAGAGAGAAACCGGCTCTATCAACAAGGAAATTTTAAAACCTTGATGACGGAGAAAATGCCTTGGAACTTTACCGCATCGCCATGGTTTTCAGCGGGTGTGGCGCGAAGAGGAATAAGTGGAGGCCCGGCAGTTAGGGTTAACGGATCATTAACCTCTGTCTGTTTGTAATTTCATGGGCAGTATTAGGATTTCATGTTATTCTGATCCACGGAATAAATGCAAAAATGGCATGCGAAGCCTGAATCTGCGCACGATCCCCGTATAAGAATCGCTTTGGATTTTTGGATCGTGCGAAAACCAGTCTGTGGACTGGCCTATGCGCAATGTGATGGTGATGACATTCCCGACGCAAGACGAGGCTTGTGCGGTTCCCATGGGCAACATTGACAATCATGTCCCGAAGAGGAGATGAGCATGGCAGAGATTATTCCAATCGGCGACGCCCGACGAAGCCTGCGCCCGGCCGGCGCGGTCGGACAGGTGATGGGCCCGGCGAAGGTCGTGCTGTTTACCGGCGTGCGTTATGAAAAACGCGATACTGAGCCGACCGGCAAGGTCGTGCGCAAGGGCAAATCCGCAGCGGAAACCGCCCTCAAATCCTGATGAGAATGAACCGGCGTTATTTCCATGGCGTCGGCTGGCATTTTGCCTCGTTCAGGAAACGCTCCGCTTCTTCCCCGAAGCTTGGCTGCGGCACCAGGGTCCGCAACACCACATATCCTTCCGTCTGATCCGATTCCGCCAGAATGGCCTGCGAGAGCGAAGGCGGCTGCGCCTTGCGAATGGCGGCGATCTGCACCGCATCGGCCACGAGAATGTCCATCACCCCGGCGGCCGACGTCCGGTCGTTCATGCTGAAAACTTCGTTCGAGGCCTTGTCGTAAACCGCGACCGACCAGAAGGGAACGGCGCCGACGGCCGTCAGCCTGACCGGCTGTTCCTCGATATTGAAAGTGCAGACCGCAACCCGCATGAAGGGATCGCCGCTGCCAAGCGTCTTTTTTTCCGTCGTCTCTTCGAGCAGGTGAAACAGATGCGGTTTTCCTTCCGCCACAGCACGCGTATAGGCGTCGCGATTGCTGAAATGCGGTATCGCCAGCAGAATGATGACGTGCAGCACGGCGGCGGCGACGAGGCCGGTGAGGATGGCGAGCAGGATCCTAAGCATTGCCACACCCCAGCTTGCGGATTTGCGGCATGGCGATGTCGATCAGGCCGGAGCTGCCGGCAACCGGCGTGTCGAGCAGCGTCATGACCAGCTTGAACATCTGGCCCTGCGGCACGGCCAGCCAATTGTAGGTCTGGGCATCGGCGGCGATGATGATGTCGATGCCGCCATCGGCGCTGCGCAGAAGCGTGCGGGAGTTCAGCGCGAAGGGTCGCCCGGCATCTTCGGCCAGCACATTGCCCTGCTGGTCGGCAGTGTAAATCGTCCAGAAGCGGGCGGGCGGCACGGCGCCGGCCAGCCGGTAGCGGCATTGTCCGCTCAGGCGTTGTCCGTCGCTGTCGACGGAGGCGGTGAAAGCCAGCCCCTCGGCCGTTCCGTAGAGCAGCTTGCCGGCATCGGCGCGGTGCGATTTGGCGTAGGGGTCGGCCTCGATCGTCTGCGCTTCGGGAAAGGCGTCCCAAGAGCCGATGCGGATCGAGCCAAAGCCGGATGTCGCTTCAAGCGCCGCCATCGTCGCGGCAATGCCGCCGCCAAAGGCGATCAGAAGGGCGATGCCGACAAGGAATGGAACTCGGAACACGCTGTTTTCCCGTTTATGAACAGGTCGAGGACTATCACTGATTCCCCGTTTGGAAAATGGCGTGGCTTGTTTAGTCCTCGTGAAAGTGACCGGAGCGCGAAATTCCTGTCCTCATGCACCCATGACCAGCTTGAAGGCGATGGCCCACATGGTGATGGCGATGACGCCTTCGAGAATGCGCCAGGCGGAGGGTTTTTCGAAGATCGGCCGCAGCCAGCGCGCGCCATAACCCAGCGAAAAGAAGAACAGCAGCGAGCCGGTCGCCGCGCCCGCCGCAAAGGTCTTTTCGAAACCGGGAAACTGTGTGGAAATCGTGCCGAGCAGCACCACGGTATCGAGATAAACATGCGGATTGAGGAAAGTCAGCGCCAGGCAGATGGCGAGCGTCTGCCACAGGCTCGCCTCCTGCCGCTCGGCCACCGACAGCGCCTCCGATGAACGCAACGCCGAATGCAGGCTTTTCGCGCCATACCAGATGAGGAAGGCGGCGCCGGCATAACGCATGATGGGATCGAGCGCCGGCATGATGGCGCTGATCCGCTGAAAACCGAACACGCCGACGGTAATCAGCAGCGCGTCGGAAATCGCACAGGTGGCGCAGACGGCAAACACATGCGAGCGCGCCAGCCCCTGTTTCAGAACGAAGGCATTCTGCGCGCCGATGGCGACGATGAGGCTGAGGCCCATCGTCAGGCCGGTAAAGAAGATCTGTGTGTCCATGCGCGTCGCGGCCCCTGCCTCTGTCCATATGTGGAGTGGCCGAAGGCGTTGCTTCCGGACCGAGTGCTTGGATATTTCCGTTAGATAGTTTAATCCAGTTAAATAAACTCAATCCAGATAAGCTGAGCTAATGGCGCACTTCTCTCTTCAACCTCTCGGTTTTCCACAACGTTGCCATCTCTCCACCCTCATTCCTGTGCTCGTCACAGGAATCCACCCAGCCCAAGTCCTTGGGCTGAAAAGACTCTTCCGCCGCGTGCGTCGACTGGATTCCTGTGACAAGCACAGGAATGAGGGAAGGAGAGGCCGTCGCCTATGGCTTCCAGGGCCCCCACGCCACCTCCAAACCCTGCATGAGGTGCCGTAATGCTCGATTATCCCTCCATGCGGGCCGTGGCGCTCGTTGCCCAGACCGGCAGTTTCGAAAAGGCGGCGCAGGTGCTGTGTGTCACGCCATCGGCCGTTTCCCAGCGCATCAAGCAGCTGGAGGAGCGGCTCGGCGTGGTGCTGATCGTGCGCGGCAACCCGTGTGTGGCGACGGAGAAGGGCGAATGGCTCTGCCGGCACATGGATCATGTCGGCATGCTGGAAAACGAACTGTTCCGAGAGCTTCCGGCGCTGGCGGAGGCGGGATCGACGCAGGAGCGGGTCACGCTCAACATCGCCACAAACGCCGACAGTCTCGGCACCTGGTTTCTGGATGCAGTGTCAAAATTCACCGGCGGCAGCGATTATCTCGTCAATATCGCGGTGGACGATCAGGATCACACGGTGGAATGGCTGCGCGGCGGCAGGGTGCTTGCAGCCGTCACCGCCCATGCCAAGCCCGTGCAGGGCTGCCGGGTCCTGGCCCTCGGTGTGCTGCGTTATCACGCCACCGCCAGCCCGGATTTCATGGCCCGTCATTTCGCCGGGGGTGTGACGCCTGCGGCCCTTGCCCGCGCGCCGGGGCTTACCTTCAACCAGAAGGACAGGCTGCAGGCGAGCTGGGTCAGGCAGGTGCTGGGTGAGGATATCGCCTATCCCACCCACTGGCTGCCCTCGACCGACGGTTTCGTGAAGGCGAGCCTTGCCGGCATGGGTTGGGGGCTCAACCCGGTGCAGCTTGTGGGGGAGCATCTCAAGGCGGGGCGGCTGGTGGAGGTCGTTCCCGGCACGCCGCTCGATATTCCGCTTTACTGGCAGGTCAACCGGCTCGCGGCGGAACGCCTCGGGGTGTTGACGTCGCATGTGGTGGAGACGGCAAGGGGGGTGTTGTTGCGCTAAGTTGCGGTTTGGAGAAACGGCGGCGAGGGAGTGCTTGGCTTACCCCCCTCTGCCCTGCCGGGCATCTCCCCCTCAAGGGGGGAGATCGACCTGTGGCGAAGTTTCGCCCCTCTCAAGGTTAGAGAATGAAGTGGCGGGAGGGCCACCAGCCGATCTCCCCCCTTGAGGGGGAGATGCCCGGCAGGGCAGAGGGGGGTAAGCCCCGAACTCCGAAAGCACCCTTTATCCGCCGCAACCTCACCGCCGCGCCGCATCCTCCGCGCCCTCGCGCAACGATGCATCCGCCACCTTCTGCGCCGTCACGCTCAGCGCCGAAGCGTCCTTCATCTTCTTGGCGATGGAGCGGATCACACGCGTCGCCTCGGCGGAAAGCGAGCGCGGGCGGGTGAGCGCCGGCATGGCGGGTGTGCTGGTGGCTGCGGCGGCGACCTGTGCCGAAGGCTGCGGGCGCGCGCCGGTCGGCAGCGGGTTCTGGATGCCGGGGATCGGGCGCAGTTCCATGCCCTGATGGGCGTAATCCATCAGCCGCTTGAAGGCCATGGCCGGAAGCGCGCCGCCGGTCATGTTGTTCATCGGCGTGAAATCGTCGTTACCGAACCAGACCGCCGTGGTGTAATTGCCGGTGAAACCCACATACCAGGCGTCGCGATAGGCCTGCGAGGTGCCGGTCTTGCCGCCGGAAACGATGCCGTTATCCAGCGCGCCGCGCCGCGCCGTGCCCATGACCGGGATGGTCACCAGCATCTGGTTCATCTTCGAATTGGCGTCTTCGGAAAGCACCCGTTTGGCGGGCGCTTCGTTGTGGCTGAAATCGTAGAGAACATTGCCCTCGTAATCCAGCACCTGCTCGATGCCGTGGCGGCGCGACTGCATGCCGTCGGCCGGAAAAACCGCGTAGGCGGTGGCCTGATCCAGAACCGTCACTTCGGAGGTGCCGAGCGGAATGGTCTTGTCGCTGCGCAGCGGTGTGGCGACACCCATGGCCTTGGCGGTATCGACGATGACCTGCGTGCCGAGCACGTCCTTGGCAAGACGCACCGGCACGGTGTTGTAGGATTTGGCGAGCGCCATCTGCAGCGTCACCCTGCCGGCATAGGAACGGCCGTAATTCTGCGGCGACCAGCCGCGCCAGGTCACCGGCGCGTCGGAGATCAGCGTCTCCGGCTTCATGCCCTTTTCCATGGCGGCCGAATAGGTATAGACCTTGAAGGAGGAGCCCGGCTGGCGCAGCGCCGCCGTGGCGCGGTTGAACTGGCTTTCGCCATAGTCGCGGCCGCCGACCATGGCGCGCACGCCGCCGCCATTCTCGATCATCACCATCGCGCCCTGCTTGACGCGGTAACCTTCGCCGAATTCGCGCAGGCCCATTTCCATCGCCTGTTCGGCCGCCTGCTGCAGGCCGGTATCGATGGTGGTGCGCACGACGACGGTGTGGTCCTTGAACTTGCCCTCGGCGGCCAGCCGCTGCACCTCGTCGAAAGCCCAGTCGAGGAAATAATCCGGCGCCTTCACATCGGCGCGGTCGATGACGGTGGCGGGGTTGCGCCGCGCGCCGATCACCTGGCCCTCGGTCATCAACCCGCTCTGCACCAGGTTGGAAAGCACCGTGTTGGCGCGGGCACGGGCGGCCGGCAGGTTGACATGCGGCGCATATTTGGCCGGCGCCTTGAACAGTCCGGCCAGAATGGCGGATTCCGCCAGCGTCACATCGGTCAGGTTCTTGCCGAAATAAAACTGCGCCGCCGCCGCCGCGCCGAAGGTGCCGCCGCCCATATAGGCGCGGTCGAGATAAAGGCTTAAGATTTCCTTCTTCGACATGTTGGCCTCAAGCCACAAGGCGAGGAAGGCTTCCTTGATCTTGCGCTCCAGCGAGCGCTCATTGGTGAGGAACAGGTTCTTGGCAAGCTGCTGTGTCAGCGTCGAGCCGCCCTGGACAACGCCGCCGGCGCGGGCGTTTTCGCTCATGGCGCGGGCAAGGCCGATGAAATCGATGCCGAAATGGTCGAAGAAGCGCCGGTCCTCGGTCGCCAGCACCGCCTTGATGAAATGGTCAGGCATCTGGTCGATCGGGACGGAGTCTTCGTGGATGATGCCGCGATGGCCGATGGTGTTGCCGTAGCGATCAAGGAAGGTCACGGCGAAATCGCCGCGATAACGCCAGTCCTTCTTGGTTTCCTCGAAGGCGGGCATGGCGAGCGCCAGAAGCACGACGGAACCCGCCGTTCCGAAGGTCAGCGCGTCGCAGGTGAGGTTGACGAGAAGCTTCTTCCAGCCGCGCACATGCAGCTTGCGCGAGGCGATGGTGACGTCTTCCCAGAAATCCACCAGCCTTGCCGCAGCCGTCCACAGGCCGGAGTCGATGAAGCTATCGATCCGGAGCAGGATGTGCCGTTTTTTACGGCCTTTTTTTTCGTCTTTTTCTTCCTGCACGTGCCGATGTGTTCCTGTTCAACGCAACGCGGTCGCCGATATTCTGCGCTTCAACCCATTCCCGACGCAAAACCGTGGCATGGTTATGTCGGAATTGCTTGACGCGGCGGCCTTTCGCGGGCCAATGACCCTCTGCCGCCTGCCAATATGCTAAAATATCGTACAAACCAGTCCTTGGCGATACGATATAAAGGATTAGGGACCGGTTAAACACTCCCGTCCAAGTAATCAAAATGAAACGGAAATGTTAACGATGAATGACGCGCCGTTCTGGAAAACCAAATCGCTCACCGAGATGACCGGTGAGGAATGGGAAAGCCTGTGCGACGGCTGCGGCCTGTGCTGTCTGAACAAGCTGGAGGACTGGGACACCGGCGAGGTGGTGTTCACCTCGGTCCGCTGCGTGCTGCTCGACGGTGAGAGCTGTCGATGCTCCGACTATGAAAACCGCCGCGCCACCGTGCCTGATTGTATCCAGCTCGACCTGAAGAAGGTGCATGAGATCGGCTGGCTGCCGCCCACCTGCGCCTATGCGCTGGTGCGCGACGGCAAGGATCTCTACTGGTGGCATTATCTCGTTTCCGGCGATACGGAAACGGTGCATCAGGCCGGCATTTCCGCGCGTGGGCGCACCGTCAGCGAGGCCGATGTGGATGTTGACGACTTCGAGGATTATGTGGTCGACTGGCCCCTGACAGTGGGTGAGACGGTCGGCGAGAGGGCGGGCGAAAAGCAGCGGACTTGATGGAAAGAGTCAATTTTCGTTTTGGTCCTATTCCTGCCCCATCATTCTCTTAAGGCATGTCATCCGAAAGCGTGTCACGGTTTCGGGATACGACTTGTCTGAAATCAAAGACAGCTTCCGGCCATTCCGGCAAATGATCCGCAAAATGCGGACGAGGGACATCAAAACGCATGCGCTACCGGCTGCCCGCCATCGTTCTTTCATGCCTTGCCCTTCCGGGGCTCCTGTCGTTTTCCGCCCATGCCCAGCAACAGCCCCAGGCCTTCGAATGCACGCTGGTCACGTCAATCGAGACGGGTGCGGTCATCAACCAGCAGGGCGCCTGCGACCAGCGTGTGGCGCCGGCCTCCACCTTCAAGGTGCCGCTGGCGCTGATCGGCTTCGATGCTGGCATCCTTCAGGACGAGAAGACGCCCGCCTGGGACTGGAAACCGGGCACGGAAGCCCGCGCCTCGGACCGCAAGACGGTCGATCCCACCATATGGGAGCAGGATTCGGTGCTGTGGTATTCGCGTGAAATCACCCGTCGCCTCGGGCCTAAAAAATTCGCCGCCTATGTGAAGCGCCTCGGTTACGGCAATGCCGATGTCTCCGGTGAGCCGGGCAAGAACAACGGCCTGACCCATTCCTGGCTCGGCTCGTCGCTCACGGTCTCGCCGGTGGAACAGGTCGGCTTTCTCCGCCGCCTTCTGGCCGGCAATCTGCCGGTCTCGCGCGATGCGCAGGCGAAGACAAGGGCAATCCTGCCGGTCTTCGATGCCCCGGAAAGCTGGGCCGTGCACGGCAAGACCGGCACCGGCTATATGCGCGACGAAAAGGGCAACCCCGACCGCAACCGCCCCTTCGGCTGGTTCGTCGGCTGGGCGGAGCGCGAAGGCCAGCATATCGTCTTTGCGAGACTGCGCGTTTCCGACAAACCGTCCAACGAACCGCTCGGCCCCGCCGTGCGCGACTCCTTCCTGCGCGATATTCCACGGCTGGCCGTGCATCGCTAAAGAGCGGTGTGGTCGGGATGCCTTGAACCCGGGAAAGGATATCGGGACATGTCGAATGCCTCCTGCGATGTCATCGGGCTCTATACCGAACACGGGGCCGATTTCGACAGGGAGCGCGGCCGCTCCCTCGCCGAAAAACCCTGGCTGGACAGGTTCATCTCGCTTTTGCCCGACGGCGGTTCCATTCTCGATATCGGCTGCGGTTCAGGCGAACCGATTGCCGGCTATTTCATCGCCAGCGGTTATGACCTCACGGGCATCGACGCGTCCCTGCCGCTGATCGAACTTTGCCGCAACCGGTTTCCGGAAAACCTCTGGGCGGTCGCCGATATGCGCGAGCTGGCTCTCGGTCGCCGTTTTGACGGTTTGATCGCTTGGCACAGTTTTTTCCACCTGAAGCCTGAAGATCAGCGTCTGATGTTCGGCACTTTCCGCCAGCACGCCAATGACGGTGCGGCCCTGATGTTCACGGCCGGGCCGGGGCATGGGGAAGCGATGGGTACGTTTCAGGGCAGGCCGCTTTATCACGCCAGCCTTGCGCGCGAAGATTATGAAAGCCTGCTCGCCGCACACGGGTTCCGGCTTCTCGATCACATCGTCAACGATCCGCAATGCGGTGGGGCGACGGTTTATCTCGCCAGACGGGTCGTGGCCTGAGAGGCGACCGTGCGGCCGTTCGATCGCAGCGGCAAACGGTGTAAATTCCTGCTTTTACGGCCGGTGCCCGTACTCACGATTGTGTGTTCAACAAAAAACTCGCCCATACCTTGACCTTCCCATCATGGGAAGCCCTACATAGGGTCTCGAAAGGGGATTTCCCATGAACGAGACAGTCAGACACGCCCATCCAAATCAACCGGTTTCCATTCCCGTCGAAGGCATGACCTGCGCGTCCTGCGTGCGGCGTGTGGAGACGGCCGCGGCCAAGGTGCCGGGTGTCGCATCGAGCTCGGTGAACTTCGCCACGAAGAAGCTCACCGTCGAACCGGCCGAAGGATTTTCGGCGAAAACGCTCGGAGCCGCCATCAAGAAGGTCGGTTACGATATCACACCCGACCGGCAGGAATTTGCGGTAGAAGGCTTGCGAGGCGAGGCGGATGCGGAACGGCTGACGGCCATTCTGGAAGCCGTCGCCACCACGGTCGACGTGAAGGTGGACGCCGCGGCCGGCAAGGTTGCGGTTAAAACCATCGGCGGCCGCCGCGAGCGGGATGCGCTGGTGGAAACGGCAAAGCTCGCCGGCTTCGCGCTGACGACACCCAAACCGCACGATCATTCCGCCCACCCGGACCACAGCCAGCACCACGGGCATCATCAGGGCCACGGCCAGATGGCGGCGGCCGGCGAAAGCGGCGGCCATGACCATATGCAACATGCCGGTGAGGAGGGCGCGCTGAAACGCGACCTGACGATCGCCGCGATCCTGACGGCGCCGCTTTTCGTGCTGGAAATGGGCGGCCATCTCTATGAGCCGATGCATCACTGGCTGATGGGCATCATCGACACGCAGAACCTCTATTACATCTATTTCGCGCTGGCGACGGCGGTGATCTTCGGACCGGGCCTGCGCTTCCTCAAGACCGGTTTCCCGGCCCTGCTGCGCGGCGCGCCGGAAATGAACTCGCTGGTGGCGCTGGGCGTCACCGCCGCCTATCTCTATTCGGTGGTGGCGACCTTCGCGCCCGACCTGCTGCCGGAAGAGGCGCAGTTCGTCTATTATGAAGCGGCAACCGTCATCGTGACGCTGATCCTGACCGGGCGGCTTCTGGAGGCCCGCGCCAGCGGCCGCACGGGAGACGCCATCCGCAAGCTGATGAGCCTGCAGGCGAAGACCGCCCGGGTGGAGCGCGACGGCGCTACCATCGATATTTCCCCCGAGGACCTGGTGGCCGGCGATATCGTCGTCATCCGCCCCGGCGAAAGGCTGGCGGTGGATGGCGAAGTTGTCGAAGGCTCGTCCTATGTCGATGAATCCATGATATCGGGCGAACCGGTGCCGGTGGAAAAGACGGTCGGCGCAACGGTCGTCGGCGGCACCATCAACAAGACGGGCGCTTTCAAGTTCAAGGCGACCAAGGTGGGCGCCGACACCATGCTGTCGCAGATCATCCGCATGGTGGAGGAGGCTCAAGGGTCCAAGCTGCCGATCCAGCTGCTGGTGGACCGCGTCACCGCGCTATTCGTGCCCGTTGTCATAGCAATCGCTGTCCTGACCTTTATCGTCTGGGCGATCTTCGGCCCCGAGCCTGCCTATACTTTCGCGCTGGTCAATGCGGTGGCGGTGCTGATCATCGCCTGCCCCTGCGCCATGGGTCTCGCCACGCCCACCTCAATCATGGTCGGCACCGGAAGGGCGGCTGAACTCGGCGTGCTGTTCCGCAAGGGACAGGCCTTGCAGGAACTGCGTTCGGCGCAGATCGTTGTGGTCGACAAGACCGGCACGGTCACCAAGGGCCGCCCGGAACTGACCGATCTGGTGGTTGCGGAAGGATTTGCCGACAATGAAGTGCTGGCGCTGGTCGCCGCCGTCGAGGGCCGCTCGGAACATCCGATTGCCGAGGCCATCGTCCGCGCTGCGGAAGATCGGGGGTTGGCAGCGGGAGAGGGACTTGAACCCCCGACCGTCGAAAACTTCGAAAGCGTGACGGGTTACGGCATCGCCGCGAACGTCAACGGCCGCAGGGTTGAAGTCGGCGCGGATCGTTACATGGCCAAACTCGGCCATTCCGTGGATATCTTCGCTGAAGCCGCCGCAAGGCTGGGCGACGAGGGCAAGACGCCGCTTTATGCCGCCATCGACGGCAGGCTGGCGGCTGCGATTGCCGTCGCCGATCCGCTGAAACCGTCAAGTGTTGCCGCCATCCGGGCGCTGCAGGCGATGGGCATCGAAGTGGCGATGGTGACGGGCGACAATGAACGCACGGCGAATGCCATCGCCCGGCAGGTCGGCATTTCCCGCGTGGTGGCCGAAGTGCTGCCCGAGGGCAAGGTGAAGGCGATCCACGAGATGCGCGCCGGCGGCAAGGTGCTGGCCTTTGTGGGGGACGGCATCAACGATGCGCCGGCGCTGGCCGAGGCCGATATCGGCATCGCCGTCGGCACCGGCACGGATGTCGCCATCGAAAGCGCCGATGTGGTGCTGGTCGGCGGCGATCTTCTGGGGGCGGTCAACGCCATCGAGATGAGCCGTGCGACCATGCGCAACATCAAGGAAAACCTGTTCTGGGCTTTTGGTTACAATGTGGCGCTGATACCGGTTGCGGCGGGCGTGCTTTATCCGGCCTTCGGCATCACGCTGTCGCCGATGATCGGTGCGGGCGCCATGGCGCTCTCCAGCGTCTTCGTTCTTGCCAATGCGCTGCGGTTGAAACGAGCGAAGGTGGCCCATCGGGAGGTGACGTCATGAATATCGGCCAGGCATCGGAAGCATCGGGCGTTTCCGCCAAGATGATCCGTTATTACGAGCAGATCGGCCTCATCACGCCGGCCGCCCGCACCGGCAATAATTACCGGGTCTATGGCGAGCAGGACGTGCATAATCTGCGCTTCATCAAGCGGGCGCGCACGCTCGGTTTCTCGCTGGAAGAAACCGAGACGCTGCTGAAACTCTGGCAGGACAAGACCCGCGAGAGTTCGGCGGTGAAGGAAATCGCGCTCGTCCACATCGCCGATCTCGAGCAGAAGATCGCCGAGATGAAGAGCATGGTGAAGACGCTCTCCCATCTCGCCCATTGCTGCGGCGGCGACCACCGGCCCGACTGCCCCATCCTCGACGATCTCGCGGGCGCCGATAAGACCGACGCCCGGCCCACGAGAACCCACTGAGCTTTAATGACAGCCGGCGCGAGAGTATTGCCACCGGCCAGAAGGAGAAAACCATGAGTGCAACCACCTTCCTCATTCCTGACATGACCTGCGGCCATTGCGAAAAGACGCTGCGCGGCGCTCTCACGGAGGTACTGCCCGGCGCATCCGTCAGCATCGACCTCGATGCCCACAAGCTGACGGTTACGGGCGACGCCGCAACTGCGGAAGCGGCGATCCGCGAAGCCGGTTATTCGCCGGAGCGGGCGGGTTGAGAGACGGCTTCCGTTTGCACAGGTCCCAAAATGTGCTACATATGTTGCACAAAACGGAGCGTAGACGGATGACCGTAACGACGAGAATAAGACGTCAGGGCGGTGCGGCGGTGATGACCATCCCGCCCGCTCTTTTGAAGATGCTGGGGCTGGAAATCGGTGAGCAACTGACGCTCGAGGTCGATAACGGCGCGCTGGTCGCCAGCCCGGTTCGGCAGGAAAAGAAGCGCTTCACGCTTGCCGAACTGCTGGAGGGTGCGGATGAAGTCGCCGCCCTCAATGCCAGCGCGCGGGAGTGGGACGAAGCGCCGCCAGTTGGCAAAGAAGCCCTTTGATGGTTCGCAGCCAGGTTCCAAAACGTGGCGACGTTTATCTGGTCGACCTCAATCCTGTCATCGGCAGCGAAATCAGGGACGAGCATCGTTGTATCGTCATTACGCCCAGAGAAATCAATGCGGTTGGACTGTGCCTTGTCGTTCCCGTGACCACGGGCGGAGTATTCACACGCAGGGCAGGGCTTGCCGTGAACATATCGGGCCACAGGACAACGGGTGTCGCACTATGCAATCAGGTGAGAAGCATGGACATTGTTGCCCGTGTCGCCCAGAAAAAAGCGAAATATATCGAAACCCTTGACGATGCGACGATCGACGAAATCGCCGGTCGTGTCATCAGCATGATCGATCCCGCCTGAGAACGCCCATTGGAATAATGGGCGAAATATGCTACTGAGTAGCATCTCTTTTGGACCGGGATAGCCACAATGTCCGTCAAGGCGTCAGTTTCCATCTCCGATCAACAGGACAGCTTCGCTCGAAGGCTAGTGGAGGAAGGGCGTTATGCCAGTCTCAGTGCCGTCGTCCAGCGTGGGCTGGAACTGCTCCGGCAGGAAACGGAACTGAAGGACGCCGAACTTGCCGCGCTTCGCGATTTGCTGGTCGAGCGCGGGCAGGGCGACTTCATCTCCTTGGAAGACGGCAAGGAAAGAACGGCGGCGATGATAGCAGCCCGGAAGGCAAGCCGTGGCCTTTAAGGTCCTGCGTTCAACGCAGACGGATCAGGACCTCGGCCTCATTCTCGACCATCTCATCCAGTCCTATCTCGACCTCGGTGACGCCTTGCCGGGGGCTTTCGCGCGCGCTGCGCGACGCGTGGGGTCAATTGAAACGGATATGGAAGCGCTTCACAAAGCGCCTTTTCAGGGCACATTATTGCCCGAAATATTGCCCGGCCTTCGCCGGGTAACGAAAAATCAGGCTGTCTTTTATTTCGATGTCGATGAGGGTGAAAAGACCGTGCGTATTCTCGCGGTCTTTTTCGGCGGGCAGGATCATCTACGCCATATGCTCACGCGCCTCGTGTCCCACCGCGTCGCGGGTCCTCCCTGAACCGCATCGAAAGCCCGTCTTCCCGCGAGGAATTGCGGTTCCTGCCGCGATGAATTCCGTCAAACCGAATTGCGTGAAAAAGCCGTCTTGACCTCAATGGCGCTTGAGGTTCTAGTTTGCCCGCCGTATCGCAAAAATGGAAAGGATACGGCTTTGTCGAGTATGGAAATGGCGGAGAAAAACGGCTGGGGCGAATTGTTGAGCGGGGCGAATCTCTCGCTCCTCACCGTCATCTCCGCCGGTATCGGCCTGCACGCTTTTAATCAGTTCGCTATCGTCGCGGCCTTGCCTGTCGCCGTCAAAGAAATCGGCGGCGCTGCCTTTTATAGCTGGGCCTATAGTCTTTATTTCGTCGGTTCGGTGGCGGGCGGCGTCACCGCCGTGCTGTTCCGCGAACGGTTCGGCGCGCGCCCCGTCCTGCTTCTGTGCTGCCTGATCTTTTCTTTCGGGTCGGTCCTTTCGGCAGTCGCCGGCGACTTTTTGTGGGTCGTTGTCGGCCGGGCCTTGCAGGGATTGGCTGACGGGCTGATCGTGGCCGTGTGCTACAGTCTCATTCCCGCCGGCTTCCGCTCCGGCCTGCTGCCGAAGGTCTTCGCCATCGAGGCGGCGATCTGGGCGGTCGCCTCCTTCATCGGCCCGCTGACCGGCGGTTTCGCCACCGAGCACATCTCCTGGCGCGCCACCTTCCTGCTGTCGGCGCCGCTGATCCTGCTGCTTCTGGCCTATACCACCATTGCCGTCTCCGCCGAGCGGCCGGTGGCGGCGACGCGCAAACCGCTGGTGCCGCTTGTTCTCTGCCTTGTCGGCGCATTGGCCTTTTCCGCCCCCTCCGCCTTCGAGGATGCCAGCCTGCGGGCGATTTCCCTGCTGGCAGGGGCGGCGCTGCTGTGGGCCTCGCTGCGTGCGGGCACCCGGCCTTCCGTAGGCCTCTTCCCGAAGGATTCCTTCCGGCTGAAAACCGTGCTCGGCAGCGGCTTCTGGGTGCTGTTCCTGATGTCCTATGCCCAGGCGCTGGACAGCGTCTATCTCGCTTATGTCGCCATCAATCTCTGGCAGCATGAGCCGACCTTTGCCGGTTTTATCGTGGTGACCATGCCGCTTGCCTGGAGCCTCGTCGCGATGTTCATCGGCAGCCTGCGCTCCGACCGCCTGCGGGAACTGTGCCTGCATTACGGCCCCTATCAGATGGTGCCGGGCTGCGTCCTGCTCGGGCTGGGGCTGGCGACGGGGAACTGGGGTGAGATGCTGTTCGGGCAGATCCTGATCGGCTCCGCTTTCGGCATGTCCTGGGCCGGCATCAGCCAGGCCGCCATGGAGGCCGCGCCGGAAGAGGAACGCAAGATGACTGGCGCGCTGCTGCCGACGGTCGCAACGCTGGGCGCCGCAGCCGGTGCGGGCGCCAGCGGCACTGTCGCCGCCGCAACCGATCTCGTCGCGCAGATCGAACGCGCGGATGTGACGATGCCGATGGTTTATCTCTATGGTCTGGGTGTCGTCGTGTCGCTGCTGGCGATCATCACCGCCACCGGCTTGCGGGGTGAAAGGCGCTAGGGCATTTCCAGGAAAATTGGGACCCGGTTTTCCGTTCGAAAATGTGGAGCGGCGGCTCACAGCCGCCGTCAGGACTGGGTGGCGGCGATGGTGATCGCCGCCAGATAAACGACGAAGGACATGATCGCGATTGCGCCGATAATGATGATGATGCCCTTGCCGGCGCGTTTTTTCTCGGCCTTGTTTTCATTGGCCTCGGTCGGAAACAGGATGGGATCGCTGGTATCGCGGATTTTGGTCATGCCGGTTCTCCTTTCGGCGGATGTATCGGGCGGTTTCGATCTATCAACCGCCCGATCCGCCAAAAGGTTCCTCAGGGTTTCAGCGCCCAGCTGGTGGCATGCACCACCACGCCGGGGGCGGCCTTCAGCAGCGCCGAGCGCACCGGTTCAAAACCCTCGATGCGCTTGGTGCCCACATATCGGCCCCGATTGGCGAAGACTTCGATGGAGCCGTAATCCAGAAAGATGCGGACGCGCGAGGCTCTTGCCCCCTTGGCGATATAATGCGGCGAAGGACCTTCCCACCCGTCCTCGTGACGGATCCACAGGCCCGTTTCATCGGAAACGACGCCCAGCCTCACCGCCGGATGATCGAGCACCAGTTCGAAGGGTGCACCGGGTGAGGCAAGCTCGAACAATATCTCCACCGCCCCATTGATGAAGGTAACGCGTTCCCCGGCGGCCAGCCGCGTGCGGTCGAGAATATGGCTGCGCAGGCTTTCCGCCGCACCGATGGGCGGGGTCAGGAGTTCGCCGTTTGCATAATGAATCCGGCGCGGCAGCGTCATGGAAGTGGGGAAATCGATCTCCGGATTGGCATCCGCCCAATTGGCCAGCCAGCCGATGCCGATGATGCTGTCGCCATCCAGAAAGGCCTGGAAGGCGTAATTATCAGTGCCGAAATCCAGTTCCTGCCCGGATTCCTTGGTGAAGACCTTGCCGTCGAACCAGCCGACATCGGCCATGGTCAGGTTCTTGCGGCCGGTTTCCGGGTCTTCCGAATGCATCAGCCCATAGACCAGCACCCAGCGTGTGGAGCGGGCATTGGCAGGTCCATCGAGCGGCAGCAGACAGGGGCATTCGATGGCCGTGGTTTTATAACGCGTTTCCACCCACAGCTTGCCCACATAGGTCCAGCCCGATGCGGCGGTGGGGTCCAGCGTCTCGTAAAGCAGGATCACACCGCCGCCGTCGCTCTGGCTGCCGAGCAGCATTTTCCACAACCCGTCGGGGCCGCGAAAGACGTAAGGATCGCGGAAATCCGGCGTCAGCCCCTGTCCGTCCGGGCGGCGGCCGAGAACGACCTCGGCCTGTCCGGCCATGATGAGATCGGAGGAGGTGGCGGTGAGCTGTATCTGCTGTTCGGGAATGCGGTCCTGCACCTGCTCGGTGAAGAAGACGCGGATGCCCGTGCCTTCCACCAGCGGAATGGTGGAGCCGGAATAGGCGCCGCCGCGCTTGTCGGGCCGCGTCGTCAGATCCTCGGAAGGGAAAAGGAAGATCGGCAGGTGCCGCCAGCGCAGATAATCCGACGAGACGGCATGGCCCCAATGCATGGTGTTCCAGCGAAGCCCGTGCGAATAATGCTGATAGAACAGATGCGGGCGCCCCTCGAAGCGGCCGAAACCGTTCGGGTCGTTCATCCAGCCGAAGGGCGGGCGGAAGTGATAGCTGCCGGGAAGTTCGGGTGCGGCATTATCCGGCTTGGTATGGACGACGGTGATGCCGGTTTCCAGCACATCCGACGCCGTGAACCAGTAGATGACGGAAACGGCTGTTGTGACTGTGTCGTAACTCAGCTCCACATGGCCGCCGCCGAAAACCTGATAGATTCGAAAACCGAACTCTTCCGTGTTGACGCTTGAAACCTCAGCGAATTTTCCATTCTGATTGGAAAAGGAGACGGCGCCCGGCTCGGCATCTTTCTTCGCCTTCAGCCAGACATGGAAGGTGGCGTTGACGGGCAGATCGGTATGAATGGTGCGGATGGCGCTTTCCGGCTCGGCTACGGCTTCAACGACGGTCATTGCTTTTCCTTTCGTTCGGCATTCTGCGGGTCAAGCATAGGAACGATGATGGCGCGGGAAAGTTCATTGCGCAAAATTGAATGAGGCGATGGAGGAGGTTGGGCATTTATCGCTCGCATCCGCCGCCTTCCGGCCCCATATAGGGGCAAAGCAGGGAGTTTATCCGTGATGAAATTCGACAATTCCTATGCCCGTCTGCCGGAACGGTTCAGCGCCGCCGTGCTGCCGACGCCGGTGAAGGCGCCGCGGCTCATCGCCTTCAATCGCGGGCTGGCCGATGAACTTCTTCTCGATGTGGCCGGCCTTGACGATGAAAGGCTGGCGGCGATCTTTTCCGGCAATGTCGTGCCGCAGGGGGCCGAGCCGCTGGCCATGGCCTATGCCGGCCACCAGTTCGGCGGTTTCGTGCCGCAGCTGGGTGATGGCCGCGCCATTCTGCTCGGTGAAGTGATCGACAGGAACGGCAAGCGCCGCGATATCCAGCTGAAAGGTTCCGGCCCGACGCCGTTTTCGCGCCGGGGCGACGGGCGCGCGGCCCTTGGCCCGGTGCTGCGCGAATATATCGTGTCGGAAGCGATGTTTGCGCTCGGCATTCCCGCCACGCGGGCACTGGCGGCTGTCCTCTCCGGCGAAAGGGTGCAGCGTGAAGTCGGCCTGCCGGGCGGTGTTTTCACCCGCGTTGCGGCAAGCCATATCCGTGTCGGCACGTTCCAGTTCTTCGCGGCGCGCGAGGATGACGAGGCGATCAGGAACCTCGCGGACTATGTGATCGACCGTCATTATCCCGAGGCGAAAGAGGCAGACAATCCTTACCTCGCCTTGCTGCGCGGCATCGCCGAGAGGCAATGCGACCTTATTGCCCGCTGGATGATGGTGGGTTTCATCCATGGCGTGATGAATACCGACAATATGGCGGTGTCAGGCGAAACCATCGATTTCGGCCCCTGCGCTTTCCTCGATGAATATCATCCGAACAAGGTCTTTTCCTCCATCGATGCACAGGGCCGTTATGCCTTCAACAACCAGCCTGGCATTGCGCAATGGAACATCGCAAGGCTGGCGGAATGCCTGTTGCCGCTGCTCGATCCGCAGGTGGAAAAAGCCGCCGAACTCGCCAATGCCGTTCTCGCCGATTTCGCCGCCGCCTTTCCCAGACGCTGGCTTGCCGGCATGCGCGAAAAGCTTGGCCTGACGGTGGAGGAAGAGGGCGACATCGATCTGGTGCAGGCGCTGTTGGCGCTGATGCAGGCATCGGAGGCGGATTATACGCTGACCTTCCGGCGTCTTTCCCATGCGGCCAATGGCGATGCCGAACCGTTTCGCGGCATGTTCGTCGATATTGCCGGGGCGGACGAATTTCTGGCGCGCTGGCGGCAAAGAGCCGGGCGTGAGGAGATTTCCGACAGGGACAGGTCAGCGGCGATGTTGGCCGCCAATCCGGCCATCATCCCGCGCAACCACCGTAACGAGGAGCTGATCGAGGCAGCGGTGGAGGAGGGGGATTTCGAGCCCTTCCACGCCATGCTGAAAGCAATCGCCACGCCTTTCGAGGAGCGGCCGGACAATTTCGTCTATATGCAGCCGCCGATGAGCCATGAGCGGGTGTTCAGGACCTTTTGCGGGACGTGAGCGGAGCGCTGACCCGCAGCGCCGGAGCGAGCGGGTGCCTGTTTCGCCTTCTCCCCGCCGGGGAGAAGGTCGCGGCAGCGGGATGAGGGGGCAAGGGTGCGATCCATCGCTGGCGTTGCCCCCTCATCCGACCCTTCGGGCCACCTTCTCCCCGGCGGGGAGAAGAAATCGGCGGCGATGCTGTGCCTTTAAATCACCCAACCCGCGCCAGCGGCTCATGCGCGCCATAATAGTGGCCGAACCGGTTTTCGAGGAACTTCGGCAGCGCCACTTCCTCCTGGCGCACGAATCCCTTCTGCGGCAGGACGCCTTCGGCGAGCAGATCGAGAACCGTGCAGATGCCGGCGGCGGTGGTGATCTGGATGGCGCTCATCATCCGGCCGGAAACCGGGCCGGCATAGACCTTGTTGGCGTAGGTTTCCTGCAGGAAACGGCCGTTGCGGGTGCCGCAGACGGTGACGAAGACGATGACCACATCCTGCATGGTGCCGGGCAGGGCGTTTTCGAACAGGTCCTTCAGCACATCGCGGCGATTGCGCAGGTTGAGGTCGTTCAGAAGCGCCTTCATGATCGCCACATGGCCGGGATAACGGATGGTGCGGTAATTCATCGTCCGCACCTTGCCTTCCAGCGTGGCGCAGAGCGTGCCGAGACCGCCCGAGGTGTTGAACGCCTCGTAGGTAACGCCGTCGAGCGAGAATTCCTCGCGCTCCTCCAGCGCCGGAACGGCGGTAAGGCGGCCTTCGACGATCGCTTCGCAGGGCTCGATATATTCGTTGATCAGCCCGTCCGTGCTCCAGGTGAGGTTGTAGTTGAGCGCATTGGACGGATATTGCGGCAGAGCGCCGACGCGCATCCTCACGCTGTCCAGTTTGTCGAACTTGGCGGCAAGATCGGCGGCGACGATGGAGATGAAGCCGGGCGCGAGGCCGCATTGCGGGATGAGCGCCATCCCGGCCGTTTCTGCCAAAGCCTTGACCTTGCGGGTGGATTCGACGTCTTCGGTGAGATCGAGATAATGCGTGCCGACGGTAACGGCCGCTTCGGCAATGCCTGCTGTCAGGTGGAAGGGGGCGGCGGATAGAACGGCGAATTTGCCTTTCAGCAGTGCTTCAAGAGCGGGACGGTCGGTGATGTCGACGATTTCGGTATCGACCCGTTCATGCGCCGGCACATTGGCCAGCTGATCGGCCGAACGGTCGGCGACGGTGATGCGATAATCGCCTGATGCGGCCAGCATCCAGGCAATGGCCGACCCGATATTGCCCGCGCCGATGACGACAATGTTTTTCATGTTTTTGTTCCCCGCAGTGAATGCAAATGTGTCAGCGCGGATGCGCTTCAAGAACAGAATGCCAGTTTTTATTGACGATTCGCAGCTTCACTATGTGCGGATAGCGGGTTAATATTAGACAATAAGACGACAGGATTGGTCACTATGACGATTGCCGACAAGGACCGGGCGCTGCTCGCCCTGCTTTCCGAAAATGCCCGCATGCCGGTGGCGGAACTGGCGCGCAAACTCGGCCTTTCGCGCACCACGGTGCAGGCCCGTATCGAGCGGCTGGAGGCGGACGGGGTGATTGCGGGTTATGGCCTCAGGCTTTCGGAAAGCTATCTTTCCGGGCTGGTGCGCGCCCATGTGCTGATTACCATCGGGCCGAAGGCGCTGCCCGGTGTGACGGCGGCGCTCGCCGCCATCAAGGAGGTGACGACGCTGCATTCGGTGAGCGGCACCTTCGACCTCATCGCCATTCTGGCCGCACCTTCGATCCTCGATCTCGACCGGTTGATCGACCGCATCGGCGCGCTTGACGGCGTGGAGCGCACGCTGTCGTCGATCATTCTGTCGACGCGGATTTCGCGGTAGGAGCGTTTGAGGGAGTGGAAGATACGCAAAACCCGCTTCCGTCATGCCGGACTTGATCCGGCATCCAGCCGACGCACGTCTGCGCGGCGAATAGAGTCTTTTCAGCCCAAGGACTTGGGCTGGCTGGATACCGGATCAAGTCCGGCATGACGGAAGCGATGGTCTGCAAAACGAAACAGCAAAGGAGTTTGCCGCTCCCATGCTTCCGTCGCTACGCGAGAGCGAAGACCCTCTAAACCACCGCCCGCTCATCATAAGCCCTCTGCGCCGCCATCACCGCGTCGATATTCCCCTCCGCCCAATGGGCAAGCGCCGCCACCGTGTCAGTCAGCGTCCGCCCCAGCGGCGTCAGCGAATATTCGACCGTCACCGGCACGGTCGGGAACACCTGCCTCGAAATCAGCCCGTCGCGCTCAAGCTTCTTCAGCGTCTGCGACAGGACCTTCTGCGAAATGCCCTTGATCTCCCGCCGCAGCAGGTTGAAGCGCACCGCTTCCACCCGCAGCCGGTCGAGGATCAGCAGCGCCCATTTGTCGGCAATCCTGTCCAGCACCATGCGGGTGGGGCAGCGGTCTTCATAGACGTCATAGATACGTTCCATGGGTTTGTTCCGTCGTTTCAGGGCCATGCCGGTTTCCGAAAGGAAACCAGATAACCGAAAAGTGCTCTCTTTTTATGATTTCGCAAACGCAGTACCTGTCTTTTCGAAACATGGTTTCCATTAGATACTACGGAGATTTGAGATGACAGGCAAGATACTCGTAATCGGTTCCACCGGCACCATCGGCACGCCGCTGGTGAAAGCGCTCCTTTCGAAGGGCGAAAGTGTGAAGGCCGCCTCGCGCAGCGGCAAGGCCACGGACGGCGCGGAAGGCGTGCGTTTCGATTATACCGACGCATCGACTTATGCGGATGCCTTCGACGGTGTTGACCGTCTCTTCCTCATCCTGGCGGGCGGGCGTCTGGATGCCATCGACGCGCTGACGCCTGTGGTCGAGGAGGCGGCGCGCCGCAAGGTGAAGATCGTGTTCCTGAGCGTCCTCGGCGTCGATGCCGATGATTCCATTCCCTATCGCCAGATCGAGCTGAAGATCATCGCTTCGGGCACGCCTTACGTCATTCTGCGACCCAACTGGTTTGCCGATAATTTCCACAGCTACTGGAAGGCCGGTATCGACCACGGCCAGATCGCCGTGCCGGCCGGCGAGGGCAAGTCGAGCTTCATCGACGTGCGCGATATCGCCGCCAGCGCTGCCGCAGCCCTGACTTCTGACGCCTTTAATGGCAAGGCTTTCAACCTGACGGGTCCGAAAGCCCTAGGTTACGGCGAAGCGGCTGCGCTGATATCGCAGGCGATCGGCAAGCCGGTTTCTTACGCCGCCGTTTCGGATGAGGTCTTCATCGGCATCCTCACCGGTGCGGGCGTGCCGCAGGACTATGCCTCGTTCCTCGCTTCGATCTTTTATCCCGTGCGCGAAGGCTGGACAGCACTGGTGACCGGCGATGTCGAAACGCTGACCGGCCATGCGCCGCGTTCACTGGAGACCTATATCGCCGACAATCTGGACCGGCTGAAGGGCTAAGGCTCCAGGCGAGCCTGCCGCGCTCACGCCGGATCGGTGGAGCCGCGGCGGGCCTTGAAGAACATCTTCAGCCGCTGGATCTCCTCCGGGTTCCAGCCGCTTGGCGCAGTTACTTCCGTCCATGCATCGATATAATGTTCCGGCGCATAGACATGGCCATAACCGATGGGCGCGGTGGTGGCTGCTGCGACATCGAGACCGAGCTGCAGCAGGGTCACCACCGGGAACCAGCGGAAGGATGTGGAAACGTCAGGCCCGTGATGCGCCATCCATTGCGGCCGCCGGTAAAGCGAGGCGGCCTCGAAGAAGGTGATTGGGTCGCTGGCATATTGCAGATAGACGATCCGCATCGGCCCCCATGCCGCATCGGGCATATGCGCGGTCGTATATTGGTTGGCGAAGCGGATGACGGAGGAATCGCGGAAACGCGGCAGCCATTCCGGCGTGCTCTTCACCCGGCCATTGGTGGCCATGCGCCATGTCGGGCTGGAAAAGGGCGGGCCGCTCCACAACGCGCCCTGGAACGGGTCGGAGAGCACATCGTAGAGATCCGAGGATTTCTGCGAGTTGAGCGAACCGAGGCTGAGGCCATGCAGGTAAAGCTTCGGTCGCGTTTCCTTCGGCAGCGTGGTCCAGTAGCCATAGACGGCCTCGAACAGGGCGCGTGCCGTCTCGACACCGTAATCCGGCTCCGTCAGCAGCGCGATCCAGCTCGAGAGATAGGAATATTGCACGGCGACGCTGGCGATATCGCCGTCATGCAGATATTCGACCGTATCGAGCGCTTCCGGGTCGATCCAGCCGGTGCCGGTGGGAATGACCACCAGAAGCACCTTGCGCTCGAAACCGCCGACCCGTTTCAGCTCCTCCAGCGCCAAGGCCGCTCTTTCTTCCGGCGTTGACGCCGAGTTGAGGCCCGCATAGACCCTGAGCGGCTCCTTTGCCGGGCGATGGGTGAAGGCGGATATCTCCGCGCCGTCAGGGCCTTCGGCGACGAATTCACGCCCGCGTCGGCCGAGCGATTCCCATGTCATCAGCGAGGCGCTGCTGCCGGTCTTGAGTGCGTCTGACGGGCGCGGCACATCCGGTTCGATCAGCGCATCCACCTGTTTCAGCGAGGAATCGGCAAATCTGAGGCCGATATCGAAGATCAGCCCATTAAGCAGCATCCATGAGAGGATGATCGCCACCGCGATGCCGAGAACATTGGCAAGGCGGCGCGGTAGGAAATGGCGGCTGCGCGCGGCAAAGAACCGACGGATAAGCTGGAACAGCCGGCCGGCGCCGATGAGGATGGCGGCGACCAGCACGGCAAGGCCGCCGGTCTTGGTGGGGTGGGCGCTGGGCAGCGGATCGAGCTCCATCAACACGCGGATGGAATTCTGCCAGTCCTTCGCCTGCCATAAAAAGGCGATGGCCATGATGGCGGCGGCGAGCGCGATGAGAAAACGAATGCCGCGCGCATTGTGGCGCGAGGGTTCCGGCAGCTCCAGATAGGCCCAGATGGCGTGCAAAGCGACACCGATCAGATAGCCGATGGCGAAGGAAAAACCGCACAGCACCCCCTGCATCAGCCAGGTACGCGGCAGGAGCGAGGGCGTGAGCGAAGCGCAGAACAGGATAGTGCCGAAGACGATGCCGGTTGCCGAAAGACCTGCGAACAACCGCTCAACCCATTGTTTCACCAACTTGACTTGCCCCTTGTGCTCACCGCCTGGCGCTTAGTGTAATATGTGACGGGCGAGGGTGCAAATCCTGTGGGCAGGATAAAAATCATGGAAATAGGAAAATAATCCTTTACAGCGTGACGGTGGTTTGATAGTGTTTGGCTACGGTCGGAGATTTGCGGCTGAAGACGGCGCACGGTCCAAAGGGTTGTCTCCGGTTTGATGGCAAGCTTCCCTTATCGTCGGTGCCATATTGTTGCCCATCCAGCCGCCTTCCAGTTTTGTTCTCTGGGCCAGAGCCCTTCTCCTCGTCATGCCGGGCTTGACCCGGCATCCAGCCAGCGCGCGTCTGCGCGGCGAAAAGACCTTTTCAGCCCAATGACTTGGGCTGGCTGGATTCCGGCTCAGGGCCGGAATGACGGGGAAAAGATGTTCCGTCGCATAACCGCAATCGCTGCCATTTCTCTCGCAGGCCAATCCCATGACAATGTCCAGCAATTGCGATCCGGCGCTCTACGGCGTCTGGCCGGAAATACCCGCCTATGCGGCTGAGGACATGCCGGAAGCCGCGCCGGAGACGAAGTCGCGGGCCGATAGGCTGGCCGCCGAGGATGCGGCGCGCAACGGCAGCCTGCGGCAATTGCTGAACGAGCTGACGGAGGAGATGCGCGAGCAGTTCTGCCTGTACCGCAATCTCCGCCAAGTCAGCGAAGCGGCCTTTCTGGCGACGGCGGAGGACGCTTCGGGCAAGCTGGCGCGCGCCGATGTGAAGGCTGCGACGGACCAGCTTTCGCTGATCGTCCGCACGCTGGAGCGGATCGACGCTTTGCAACGGGTGCTGGCGGAAGAGAGGGAAGCTCTTTTCAGCGAAGACGAAACCGGGGCCGGGGATTACGAAGCGGCGGTGGCGCATTTCCTCAACCGCATCGACGAACTGGCTGAACAGAAATGCCGCGCGAAGATGGCGGCCGATCCCACCCGCAGCCTCTCCGCAGAAGCCGACACATGACGGATATGCCGACCGGACCCCATCTGCCGGCGCAGGTCTTCAACCTCCTGCGCGACTGGCGTTTCATCGGCAACCTGCCGCAGCAGCCGCCGGAGGGCGACTGGCGGACATGGCTTCTGATCGGCGGGCGCGGTTCCGGCAAGACCCGCGCCGGGGCGGAATGGGTGCATGGCATCGCCTCCGCCGGCAAGCAGTCGGATTTGCGCATCGCGCTCGTGGCCGAAACGCTGGGTGACGCCCGTGAGGTGATGATCGACGGCATTTCCGGCATCTGCCGCATCGCCCGCCGCCATCGCCCCGCCTTCGAGGTGTCGCGCCGACGGCTCCTCTGGCCGAATGGCGCGATGGCGCAGGTGTTTTCCTCGGAAGACCCGGAAAGCCTGCGCGGTCCGCAATTCCACATGGCCTGGGCGGATGAGCTGGGCAAATGGAAATATCCGCAGGAAACCTGGGACATGCTGCAATTCGGCCTGCGTCTGGGTGAAACGCCCCGGCAATTGGTGACCACCACGCCACGGCCCATTCCTTTGCTGAAGGCGCTTCTCGCCGATCCCTCGACACGGGTGGCGCGGATGCCGACCGCGATGAATGCGCGCAATCTCTCGCCCGGTTTTCTCAAAGCCATGCAGGACCGTTATGGCGGCACCCGGCTGGGGCGTCAGGAAATCGGCGGGGAATTGATCGACGAGCGCGAAGGCGCGCTGTGGAAACGCTCCGATCTGGAAGCGATCGTCGAAGCGGCGCATGAGCCGCTCATGCGGATCGTGGTGGCGGTAGACCCGCCCGCCGGCGTTGGTGAACATTCCTGCTGCGGCATTGTCGTGGCGGGGCTCGGAATGTCCGGGCGGCTTAACGTGCTGGCGGATTGTTCGGTGGAGGGCGAAACGCCGGCCGGCTGGGCCCGCGCCGTGGTCGCCGCCTTTCGTCGCCACGAGGCCGACCGGGTGGTGGCGGAGGTCAATCAGGGCGGCGAGATGGTGCGCGCCATGCTGCAGAGCATCGACGCCAACCTGCCGTTAATCCTGGTGCGGGCGAGCCGCGGCAAGTTCACCCGCGCCGAGCCGGTCGCCGCACTCTACGAACAGGGCAGGGTGCGCCATGTCGCGCGGTTTGAAAAGCTGGAAGACCAGATGACGGATTTCGGTCCTGATGGCCTCTCGTCGGGACGCTCACCGGACAGGCTGGATGCGCTCGTCTGGGCGATCACCGCGCTGACGACGATGGTGGTGAGTGAACCGAAGGTGCGGGGGATGTGAGGGCGGTGATTATTGGCTCCCGTGAAGGAGAGCCAATTACCGGTTGAGCGGATGCCCCGTTTCTTCTCCCCGCCGGGGAGAAGGTGGCGCGTAGCGCCGGATGAGGGGGCCACGGTCAAGATGTGCTGAGAGAGCAGGGAGATGCGGAGAATTTGCCCCCTCATCTGACCCTTCGGGCCATCTTCTCCCCGTCGGGGAGAAGAAAAGTGAGGCACCGTCACCGCCCGAATTCGGGCGTCTGGCGGATATTATTTCTTCGGGGATTGCGCCGGTTTCGGCTGGGAGCCGGTCTCGCGCATCTGGCGCCACTCGTTTTCGAGACGGTCATAAACGGTCTGGGGGATTGTCGCTGTCATGGTGGCATTCCTCCTTGAATGGTTAACGCTGCAGGATTGCGCGGTGAATGGAGTTAGCGCGCTAAGGTTCCGGAATTCAAGGAATTTTTTACCCCAAAACCCCGGCGTGCGGATTAAAATCGATTAAGGTTTTTTCAAATCGATTTAGTCACGACCGCTGTCATGTGGAAAAACCGGGTGTCATATCGCCCATCATTTTCAGGAGCCAGCTATGGCTTATGACGAGGCGCGATTCTTCGCGTCGGCGCGGAGTTCCATCTTCGGCGGTCGCCTGCGCGTGGCCCAGCTTGCCGGCACGAAAACGATGCTGGCAGGGTTCGAAAAGGCGATGCCGGGCGGCGATCCGCGCTGGCTCGCCTATATGCTGGCGACGGCTTTTCACGAAACGGCGACGACCATGCAGCCGGTGCGCGAGACATTGGCGGCAAGCGATACCGAAGCGATGGCAAGGCTCGACCGCGCTTTTGCGGCGGGCAGGCTGCCCATGGTGCGCAAACCCTATTGGCGGCCGGACACCGAAGGTAAAAGCTGGCTGGGGCGCGGTTTCGTGCAGCTGACGCATCGGCGCAATTACGAGGCCATGTCGGCGCTGACCGGCGTCGATCTCCTGGAACGGCCGGAACGGGCCATGGAGGCGGAGGTGGCCACCGCGATCCTGATCCACGGCATGGCGGGCGGCAGTTTCACCGGCCGCAGGCTCGCCGATTTCTTCAGCGACGGGCGCGAGGATTGGGACGGCGCCCGCGCCATCATCAATGGCAGCGACAGGGCGCGGCTGGTGGGCGGTTACGGGCGTGCATTTCATCAAGCGCTTGTCGCGGCGCGGATTGAACCCGGGCGGGCCAGATGATAACCCGTTACCCGGTGCCGAGAAGGCCGCCTTTTAAGTTTGCATGACAGGTGACACCGTGATCCGCCATATCGTCTTTTTCACCGTTCCCGAGGAAAACCGCGACGCCGTGCGCAGGGGGCTTTCCGGCCTGACCGCGATACCGCATTCGCTGAAGCTTGAAATCGGCGAGAACGTGAAGAAGGACCAATGGGGCAATTCAGTCGATTTCATCGTCTATGGCGAGTTCGAAAACGAGGCGGCGCTGGCGGCTTACAAGGCCGACCCCGCTTATGATCTTTCGACCCGCACGGTAAAGCCGCTGCGCGAAACCCGCATTGCCGCCGATTTCGACAGCGATACGGCGGTGAAAGCGCCGATCCGGTAGACCCGTTTCGGCTGCGAAAGTGACCTGGATCCGCAAGTAGTCTGCTGAGAGCGGAAGAAAACCTTTCCTCCGTCGCGGGGCTGAGGCCCCTGTACCCTCATTCCTGTGCTCGTCACAGGAATCCAGTCGACGCGCGTCTGCGCGGCGAGAAGAGTCTTTTCAGCCCAAGGACTTGGGCTGGCTGGATCCCTGTGACAGGCACAGGGATGAGGGCACCGGGGCCTGAGCCGCCATCAAAACAAGGACAACTCCATGCGATTTCCCTTTTCCCTGCCGTGGCTGCGCCCGGCGGATGGCAGAGCCGTGCCTGAAAGCCGGAAAATGGCCGATGGCTTCATGGCGGTTGCGGTGCAGGGCGGGCAGGCCTTCTGGTCGGGCCGGTCCTATGCCGCACTTGCCCGCGAGGGCTTCATGAAGAACCCGGTGGCGCACCGGGCCGCCCGCATGGTGGCGGAGACGTCCGCTTCGGTCAGCTGGCTGCTTTATGATGGCGAAGAGGAACTCGCCGATCATCCGCTCCTGGCGCTGCTTTTAAAACCGGGCGCCCATATGGGCGGGCCGGATTTCTTCGAGGCGCTTTATGGCCACCTCATGCTGGCCGGAAATGCCTATATCGAGCCGCTGACGGTGGGCGGGCGGTTGCGCGAACTGCATCTGCTGCGACCCGACCGGGTCAGCATCGTCGAAGGGCCGGATGGCTGGCCGGTGGCCTATGATTACCGCGCCGAGGGCCGGGCATCCCGGCGCATCGCCGTCGAGCACGACGGGCTGGGGCTGCTGCATCTGAAACTTTTCCATCCGCTGGATGACCGGGCGGGTTTTGCACCGCTCGCCTCCGCAGGGGCCGCGCTCGATCTGCACAATGCCGCAAGCCAGTGGAACAAGCGCCTGCTCGACAATTCCGCCCGGCCATCCGGCGCGCTGGTCTACCAGCCGAAGGAGGGCGGCAATCTCTCCACCGAACAATATGAGCGGCTGAAGCGTGAGCTGGAGGAAGGCTATCAGGGCGCGATGAATGCCGGCCGCCCGCTGCTTCTGGAAGGCGGGCTGGACTGGAAGGCCATGGGTCTTTCGCCGCGCGACATGGATTTTCTGGAGGCCCGCAACGGGGCGGCGCGCGATATCGCGCTTTCGCTCGGCGTGCCGCCGATGCTGATCGGCATTCCCGGCGACAATACCTATGCCAATTACCAGGAGGCGAACCGCGCCTTTTATCGCCTGACCGTCCTGCCGCTCGTTTATCGCACGGCGGCGAGGCTCTGCGGCTGGCTTTCTCCGGTCTTCGGCTCTGGGCTGAGGCTCGAACCCGATCTCGACCGGATTGCCGGGCTTGCCGGCGAGCGGGATGCGCTCTGGGCACGCATCGGCGCGGCCTCATTCCTGAGCGACGAGGAAAAGCGCGAAGCCGTCGGTTATTGATCGCCGCCCCGGCGGGATCGAAACCCCGGTTTCTTGTTCAATCATTTTCTGAAGAAGCGGACTCTCTCTGTGAGCTCTTCCGCCCAAGCGATTCCGAAGATTCGCAAAATCACCCCGCGCAGGCGCGCAGGAAGCGCCCGCGTGCGACGCGGCGCGTCCGCCCGATAACCACATCCTAGAACGGAATGATTACCCATGTCTGAATTCGCCAATGAGGCCGGCATCTGGGCCGCCCGCATCACCGGCGCCGTGGCGGGCGCGGGTGTATCGCTCGTTTATCTCCTGCCGAAGAGCAAACGCGAGGCCGCGAGCCGTTTCATCACCGGCGTTTCCTGCGGCATGATCTTCGGCGGGCCTATCGGCCTGTGGATCGTGCAGCAGCTCGATATCGCCGGCGCGCTTTCGGGCCGGGAAATCATGGTGGCGGGTTCCGCCGCCGCCAGCATGGGCGCGTGGTGGGGGCTGGGCGTGCTGGTGCGCATCGCCGACCGTTACGGTGCGCGCCCGCGCGCCTGACACTTCCTTCCCATCGCAGGAGTTTTCCATGCACGTTTATCGCGGGCCGCGTCCCGCCACGCGCAAATTCGCCAATCTGGAACTGCGCGGCATTGCCAGCGATGGCACCTTTTCCGGTTATGCCAGCGTCTTCGGCGAGGTCGATCTCGGTCAGGATGTCATCGAGCGCGGCGCTTTCCGCCGCTCCATCGAGGAGCGGGGCGCAGCCGGCATCCGCATGCTCTACCAGCACGATCCGGCCGAGCCCATCGGCGCCTGGCGCACCATCCGCGAGGACGAGCGCGGCCTTTATGTCGAGGGCGTTCTCGCCCCCGGCGTCGCCCGCTCCCGCGAGGTGCATTCGCTGATGAAGACCGGGGCGCTGGACGGGCTGTCCATCGGCTTTCGCACCGTACGTTCCGGCAAGGCGGCCAGCCAGGGTGTCCGGCGCATCCTGGAAGCCGATCTGTGGGAGATCTCGGTCGTGACCTTCCCGATGCTGCCCTCGGCGCGCGTTTCCGACGTCAAGCATGCCCGCTTCTTCCGCGACCGCGAGACCGAGCTGGTCCGCACCATGCGCCGCGCCGCCCGCTCGCTGTTCGACACGACATTCAAACGCTGACCCCAGGACAATCACCAACAAGGAAACGACATGACAGATCAGATGACGAAACCGGCCCCGATGCCCGTCGCGCCGCAGGTGAAGGCTGTGCCCGATACGGTGGCGGCCGCCTTCGACGAGTTCATGGAGGCCTTCGAGGCCTTTCGCGAGACCAACGACCAGCGGCTTGCCGATATCGAGCGCAAGATGGGCTCTGATGTCGTGACCCGCGACAAGCTCGACCGCATCGACAGGGCGCTCGACGACAACCGCCGGATCATGGACGATCTGGCGCTGAAAAAGGCGCGTCCCGCACTTGGCCGCAAGGACGCGCTTTCCCACGATGCCGAAGAGCACAAGGCCGCTTTCGAGGCCTATATCCGTCGCGGCGAGGAGGGTGCGCTGCGCGATCTGGAGGCCAAGGCCTTTGCCGGTTCGACCGGGGCCGATGGCGGCTTCCTGCTGCCGAACGAGACGGATGGAGAGATCGGCCGGCGCATGACGGCGATTTCGCCGATCCGCGCGCTGGCCACCGTGCGGCAGGTTTCCGCCGCCGTGCTGAAGAAACCCTTCTCGCCCGGCGGCATGACGACCGGCTGGGTTTCCGAGACGGCGGCACGTCCGCAAACGGCAACGCCGCAGCTCGTCGAGCTTTCCTTCCCGACCATGGAGCTTTACGCCATGCCGGCGGCGACACAGGGCCTGCTGGATGATGCGGCAGTCGATATCGAAGCATGGATCGCTTCCGAAGTGGACATTGCTTTCGCCGAACAGGAGGCCGCCGCCTTCATCGCCGGCGATGGCGTTAACAAGCCCAGGGGTTTCCTCTCCTATGCCGCCGTCGCCAATGATGGCTGGAGCTGGGGCAATATCGGTTATGTCGCGACCGGCGTTTCGGCCGGTTTCGCCTCGGCCGGGCCGATGGATGTGCTGCTCGATGCCGTTTATGCGCTGAAGGCCGGCCACCGCCAGAACGGCACCTTCCTGATGAACCGCAAGACGCAAGGGGCGCTACGGCGCTTCAAGGATACCAGCGGCGCCTATCTATGGCACCCGCCCGCCGCCGCCGGCCAGCCGGCCTCGCTGATGGGCTTTCCGGTGACCGAGGCGGAGGACATGCCGAATGTGGCGGCCAACAGCTTCGCCATCGCCTTTGGCGATTTCCGCGCCGGTTACCTCGTCGTCGACCGTACCGGGGTGCGCATCCTGCGCGATCCCTATTCGGCCAAACCCTATGTGCTGTTCTACACCACCAAACGCGTGGGCGGCGGTTTACAGAATTTCGAGGCGATCAAGCTGGTGAAATTCGGGGTGAATTGACCGCAGACCTTGCGGCCTTTTCTTCTCCCCGCCGGGGAGAAGATGCCCCGAAGGGGCAGATGAGGGGGCAACGTTGCCGAGTATCTCTACCCTTGCCCCCTCATCCCGCTGCCGCGGACTTCTCCCCCTCGGGGAGAAGAAACAAGCGGTGCCCGCTCGCTAATGCGACTACCTTTCTTCCGGAGACCCCATGACCTATGCCCTCATTCATCCGCCGCAGGCGGAGCCGCTGACGCTTGCCGAGGTGAAGGCGCATCTGCGTCTCGACAGCGGCGATGAGGACGCGCTTCTTGCCGCGCTCATCCGCGCCGCCCGCGAGCATCTGGAACGCACGACCGGGCTTTGCCTCATCCGCCAGACCTGGCGGCTTTATCTCGACCGGTGGCCTGAGAACGGCGTGATTCCGATTGGCAGGACACCGGTGCAAACCATCGAAACGATTCTGGTTTTTGACGGTGACGGGCGCTCGACGGACATCACCGCCGGGGAAAAATTGCTCGATGGCGCGGCGCGTCCGGCAAGGCTGTGGCTGCGCGATCCGCCGGCCCCCGGACGGGCGATGAACGGCATCGAGATCGATTTCATTGCCGGTTACGGCGAAGCGGGAACGGATGTGCCCGACACGCTGAAACGCGCCATGCTGATGCATGTGGCGCAGATGTTCGCCTTTCGCGGCGCGGTCGCCCCGGAAAACCAGCCCGCCGCCATTCCCGCCGGTTACGAGCGGCTGGTGGCGCCCTTCTGCCGTCTGGGGCTTTGAGACATGAACCTTGTTTTTCTCGATCCCGGCAAGCTGACGGCGCGGCTGGAACTGGACGTGCGGACCGAAACGCCGGACGGGCAGGGCGGCGCTGCCGAAAGCTGGAATTTCCTGCGGTCGCTCTGGGCTGCGATCGAACCCGTTTCGGAGGCGTCGCATGAACGGGCCTCGGCCGAGGGCGTGACGATCACCCACCGCGTCTGGCTGGCTTACCGCGGCGATATCGCCGCCGGCATGCGCTTTCGCAAGGGCCGCCGCATTCTGGCGATCCGGGCGGTGATGGACCCCGATGAGACGCGACGTTTCATCGTCTGCCGCTGCGAGGAGGAAAGCCGATGAGCGCCGCAAACCTGTTTCTTCAGGCGATTTTCGCACGGCTGACGGGCGATGCGGTGCTGATTGCGCTCATTCCCGGCGGCATTGTCGATCGGCTTTTGCCGCGCGTGCTTCTGCCGTGCGTCGTTATCGATGATCTCGAAAGCCGGGACTATTCGACCGCGACGGAAAAGGCCGAGGAGCATTTTTTATCGCTGCAGATATGGAGCGATGCCAACGGCCGCAAGGGTGCGGGGGAGATCGCCGCTCGTGTGACGAGCCTTCTCGATGATGCGGCGCTGCCGCTTGCCGGGGTGTCTCTCGTCAATCTCAGTCTTCTCTCCAGCCGCTCGCGGCGAGAGGCGAAGCCCCGGAATTTCGTCGTCGAGATGCGTTTCAGGGCGGTGACGGAATAGTGCCGTTTCAGGCACCCTGTCGGCGCACGGTTTTCCACAGGGCAACAAGCAGCACAAACGAAATCGCGATCAGCACGGCGGCGATGCCAAGCATGGTCGCCACCCCGCCGCGGTCGAGCGCCAGGGTGAAGATCACGGGTGCAACGGCAATGGCGAGGTTCTGCGGCAGGGAGATGCGTGCGGCCTGGAGACCATATTCTTCCGGGGAAAATACGGCGAGAGGCAACACGGCCCGGCTGACGGTGAGCACGCCCGCACCGAAACCGAAGAAAATGATGAAACCGACGAGAGCCGGCATGGCCGGGGCAAAGCCAAGCAACAGCAGCAGTGACAGGAGCAGAAGAGAGAAACCGATTATGGCGGTGACAAAGGGGTTGCCATGTTTCCCAAGCAGGAAATCCAGCCCGCGCGCCGTAATTGCCAGCAGACTGCGCGCCGCCGCCAGCTGCACGGCAAGCGATTGTGTCGCACCTGCCTGAACGAGCAGCAGCGGCAGCAACGGCGACAGGCCGAAGGTGGTAAACGCGCTGATCGTCGTCATGGCCGCCAGAAGCAGAAAAGCCCGGCGTGTATCGACCGGCGAGGACGAAAGCGCGTCGGTTTTCTGCCATTTTGCGTCCTCGCGGGCCGGACGGCCGGGAAGGACGAAGAGATAGAGCGGCAGAAGCACGAAGAGCTGCAGACAGGCATAGAGCAGAAGTGTGCCGCGCCAGCCGAGATGCTGTTCCACAAGCGCGGTGACGGGCAGGAAAACCGCCCCCGAAAGCCCGGTGAACAGCATCAGAAGCGTCAGCAACCGGCCGCTTTGCGCACCCACGCGTTCCACCACGGCGGTATGGGCAGCGGTCGTTAACCCGCAGGTGGCGGCCAAACCCATGACGCCCCAGCCGAAAAGATAGCTTGCGACACCGCCCGAAAAGGCGAGCACGGCAAAACCGGCGGCAAAGAGTACCGAGCCTGTCACCAGCACGGGGGCCGCGCCGCGACGGACGAGCATTCTTCCGAGCAGCGGGCCGCAAAGCGCGCTGATCAGCATCATGATGGTGAGGCCGGCAAAAACGATCTCGTTGCCGATCGCCAGTTCGCCGCCGATCCGTGGCGCGAGAATGGCCAGCATGTCGAAACCGCTGCCCCAGCTGACGATCTGCCCAAGCGCCAGCACGCCGATAAGGCGCGCACGAGACGTCAGGGAGGCGGCGTCGGACATGGTGAGATCGCAGGGGTGCGAGGTGCAGGAAGCCATTTGGTAGCAGGCCCGCCGCACCCCCGCAACAGCAATTGAAACGAAAGGAAACATCATGGTGGCGCAGAAGGGCAAGGACCTGCTGCTGAAGATCGACAATGCCGGTTCCTACGTAACCGTCGCGGGGCTGAGAACGAAGCGGCTGGCCTTCAATGCCCAGGCGGTCGATGTGACGGATGCCGAAAGCGCGGGGCGCTGGCGGGAGCTTCTTGCCGGCGCCGGTGTGCAGCGGGCATCGCTCACGGCCTCCGGCATCTTCAAGGATCAGGTAAGCGATGCGCTGGTGCGCGGCGCATTTTTTGCGGGCAGCATTCCCGGCTGGCAGATCGTCATTCCCGGTTTCGGCATCGTTACCGGGCCGTTCCAGATCGTCGCGCTCGAATATTCCGGCCGCCACGACGGTGAGGTGCAATTCGAGATCGCGCTGGAATCGGCCGGTCTTCTCAATTTCGGAGCTTTGTGATGGCTGAGCGTTTGCGTTACGGGCGGGCGAACCGCCATCGCGGCGAGATCGAAGCGCTGATCGACGGCGAAAGGCGCATTCTCTGCCTGACGCTCGGGGCTCTCGCCGAACTCGAAACCGCCTTTGCAGCCGACGACCTCACCGCGCTCGCCGAACGTTTTGCGAGCGGCCGCATGAAGGCGGTCGACATGATAAGGGTGATCGGCGCGGGCCTGCGCGGCGCGGGCAACGTCTTTTCCGACGAGGATGTGGCCGCTGCAACGGTGGAAGGCGGCATTGCCGGCCACGCCGCCATCGTCGCCGATCTTCTGACCGCCACCTTCGGCGGCCTGAAAGGCGAGACGCCGCCGGACCCTTGAGCGCCGCAGCAGACGAAGCGACGCCGCGCCCGTTCCCCTGGGAGGCGGTGATCCATGCCGGCTTCTGCCTGCTGCGGCTCTCCTCCGAAACCTTCTGGCTGATGACCCCGAGGGAATTCTTCGCGATGACGGGCGGCAACGCCGTCTCGCGCGGTCCTGATCGTCGGTTGATGGAAGCGATGATGCGGCGGTTTCCGGATGGGTGAGTCGTCAGGGCATTTTTCGTGGACGGCCGCCCTTGGCACCGTTCGCCCGACTGGCTGCCGCCTTGGCCGGAGAGCGGGATTGCCCGCCCTTGCGCTGCGTTTCCATGAATGTGCGGCTGCCGAAAATACCGTTCATCAGGCCGCTGATCGTATAGTCGACGTCGAGGGTTTCCCAATGCAGACCCGTCTCGCCGAGCAGCTCGACATCGGAAAGCTGTTCGGCGGTCGCGTCTTGCAAGCCTTCGAGCGCTCGCGCGGGAAACATGAAGCAGGCGCCGTTGGCGAAATCGACGATGACACGGGCCGAGGCCGTTTCGAAACGCACGGAAACCGGAATGGGACGCTCGGCGCGCTCTTTTTGCCAGCGTTCCTTGGCGGCGGCGAGTTCGGCATCGCTGACCTCAACCATGATATCGTCTCCAGGTTTCCATAAACAGCTTCCGGTTTTCCTCGATGACGGCGACGGCGCGCCGCACATCCCGGTCCGACATGCCGCCCTGCGCGAGAACGACGAGGCCGACGATGTCGATACGGGCTTCACCCTCTCCATAGACATGCGCATGCGGCGGGTTCGTGATCGGCCGTGTAGGTGACAAAACGCATGCCATGCTGGCGGAGAACCGTGACCATGAGAACCATAACCCAAGAAGTTGGGTTTTAAAAGAGTGTGGGTTGAAGCAGCGGTTTTTGAGAGCTGTTTCAGCACCATGCATTCCCCAGTTGAATCAGAAAGGCAAGCGCGATGGCGGGCGAAGGATCGATGGCGGAGAACCGGGAAGAGGCGGAGGCGCTGTCCGAGGTGATGGGCGATCTCGAACGCCGGTCCGAGCGGTTTGGTGCGGCCCTGACCTCGGCCCTGCAGGCGGCGACGGCGGGCGGCAAAGGGCTGGACGATGTGTTGCGCGGGTTGGGGCAGCGGCTGTCCGGCATCGCGCTCTCGGCCGGTCTGAAACCGCTGGAGGGCATGATCGGCAATGCCGTCAGCGGGCTTTTGAACGGCGGCGGTTCGCTCTTCGCTTTTGCCGATGGCGGTGTGCCGGGACGCGGCATCACGCCCTTTGCCGATGGCGGCGTCGTTTCCAGCCCCGCCTTTTTTCCGATGGGCGGCGGGCTTGGCCTGATGGGCGAGGCGGGGGCGGAAGCGATCCTGCCGCTGAAGCGCGGTTCGGATGGCGCTCTCGGCGTTGCCGCGCCGTCCGGCGGAGGCGGGGCGCAGATCGTTTTTAACGTGACGGCGACGGATGCTGCGAGCTTTCGCAAAAGCGAAGGCCAGATCGCGGCCATGCTGGCGCGCAGCGTCGGGCGCGGCCAGCGCGGATTGTGAAGCACGCGCGTCCTCCCACGTTTCAAGACCATCGAAAAGAATCCAGGAACAACGACATGGCGGCATTTCATGAAGTGCGGTTTCCGCTGCGGCTCGCGCTCGGGGTGAGCGGCGGGCCGGTGCGGCGGACGGATATCGTCAACCTGTCCAATGGCCGCGAAAGCCGCAACCAGCGCTGGAGGAACGCCAGACGCAGCTATGACGCCGGATCCGGTATCCGCTCCGTCGCCGATCTTTATGAGGTGCTCGCCTTTTTCGAGGCGCGGCGCGGTGAGCTTTACGGCTTTCGTTTTCGCGACCCGGTGGATTTCAAATCCTGCCCGCCGGGGGAGACGCCCGCCGCGACCGATCAGAGGATCGGCACCGGCGACGGCGTGACAGCGGGTTTTCAGTTGCGGAAGACCTATGCCGATGCGGGCGGCTCCTTCGTGCGGCGGATAGAAAAACCGGTCGAAGGTTCGGTCATGGTTTCGGTCGAGGGGGTGAAGGTCGAAGCGGCTGATGTGGCGGTCGATCATGTAACCGGCATGATCGTGTTCCGTGCGGGGCGGGTGCCGCCCGCCGGCGCCGCGATCCGCGCCGGTTTCGAATTCGACGTGCCGGTCCGCTTCGGGATCGACCGTATCGACGTGAACCTGACCGCTTTCGAGGCGGGCCGCATTCCCTCCATTCCACTGATGGAAATCCTGCCATGAAAACCATTCCCGCCGCCCTTGCCGGGCATCTTGGGCAAGATGCGACGACCACATGCCATTGCTGGAAGGTGACACTGAAGGACCGTGCGGTGATCGGTTTTACCGATCATGACGAGGCGATATCGTTTGCCGGCACCTCCTACCTTGCCGCCAGCGGCTTTTCGGCCAGCGATAGCGACGGCGAAACGGGGCTGGGCGCCGGCGCGGGGGAGGTGGCGGGCGGTTTTTCGAACGAGGCGATTGCGGAGGGCGATCTGGCCGCCGGACGTTTCGATGGGGCGAGGGTGGAGCTTTTCCTCGTCAACTGGCAGGCGCCTGACCAGCATGTGCTGCTGAACAGGCGCGAGATTGGTGAGGTGACACGGGCCGGCGGCGCATTTCGCGCCGAGCTGCGCAGTCTTGCCCATCGCCTCGGCCAGCCGCAGGGCAGGGTCTATGGGCGGCGCTGCGACGCCGCGCTTGGCGACAGGCGTTGCGGTGTCGATCTGGCGCGTTTTACCGGGCATGGCAGCGTCGCGGCGGTGGATGCCTCGGGCGGACTGCTCGTCTCCGGGCTCGATGCCTTTGCCGATGGTTTTTTCAGCCGGGGAAAGCTGCGTTTTCTGACCGGCCCGCTCGCCGGCAAGGGGTTTGATCTCGACGGGCAGGAGCGGCGTGACGGTGGCGTGCATCTTTCCTTCTGGTCGCCGCCGGAACAGACGCCTTCGCCGGGAGATAGGTTTTCCGTCACCGCCGGCTGCGACAAGAGTTTTTCCACCTGCCGGGTAAAATTCGCCAATCATCTGAATTTCCGGGGCTTTCCGCATCTGCCGGGGGCGGATTTCGCCTATTCCTATGCGGCGGGCGGCGAGAGCCATGACGGCGGGGCGCTGTTTTCATGAGCGATACCGGCGAAAGAGTGCTGGTGCTCGCCGAAGGCTGGATCGGCACGCCCTATCGGCATCAGGCCTCGTTGAAGGGTGTCGGCTGCGATTGCCTCGGCCTCATCTGCGGCATCTGGCGGGACCTTTACGGCCACGAACCGGAATTGCCGCCGCCCTATGCGCCCGATTGGGCCGAACGCGGCGGTGAGGACCGGCTGATGGCGGCGGCAAAACGCCATTTTCCGGCGGTGGCGGGCCTGGAAGAGGCAAGGCCGGGAGACCTGCTGCTGTTCCGCTGGCGGGCCGATGCGGCGGCCAAGCATCTCGGCATTCTGGCCGGTCCGCAGCATTTCATCCACGCCTATGAACAGGCGGCGGTGGTGCGTTCGGCGCTGGTGCCCGGCTGGCGGCGGCGCATCGCCGGCGTCTTCCGTTTTCCCGATCCCTGATTTTTCGAGGCAAGCATGGCGACAATCGTTTTTCAGGCGGCGGGCGCGGCACTCGGCGGCATTTTCGGTCCTTTGGGCGCAGTAATCGGCCGGGCGGCCGGGGCGCTGGCGGGCAATGCCATCGACCGCACGCTGCTTTCGAACGGGCGGACGGTAACGGGCGCGCGGCTCTCGACGGCGCGCATTCCGGGGGCGGATGAGGGAGCGGCGATCAACCGGCTTTACGGCGCGGCACGGATCGGCGGCACGCTGATCTGGGCGACGCGTTTCGAAGAAAGCGTGGAGGTGGAGCGGCGCGGCGGCAAGGGCAATCGCGGCCCGAAGGTCGAAACCTTTCGGTATTTTGCCAACGTCGCCATCGGCCTGTGCGAAGGCGAGGCGGCAAGGGTGCGGCGCGTCTGGGCCGATGGGCGGGAACTGGACCTGAGTGCCGTGGAGATGCGCTTTTATCCCGGCAGCGAGACGCAATTGCCAGACCCGCTGATCGAGGCGAAGCAGGGGGCGGGCAATGCGCCGGCCTTTCGCGGACTGGCCTATGTGGTGTTCGAACGCCTGCCGCTCGACGGCTTCGGCAGCCGCATTCCGCTCATGCAGTTCGAAGTGGTGCGGCCGGTCGGCCGGCTGGAAAAATCCATCCGCGCCATCACCGTCATTCCGGGGGCAACGGAACATGGTTACGCCACCGCGCAGGTTTCCGAAAGGACGGGGATCGGCCAAAGCCGCATCATGAACCGCAACGGCCTGACCGCTTCGACCGACTGGGCTGCTGCGATCGACGAGTTGCTGGATATTTGCCCCAATCTTGAGAGCGTGGCGCTGGTGGTGAGCTGGTTCGGCACGGATATGCGGGCGGGGGAATGCCGCATTCTGCCGGGCGTGGAAGTGGCCGGCCGGGATGGGGAAACCATGCCATGGTCCGTCGCCGGCCTGTCGCGCGATGAGGCGCATCCTGTCAGCCATCATGGCGGCGGCCCGGCCTATGGCGGCACGCCGAACGACGAAAGCGTGTTGCAGGCGATAGCCGATCTCAGGGCGCGCGGCCTTCGGGTGTGCCTTTACCCCTTCGTGATGATGGATGTTCCCATCGGCAATGGGCTGCCGGACCCCTATGGCAAAAGCGAGCAGGACGCCTATGCCTGGCGCGGGCGCATCACCTGCTTTCCCGCACCCGGCAGGGTCGGCTCCCCGGATCGCAGCGCGGGCGCATGGGCGCAGGTTTCCACCTTCTGCAACCGTGACGAAGGCTATCGCCGTATGGTGCTGCACTATGCGGCGCTGGCGGCCCGGGCGGCCGAGGCGGGGGGAGTGGATGCTTTCCTGATCGGCTCGGAGCTGCGCGGGCTGACGTCGCTCAGGGACCAGGACGACGCCTTTCCCTTTGTCGGGGAATTGCTGCGGCTGGCGGACGATGTGCGAGCGATATTGGGGCCGGCGGTGAAGCTGACCTATGCGGCGGACTGGAGCGAATATTTCGGCCACCAGCCGGCAGACGGCTCGGGCGACGTGTTCTTCCATCTCGATCCGCTCTGGGCGAGCCCTGATATCGACGCCATCGGCATCGACAATTACATGCCGCTTTCCGACTGGCGCGACGGGGATGCCGCAAACGGCAATCCGGATGGCATGACCGGCCCGGACGATGTGAGCGCCTTCCGCCGCGCGATGACGGCGGGAGAGGGGTTCGACTGGTATTATGCCAGCGATGCGGACCGCGCCGCGCGGCGGCGCACGCCGATTACCGACGGGCTGAAGGGCAAACCGTGGGTGTTCCGTTACAAGGACTTGCGCAACTGGTGGGGAAACCTCCATTACGACCGGGTGCGGGGAACCGAGAAAACCACGCCGACGGCATGGGCGCCGCGCTCGAAGCCCATCTGGTTCACCGAACTCGGCTGCCCGGCGGTGGACAAGAGCGCGACGCGCCCCAATGTCTTTCTCGATCCGAAATCGGCGGAAAACGCTTTTCCCCATTTTTCCCGCCGGAACCGCGCCGACAGCCAGCAGCGACGGTTTCTGGAAGCGCATCTCGACCATTGGGGAAAGGGCGATGCGGCGATGGTCGATGCAGACAGGGTCTATCTATGGACCTGGGATGCACGGCCCTTTCCGGCCTTTCCGCAGAATGGCGCGGCATGGAGCGATGGCGGCAACTGGCGCACCGGCCACTGGCTGAACGGGAGGCTGGGCACGGCAACGCTCGCCGATACCATCGCCGCCATCCTTACCGATCACGGCTTTTCCGATTTCGACGTTTCCGCCGTCAGCGGCGATCTGGGAGGGTATGTGCAGGGCGACGTGACCTCGGCCCGCAACCTCTTGGAGCCGCTGATGGCGGCGTTTCAGGTGGATGTGACGGAAGATGGCGGAACCCTGCGTTTCCGCTCCCGCAACACGGCGGTCTTGCCGGTGCGGGATATTGCCGTGCTGGCCGATCTCGAGGACGAGCCGCTCTGGTCGGAAAATCGCGGCCATGACAGCGATTTCGCGGCTGAAGCCGTGCTGACGTCCTTCAATCCGGCGCTGGATTACGAGCAGGCAAGTGTACGGTCCCGCCGCATCGACAATGCCGGCAGCCGGGTGATGCGGCTCGATCTCAACGCCGCCCTGCCTGCGGAAACGGCGGAAGCCGCCGTCGAGGCGTTGTTGCGCGACAACCGGCAGGCGCGGCGCAGCCTGCGCTTTGCGCTGCCGCCTTGCGATATCGCGCTTGAACCGGGTGATTGTATCCGCCTGCCGGAAGGGGCCTTTCCGCAGGCGCCGGCAGGGCGGTTTCTGGTCAGCCGGATCGAGGACGGCGCGGTGCGGCAGGTGGAAGCGCGGGCCTTTTCCGCTGCCTTTCCGGTCTTTGCCGGCGGCGCGGAGGAACGGCGCAGCAGCGGCGCAAGCGGAGCGGAAGGTTTCGCGCCCGAGCTGCTGTTTCTCGATCTGCCCAACCATGACGGCACCGCGTCGGAGGATTCGGCACGAATTGCGGCGCTTGCAAAGCCCTGGCGACCAATCGTCATTTCCGCGTCGCCGGGCAGGGAGGGTTACCGGCAGCGCGTGCTGCTGGACCGGCCGGCGATGATCGGCGCGCTGGCAATGCCGCTGACATCAGGCCCTTCCGGCCGCTTCGACCGGAAAAACACAATCCTCATCGATCTGCCCTTCGGCGAAGTATCGTCGGCCGGGGAGCTTTCGGTGCTGAACGGCGAGAACCGTCTCGCCGTCAAGGCGGTAAACGGCGTGTGGGAAATCGTCGCTTTCGCAAAGGCCGAGGAAATCGCACCCGCACGCTGGCGGCTCTCCGCTCTCCTGCGGGGGCTCGCCGGCACGGAAGACGCGCTCGCCGCAGGCGCGCCGAAAGGTGCGCCGGTGGTGGTGCTGAATGCGGCGGTGCAGCCGCTCGGTCTTGCCGCAAGCGAGCGCGGGCGACGCCTGAACTGGATTGCGGAGGCCGCCGGAATGGCGGGCGCGCCGAGCGGCCCTTTTGCCTTCGAGGGCGGCCTGCGGGCGCTGACACCGCTCGCGCCGGTGCATCTTGCCGCCGAGCGGCGCGGAGACGGCGTTTTCATCAGGTGGAAACGCCGGGGCCGGGTTGAGGCCGATGGCTGGGACGCCGCCGAGATCCCGCTGGATGAGCCCTTCGAGCTCTATCGTGTCGAGGTGCTGGACGGAGAGACCGTGCGGCGCATGGTGGAGGTGCCGGAAACCTCGTGGTTTTACCCCCTTGCAGACGAACTCACAGATTTCCCGACCATGCGGGATCACATTTCCGTGCGTGTCCGCCAGCTCGGCCGCGCGGTGCCCTCGGGCGTGGCGGCCAAGGCCGACCTCCCGATCTGACATGTGCCTGAAAAACAACGCAAAGGATGAGATTATGGACAGCAGCAAAGCATGGTATCAATCGCGCACCATCTGGGGCGCACTGATCGCGGTTTTCGCGCCGCTTTTCAGCATTGCCGGCCTTGACCTGCCCGCCGGCATGGAGGGCGAACTGGCCGAGGGCCTTGTCACGGTTGCGGGCGGAATTGGCGGCCTGATCGCGCTTTACGGTCGCCTTTCGGCGACCCGCGCCATCCGCTGAGCGCCCCTGCCAGGATGCCGTTCCCGCCATGCGCGCCTGCGGCGGGGGCGGCATTCATTTGCCATTCAGACGCTTTGCGCTACATATTCAGTCACAATAGGGTTCGAGACGCACCCGGTTTTTTGTGGAAGTTTGTAGAATGGCATCACCTCTCATCATCGCGACGCTTGCAGCCGGGCTTTCCGGTTTCACGGCGCCCGAGGCTGATCTGCAGGGCCACTACATACTGGCTGCCAGCGATTGCGGCGCAGCCGTCGCCCGCGTCGTGCGCGAAACCGGCGGTCAGCTGCTTTCGGTCTATCCTTCCGGCGACGGTCAGTCCTGTGTCGTCACCGTTCTCGTCCAGGGCAATGGCGAGCGTCCGCGCAAGGTGACGATGCGCGTGCCGATGTAGCTTGCCCGCATCGCCGAAATATCGGAAAACAATCCGACACATCTAGCATGACCGGCCACACGCGCGGGCCGGGACGGAAGGAAAGGGCGGACAATGCGTATTCTCGTTGTTGAGGATGATGCCAATCTCAATCGTCAGCTGACCGATGCGCTGAAAGAAGCCGGTTATGTTGTCGATCAGGCATTCGACGGCGAGGAAGGCCATTATCTCGGCGATACCGAGCCCTATGACGCCATCGTTCTCGATATCGGCCTGCCGCAGATGGACGGCATCACCGTCGTCGAAAAATGGCGCGCTGCCGGCAAGGCCATGCCTGTCCTCATCCTCACCGCCCGCGACCGCTGGAGCGACAAGGTGGCGGGCATCGACGCCGGCGCCGATGACTATGTGACCAAGCCTTTCCATGTCGAAGAGGTTCTCGCCCGTGTGCGCGCGCTCATCCGCCGCGCCGCCGGCCATGCTTCTTCCGAACTGGTGTGCGGCCCGGTCCGGCTCGACACCAAATCCTCCAAGGCGACCGTCAACGGCACGACGCTGAAGCTCACCTCGCACGAGTTCCGGCTGCTGTCCTATCTCATGCACCACATGGGCGAGGTCGTCTCGCGCACGGAGCTGGTCGAACACATGTACGATCAGGATTTCGACCGCGATTCCAACACCATCGAGGTGTTTGTCGGTCGTCTGCGCAAGAAGCTCGGTGTTGATCTGATCGAGACGATCCGTGGTCTCGGTTACCGGATGCAAGCGCCGGCAGATGCGAAGTAATTCCCTCACCGCCCGCGTCCTGCTGCTCGCCTCGCTCTGGTCGGTGCTGGCGCTGGTGGTGATCGCCGTCGTGATCTCGACGCTTTACCGGCAGGGGGTGGAGCGCAGCTTCACCGATCTTCTGAGGGCGCAGCTCTATAACGTCATCAATTCCGTGACGATTTCCAACGAGAATACGCTGGCCGGCAGCCCGCAGCTCGGCGATCTCCGTTTCTCGCAGCCCGATACCGGCTGGTACTGGGTGGTGGAGCCGCTTGGCAATTTCCAGACTGCGCCGCTCGTGTCCTCCTCGCTTGGCGTCTCCACCCTGCCGGTGCCGAGCATTCTCGATGCGCCCTTCGATAACCGCTATGAGCGCTTTTATGCCGTCACCGACGAGGCCGGCAATCAGGTGCGTGTGGCGGAAACGGAAGTGGTGCTGGACGGCGAGGGGCGCGCCGCGCGTTTCCGTGTCTCCGGCAATCTGAACGTCGTGGAAGACGATGTGCGCGATTTCTCCAACAGCCTTTATCTGGCGCTCGCCGTTTTCGGTGTCGGCAGTCTGGTCGTCAACGGCCTTGCCATTCTCTACAGTCTGCGGCCGCTCGATCAGGCTCGCGTCGCGCTCGGCAAGATCAGGGGCGGGGAGGCGGAAAGCCTTGAAGGTGAATTCCCGCGTGAAATCCAGCCGCTCGCCAATGAGGTCAATGCGTTGATCGACAGCAATCGCCGCCTCGTGGAGCGCGCCCGCATGCAGGTCGGCAATCTCGCCCATTCGCTGAAGACGCCGATTGCGGTTCTTCTGAACGAGGCTCGCACGCTGGAGCCGCAGCATGGCGATCTGGTGCGGGCGCAGGCCGACGCCATGCAGGCGCAGGTGCAATCCTATCTCTCACGCGCCCGCATCGCCGCCCAGCGCGGCTCGATCCTTGCCCGCGTCGAAGCGGAACCGGCGCTGGAACGGCTGGTGCGCGTGATGCGCCGCCTGAACCCCGACAAGCAGTTCGTGCTGAATTTCGAGCAACCCGGCGCCGTGCTCGGCATGGAACAGCAGGATCTGGAAGAGGTCGTCGGCAATCTTCTCGAAAATGCCGCGCGTTTTGCCCAGACGCGCGTGGTCGTCACGCTTGCGGCCGGCACGCACCCGTCATCCGACGCCGAAATTTCCCGTCGTTCCTGGGTGGAGCTGACGGTGGAAGACGATGGGCCGGGGCTGGAGCCGGAACAGATCAGCGAAGCGATGAAGCGCGGGCGACGGCTGGACGAGAGCCGTCCGGGCACGGGCCTCGGCCTGTCGATCGTTTCCGAGGTGGTGTCAGAGTACCACGGCCGCTTTTCGCTGTCGCGCAGCGGCATCGGTGGGCTGAAAGCCGATCTGATTTTGCCTGGCCTTTCGAAAGAGCTTGCGTGAGGCAAGAAAAAAAGCAAGAAATTCAATGGCACCATATCGGGTGCAATGCGGTAGGAAGAGGACAGGGTTTGGTTGACGTGTATGATGGCTGTCGCTCCGTGACGATGCGTTCGCTGGTGTCACGCCCGGCACTTCTCTCGATCCTGTGTGTCTCGATGCTGAGCGCCTGCACCACCACGGGCACCCGCCCGTCGGGTGGCGGCCTGTTTGGCCGCTCTGCGCAGCCCTCGACGCCTTTCCTTGCCAATCTTGAGGGTGGCATCGTCGGACGAAGCGGCGTGCAGCTCGACCGCGGCGACCAGACCAAGGCGCTGGAGGCGGAATACAAGGCGCTGGAAACGGCTCCCGTCGGCACGCCCGTGTCCTGGACCGGCGACGACGCCAAAGGGCAGGTGGTCGCCAATGCGCCCTATCAGGTCGGAAACCAGAACTGCCGGCAATATTCGCACAGCCTCACGGTGGATGGACGCGAAATCAAGGTGCGCGGCGCGGCCTGCCGCAGCGCCGACGGCAGCTGGTCGCCGCTGACCTGACCGGTTTGACGCAAATCAAGGTCGCGCGCCTTTCGCAGTGACAAGAAGGGTCGCGGCGGAGCAGCGGGGCCTGCGGTGCGGCGTGATGTCTCAAATTCACGTCATCCCTGCGCTTCATGTTTCCATGTGCCGCGCATTCGAGTAATTGAGCCTTATGTTCTGGATTGTCGTTGCGATATTGACGGCGGCTGTCGCCATCGTCCTGATGTATCCGCTGATGCGGAAGACCGAGGTGTCGCAGACGCGCCGCGACGGTGAGGTTGCCGTTTATCGCGATCAGCTGGCCGAACTGGACCGCGAACGCGCCGCCGGCCTGATCGGCGAGATCGAGGCGGATTACGCCCGCGCCGAAATCGGCCGCCGGCTTCTTGCCGCCGCCGAAGCGGAAGCGCAGCCCGGCAAGGAGGCCCGGCCGCGCCGGCACAATTTCGCTGCCAGCCTCATCACCATTCTCTTGCCCGCGCTCGGTCTCTGTCTTTACATCTGGAACGGCAGTCCGGAGGCGCCGGACATGCCGCTTGAGGCACGTCTTGAAAAGCCCGGCAACGACATGAACCTGCTGGTTGCGCGGGCGGAGCGGCATCTGGCGCAGAACCCGGATGACGGCGCCGGCTGGGATATCCTCGCGCCGATCTATTTCAAGATGCAGCGGCTCGGCGACGCCGAACTTGCCTACCGCAATGCACTTCGCATTCTCGGACCGAGCGCCGAACGGCTGACGGGTCTTGGCGAAACGCTGGTAGCGGGCAATGACGGCATCGTCATCGAGGCGGCGCGCGATGCTTTTGCACAGGCCGAAGAGCTGAAACCCGGCAATCCGCGCGCCCGTTTTTATCTGGCGCTGTCGCTGGAACAGGCCGGCAAGGAGGAAGAGGCGCATGCGGGCTTTGCTGCGCTTGCGGCCGATGCGCCGGCCGGTGCGCCATGGCTGCCGCTGGTGCGCGAGCATATCGCCCGGACCGGCGGCGCGACGACGCCCGCCGCACCCGGCCCGACCGCAGAGGACGTGGCGGCGGCGAATGACATGACGGCGACCGACCGGCAGGCGATGATCGAAGGCATGGTCGCGAGCCTCGACGCCAAGCTGAAGGATAACCCGGCCGATTTCGAAGGCTGGATGCGGCTTGTACGCGCCTATTCGGTGCTGAAGAACGAAGCCAAGGCCGGAGAGGCGCTTCGGGCGGGGCTGAAGGTCTTCCCGCCGGAGGGCGAGCAGGGCAGGCAGCTTCTGGCGCTGGCGAAGGAACTGGGCGTTTCCGCCGGACCGATCCGCATGAACGGGCAGCCGGACGCCGCGCCGCAGGGAGTGACGCAATGACCCGCAAACAGAAACGCCTGGCGATCATCGGCGGCGGCATGAGCTTCATCGTAGCAGCCGTGCTGCTGGTCATGTTCGCCTTCGGCCAGTCGATTGCCTATTTCTACATGCCGGCCGATCTGGAGAAAACGCCCGTCAATCCCGGCACCCGCATCCGCCTCGGCGGGCTGGTGGCGGAAGGTTCGATCAAGCGCGGCGAGGGCCGCACGGTGAGCTTCACGGTGACCGACGGCGAAGCGAATGTGCCGGTCAGCTATACCGGCATCCTGCCCGATCTTTTCCGCGAAGGGCAGGGCGTGGTGACCGAAGGCGTGTTCGACGCCGCGACCCACGGTTTCGTGGCCGACAGCGTGCTGGCCAAGCACGACGAGAACTACATGCCGAAGGAAGTGGCCGACCGGCTGAAGGACAAGGGCCTGTGGCAACATACGGAGGAGGGCGGGCAACCTGCCGGCGCTTCCACCGAGGGGGCTTCGGCCGACAAGACCGGAGCGACCAGATGATCAACGAGATCGGCCATTATGTTCTTGTTCTCGCGCTCGGGGTGGGGCTGATCGTTTCAACATTGCCGGTCATCGGCGCGCGCCGTAACGACCGGGCGCTGATGGATATCGCCCCGCTCGGCTCGGTGCTGATGTTCCTGCTGGTGGGCTTGTCCTTCGCGGCGCTGACGCGGGCCTATGCCGTCTCGGATTTTTCCGTGCGCAATGTCTGGGAAAACTCCCATTCGCTGATGCCGATGATCTACAAGCTGACCGGCGTCTGGGGCAACCATGAAGGCTCCATGCTGCTGTGGCTGCTGATCCTGGTGTTTTTCAGCGCGCTGGTCGCCGCCTTCGGCCGCAACCTGCCGGAAACGCTCAAGGCCAATGTTCTTGCGGTGCAGGCGTGGATTTCGGTCGCCTTCCTGCTGTTCATCCTGCTCACCTCCAATCCGTTCCTGCGGCTGGAGCCGGTGCCGGCCGAGGGGCAGGACCTCAATCCCATTCTTCAGGATTTCGGCCTCGCCATCCACCCGCCGCTGCTCTATCTCGGTTATGTCGGCTTTTCCGTCTGCTTCTCCTTTGCCGTCGCCGCGCTGCTGGAAGGCCGCATCGATGCCGCCTGGGCGCGCTGGGTGCGGCCATGGACGCTCGCCGCCTGGACCTTCCTGACCGCCGGCATCTCCATGGGTTCCTACTGGGCCTATTATGAACTCGGCTGGGGCGGCTGGTGGTTCTGGGACCCGGTGGAAAACGCCTCCTTCATGCCGTGGTTGGCGGGAACGGCTCTGCTGCATTCGGCGCTGGTCATGGAAAAGCGCGAGGCGCTGAAGATCTGGACCGTGCTTCTGGCGATCATGACCTTTTCGCTGTCGCTGCTCGGCACCTTCCTCGTCCGCTCCGGCGTGCTGACCTCGGTGCATGCCTTCGCCACCGATCCGAGCCGCGGCATCTTCATTCTCGGCATTCTGACGATCTTCATCGGTGGGGCCTTTGCGCTGTTCGCATGGCGCGCGCCATCGCTGAAGGCCGGCGGCCTGTTTGCGCCGATCTCGCGCGAAGGGGCACTCGTCCTCAACAATCTCATTCTCACGGTCTCGACCGCCACGGTGCTGATCGGCACGCTCTATCCGCTCATTCTGGAAACGCTGACGGGCGAAAAAATCTCGGTCGGTGCACCCTTCTTCAATCTCACCTTCGGCCTGCTGATGATCCCGATCCTGATCGTCACGCCTTTCGGGCCGATGCTGGCGTGGAAGCGCGGCGATCTTCTCGGCGCCTTCCAGCGGCTTTATGTGGCCGCCGCCATTGCAGCCCTTGCCGGGCTGGCGCTCTGGTACGTGGAAAATGGCGGCCCGGTACTGGCGGCACTCGGTATCGCCGCCGGTTTCTGGCTGATTTTCGGTGCGTTTGCCGATCTCTGGTATCGCGCCAATTTCGGCAAACTGGCCTTCGCCATTGCATTCCGCCGCTTAAAGGGCCTGCCGCGCTCTGCCTTCGGCACGGCGCTGGCACATATGGGCGTCGGCATCACCGTGCTCGGCATCGTCATCGTCACGACCTATGAGACCGAAACCGTCCTGGAAATGAAACAGGGCATGGTGGCGGAAGCGGGCGGTTACAGCCTGACCTTCGATGGCATCCGCAACGCCGTCGGTCCCAATTTCACCGAGGATCGCGGCCATTTCACCGTGCGCAAGGCGGGGGTGGAGGTGGGCGACGTCTGGTCCTCGAAGCGGCTCTATACTGCGCGGCGCATGCCGACGACGGAAGCCGGCATCCTGACCTTCGGCCTCAGCCAGCTTTATGTTTCACTCGGCGATCCCATGGCCGATGGCGGCATGGTGGTGCGCATCTGGTGGAAACCCTTCATCCTGTGCATCTGGGGCGGCACGCTGTTCATGATGGCGGGCGGTTTCATCTCGCTCTCGGACAGGCGTCTGCGCGTGGGTGCGCCGAACCGCAAGGCGAAGCCGGTGCGGGCTGCAATGCCGGAGGCGGCGGAATGAGTGTGGCCTTGTTCCGGGGAACAGGAATGAGGGAGAGAGTGGCAAGGCTCGGGCTTCTTCTCACCCTCATCTTCGCTGCGGCCTCTCCGGCCTTCGCCTTCAATCCGGATGAAGTCCTCAAGGACCCGGTGCTGGAGCAGCGCGCCCGCAACCTCACGTCCCAGCTCCGCTGCATGGTCTGCCAGAACCAGTCCATCGACGACAGCAATGCCGAGCTGGCGCGTGACCTGCGGGTTCTGGTGCGCGAAAGGCTGGTCGAGGGCGACAGCGACAGGGCCGTCATCGATTATGTCGTGTCGCGTTATGGCGAGTTCGTGCTCCTGAAACCGCGCCTCAGCCTGCGCACGGTGCTTTTGTGGGGCGCGCCCATCGGTCTCACCCTTGCGGGAATTTTCGCCGTCTTCGTCTTTTCGCGCCGTCGCGCCACCCAGGAACAGCCGCAGAAACTGAGCGCGGACGAAGAAGCGCGAATTCGTAATCTCATTGAAAAATAACCGGTTTTCATTTCCGTCCCCGGTTCTTTTTCAACATTACGGATTTTTCATTCGTCAGACACTTCGCCGTAAGGTGTCGCCTCCTATATCTTCATCATCCACCGCTTCTCCCCCGGTCAAACGGGCTCCAGTCTGAATGAAGAAAGAAGGTACACCATGTCTCATTCGCAAAACGGCCATTCTTCGCTGAAGACGGCTTTGAAGGCCACGACCGTTGGCGGCCTTGCGGCGCTGATGCTTTCGACCGGCATCGCCGCACCGATCCTCCATTCGTTTGCCGCCCCCGTCGAGGTGAATGCGCCGCAGGTTCCGAGCTTCGCCAATGTCGTCGATGCGGTGTCGCCCGCCGTCGTCTCCGTTCGCGTGCAGTCGAACGTGCAGCCCGCTTCCGATGACTCCAGCAATTTCTCCTTCAATTTCGGCGGCCGTGGCCTCGACCAGCTGCCGGACGATCATCCGCTGAAGCGCTTCTTCAAGGAATTCGGCGGCCCCAACCAGGATCGCTCCGACCGTGGCCCGAACCGCCACCGTGACGGCAAGGGTCCGCTGCGTCCCGTCGCTCAGGGCTCCGGCTTCTTCATTTCCGAAGACGGTTACATCGTCACCAACAACCACGTCGTCGATGACGGCTCCGCCTATACGATCGTGATGAATGACGGTACCGAACTCGACGCCAAGCTCGTCGGCCGCGATCCGCGCACCGATCTGGCGCTGCTGAAGGTCGATGTGAACCGCAAGTTCACCTATGTCCAGTTCGCCGATGACAGCAAGATCCGCGTCGGTGACTGGGTCGTCGCCGTCGGCAACCCCTTCGGCCTCGGCGGCACGGTGACGTCCGGCATTATCTCGGCCCGCGGCCGCGATATCGGCTCCGGCCCCTATGACGACTACCTGCAGATCGACGCCGCCGTGAACCGCGGCAACTCGGGCGGTCCCGCCTTCAACCTCAACGGCGAAGTCGTCGGCATCAACACCGCCATCTTCTCGCCCTCCGGCGGCAATGTCGGCATCGCCTTCGCCATTCCGGCCTCGGTCGCCAAGGACGTGATCGCCGACCTGCAGAAGGACGGCAAGGTCGAACGCGGCTGGCTCGGCGTGCAGATCCAGCCCGTCAGCAAGGATATCGCCGAATCGCTCGGTCTTTCCGAAGCCAGCGGTGCGCTCGTTGTCTCGCCGCAGTCCGGTTCGCCGGGCGACAAGGCCGGCATCAAGCAGGGCGACATCATCACCGCCGTCAATGGCGAGCCCGTCAAGGATGCCCGCGACCTGTCGCGCCGCATCGGCGGCATGGCTCCCAATGCCAAGGTAGAAATCTCGCTGTGGCGCGGCGGCAAGTCGCAGTCCGTCACCGTAACGCTCGGCGATCTGGCCAGCGACGACGCCTCCAAGGCGACGCCGAGCCAGAACGACGACAAGGGTGCCCAGCCTTCCAGCGAGAAGGTGCTCTCCAGCCTCGGACTGACGGTTTCGCCCGCCGATGACGGCAATGGCCTTGCCATCACCGATGTCGACCCCGACAGCGACGCCGCCGCCCGTGGCCTGAAGACGGGTGAGAAGATCACCTCGGTCAATAACCAGCAGGTCGCCTCCGCCGCCGATATCGAGAAGATCCTCGAACAGGCCAAGAAGGACGGACGCTCCAAGGCGCTGTTCCAGATCCAGACGGACGATGGCAGCCGCTTCATCGCGCTCGATATCGACCAGGGTTGATAGGCTGGAAGGCGATGCCGGTTCTTTTACAAGCCGGCGTCGTATCCCGCTCCTGAGATGGGGCGGTTGAGTATGGCAGGGCGTTGCGGCCCGCTTCTTCTCCCCGCCGGGGAGAAGATGCCCCAAAGGGGCAGATGAGGGGGGCGCCCTCTCGGTCTATCGCTGACGTCACCCCCTCATCCCGCTGCCGCGACCTTCTCCCCGGCGGGGAGAGGAAACAGGCGGCAACCACTCGCTCCACAGGCGGTCGCCCCGTCTTGAAGCCAGATAACGCCAAAGGCCAGGTCTTCGGAGGAAACCTCATGGAAAACAAGGTTCAGGAAATGTCTGTCGCATCTGTTTCCGGTTGTGCGGAAAAGGGCGAGGGCGCTATTGTCCCGCACATGAAGATTCTTGTCATTGAAGACGACCTCGAGGCTGCGGCCTATATGACCAAGGCATTCCGCGAAGCCGGGATTGTCGCCGATCACGCCAGCGACGGTGAGAGCGGCCTGTTCATGGGCTGCGAGAACGCTTACGACGTGATGGTGATCGACCGCATGTTGCCGCGCCGCGACGGGCTTTCCGTCATCAGCGAGCTGCGCCGCCGCGGCATCGAGACGCCGGTTCTGATCCTTTCCGCGCTGGGGCAGGTGGATGACCGCGTCACCGGCCTGCGCGCCGGCGGCGACGACTATCTGCCGAAGCCCTATGCCTTTTCCGAACTGCTCGCCCGTATCGAGGTGCTGGGCCGCCGCAAGGGCAAGCCCGAGCAGGACATGATCTACCGCGTCGGCGATCTCGAACTCGACCGGCTGTCCCACGATGTCCGCCGCAATGGCAAGGAAATCCTGCTGCAGCCGCGCGAATTCCGCCTGCTCGAATATCTGATGAAAAATGCCGGCCAGGTGGTGACCCGAACCATGCTGCTCGAAAACGTCTGGGACTATCATTTCGACCCGCAGACCAATGTCATCGACGTGCATGTGTCCCGCCTGCGCTCGAAGATCGAGAAGGACTTCGAGAAGCCGCTGCTGAAGACCATTCGCGGCGCCGGCTACATGATGAAGGACGAGGGCTGATTGGCTAAAATGGCCCGCCTCAGAATAGTGTTCAGATCGACGGCGGTGCGCCTTTCGGCGCTCTATATCCTGCTGTTCGCGCTCTGCGCCGCCTTCCTCGTCTTTTATGTCACCGCCCTTTCCGAAAAGCTGCTGAATCAGCAGACGCGCGATGCCGTGCTGCAGGAAGTCTCGGATGTGCAGCGCATCTATAATCGCGGCGGCATCAACCCGCTTTTGCGGATGATGGAGCGCCGCGCCCGCCAGCCGGGGGCGAGCCTTTACGTCATCGCCGGGCCGAATGGCGAAATCCTTGCCGGCAACGTCGCTTCGGTGCAGCCGGGTGTCTTCGACAGGGAAGGCTGGACGGGCTTTCCTTTCCGTTACGAGCGTTACTCCGAAAGCGGCGACAGCGTGCAGCATCTCGCCACCGCCAATGTCTTCATGCTGGACAATGGCCTGCGCATTCTGATCGGCCGCGACCTCGGCGAACCGACAAAGTTCCGGGCGCTGGTGCGCAATGCGCTGATGGTGGCGCTCGCCATCATGGGCGGCGGCGCGCTGCTCATCTGGTTCGGCATCGGCCGCAACGCGCTGAAACGTATCGACCGCATGTCGGCGGCGACCAAGAAGATCATGGCCGGCGACCTTTCGCAGCGCCTGCCGCAGGGCCGCTCCGGCGACGAATTCGATCGCCTGTCCGGTTCGCTCAACGCCATGCTCGGCCGCATCGAAAAGCTGAATGAAGGCCTGCGGCAGGTCTCCGACAATATCGCTCACGACCTGAAGACGCCGCTGACGCGGCTGCGCAACAAGGCGGCCGCAGCGCTTGACGACAATGACGAGACGAAACGGCGCGCGGCGCTTGAAGGCATCATCGCCGAATCCGACCAGCTTATCCGCACCTTCAACGCGCTGCTGATGATTTCCCGCGTCGAGGCGGGTTCCATCGCCGCCGAAATGACCGATGTGGACGTCTCGGCGATTGCCGCCGACAGCGCCGAGCTCTACGAGCCGGTGGCCGAGGATGCCGGGCTGGCGCTGGAAGCTGAAATCGAGCAGGGCCTTGCCGTCAAGGGCAACCGCGAACTGATCGGGCAGGCGCTTTCAAACCTCATCGACAACGCCATGAAATATGCCTGCGAGGGCGAAGGCGACAAGAAACTCGTCGTGCGCCTGGCAAAGGCGCCGGACGCGATCGTGCTCTCCGTCGCCGACAATGGCCCCGGCATTCCCGCCGACAAACGCGACGAGGTGCTGAAACGTTTCGTGCGGCTGGATGAAAGCCGTTCCAAACCCGGCACCGGGCTTGGCCTGTCGCTGGTGGAGGCTGTCATGGAACTCCACGGCGGATCGTTGCTGCTCTCCGATACGGATGCCTCGAACACGGCGTGCCCGGGCCTGACCGTTTCGATGGTCTTTCCCGACAACAGCCGCTGAGGACCATCGATGAGCCTTGTATGGCGGGGAAGGATATCCCCGCCGGACGGCTCCCGCGCCGCCTCAGAACGTGTAGGCCACGCCGACCATGGCAAATGGCTGGATATCCTTCTTCACCACCGGGCTGTCCTTGGCGTCGCCGAGCAGGAAGCCGACGCCGCCGGTGCCGGTGATCGTCCAGTTTTCCGTCATCATGTAGGAGATCGAGGCGCTGGCGTCGATGCGCTTGAAACCAGCCTTCGCATCATAACGGCGCAGACCGGAACGGGCCGATTGTGCTGCCGTCACGCCGAAATAGGATTTCATGTGATTGTCGTCCGCCCAGATGGCGGAAAGGTCCGCGCCGAGGATAAACTGGTCGACCCTGTGCGAGACGCTGGCGCCGACGGTGGCCGTCAGGCCTTCGCTGCCGCCGATGGTCTTGTCCACCTTGGCGTAGATTTCAAAGGGCTCCACGCCATAGGCGATGACGCCGCCGACCACACCGCCCGCCTTGATATCACCCAGCCCGCGCAGGTTCTTCTTGTCGTCCTTTTCCTTGCGGCCGGCTTCCCAGCCACCCTTGATGCCGAGCCTGAAACCGTTCTGGTTCAACAGATTGAGGGTGGCGCCGCTGAAATCGGCGCTGAAGACATCCCCATATCCAACGGAAATCATGGGAACCGCGCCTGCCTCCAGCTTGTCCGAACCCTCATATTTCGGGGCATAGGCAGCACCGACGCCGAGGGTGATCTTCCATTCGCTGGAATTGCTATAGCGGGCATTGTCGAAACCCGTCCCCGGATCGGCCATCCTGTCCGATTTGCCGATATCGGCGGCCAGGACGGGTGTGCAGACGGCCTGCGCCAGCGGCGCCGCCGTCAGGCAGAGCGCCATGGCGCGGAGGTTTTTCTGAAATTTCGGCGTAAAAATCTGTTTCATGATGGTATCCGTTGCAGCACCGAGCGTTGAAATCCGGGAGTCGGGTTTCGTTGAGGATGACGCTACGCGGGCACAATTGCGGAGACATTACGTGGTGCCCTGCCACGGAAAACGTCGCCGTCAGCGGTTTTCTGATCGCAAAGCGCCGCGCATTTGTTAAAACGCAGAGACATGCGCCGGCAGGCTTCGAAAGGTCAGGCGGAAGAGGGAGAGAGACTGTGACGAAACGGGAAACCGCTGAAAGGCGGCTGGGCGAAGTTTTGCCGGGTGTGATCCGCCCCTATACGCAGACGGAACTGAAATCCGTTCTTTCGACGCTGAAGGATATCGGCAAAAGCGAGCCGGCGGTGGCCGCCCTGCTTGTCGGGGAAAGCCCGCTGAAGGACTTTATCGCCGCTGCCTTCACCCTGTCTCCCTATCTGCGCGACATGGCGTCGGCGGATGAGGGGCTTTTGTCGCTCGCGATTTCCAAACCGCTCGAGCCGCTGCTGACCGGTCTTGTCCATGAGGCGCGCGATTGCTGGAAGCCCGGGGAAGAGGGGGGCATACCAAGTGAAAACGAGGTGATGTCGAGGCTGAGAATTGCCAAGCGGCGGCTTTCCTTCGTTGCGGCGCTTGCCGATCTCGCCCGCATCTTCACCGCCCGCGATACGACACGCTGGTTGAGCGACATGGCGGATGCGGCGCTCTCCGCCGCCATCGATCACCTGCTGCTATCAGCGCATGAGAGCGGCAAGCTGAAGCTGAAGAATGTCGCGGCCCCGAGCGAGGGATCGGGCCTCATCGTGCTCGGCATGGGCAAGCTCGGTGCGCGCGAACTCAACTACTCCTCTGACATTGACGCCGTGGTGTTCTTTGAACCCTCAGCCGGCATCATGGACGATCCCTATGATGCGACTGAGAATTTCGGCCGGATGATGCGCCGCCTCGTGCGCATCATGCAGGAGCGCACGGCCGATGGTTACGTCTTCCGCACCGATCTGCGGCTGCGGCCCGATCCCGGTTCGACGCCGCTCGCCATTCCCGTGGAAGCGGCGCTGCTTTATTACGAGGGCAGGGGCCAGAACTGGGAACGCGCCGCCTATATCAAGGCGCGGCCGGTGGCCGGCGATATCAGGGCGGGCGAAAATTTCCTGCGCGAACTGACGCCCTTCATTTTCCGCAAGTACCTCGACTATGCGGCGATTGCCGATATCCACTCCATCAAGCGGCAGATCCATGCCCATAAGGGCCATGGTGCAATTGCGGTGAAGGGCCATAATGTCAAGCTCGGGCGCGGCGGCATCCGCGAGATCGAATTCTTCGCCCAGACGCAGCAGCTGATCGCCGGCGGCCGCATGCCGGCGCTCCGGGTTCGCGCAACGCAGGAGGCGCTTGCGGCGCTGACCGAGGCGAAATGGATCGATGCCGAAACGCGTGACAGCCTGACGGAAGCCTATTGGTTCCTGCGCGAGGTGGAGCACCGCATCCAGATGGTGCGCGACGAGCAGACCCATGTGCTGCCCGACACCGAAGCCGAACTGAAGCGCATCGCCTTCATGCTCGGTTTCGAGGACACCAAAGCCTTTTCGGAAAAGCTGGAAGAGGTGCTGCGGCTGGTGGAGCGGCGTTATTCGGCGCTGTTCGAGCAGGAGGTGAAATTGTCGGGCGAGGCCGGCAATCTGGTCTTCACCGGCCAGAAGGACGATCCCGATACGTTAAAGACGCTCTCCGCCCTTGGCTTCGAGCGGCCGGAGGATATTTCCCGCGTCATCCGCACCTGGCACAATGGCCGCTACCGGGCGACGCAATCGGTGGAGGCGCGCGAGCGGCTGACGGAGCTGACGCCGGACCTGCTCAGGGCCTTCGGTGAAAGCAAGCGGGCCGATGAGGCGCTGCTGCGCTTCGATAATTTCCTCTCCGGCCTGCCGGCCGGCATCCAGCTCTTTTCGCTGCTCGGAAACAACCCGGCGCTGCTCGACCTGCTGGTGACGATCATGTCGTCCGCACCGCGCCTTGCCGAAATCATCGCCGCCCGTCCGCATGTCTTCGACGGCATGCTGGACCCGGCATTGATGAGCGACGTGCCGACGCGCGACTATTTCGCCCACCGCATGGGAAGCTTTCTCTCCAACGCCCGGCATTACGAGGATATTCTCGACCGGCTGCGCATTTTCGCCGCCGAACAGCGGTTCCTCATCGGCGTTCGGCTCCTGACCGGCGCGATCCGCGGCGAGGTTGCCGCCCGCGCCTTCACCCACCTTGCCGATCTGGTGATCGAGGCGGCGCTGAATGCGGTTCTTTCGGAGATGGAAGCGGCGCATGGGCCCTATCCCGGCGGGCGCGTGGCTGTCATGGGCATGGGCAAGCTCGGCTCCTTCGAGCTGACGGCCGGTTCGGATGTCGATCTCATCCTGCTTTACGATTATGACGATGCCGCCCATGAATCGACCGGCGCAAAGCCGCTCGATGTGGTGCGTTATTTCACCCGCGTCACGCAAAGGCTGATTGCGGCGCTTTCCGCACCGACGGCAGAGGGCGTGCTTTACGAGGTGGACATGCGGCTTCGCCCCTCGGGCAACAAGGGGCCGGTGGCGACGCGTATTTCCGCCTTCGAGAAATACCAGCGCGAGGAAGCCTGGACCTGGGAGCACATGGCGCTGTCTCGCGCCCGCCTGATCTGCGGCGATGCTTCGCTGATGGAGGATGCGCGCCGCATCATCGCTTCCATCCTGTCGCAGAAGCGCGATGTGGCCAAGGTCTCGGCCGATGTGCTGGAGATGCGCAGCCTGATCGAGCAGGAAAAGCCGCCGGAAAACAACTGGGATTTCAAGCTCATCAATGGCGGGCTGATCGACCTCGAATTCATCGCCCAATATCTGGCGCTGGTCGGCCCCGTGAAGGGGCTTGCCGCGCATGAACCGGGGCGCAACACGGCCGAGGCGCTGCAGGCGCTCGCCGCCCCTGTGATGGAGCCGCAGGCCTTTGATGATTGCATGGCGGCGATGGCGCTTTACACCGAAATCTCGCAAATCGTGCGGCTGTGCATCGACGGCGCCTTCAACCCGAAGGAAGCGCCGGCGGGCCTCACCGATCTCGTCTGCCGGGCGGGGGATTGCCCTGACATTACCACACTGGAGGGGGAGGTGAAGCGGCTGGCGAAAGCGGTGCGCAAGGCGTTTGTGGGGACGGTGAAGAATGGTGGGTGAGGCTTCACCCCCCTCTGCCCTGCCGGGCATCTCCCCCTCAAGGGGGGAGATCGATATGCGGCACTCTTCAGTCCATCTCTAACGTTATGAATGAGCGAGCGTTAGCTCCCAGCTGATCTCCCCCCTTGAGGAGGAGATGCCCGGCAGGGCAGAGGGGGGTAAGCTCCGCCTGCGACATCCTCAATGCACCGTTCCGCAGCACCCCGCCGCATGCGGAATGATGATCGTCACCACCGTCCCACGGCCCTCACACGAGCGGATCTTCATCGTCCCGCCATGCAGCTTCACCAGCGAGCGGGAAATCGCAAGCCCAAGCCCGGAGCCGCCCTGGCTCTTGGCATATTGGCTCTGCACCTGTTCGAAAGGCTGGCCGATCTTGTTGAGCGCCTGGGCGGGAATGCCGATGCCGGTGTCTGCGATGGTGAGGATCATCGCGGCCTGATGCACATGGGTGCGCAGCGCGATGCGGCCGCCATCGCCGGTGAATTTCACGGCGTTGGAGAGCAGGTTGAGCATGATCTGCTTCATGGCGCGACGGTCGCCCTGCATGGTCAGCCCAGCGCAGACCTTCTGCTGCACGGTGATGTTCTTCTGCTCGGCCTGAATGGCGGTCAGGCGCAGGGTCTCTTCGATCAGCGGCGCGAGATCGATCGTCTCGCGGTTGATGCGCATATGGCCCGCCTCGATCTTCGACATGTCGAGAATATCGTTGATGACGTTGAGCAGGTGTTTGCCGCTATCGTGAATATCGCGGGCATATTCGGAATATTTCGGCGAGCCGACCGGTCCGAACATTTCGTTTTGCAGGATGTCGGAAAAGCCGAGGATGGCGTTGAGCGGCGTGCGCAGCTCATGGCTCATATTGGCGAGGAATTCGGATTTCGCCCGGTTGGCGGCCTGGGCGCGCTCTTTTTCGGCGAGATAATTGGCGTTGGCGTCGGAAAGCTCGGTCTTCTGCCGCTCCAGCTTGTGCTGCGAGGCGGAGAGGTCGCCGATGGTGGCCATCAGCCGGCGCTCGGAATCGCGCAGCCGTTCCTGATGGCGCTTCAGAAGGGTGATATCGGTACCGACCGCGACGAGGCCGCCATCGCGAGTGCGGCGTTCGTTGATCTGCAGCCAGCGGTCATCGGCAAGCTGCACTTCCGTGGTGCGCGACAGGCCGGACTGGTCAGGATCGGCAACGCGACGTTCAACGACGGGGCGGGCGGCTGCGGCATGGACGGTGCTTTTTTCCGTACCCGCCACCAGCACGCTGTCCGGCAGGCCATAGGCCTTCTGGTAATGGGTGTTGCACATCACCAGACGGTCGTTCTTGTCCCATAGCACGAAGGCTTCCGAGGTGGATTCAATGGCGTCGGCAAGGCGCTGGTCGGCTTCGGCGTAGCGTTGCGCAAGGCGGTGCTGCTCGGTGACATCCATGGCGATTCCGATGACGCGCGGACCGTTATTGGTGCGGATGACCTGGGCGCGGGCGCGCAGCCAGACATAATGGCCCTTGGCATGGCGCATGCGGAAAATCTGATCGATCTGGCGCAGGTTGCCGCAACCGACGGCGCGGGCAAGCTCATAGAGATTGCCGTCTTCGGAATGCATCATGCGGGCGGCATCGGAGAAGGACAGCGGTGCGGCCTTCGGCGGCAGCCCGAGAATTTCGTAAAGCGAACCGGACCAGAACATGCGCCGGCTGGAAAGATCGAAATCCCACAACCCGCAGCGGCCGCGAGACAGCGCGGTTTCGACCCGCAGGTTGGATTCGGCGAAGATATCGTCGGCGTCGCGGGCGCGCTTCACCTGCATGTAATAGGCATAGAGCACGACCAGCAGGATCGAGGAGATACCGGCGAACAGCGTCACGTTCATGGCGATTTCGCTGCGCCAGAAGGAACGGATCGGCTGCAGCGAGCGGGCCGCGATCACCATCGCGCCATCGTCGCCGAAGGGGATCATCGTCGCATAATGCTGCTGGCCGTCAATATTGGTCTCGATGGTGCCGGGCGCGCCGGGGAAACGCTGCACGATGGCGATTTCCGGAAGCAAAGCGGGCAGCGACGTGCCGATATAAAGCATCGCTTCCTTGCCGGCGCCGGCGAAAATGCGGCCATTGCTGCCCGAAAGAAGCACCATGGTACCGTCGGCAAGGCTGCCCGACGGCAGCGCCGCGACGAGATTGGCTTCGGCGCGGGCACGATCCTGCGCGGTGAAGACGGTATCGTTGTTGAGAAGGGCCGCCTTGGCCGTCAGCGCCGTCAGCGCCGTGGAATGACGGGCGGCCTCTTCCATGCGGCTATATTCGGCAACGATGCCCAGCATGCGCGAGGCCGCGACGACGACGAGAAAGGCGAGGATGAGAATGGGAATGAGACGTTTCAGCAGGGTCTCGACCTGCGGCATCGGGCGGTCGGAGCCATTCATCAAACCCATCAGGTCGCCGGAAAGCCTTTCGCCCCAGGCCGCAAGATCAGAAAATTTGGCATACGGCCGCTCATCGCCCGCAGTCGCCCGCCGCACGTTCGTCATTGTCCCGCCTTTTAGATGTCCCCAGTGATTCGAAGCGCCGCCGCTCGAATATCCCTAATGAATCAAATGCGATTCGCCCTGTCCAGAGGCAAAAGTTAAAAGAATTTTAACCCCTTGAACCGACTCCGTATTTTTTCGGGACGGTACGGGATGCAAGGACTTCTGGTGTCGTTACACCCACATTTCCTCATTCCCGTGCTTGTCACGGGAATCCATCCGACGCGCGTCTGTGCGGCGAGAAGAGTCCTTTCAGCCCAATGACTTGGCTGGCTGGATTCCTGTGACAAGCACAGGAATGGGGGGTGCAGAGCACTCCGGCAGTCCGTTTCGAACTGCCGGAAAAGCGAGGGAAATCAGCCCTTCAGGATGCGCCCGACAATATCGCTTACATCCGTCGACAGCCCCTTGGCGTCGGCGATCGTCGAAAGCGCCGCCTTGGCATGTTCGGCGCGGCTTGCCTCCAGCGACCGCCAGGAGCGCATCGATGTCAGGATGCGGGCGGCAAGCTGCGGATTGCGCTTGTCGATGGCGATGATCTGCTCGGCCAGGAACCGGTAGGCGGCGCCATCGGCACGGTGGAAGCCGGTCGGGTTGGCGAAGGCGAGCGTGCCGACAAGCGAGCGCACCCGGTTCGGATTGGTGGCGGTGAAATGTTTCGATTTCATCAGCGCCTTGATGCGATCCAGCGCACCGTCGCCGGGAATGGCGGCCTGCAGCGAGAACCACTTGTCGAGCACCAGCGCATTGTCGGCAAAGCGAGTTTCGAAGGCGGCAAGCGCATCCTTTGTTTCCGTGCTTTCCGGAAAACGCTGGGTCAGGACGCTGAGCGCATGGGCGAGATCGGTCATGTTGGTGGCGTCGGCAAAGGCCTTCGCCGCCCGCGCCGGCGTTTCCTCGGCAAAGGCGAGGAAGGTCAGCGCACCGTTGCGCAGCGAACGGCGTCCGGCACTTGCCGCATCCGGGCTGTAAGCCTCGCCGTCAGCCACACTGTCGGCAAGCCGCCTGAGCGTTTCGAGCCCGGCCGTTGCAATGGCCTTGATCGTGGCATTGCGCGCCTTGTGGATGGCATCGGGATCGGTATTGCCGCCAAGTTCGCGGGCGATGTCGGTCTCGCTCGGCAGGGCCAGCGCCTGTGCCCGGAATGCCGGCTCAAGCGAATCGTCACCGATGATTTCGATGAGCGTTGCGGAGAGCGCCGCATCCGTGCGGATCTCTTCGCCGTTCTGTACGGCCTTGGTGGCGGCGATCAGCGCCGGCAGGGCAAGATCGGTCAGTGCCTGGAAACGCGCGAACATATCTGTTTCATGCCGGGCGATCTGCACCAGGTCGGCCGCATTCTGCTCGAAATGCAGATTGATCGGCGCCGAGAAACTGCGGTTGATCGACAGTACCGGCCGAGACGAAATGCCGGTGAAGGAGAAGGTCTGGTTGCGTTCCGTCAGGTGCAGCACGCCGTCGCGATAGTCGCCGCCTTCGACGGCCTGAGGCTCGGCGATCTGGCCGTTATCGAGGATCAGCGCCAGCGACAGCGGAATGTGACGCCGCTGTTTCACCGACTGGCCGGGTGTCGGCGCGGTCGTCTGTTCCAGGGTGAGCTTGAATGTGGACTTGCCCGCATCATAAGCCGATGAGACGGAGACGAGCGGCGTGCCCGCTTCGGTGTACCACAGCGAAAACTGCGAAAGGTCACGGCCGCTGGCGTCCGCGAAGCTCCTGACGAAATCCTCGACGGTGGCGGCTTCGCCGTCATGGCGCTCGAAATAGAGGTCCATGCCCTTCTTGAAGTCGTCCGCGCCGAGGATCGTGGCGATCATGCGGGTGACTTCGGCGCCCTTTTCATAGACGGTCGTGGTGTAGAAATTGTTGATTTCACGATAGGTATCGGGGCGCGGCGGGTGCGCCAGCGGGCCGGAATCCTCGGGAAACTGCTCCGATTTCAGATGGCGCACATCGGCGATGCGCTTGACCGGCCGTGAGCGCATGTCGGCGGAAAATTCCTGATCGCGATAGACCGTCAGGCCTTCCTTCAGGCAGAGCTGGAACCAGTCGCGGCAGGTGATGCGGTTGCCGGTCCAGTTGTGGAAATATTCATGCGCGATGATGCGCTCGATATTGGCATAGTCAGCGTCGGAAGCGGTTTCCGGGTCGGCCAGCACGAATTTGTCGTTGAAGACGTTGAGACCCTTGTTCTCCATCGCTCCCATGTTGAAGTCCGACACGGCGACGATCATGAAGATATCGAGGTCGTATTCGCGGCCGAAGCGCTCTTCGTCCCACGTCATCGAACGCTTCAGCGCGTCCATCGCATAGGCCGCACGCGGCTCCTTGCCGTGCTCGACGTAAATCTTCAGCGCCACGTCACGGCCGGACATGGTGGTGAAGGTATCTTCCACCACGCCGAGATCGCCGGCGACGAGCGCGAAGAGATAGCTGGGTTTCGGATGCGGATCGAACCATGCCGCAAAGTGACGGCCTTCATCGTAATTGCCGCCGCCGAGGAAATTGCCGTTCGACAGCAGCAGCGGATTGCCTTCCTTCGCCGCGATGATCGTCACCGTATAGGGCGCCAGAACATCGGGACGGTCGGGGAAATAGGTGATACGGCGGAAGCCCTCCGCCTCGCATTGGGTGCAATAAACGCCATTGGTGCGGTAAAGCCCCATCAGCTGCGTATTGACCTGCGGGTTGATGTAATTGGTGATGCAGATTTCGAAGGGCGCCTCCGCCGGCAGGTCGCGGATGGTCAGGCTGTCAGGCGTCGCCTCGTATTGACCGGCGGGAAGCTCCACCTGGTCGAGCAGCAGGCTGGAAAGCGTCAGCTCGTCGCCATCGAGAACCAGCGGCGCCTGCCGCTCAGCGCCTTCGCGCCGGTGAAAGATCAGACGGGCTTCGACCTTGGTATTCTTGGGGTCGAGTTCGAAGGTGAGATCCACCCGCTCCAGAACGAAATCGGTGGGGCGGTAATCTGCCAGGTGAACGATCTGGCCCGTGTCTGTTCGCATGACTGTCCCTGAATAACTTTGCGTGGTCTTCCCGGCATCATGTCGTCATAAGGCCCGGATGTAAAATGGGTAGAATATTCGTCACGTTCATGTGCGCGTCGGAGGACGTTCTGTCCCGCCATGGAAGGCTTTGCCGGCCGTGCAGACGATCCCCCCGCCGCCGGACCTGTGGACCATCGCAGCAAATGTTGAACGATTGCTGAAATTATATTTTATTTTCTTCAAATTTTAGCACGCGTCGCTTTTTGGTCTGTGATCATTTTCGCAGCCGCGAGAACAATCCCTCCCCAAATCAACGGAATTCACGGGTAATCACATTTTTTGCTGTAAAGCGCCGGGGGAATGCTCTAGCCTTGGGCAAATCCAATTCCCCTGCGTCGTCCTCCCCGCATGAAAAATCTCACGATGGCGTGTTTGCGCAGCCGATATGAGTAGTTGCCAATGAACGCCGAACCGATGAATCCCTTTCGCGGGATTAGCATGAAGCTGATTTCGGTCGGCTTTTTTCTTGTCATGCAGACCTGTATCAAGGCCGCGGGCGATGTGCCGGCCGGGCAGATCACCTTCTTCCGCTCCGCCTTCGCCATCATCCCGATCGTCGTCTATCTCGCCTGGCTGCATGCGCTGGCAAGCGCGCTGCACACCAATAATCTTTCCGGCCACTTCAAGCGCGGTTTTCTCGGCATCCTTTCCATGGCCTGCGGCTTTTACGGGCTGACCATGCTGCCGCTGCCGGAATTCATCGCCATCGGTTATGCCTCGCCGCTTCTCGCGGTCGTTTTCGCCGCCTTCATCCTGCATGAAAAGGTGCGCATCTATCGCTGGAGCGCGGTCTTCGTCGGCATGACGGGCGTGCTGGTAATTCTCTGGCCGAAGATGACGCTGCTGAGGGAAGGCGGCTTCGCTGCCGGCGAGGGGTTGGGGGCCATTGCCGTATTGTGCGGTGCGGCGCTCGGCGGGCTCGCCATGATCCAGGTGCGGCAGCTGGTGGAGACGGAAAAGACGCCAACCATCGTGCTCTATTTTTCGCTCACCGCTACCCTGCTGTCGCTTGTCAGCGTGCCCTTCGGCTGGAGCGCGCTGAGCATGATGCAGGCCATGCTCTTGATCACCAGCGGCATTTGCGGCGGGGTTGCGCAGATTTTCCTGACGGAGAGTTATCGGCACGCTGAAGTCTCGGTCATCGCGCCCTTCGAATACAGCTCCATCATCTTCGGCATTGCGGTCTCCTACATTCTGTTCGGAGATATTCCCACGGTGCCGATGCTGATCGGCACGGCGATCGTTATCCTCGCCGGCATCTTCATCATCTTCCGCGAGCATCAGCTGGGCCTGGCGAGACGGGCGGCGCGCAAGGCCTCGACGCCGCAGGGGTGAAGCCGCCACTCCCCCGATATGTTCCGTTGAAGTTGATGACGACCGGTATTTCTTCTCTCGGCGTCATCCTCGGGCTCGTCCCGAGGATCTGTCAACGTTTTGATTTTGTTGAGGTGATTAGATCCTCGGGTCAAGCCCGAGGATGACGTCAGAGTATTTTGCAAGGTTCTTAACCTCGCCGTCTCTCTCGGCAAAACCCACAAAAGCAAAAGGCGCCTTCCCGAAGAAAGACGCCAGCGCGCAATCATATCTGTGGACCAGCGCTAGACTGGCCTGAGTGCTTCTCAGCGCTCGCGGAAATCCGCGAAGACTGCCGAGGGACGCGTCACGCGGACCTGCTGCATGGCAGCGCGTGCGGTCATCTGTTCGTTTGCGGCAGCGCCGAAACGATGGTAGCCCTGACTGGAGCGAGGGCCGAGGCCCGCCAGGCGGAGCGTTTCAAAGCCGGAATGTACCGGACGGAAGCGAGTGGTCATTGCCTTGGTTCCTTAAACCGAATTCCTCCCAAGACATGATCGTTATATCGCAGCGCAGCATGGATTCGGCAAGCCGGCCAAATGCGCCGCTGTTATGCGTAATGCGCATGGCTTTTTTCATAATTCATTTACATTGACCAGGAATGAGGCAGTCAGCCTTGCGCGATCTTTGCCTGAAAAGCCAATAAATCCTGCCATGCCAATGACTTGCTGGCAGGCGCGTTCAACAGCTCCTGCGGGTGCAGGCTGGCAAGGGCCGGCAGAATCAGGTGTCCGGCTGCGACATCACGCCACTGTCCGCGCAGCGTATGGATGGTGCCGGCGCCGCCAAAGAAGAAACGTGCGGTAAAGTTGCCGAGAAGCAACAGGTGTTTCGGCTCGGCAAGGGCGATCTGACGCTCGATGAAAGGGCGGCAGATGTCCATCTCGGCCTGTGTCGGCGGGCGGTTGCCCGGCGGCCGCCAGGGCACGACATTGCCCAGCATGATGGCGCTGCGCTCAAGCCCGATGGCCGCCAGCATGCGCTCAAGCAAAAGCCCGGTCCTGCCGGCGAAGGGCAGGCCTTCACGATCGTCATCCGCGTCAGGCATCGGGCCGATGACCATGATGCCGGAGGCGGCATCGCCTTCGGTGAAAATCGTATTGCGCGCGCTGTTCTTGAGGTTGCAGCCGCTGAACCCTTCAAGCGCGGTTTTCAGCTCGGCAAGCGACCGCGCACTTTCCGCTGCAAAACGCGCCGCCGCCACGGCCTGCTCGTCCGGCATGGCGACATTCTGCTGAATGGCGGGGGCCGCCGTTGCGCCGCGCGCCGGGGTGCTGCGCATCGCCGCCTGCCGCTGAGGCGCATCGCCGCGATCCGCAGATCTTTCAGCCTGCCGTGCCGATGTCGTCGCATCCTGCGCGGGGGCGGATCGGGCAGGGCGGGCGGCGGCAAATTCGGCGAAACGGTCGACCGGCTGCTCTTCCAGCAACCAGTCGACGCCCGCATCCGCGTGGAAATGCAGGAGGGCGGCGAGTTCGGCCGGGGAGAGGTCGTGAGCGGCGATCATGGGCGGAAATTACCCCATGTTCCCCGCCCGGGGAACCCGCAAATCACACTGTCCAGCGCTGAATGTCGCCGCTTTCGCCGATCATGGCGAGACCATGGGCAATCGAGAGCAGCTCGCCGCCGCTTTCGATCCGGTCGGCGTCGAAACGGCGGGTGAAAAGCTCGCGTACCGCTGGCACGAAGGAGGTGCCACCGGTGAGGAACACCTTGTCGATGGCTTCGGGCGCGACTTTCGTCTTTTCCAGAACCTCGTCGAGCGCTTCTTCTATCTTGGCGAGGTCTTCGGCGATCCAGCTGTCGAAATCGCTGCGCTTCACCATCTTGCGGCCGGCCTTGCCGAGCGGCGAGAAGTTGAACTCCGCTTCTTCCGCCGAGGACAGCGCCATCTTGGTGGCGGAAATCGCCTGATAGAGCGGGTAACCCTCGTCATGTTCGACGAGATCGACGAAAAGTTCGAGCTTCTCCGGCTCCAGCGCCGAGCGCACCAGCGATTTCAGGTCGGTAAATTCCTTCGAGGTCTTGAAGATCGACAGCTGGTTCCAGCGGCCGAAATTCACGTAATAACCCGAGGGTACATCCAGAACCTTGTCGAAGCTCTTGAACTTGCTGCCCTTGCCGATCTCGGGCGAGACGAGATTGTCGATCATGCGGAAATCGAAATGATCGCCCGCAACGCCAACGCCGGAATGGCCGATGGGGGTGGCGGAAAGCTTGCCGGCATGGGTCTCGAAACGGATCAGCGAATAGTCTGTCGTGCCGCCGCCGAAATCCGCCACCAGCACATTGGCGTCCTTCTTCAGGCTCTGGGCGAAATAATAGGCGGCCGCCACCGGCTCGTAGACATAGTGGATTTCCGGGAAGCCGGCCCGGGTGAGCGCTTCGTTGTAGCGGGCAAGGGCGAGGCTTTCGTCGGGATTGCTGCCGGCGAAACGCACCGGCCGGCCGGCGATGACGGTCGAGACGTCCCCCGGCCATTCCTCGCCCGCATAGGTCTTCAGCTTGCGCAGGAATACCTCCATCAGATCCTCGAAGCTCTGGCGCTTGGCGAAGATCAGCGTGCCCTGGAAGAGCGAAGAGGCCGCGAAGGTCTTGATCGACTGCAGGAAACGACAGTCGCCGGCATTGTCGATGAATTGCCGGATGGCGGCGTGGCCCGCTTCCACATGCAGGGCGGCCGCGCCGAGGCTCGCATCCTTCATGAAGGAGAGCGCCGTGCGCATGCTGTCATCCGTGCCGGCGCTGCTGGTGAAGCGCATGGAATGGCTGGCGCCGCCAGTGTCGGAAAGAGCCATGACCGTGTTGGTCGTGCCGAAATCGAGGCCGAGAGCCCGCTTTTGCGTCATCGCCATATCCTTGTTGCCGATAGGAAACTCACCCGGCCCGAGAGGCGGCCCGGTGGTGAAAATAAGGGACGCGTTTGGCGTCCCGATGTCAGAGGAGGGCGGTTGATTGCACAGGCGCGGCGGGATGGCAAGCGCCGCATCCGTGTTTATTGTGAAATTTGCATGAAGTAGTCATGGTGGATGGAAGGCAGCCCAGCTGCCCGCATTAAATATTTTTTCGCACAAAACGAGTATAAGGCTGGACTATAACGTTAAAGAACAGATCTATTTTATATTTGCTGCGTTCGCAGACGGAGCCCCGATGTCCCGAAAGCCGGCCCGTTCCACCCCCAAAAACGTACAGCCGGAACGAAGCGCTCTCGTTCGCGGCGACGTCGACAGCTTTAACCGCCATCTCATGGATCTGGTGGAGGCGTCGCAGCAGGGTTATGCGCTTTTCGACGACGGCGATGAACTGCGTTACGCCAACACGGCATTCCGCACGGCGCTTGGCATCGGGCCGAACGAATTTCCGACATGGATCGAGCTGATGCGCAGCGGTTACCGCAACGCCGCCGGCACCGCCATCGAGACGTCCGATTTCGAACAGTGGCTGCGCTCCGCCAAAACGAGGCGCGGCAAGCTGCCCTTCCGCACCATCGAGACCGGCCTCAATGACGGGCGCTGGATACTGACGACGGAAACGACGCTGCCGGGCGGCTGGATGTTGTGTGTCGTCACCGATATTTCCGAACTCGGCGTCGAACTGCGCGATCTTCGCCAGGAGCGGGACAGGGCGCTAAAATCCGCTCTCAGCGACGAGCTGACCGGGCTTGGAAACCGCCGTTACGTGATGGATATTCTCAATCACAGGCTCGGCCCCAACAAGGCCGAGGCGCTTGCCGTCATCATCATGGACATAGACCACTTCAAGTCGGTGAACGACCGCTTTGGCCACGCCTGCGGCGATCTGGTGCTGAAGGACTTCGCCACCCGGCTTTCCGCCGCCGTCGCCCGCGACGATCTCGTGGGACGCATCGGCGGCGAGGAGTTCCTGCTGGTGCTCGGCGGCTCGCGAGTGCTGAGCGTCGAGCCTGTCATGCAGGGGTTGCTGTCGTTGCTCTCCGAGGCGTCGCCGCTGCCCGACATGCCCGGTTTCCGATATAGCTGCTCGGCGGGCATTGCCTTTGCAAATCCGGGCGAGAGCGCGAGCGACGTCCTGCGGCGCGCCGACACCGCGCTTTACGAGGCCAAGAATACCGGCAGAAACCGCTACGTGATTTACGGAGCGGCCTCCTGACGGAATTCGTGTCTATTCGGCCTTAGTTCGACTTCGCCGCGCCGCCATCCACTCTCAGCATCGTGCCGGTGATGTAGCTGGCCGGCACCGAGCAGAGGAAAGCGCCGGCGGCGGCGAATTCTTCCACCGTGCCGAGGCGGCCGGCCGGAATGGTCTTGACGGAGGCCTCGCGGATTTCCTCGATGTTCTTGCCGAGACGTTTGGCATTGGCGCCATCCAGCTCATCGATGCGGTCGGTATGGATGCGGCCGGGCAGGAGCAGGTTGGAGGTGATGCCGAAGGAGGCCACTTCGGAGGATAACGTCTTGCTCCAGCCGACCAGCGCGCCGCGCAGGGTGTTGGAGAGGGCCAGATTGGGGATGGGCTCGAACACACCGGAGGAGGCGACGGTCAGGATGCGGCCGAAACCCTGTTCCTTCATCTGCGGCAGCAGCGCGTTGGTGAGCGTGATGACCCGCAGCACCATGGACTGGAAGAAGGTATCGAGCTTGTCGGCCGTCATTTCCTGCGCCAGACCCGGCGTCGGACCGCCGGTATTGTTGACGAGAATATCGATGCCGCCGAGCTTTTCCTTGACGGCCTGAACCATGGCCTCGACGAAATTGTCGTCGGCAAGATCGCCCCACACCCAGTCGGCCTTGCCCTTGCCGAGCGCATTGATCGCCTTGCAATTCGCCTGCAGCTTCTCACCGCTGCGGCCGACGAGAAGCACATTGGCGCCTTCCTGCGCAAGCGCGGTGGCAATGCCCAGCCCAAGGCCGCGTGAAGAGGCGAGAATGAGGGCGCGTTTGCCGGAAATGCCGAGATCCATGGGTTTTATCCTGTCTTGTGAGTGCTGTATGTGCTGTTTATAGGAAGGCGGCGTCCGGTTTTGAAGGAAAAATACACGTCATGACAGAACAATCCCTGCTCAAATTCTCCATCGCCGTCACGGTTCTCCTGGCGCTGTTCGGCATCGGTGCGGGCCTGTTCTCCGGCTCATTCGCGGTGGTTTTCGATGGCGTTTATGCGCTGACCGATGCCTTCATGACGGTGCTGGCGCTGCTCGTCGCACGGTTGATCGCCGCTTCCGCAGCACCGAGGCCGGGCGGACGGCTGGTGGAGCGCTTCACCATGGGCTTCTGGCATCTGGAGCCGATGGTGCTCGGGCTCAACGGCACGCTCCTGATGGGGGCGGCGATCTATGCGCTGATCAATACCATCGACAGCCTGATGGATGGCGGCAGATCGATCGAGTTCGATTACGCCATCGTCGTCACCTTCGTCAGCTTCGCCGTCTCGCTCGCCATGGCATGGTTCGTCAAGCGGCAGAACCGCCGGCTGAAATCCGCCTTCGTGGCGCTGGACGCCAAGAGCTGGCTGATGAGCGCGCTCCTGAGCATGGCGCTCTTTGTCGCCTTCGTCATCGGTTATGGGCTGACGGGGACGTCGCAGGCGTGGCTCGCGCCCTATATCGACCCGGCCGTGCTGGCGCTGGTCTGCCTCGTCATCATCCCCATGCCGCTCGGCAATGTGAAACAGGCGCTGGCGGATATCCTTCTTGTGACCCCGCTGGAATTCAAGCAGCATGTGGACCGGGTGGCCGGCGAGATCGTGACAAAATTCGGATTTTCCTCGCACTATTCCTACGTCGCCCGTGTCGGCCGCGGCCGTCAGATCGAACTCTTCTTCATCGTCCCGAAAAACTGGCCGCCCCGGCGTCTGGAGGAATGGGATGCGATCCGCGACGAGATCGGCGATGCGCTGGGCGGCGAGGGGAGTGACCGCTGGCTGACGATCGTGTTCACGACGGATGAGGAATGGGCGGTTTGACTTGGGTTTATGCCAGATCGGGCTCCCGCCTTTTCTCAGGCGTGCGCCTGTCCCAGCCCAAGCAGTGAGAACGATCCGCCTTCATAAAGGACGAACAGGCCGATTGCGATCAACACGAACGGGACAAGGATGTGCCCATAGCGGCGAATGGGCGCACCCATGTGGGGATGGTTCACCAGCCAGTGGGAGAGCGCCAGCCAGACTGCGACCATGAGGGTGAAGACGACGACAAAGATGCCGATCTCGCCGGCTGAACTGGTGGCGAAAACGGGCGTATAGATGCCAATATTGTCTCCGCCATTGGCAATCGTAACGGCGGCCACGGCAAAAACATTGCCGAACCCGGCATTCGTCATGGTAGTTTCATCGTCGCCGTCGCCCTTCAGAAGATCGTAAAGCTTCTTGAGGCCGATCAGGATCGGCAACAGGCCGAGCAGCCCGACATATTCCGGGGCGAATACGAGAGAGACAAGCGAGGCAATGATGCTCACGGCAACCAGTGCCGCGATGCCAAAATATTGGCCGACAATGACCTGCGAGGGGCGAAATTTTGGATCGGCAAAGAAGCCGATCAAGACGAATATGTCGTCAATATTCGTGGCCGCGAACAGGCCGATTGCCGCTCCGGCAGCGCTTAACATGTTCGATCGTACCTATCGTGCCAGATGTCTTGCCTGAAGCGGAGCCATCATCAATTTCGGCTTGTGTTATACCGTAACTGGCAACGACGCGGCCGTCAAAGGGCTGTAACCCTTGACGCCTAGTTTCCTTGCTTCTATCTTTCTTATTACGTGAACGTAAAAGTAATAAAATCAATCGTCAGGTTGTCTGACAATTGACTGGCGTGCGACATGTTTTGCCGCTATAGAAGCTCGACAAAGGCGTCCTGCTTTGCGAAGACAGGGCTGGTGAATGCGGTGCCGCGTCTGGCTTTTTGACCGGCGCAGGCGATGCGCCGGAAATGCCGGAAAGCGGATATAACAACAGCCGGATGGGACCGGCGATGCGGAGAGGACGAAATGACGGAAGCGATGGAACTGCCCGAACGCGAAGCGATGGAATTCGACGTTGTCATCGTCGGTGCGGGTCCTGCCGGCCTTGCCGCCGCGATCCGGCTGAAGCAGGTCGAGCCGGAGCTTTCGGTTGTCGTTCTCGAAAAGGGCGCCGAAGTCGGCGCGCATATTCTCTCGGGCGCCGTGGTCGATCCCATCGGCATCGACCGGCTGCTGCCGGGCTGGCGCGAAGAGGAGGGGCATCCTTTCAAGACCGAGGTGAAGGACGACCAGTTCCTGTTTCTGGGGCCGGCCGGCTCCATCCGCCTGCCGAATTTCATGATGCCGCCGCTGATGAACAATCACGGCAATTATATCGTCTCGCTTGGGCTGGTCTGTCGCTGGCTGGCGGAAAAGGCGGAAGCGCTCGGTGTCGAGATCTATCCGGGCTTTGCCGCAACCGAAGTGCTCTATAATGACGAAGGTGCGGTGATCGGCGTCGCCACCGGCGATATGGGCATCGAGAAGAATGGCGAGCCGGGCCCGAACTTCACCCGTGGCATGGAGCTGCACGGCAAATATGTGCTGATCGGCGAAGGCGTGCGCGGGTCGCTGGCCAAGCAGCTGATTTCCAAATTCGATCTGTCCAGGGATCGCGAGCCGCAGAAATTTGGCATCGGCATCAAGGAACTCTGGCAGGTCAAGCCGGAGAAGCACAAACAGGGTCTGGTGCAGCATTCCTTCGGCTGGCCGCTCGGTTTCAAGACCGGCGGCGGTTCCTTCCTCTATCATCTCGAGGATAACCTCGTCGCCGTCGGTTTCGTGGTGCACCTCAATTACAAGAACCCCTATCTCTATCCTTTCGAGGAATTCCAGCGCTTCAAGACGCATCCGGCCATCCGCGAGACCTTCGAGGGCGGCAAGCGCATTTCCTATGGTGCGCGCGCCATCACCGAAGGCGGTTACCAGTCGGTGCCGAAGCTGACTTTCCCCGGCGGCGCGCTGATCGGCTGTTCCGCCGGTTTCGTTAACGTGCCGCGCATCAAGGGCAGCCACAATGCGGTGCTGTCGGGCATGCTGGCGGCAGAGAAGATCGCCGCGGCGATTTCCGCCGGCCGCGCCCATGACGAGGTTGTCGAGATCGAGAATGAATGGCGCGACGGCGATATCGGCAAGGACCTGAAACGGGTCAGGAACGTCAAGCCGCTCTGGTCGAAATTCGGCACGCTCATCGGTGTCGGCCTTGGCGGTCTCGACATGTGGACGAACCAGCTCTTCGGTTTCTCCGTCTTCGGCACGCTGAAGCATGGCAAGACGGATGCGGAGAGCCTTGAGCCGGCCGCAAAGCACAAGCCGATCGCCTATCCGAAGCCGGATGGCGTGTTGACCTTCGACCGGCTGTCCTCGGTGTTTCTGTCCTCCACCAACCATGAGGAAGACCAGCCGGTGCATCTTCAGGTGAAGGACATGGCGCTGCAAAAATCGTCCGAGCACGACGTCTTTGCCGGTCCTTCGACGCGTTATTGTCCGGCCGGCGTTTACGAATGGGTGGAGAAGGACGGCGAGGAAGTCTACGTCATCAACGCCCAGAACTGCGTGCACTGCAAGACCTGCGATATCAAGGACCCCAACCAGAACATCAACTGGGTGCCGCCGCAGGGCGGCGAAGGGCCGGTTTACGCCAATATGTAAAGGGTAGCCGGCTCGATCCTTCTCACTCGTCATGCTCGGGCCCGTCCCGAGCATCTGCAACGGGTTGATTTCACGACACGCGGACGGATCCTCGGGACAGGCCCGAGGACGACGTGGAGCGTGGCTCGCGGCGCGAAAGCCTCTCATAGCGCAAAACAGTTTGCCATGGCGCAGACGCGCGAGGGCTGCACGCGAGCGCAGGAAGGCGTGAGGCAAAAGCAGCGTTCAGGCCTGTTCCCCGTCAGTATTTGTGGATTGCTCTTCGATTTCTTACATATAGGATGTTGGGGTGTTGTAGCATCACGTCGCCCGTGGATTGCCGGGCAGGAATGCGGTAACGCCTTGAATGTGCGTGTGGCTCAAGAGCTGTTGCGGTTGCGTCGTCGACCGGCGCAGGGAGTGTGAGAATGTCCGGCTTTCAAAGGCTGAATATCGTGCGGAAGACGAGATTTGGCGCTGCCGTGGCGGCGGCGGTGGTTGCGGTGGTTTCGCTCGGCGGCGGTCCGCTGGGGGCCGCAAGCTGCCGCACCGACGCCATGGCCGGCATCGACTGGCGCGAATGCAACAAGCGGCTGCTGATGCTGGGCGGCAGCAATCTCGATTCGGCAATGCTTTACGGCACGGATTTCACCTATACCGATCTGCGCGGCTCGTCGCTGAAGGGGGCCAATCTCGAGAAGGCCAAACTCATCCGCACGGCACTGGGTGAGGCGAACCTGCAGGGCGCCAATCTGACCAAGGTGGAAGCCTATCGCAGCGATTTTTCCGCTGCGGACGCCACCAATGCCAGATTCGTCAACGCGGAAATGCAGCGGACCAAATTCGAAAATACCAAGCTCGACGGCACGGATTTCACCAAGGCCGAACTCGGACGGGCCGATTTCGAGGGTGCGTCGCTGAACGGGTCGAAATTTTCCCTCACCAACCTGTCGCGCGCCCGCTTCGGCGGCGCGAAGATTGGCGGGCCGGTGGATTTCACCAGCGCCTTCCTGCTGCTGACCCGGATCGAAGGGGTCGATCTCTCTACGGCCACAGGCCTCGATCAGAAACAGGTCGACATTGCCTGCGGCGACGCCAAGACCAAATTGCCGAGCGGCCTCACAGCACCCACCTCCTGGCCGTGCCCGGAAGATCCGGACGACGATTGACAGGAATAGCCGCGCGGTCTTGCGCTCGGCCCAAACATTTCCATGAGCGGAAGAGAAGCGTCCGCGATGCGGACGCCTCACCGGCGATCAGAAGCCCGAAAGCACGATCTTGCCCTTGGCCTTGTTGCTCTCGATCAGCGCATGCGCCTTGATGAGATTTGCGGCATTGATGGTGCCGAAAACCTCGGTCAGCGTCGTCTTGATCTTGCCGGCATCGACGAGTTTCGCAACGTGGTTCAGCAACTTGTGCTGTTCGATCATGTCGGGCGTCTCGAAGACAGCGCGGGCGAACATCATTTCCCAATGGATCGACACACATTTGCGCTTGAAGGCCATGATGTCGAAACCGCCGGCCGGATCGTCGATCAGCGCAAAACGGCCCTGCGGCGCGATGGCCGCCACGCTGTCGGCGGCATGAATGTCGCTATGGGTGGTGGAAAAGACGAAGCCCGGCGCACCGAGCCCGAGCGCCTCCACCTGCGGGGCTATCGGCTTGCTGTGATCGATGACGTGATGCGCGCCGAGTTCCTTCACCCACGCAATCGTCTCGGGTCGTGAAGCGGTGGCGATGACGGTGAGATCGGTCAGCGCCCGCAGAAGCTGGACGGCGATGGAGCCGACGCCGCCCGCGCCGCCGATCACCAGAACGGCGTTGGCCGCGCCCGGAACCGACTCCTTCACCCGCAGCCGGTCGAACAGCGTCTCGTAAGCGGTGATGGCGGTCAGCGGCAGGGCGGCGGCTTCCTCGAAATTCAGCGATCTTGGCTTTGCGCCGACAATGCGCTCGTCCACCAGATGGAACTCGCTGTTGGAGCCGGGGCGGTTGATGACGCCGGCGTAAAACACCTCGTCGCCCGGCTTGAACAGCGAGACCTTGTCGCCGACGGCCTTCACCACGCCCGCCGCATCGAAGCCGAGCACGCGCGGTTCGCCGTTTTCCGGCGACTGGTTACGGCGAACCTTGGTATCGACAGGGTTCACCGAAACGGCCTTCACCTCCACCAGAATGTCGTGGCCTTTCGCCACCGGCTGGGGCAAGTCGATATCGATGAGGGCATCCCTGGCAGCGATGGGCTGGCTGGTCCTGTAACCGACGGCGCGCATGAACAGTCTCCTTTGCTTGTTTGCGTGCCTCCTACTTGATACATATGGGCAAGGATCGCAAGAATGCACATTTTGTGATGATACATACAAAAAGGATACTGTGATGTCGCGACCGCGCGCCAAGCTCACCGGCAACTTCCCCGGCTGCCCGGTGGAATCGGCCTTAAGTTTTCTCGATGGAAAATGGAAGGGCGTGATCCTCTATCACCTCATCAACGAGGGCACGCTGCGCTTCAACGAGCTGCGCCGCCATATCCCCAGCGTCACCCAGCGCATGCTGACCAAACAGCTGCGCGAGCTGGAAGAGGCCGGCCTGATTTCCCGCACCGTTTTTCCGGTGGTGCCGCCGCGCGTGGACTATGCGCTGACGCCGCTCGGCGAGACCATGAAGCCGGTCATCTCGGCGCTGAAAAGCTGGGGTGACGCCCATGTCGTCTGCAAGAACGGCGCGAAATATACACAGCTTCCGCAGGCTGAGGAGAAGGCCGCCTGAAAAATCACGGGTAAGACCACGTGCCGCTTTCAATGCTCGCGATGGTGCGATGCAACATGTATTTGCCCCGATTAATGCATAATGCTGCCATCGTGATTCGCAGCAGGGACATCAAAGCACATGAGCATGGGTTGGATGGAGGCCGGATTTCTTGGCCTTTTGCAAGGACTTACGGAATTTCTTCCGATTTCTTCAAGCGCGCATCTGAGGATTGCCGGGGAGTTCCTGCCCTCCGGCGCCGATCCCGGGGCCGCCTTCACCGCGATTACGCAAATCGGCACGGAAATGGCAGTGCTGGTCTATTTCTGGTCCGACATCATGCGCATCGCCGCCGCCTGGCTGCGGCAGAACCTGCGCCTTGGCCCCTATGACAAGGCCGATGCCCGGCTTGGCTGGCTGATCATCCTCGGTTCGGTGCCGATCGTCTTTCTTGGCCTGTTCTTCAAGGACGCCATCGAGCATTCGCTGCGCAACCTCTATATCACCGCCGTCATGCTCATCGTCTTCGGCATCGTTCTCGGCATCGCCGACAGGATCGGTGAAAAGCGCTACAAGCTCAACCAGCTGATCTGGCGCGACGGCATCCTGTTCGGGCTCGCGCAGGCCATGGCGCTCATCCCCGGCGTCTCGCGCTCGGGCGGCACCATCAGTGCCGGGCTGCTTTTGGGCTATACCCGCGAAGCGGCAGCGCGTTATTCCTTCCTGCTCGCCGTTCCCGCCGTCTTCGGCTCCGGTTTCTATCAGCTGTTCAAGAGCATCGGTGAAGACAACCCCGTCGGTTGGGGACCGACGGGGCTCGCGACCCTGATCGCCTTCGTGGTCGGTTATGCGGTGATCGTCGTCTTCCTCAAGCTCGTCTCGACCAAGAGCTACATGCCCTTCGTCTGGTACCGCGTGGTCATTGGCTTCATCCTGCTGGGGCTCCTGGGAACGGGCGTCATCAGCGCCGGCGGGTGAGGGGAGCCTCACTCTCCGTCATCCTCGGGCTTGCCCCGAGGATCCACAACCCGGCGCACCATGGATCCTCGGGTCAAGCCCGAGGATGACGATGGCGAGGTTTCGATTTGTAAAGGTAAGGCCCGCTCTTCCGAGCGGGCCTTTTGTCTTTCAAAGCAACGTGCCGCTCAGGATCACCAGCGCCACCGAGAAGTAGATGATGAGCCCGCTGACATCCACCAGCGTGGCGACGAAGGGGGCCGATGCGCTGGCGGGATCGAGCCGCAGGCGCTGCAGCACGAAGGGCAGCATGGAGCCGGCCAGCGAACCGAAGGTGACGATGCCGACGAGGGCCGCGAAAACGGTGGCGCCCACCAGCAGCCAGTGTTCGCCGTAGTCGTAAAACCCGGCCTGCTGCCAGAGGCTCAGGCGCAGGAAGCCGATGGCGCCCAGAATGCAGCCGAGCGTCAGGCCCGTCGGGATTTCCCGCAGCAGCACCCGCCACCAGTCGGAAAGCTTCAGTTCGCCAAGCGCCAGCGCCCGGATGATGAGCGAGGTGGCCTGCGAACCGGAATTGCCGCCCGACGACATGATGAGCGGAATGAACAGTGTCAGCACCACGGCCTTTTCCAGCTCGCCCTCGAAATGCTGCATGGCGCTGGCCGTCAGCATTTCACCGAGGAAGAGGGCTGCGAGCCAGCCCGCGCGCTTGCGGATCATGTCCGGAAAGCCGATCGTCATATAGGGCTTGCCGAGTGCTTCCATACCGCCGAACTTGTGGGCATCTTCCGTCGTGTCGGCGATCATGGTGTCGATCACGTCATCGACGGTGACGATGCCGAGAATATGCGAACGGTCATCGACGACGGGCAACGCCAGAAGGTCGTGCTTGCGGATCAGCCGGGCGACATCCTCCTGCGACATCAGGGGGCTGGCGCAGACGATGCCTTCCTTCGATGCGACTGAGAGGATGGAAGCACCGGCTTCGCCGGTCAGCAGGCGGCGCAGCGTCACGACGGTGGAGAGCGTTCCGTCCTCAGCCAGCACATAGATGGCATAGACCGTTTCACGCGACCGCTCGACGACGCGGATGTGCGAAAGGGTCTGTTCCACCGTCCAATTGTCCGGCACACTGACGAATTCCGTGGTCATGATCGAGCCGGCGGTACGCGGCGGGTAACCCATCAGGTGCTTGATGGAGAGCGCCGTCGTGCGGTCCAGCCGGGAAAACAGCTTTGCGCGCGGCTCTTCGGCCATTTCCGCCATGACGTCGGCCACGCGGTCATCGGACATCAGGTTGACGAGGCGGGCCGCCTGTTCGACCGGAATATCGGCGATGATGGCGGCGGCGCCATGCAGTTCCGGCCGGTCGAGAATGGCGACGGCTTTTGCCTGCGGCATGGCGAGGAGGGCGGTTACGGCCTCGGCGACATCGAGCGTGTTGAGGTGCTCGACGCGTTCGGCAATGGTGGTGGAGGAACCGGCGTTTCCGCTACGAAGAAGACGTGCGGCCTTGCTGGCCCTCTGGGAGAGGTTGTGGAAGTTCATGATTGCTCACCTTTCCGTCGATTCGCCGATCACGGCGAACGCGGTGGTGAGCCGACAGCGGTCGGATCAGTTCACGTTCGCCGGTCTCGGCAAAGGCAATCGACTGCTACTGTCGCTAGACATCCAATGATGCTCCGTTGAAATCCGCGCCGTGCCGTTTGGCATGCGCGTAAGGCCGTGTTGCGCCTGAAACCGGAAAGAGTCAAGCGCCGGATCGTGAATTTTCCGCAAGGTCCGGCCTAGCCGGCTCAGGTCGTCTTTTCGCGCCGTTCGACGGTGACGGAAACAAGGAAAACGCCGAGCCCGAGAAGGGAAAGAACCGCGCCGACATAACCGGTGGAGGCATAACCATAGCCCATGGCGATGACGAGGCCGCCGAGCCAGGCGCCGAGCGCATTGGCGATGTTGAAGGCGGAATGGTTGGAGGCGGCGGCCAGCGTCTGCGCATCCTGCGCCACATCCATCAGCCGCGTCTGCACGGCCGGACAGGCGGCGAAACCGCAGCCGATCAGGAAGACGCAGAGGCAGAGCATGAAAGGATTGTCCGCCGTCATGCCGAACACGGTCATGACAAGCACGTTGAAGGCAAGCATGCCGCCAATCGTGCCGTTGAGCGAGATATCGGCCAGCCGCGAGCCGACCACATTGCCGACATTCATGCCGATGCCGAACAGCGCCAGCACCATGGAAACGGTGGAGACCGGCATCATCGCCACATCGGTGGTGGTCTTGGCGATATAGCTGAAGACCGAAAACATGCCGCCGAAGCCGACAGAGGCGATGCCAAGCGTCAGCCACACCTGCACGCGGCGGAAAGCGCCGAGTTCGCGCCACACGCTTGCCCCTTCCTCCACTTTGTCACGCGGCTGGAACAGCCACAGCAGGGCAACTGTCAGAAGGGCTATGCCGCCGACCAGCATGAAGGCCGCACGCCAGGAAAGCAGCTGGCCGAAGAAGGTGGCAAGCGGTGTGCCGAGCAGGGTGGCGATGGTGAGGCCGAGCATGACGCGGCCGACGGCGCGGGCGCGCTTGTGGATCGGCGCCATGGAGGCCGCCACCAGCGCCGCAACGCCGAAATAGGCGCCGTGCGGCAGACCGGTAATGAAACGCAATATGGTAAAGCTCAGGAAATCCGGTGCGACGGCGCTCAAGATATTGCCGGCCGCAAAAAGCCCCATCAGGCCGAGAAGCAGGGCGCGTCGCGTCATGCGCGCCGCAAGGACGGCGATGATCGGTGCGCCGATGACGACGCCGAGCGCATAGGCCGTGATCACGTAACCCGCCTGCGGCACGGTGACGCCATAGGTGGTGGCGACGTCGGGGAGCAGGCCCATGATGGCGAATTCACCGGTGCCGATGCCGAAGCCGCCGGCGGCCAGGGCCAGTTCGATCAGCGCGACGGCAAGCGGGGAGAGGGCCACGGCAGGGGCGGCCGTGTAAACGGTTTCATTCTCCGCGCCAGGGCGGGCTTCGGAAATATGCGACTGGCTCATCGTGACCTGAAAAGCGGGGAGGGCCCACAGAAAAAAGGGCAAGACCGTATGGGAGCGGCCTGCCCTGACTGGAGATGCGCGGTCATGAAAATGACCTTAAGTGATCCCTAACATGAAATGATGCGTTGCGGTAGAGCGATTCTCGGCAAAAGAGCATCTTCACGTGATGGTGTTCGGAACTCTACAGGATGACAGGCATTTACGCGCGGCTGCCTTACTGGATCGGATTGGAAACATGAAGCTTATTGCAATTTTCAATCGTGACGGCGGCACGTTTCGCACCACCGACATGGAGGCCTATTGCGAGCATGCCCGCGCGGTCTTCTCCCGGGCCGGCCACACGATTGATTGCCGTCTGGTCTCCGGAAAGGATGTCGTCGAGGAAATGGAACGCGCCGCCGATGAGCCTGATATCGAGGGCATCATTGCCGGCGGCGGTGACGGCACAATTTCCGCAGCGGCCGCCATTGCCTGGAAACACGGCATTGCGCTCGGCATCGTGCCCGCCGGCACCATGAACCTGTTCGCCCGTTCGCTGAAGCTGCCGCTCGATATTCGTCAGGTGCTGGAAACGCTGGCGAATGGCGAGATTACCAGTGTCGACATCGCCAGCGCCAATGGCAGGCTTTTCGTCCACCAGTTTTCGGCGGGCCTGCATTCGCGCATGGTGCGCTATCGTAACAATCTCGCCTTTGCCTCGCGGCTCGGCAAGATCAAGGCGAGCATCCGCGCCGCCATCAGCGTCATTCTCAATCCGCCTGTTTTCGAGGTGGAATATACCGTCAATGGCGAAACGCAGCATCGCAAGGTTTCGGCCATTTCCGTTTCCAACAACGAATTCGGCCAGAATTCGCTGCTGGTGGCGGATAATGTGTCGGGCGGCCATCTCGGCTTTTATCTCACCGATCCGCTGCGTCCTTCAGGTGTTGCGAAGCTGGCTTTCGATATTCTGCGCGGCCGTCTGAAGGAAAACGCCGCCGTGACGGCCATGACGGTGACGAATGTGGAGCTGCATTTCCCGAAAAAGCGGCATGATGTGCGCTGCGTCATCGATGGTGAATTGCTGCCGATGGAACGGGATGTGGCGCTTGCGGTCCATGCCGGCGAATTGAAGGTGCTGGTGGGACGGTCGTTCTTCGCATAGCGCGAACGGAGTGCGTTTGGATTGGGAGCGCGCCGCTTGTTTCTTCTCCCCGCCGGGGAGAAGTCCGTGGCAGCGGGATGAGGGGGCTAGCTCTCCGAAATCCGGCAAGGTTGCCCCCTCATCCGACCCTTCGGGCCACCTTCTCCCCGGCGGGGAGAAGAAACCCGGCCGCCTACGTTCGTCCAAGCCGTCCCCCTAAAAAACGCCAGTCTTGCCAAATCGAAGCCGCCCGGCCATGTTCGGCGGGCGCGGCAGCGTGAGCGCCGTCGCCTTTATGGGAGTGCGATCTGTCATGAATGAAGTCTCCAAGCCGATGTCCAATCTCGCCGCCATTGATGCCGCCCATCACCTTCACCCCTTTTCCGATATGGGCAAGCTCAACGCCGCCGGCACCCGCATCATCGAACGGGCGGAAGGGGTGTTCATCTATGACAGCACCGGCAGGAAATACCTCGACGCCTTTGCCGGTCTCTGGTGCGTGAATATCGGTTACGGACGCCGCGAGATCGCCGATGTCGTGCAGCACCAGATGAACGAGCTGCCCTATTACAATGCGTTTTTCGGCACCACCACGCCGCCCGCCACACTTCTGGCGCAGAAGATCGCCTCGCGCGCCGGGCCGAAGATGAACCATGTGTTCTTTACCAATTCCGGTTCGGAAGCGACCGATACCTGGTTCCGCATGGCGCGGGTCTACTGGAAGGCGCTCGGCCATCCCACGAAGACCAGGGTGATCGCACGGCGCAACGGCTATCACGGCTCGACGGTAGCCGGCGCCTCGCTCGGCGGCATGAAATGGATGCACGAGCAGGGCAACCTGCCGATCGAAGGCGTCTCTCATATCGGCCAGCCCTACTGGTATGCCGAGGGCGGCGATCTTTCGCCTGCCGAGTTCGGCCTGAAGGTTGCCCGCGAACTGGATGCGAAGATCGATGAACTCGGCGAGGAAAATGTCGCTGCCTTCGTCGCCGAACCCATTCAGGGGGCAGGCGGCGTCATCGTGCCGCCGGAAACCTACTGGCCGGAAATCGCCCGTATCTGCAAGGCGCGCAATATCCTGCTCGTATCGGATGAGGTGATCTGCGGTTTCGGCCGTCTCGGCTCCTGGTTCGGTTATCAGCATTTCGGCGTGGAGCCGGACCTCGCCCCCGTCGCCAAGGGCCTGTCATCAGGCTATCTGCCGATTGGCGGCGTCATCGTCTCCGACCGCGTGGCGGAGGTGATGTTGTCCGAAGTCGGTGATTTCAACCATGGTTTCACCTATTCCGGCCACCCCGTCTGCGCCGCCGCCGCCCTGGAAAACCTCCGCATCATCGAGGAGGAGGGGCTGGTGGAGCGGGTGCGCGACGATATCGGCCCTTATTTTTCCGAGGGCTGGAAAAGCCTGACGGATCACGAACTGGTCGGCGAGGCGGTGAATGTCGGCCTGATGGGCGGCCTGCAGATAACGGCCGACAAGGCGACACGCAAACGTTTTGCGAAGCCCGACGATATTGGAACCGCCGTACGCAACCATTGCCTGGCAAACGGTCTTGTGATGCGCGCCACCGGCGACCGCATGCTGGCCTCACCGGCGCTGACGATCAGCCGCTCGGAAGTGGATGAGATCATAGAGACGCTGCGCAAGGGGCTCGACCATCTGCGCGATACGCCAGAGCTTTTCCAGGAAAAGTGAACCCCGGTTTTCGTCCGGAAATGCGACAAAAGGCTCCAAGGGAGGAATGAAATGGCAGGACAGGAACATCATTACGCCGTTGAGGTGAAGTGGACGGGCAATCGCGGCAAGGGGACTTCCGGCTATCGCGATTATGAACGCGACTACACGATTTCCACGGCGGGAAAAGCCGATATTGCCGGCTCCTCCGACCCCGCCTTCCGTGGCGATCCCTCCCGCTGGAACCCCGAGGATCTGCTGGTCGCTTCCCTCTCTGCCTGCCACAAGCTGTGGTATCTGCATTTCTGCTCGGTCAACGGCATCATCGTCGAAGACTATGTCGACAATGCCGAAGGTACGCTTGTCATGGAAAAGGATGGCGCGGGGCAATTCAGCGAAGTGGTGCTGAAACCGGTCATCACCATTTCGAAGGGCGATCCGGCCAGAGCGGATGAGCTCCACCATGACGCGCACGAGAAATGCTTCATCGCACGCTCGGTGAATTTTCCGATCCGCGTGGAGGGGACGGTGAAGGTGGTTTGAGGTGTAGCCAGCCTCTCCTCGCGAGTTGCGGTCTACCTCATACTCGACGTGGATGACGGCTTCCGTCTACCTTCAGCCTCCAGAGCATTTCCAGTAAAAGCGGAATCGCTTTTTGCGTCTGGACAATGCGTCAAAACAAAAAGTTAGAGCATTTGCCGTGAACCCTTGTTCACGGGAAATGCTCTAGGCTTCATCCGTGCTCCAACTATCGCGGATTTCATCGAGATTACCTTCCCAGCCGGTGCCCCGCAGTTCCTCAAGTGCACGTCTCTGCCGGTGTATCCGGATAAATTCTCTCAAGGCCTCTTCAACCGCCGCTTCAGGGCTGGAAAGACCGGTAATTTCCATGACCTCTGCAATCAGCCCGTCATCAAGGTCGATAGTCACACGCATTTCGACGCCTCAAGGTGTATGAGCCAACATCAGCACCTTGAGGGCGAAGATGCGCGATCTTACTGGAACGCCGTCTCGTAAAAGCTTCGAAGCTTGCGCGAGTGCAGCGTCTCCGTCGGCATGGCGGCGAGCTTCTGCACGGCGCGGATGCCGATCTGCAGATGCTGGGCGACCTGGGTGCGGTAGAACTCCGTCGCCATGCCCGGCAGCTTCAATTCGCCATGCAGCGGCTTGTCGGAAACGCAGAGCAGGGTGCCGTAGGGCACGCGGAAGCGGAAGCCGTTGGCGGCGATGGTCGCCGATTCCATGTCGAGCGCGATGGCGCGCGATTGCGACAGGCGCTTGACGGGGCCGGCCTGATCGCGAAGCTCCCAGTTGCGGTTGTCGATGGTGGCGACGGTGCCGGTGCGCATGATGCGCTTCAACTCGAAACCCTCGTAACCGGTGACTTCCGCGACCGCGCCTTCCAGCGCCAGCTGCACTTCGGCAAGCGCCGGGATCGGCACCCATACCGGCAGGTCATCGTCGAGAACGTGGTCCTCACGCACATAGGCATGCGCCAGAACATAGTCGCCCAGCCGCTGGCTGTTGCGCAGGCCAGCGCAATGGCCGACCATCAGCCAGGCATGCGGGCGCAGCACGGCGATATGGTCGGTGATCGTCTTGGCGTTAGACGGGCCGACGCCGATATTGACCAACGTGATGCCGGCATGACCCTTTTTCTTCAGGTGATAGGCGGGCATCTGCGGCAGGCGCGCGAGCACGGCATCCGTTTCCGGCTTGTCGGAGCCGGCCGGGGTGACGATATTGCCCGGTTCCACGAAGGCCGTGTAACCCTCACCGCCATTCTTCATCATCTGTCGCGCCCAGGCGGCGAATTCGTCGATATAGAACTGGTAGTTGGTGAACAGCACGAAGTTCTGGAAATGGTTTGCGCTGGTTGCCGTATAGTGGCTGAGGCGGGCCAGCGAATAATCGATGCGCTGCGCGGTAAAGGGGGCGAGCGGCGCGGGTTCGCCCGGCACCTGGTCATATTCGCCATTGGCGATAAGATCGTCGGTATTGTTGAGGTCGGGCGTATCGAAGAGATCGCGTAGCGGCACATCGGAGAGCGACGAAGCGGCCGCCGCTTCGACATAAGCGCCTTCGCCGAAAGCGAAATGCAGCGGAATGGGCGTGGCCGATTCCGACACCGTGACGGGTACCCCGTGGTTCTTCATCAGAAGCCCCAGCTGTTCCTTGAGGTAATGGCGGAACAGTTCCGGCCGGGTGATCGTCGTCGTATAGACGCCGGGCGCCGTGACATGGCCATAGGAAAGGCGGGAATCGACATGGCCGAAAGTGGCTGTTTCCAGGCTCACCTGCGGGTAGCAGGCGCGGTAGCGGCCGGCGATCGGCGCGCCCTTGGCAAGCTCGGTGAAGGAATTGATCAGGAACGCCGTATTGCGTTCGTAAAGCGCGGTCAAAGCCTCGACGGCTTCTTTCGGGTCCGTGAATGTCTGCGGCGCGAAAGGCTCGGGGCTGATGAAGGTGAGGGGCGGAATCGTTCGTTTTGCTATTGTCATGGCCCATTATAAGAGGCCAATTTCGACAGGCAAGCGACAGAAATACGAAGAAACTGAAAAGAAACGGGAAAAGCGGCTGAAGGGGAATGGCGGCGGTGGAAATATCAGCCGAGCGCGCCGCGCTGCAGGCTCATCAGCAGCACGAAACCGGCGCCTTTCGAGGCGGGGCGGGGATCGGCCTTGTAGACTGCAAGTCCCGCCACCGGGCCGAGAAAGATCGAGGCCATCAGCACCAGCCGCAGGGCGGAAAACAGGCCGTTGGAAAAGCTTGTCGTCATCATCAGGTCCTCAAAGTACGACGGGGCAATTGGCGGCGGGCGCCGGGCTGTGCTGGCAGGCGATGGCCGCGCCGGCATTCACCCGCTGGAAACTGCGGTTGGGATTGACGACGAGCGAAGCGAAGGACATGGCGAAGATCGCCATGAGAAACGCGAAGATTGCCAGTCGGCTGATCAGCTTTGCCATGTCCATTCCCCTTTATTGGAGTTGATGGACAGAGTTTTGCCATAGTCGGACTGAACGGACCCTGAGACCCCGGTTCATATGGTGTTCAGGGATGTTAACGGGTGGTGACACGGCAAATCGATGCGGCAATGGCGCGGGGCAATCCGCCAACGCCACGCCTTTTCAGGCCGGGGAGACCGTCATACGTGCGGCAAGATCGGCCACGAGGGTCTCGAATGCCTGAGGCATGGTCACATCGACGACCGGCACGTGATGTTCCTGCGCCGATGCCAGCATTTCGGTATTTTCCCGCAGCGAACGCTCGATGAAGGCGTCGATGATCTGCCGCTGGCTGGCGGTTGCATCTTGATATCGGGCGTGGGAGCGCATCCGCGCAAGAAGAAAGTCATTGCCGGCATGAAGGAAGAAGCCGGCGACCGTGCCGCCAAGCAGGGACGACATGAATTCCGGGCGCAGGGCCGCACCCTCGAAGATTGCGGTGGTGCCGGTATCGGAGCTGCGGTCGATCATCGGGCGGATCATCGGCCAGATGTTGTGGTGATGCACCTTGAGAAACCAGTGGATCGTTTCTGCCGACAGCCGTGTATAATATTCCTCTACCGCTGCCGGAATGCCCGGCCATGGCCTGCCCGGATGGCGGGCGAGACTGTCGGTCGATATCGCCTCGCAGCGCAGCCTTTCGCTCAGCAGGCCGGCAAGGGTGCTTTTGCCGACATGCGAGGTGCCCGCAATCAGGATTGTCGAAAGGGTGGGGCGCATGCGTCGCTCTCGTTGGTGTTGGGCGCAACGATACATCAACGGATATATGGCTTCCATGCGGCGTGCGTCCGCAGTCTCGGGCGAAATCCTTGGGCGCGCCGTCAGGCGCGGCACCGCAGGCGGGAGGACGGCAGCCCACCCGCCGCCTTGTCGATTACAGACGCGTCCAGGTCTGCGACTTGCACAGAACCTTCAGCACGCAGCCCTTCATGCTCAGCGAATTGCCGGAAACGGTGCCGGAGCCGCTATAGGTCTTGTCATTGGCGGGATCGGTGATTTCGCCGGAATAGCTGTTTCCCTTGCCGGAAAGCTTGCCGATCTGTTTTCCGGCATGTTTGCCGGTCTTCAGCGTCACGCAGAAGGCGCCGCCGCAGGGGCCGATCACGGCGGTTTCGCCGCTGGCGGTCTTCCAGTTGCCCTCGATAGCCTCGGCGGCAAAGGCAAGGTTGCCGCTCAGCACGAGGGCGGCGGCAATCGTCATCATACGCTTCATAAAATTCCTCCCGAAATTCGCGCCGGCGTTCCGGAGCCCGACTGGCCCGAAGACGCGATGCGCAGATCAAACCCTTTTGGCGTGCCAATGCGCCATCTCTGGCCCAAAGCCGCCCTGCGGCGCAACGATTGCTCCTTGCACCGCCCTATCCTGCGCCCGTTTCATCCTCATGACGGGCAGGGCGGATAGTATTTTACGTTAACGTAAAAGGAAACAGAAATTTGCGGTCCTGGAGTAGGCATTTGCAGCAGCGGGAGGAGCGAAAGAGGGGAAAATCGAAAATCGCTGTTTTGATCGTGGTGAAGGAAGGGTTTAAATCCAATTCTGAAGTTTTCGTAAAATTCGCCGCAAAGTCCTTAATTTCCGCGGTCCGTGATATTTAACAAAAACCCAATTTTACCAATCGTTTGCAGTTTGTTTGCGGCGCATTAATCATGCCTTTTAAGCGAGCGTTGAAAGCCCGGTGGCATAGTGAAGTCATCAAAAGCGCAGGGCAAACCTGCCGGACGAAAGGACAGAAAAGCCGCAGAAGACGGCGGGTCCCGACGGTAGCCTCGGCAAGAAGGCGAATGATGAAACAGGCAGAAGGACAGGGATAAAAACGATGGCACGCTTTGACATCAGCGATATCGAAATGGCTGCCGGTGGCGAAACCCGCGCCGACACTCTTTGCAATCTCGGCCTGGTCTATGCGACCGGCCGGGGCTGCAAGGTGGACCTGATCGCAGCGCATAAATGGCTCAACATCGCCGCGATCCGCGGATCGGAAAGAGCTGCTTCCCTGCGCGCCGATCTCGCCCGCAACATGACGAAATCGGAACTCGCCGAAGCGCTGCGCGCCGCCCGCGACTGGATGACGATGCACTGATTGACCCAAGCCTTTATTGAGATTTCCGGTCCGGTTCCCTCCAGTCCCGACGGCCGGCGCAAAGGAAAGTAAACCCGAAGGGGAACGCGGCGAGGGCTTTGAAAAGGGCTTTTGCGCTGACACATCAAACCGCGACCGGCAGGAACAAGGCCGGCGCGGTTTTCTTATGTCCGGCGATGTCTCTTCGCCGGAAAACGATTCGCGGGCAGGGGCTTGCGGGTGGATGTTGAATCGATGCGTGCAATGCGCGGTATCGGATCATATGCCGATCCGCCCGACACCCTCATCCCTGTGCTTGTCACAGGGATCCGGCCAGCCCAAGTCCTTGGGCTGAGAAGAGTCCTCTCGCCGCGCAGACGCGCGTCGGCTAGATTCCTGTGACAAGCACAGGAATGAGGAGACGTAGGAGCTTACCCGATCGCCTTGATGACCTTCGGCAGCGCCTGCTCGAAAAGATCGAGCTTGTCACCCGGCCCGACGCTCACTCGGATGCAGCGGTTGAGCGGCGCGACACCCGGCATGCGAATGAACACGCCGTGATCCATCAGCCCATCGACGATGGCGCGGGCGTAAGCGCCGTCGCGGTGGCAATCGATGGTGACGAAATTGGTGGCGGAGGGGAGCGGCGAAAGGCCGTTATCCCGGGCTATCGTGGAAATGCGTTCACGGGCGGCGGAAATCTTGCCAACGACCTCATGCAGATAGGCCTGATCCTTCAGCGCCGCCAGAGCGCCGGCGACCGAAATGCGCGCCATGCCGAAATGGTTGCGGATCTTGTCGAAGGCTTCGACATTGCCGAGCGTGCCGATGGCGTAACCCACGCGCGCGCCGGCCAGCCCATAGGCTTTCGAGAAGGTGCGCATGCGCAGGATGTTCGGCTGGCCGATCAGCGCTTCGATGGCCGGCACGGCGCTGGCGGGCGCGGTCTCGCAATAGGCCTCATCCAGGATGAGCAGGCAGGTTTCCGGCAATGCGCGGGCAAAGGCAACCACCTCGCCTGCTTCCCACCAGCTTCCCATCGGATTGTCAGGATTGGCGAAATAGACGAGCGGCGCATTTTCCCGAATAACGAGATCGAGCAGCCCGTCGAGATTCTCATGATCGTCGACATAGGGCGTGGTGACGAGTCTGCCGCCAAAACCGTTCACATGATAGTTGAAGGTGGGATAGCCGCCAAAAGAGGTAACGACAGGCGTGCCCGGTTCGACGATCAGCCGGGCGATCTCGCCCAGCAATCCGTCCACGCCGCCGCCAATGGCAATATTGCCGCGCGCAACGCCGTGGTGGATGGCAAGCACTTCCTTCAGTTCGAAATTTTCCGGATCGCTATACATCCAGGTGTCCGCCGCCGCATCGCGCATGGCCAGCAGCACGGAAGGGGCGGGGCCAAAGCCGCTTTCGTTGGCGCCGATTCGCGCCTCCACCTTCAGGCCGCGATTCCGCTCGATGGCCTCGGGGCCGACAAAGGGAACGGTGGAAGGAAGCGAGGCGGCAAGCGGTGTGAGACGTGAAAAAGCGGACATTGGCTGAGAGTTCCGGTACCTGTGTTTAAAACCCGGCTCACAATAGGTGCAAAAAAACCGGACGCAAGGCGCGGCCGGTTGCCGCATGACTGTTTTGGAACAGAATCTTGCGTGTCGGCGACGGGCCGAAAAAACCAGCCGCCTATCGTAGCGCCGTCAGGCGCTTGTCTCGAAGCTCAGACGCCGCACATGGTGCAGGAATTCCGCATCGATGAGCATGTTGAAGCCGATCGTGACCTTTTCCTCCTCGCGGCGGATCAGCGTGCAGCCGATCTCATCGCGGATACCGAGAATCTCCAGATAGAAATTGGCCGGCATTTCCAGGTGCGGGCTGACTTCGATCTCCGCGCCGTAGAGGGAGATGGTGCGCACCAGGCAGCGCATGGTGTCCTTGGCGCTGAGATGATGCCCGATGAAGGTGATCTTGCCGGGCCGGTCGATCTGAAATTTCTCGTACATCTCGTCCTGCGGGACGTTCTGACTGATATCCATATGCAAAGCCATGACAACCTCCCGGATTGCCTCTTTTCGTGCCGATTTTAACGCGGTTTCCTTGCCAGCACATGAAGGAAATCCGCGCAATTGTCTCCAGTCTGTGTCGATCTCGACCAGTCTTCCTTACGGAAGCCGATGTTTCCGCTGTGGAAATGCGCTCGGTCCCATCAGGTTGCAGCCTCTGCTGATAATGCCTCATGCTTGCACAGGGCTGGTGTTGACTGAGGCCGTACTTGGCGTTACGCCTGATCCGGCAATATGGCTTCGCGAGGGTCGGCAGGATCGGCCGCTTCGTGATTCTTCTGGGAGTGGACTGTGACGGGAAGGCTGGTAATCGTCGGGGCGGGGCAGGCCGCTTTCGCGCTGGCGTCGAAGCTTCGGGCGCTGAAGGACGAGCGTCCCATCACCATCGTCGGTTCCGAGGACGCCCATCCCTATCAGCGGCCGCCGCTTTCCAAAAAATACCTTCTCGGCGAGATGAGTTTCGACCGGCTGATGTTCCGGCCGGAGGAATGGTACGCCGAGAACAATGTCGATATCCGGCTTTCCACCTGGGTAGAGGACATCGACCGCGCCGCCAGAACCGTACGCATGCAGGACGGCGGCACGCTTTCCTACGACAGGCTGGTGCTCGCAACCGGCGCCGCCCCCCGCCTTTTGCCCGCCAGTATCGGCGGCGATCTGGAAGGGGTGCTGACCGTTCGCGACAAGCGCGATGCCGACCGGCTGATGGAGGAGATGAAACCCGGCCGCAGGCTGCTGGTCATCGGCGGCGGTTACATCGGCCTTGAAGCAGCCGCTGTTGCCCGCAAGCTCGGCCTCGAAGTGACCATCATCGAAATGGCCGACCGCATTCTGCAGCGCGTCGCGGCGAAGGAAACCGCGGATATCATGCGCGGTATCCATCAGGCCTATGGCGTCTCCATCCGCGAAAAGACCGGCCTTGTGCGCCTTGTCGGCATGGACGGCCGGGTGACCGCCGCCGAACTGTCCGACGGTTCGACGCTGGATGTGGATTTTGTCATCGTCGGCATCGGTGTGACGCCGAATGACCGTCTTGCCCGCGAATCGGGCCTCGATGTCGGCAACGGCATCGTGGTTGACGACCATACCCGCACCTCCGACAGCGCCATTCATGCGGTGGGCGATTGTGCGCTGTTGCCGTGGCGCGGCCAGCACGTGCGCCTCGAATCGGTACAGAATGCTGTCGATCAGGCCGAGGCGGCCGCTGCCGTGCTCACCGGCGCAGAAACCGCCTATGATCCGAAACCATGGTTCTGGTCGGATCAATATGACGCCAAGCTGCAGATCGCCGGCTTCAATCTCGGTTACGACGAAACGCTGCTGCGCCCCGGCGCGCGCGAGGGCAGCTGGTCCGTCTGGTATTTCCGCGAGGGGCGTTTCGTGGCCGTTGATGCCGTCAACGACGCCAAGGCCTATGTTGCGGGCAAGAAACTGCTCGATACCGGCGCGGAGCCGGATCGCGCCATCCTGGCGGACCCGTCCGCCGATCTGAAATTGCTGCTTTCCTGAGGATATCATGCCCGCTCCCGAAAACCGTTTCAAAACCGCCATCCACGCCGGCAGGCCGCAGATCGGCCTCTGGCTCGATATGGGGGAGGCCATCACGGCGGAAATCGCCGGCACGGCGGGGTTTGACTGGCTGGTGATCGATGGCGAGCATGGGCCGAACGATCTGCGCAGCATCATCGACCAGCTGCGCGCGCTTGCCACATCGTCTGCGGAGCCCGTGGTGCGCGTGCCGGTGGGCGAAAGCTGGATGATCAAGCAGCTTCTGGATGCGGGTGCGCGCACGCTTCTGGTGCCGATGGTCGATTCGGCCGCCCAGGCCAGGGATCTGGTCAGCGCCATGCATTATCCGCCGCGCGGCATTCGCGGCATGGGTGCTGCCGTTACCCGCGCTTCCGCCTTCAATACGATAACCGACTATGCCGACAGCGCCTCCGATAGCGTCTGTCTGCTGGTGCAGGCCGAAACGCGGGCGGCGATCAACGATCTCGACAATATTCTTGCGGTGGAAGGCGTGGACGGCGTCTTCATCGGCCCGGCGGATCTGGCCGCCGATATGGGGCATCTCGGCAGGATCGATGAGCCGGAGGTTCAGGCGGTGATCGAGGCGGCCATCGTCAAGATCGTCGCGGCGGGCAAGGCCGCCGGCATTCTGACCTTCAATGAAACCTATAATCGCCGTTATCTCGAACTCGGCGCGTCCTTCGTGGCCGTCGGCGCCGATGTCACGGAATTTGCCAGCACTTTGCGCGCGCTGTCCGCCCGTTATAAGGGCGGCGCGGCGCCTGCGCCATCGCGGTCGGGATATTGATTCAGTCGTCGTTGCTGGCGTTCAGCTTTTCCGGCGGAATGCCTTCTTCGCCGGAGGCGAGATAACCGGTGTTGATAAGGGCGGCGCGAATGATGCGCTGGATGGCCTCATCCCTGTCTATGCCGTGATCCCTCGCAAAATCCGACAAGGCCGTTTCAAGATCGTCGCTGAACCGCATATCCGCCCCCAATTCATTGCGCATTAAACCAGCAGGGAAAGGCAAGGCGGGAATGACCCAGCCCTGCCTGCATTCAATTTATACGGCGATCAGCGCCAGCGATACAGGCTGCTGTTCGACGAGCTCTGCTGCGTGCTTGTGCCCACCGCATAACCGATCGCAAAACCGAGTGCGCCGACGATCGTCAGCAGCGAGGTTGCCGTGCCCGGGTTTTCCTTGACGGCTTCAACCACGTTCTGACCCTGGGCGCGGACATTATGCGCGGCCTTGCGGACCCGTCCGCGCGCCTCGTCCAGAAACTCCGATGCGTCCTCGCTCACCCCTTCCGCGCGGGCGGAAACGGATTTGGAGAGGGACGCGATTTGCGAGCGCAGCTCGGCAATCTGGTTTTCGATCGTGTCTTCGACAACATTCAGTTTGGTCTGAGCCATTAGAACACCTCTTTTGTTACCCAAGACAGAACGCCCTGTCGCTCAGGAAGTTCCCGAAAGCCCCACAAAGTTTCGCGGCGCGATGCTCAACCAACAGCTTTTTGTGCTTCTCGGCGAAAAAGCCTTGCATTCATTTTTTTTACGCAATAATCAGGCCGCACCGGAGAGGTGGCCGAGTGGTCGAAGGCGCTCCCCTGCTAAGGGAGTATACGTCAAAAGCGTATCGTGGGTTCGAATCCCATCCTCTCCGCCACTTTGGAACCCCTCTGGGCACGCCAGCCACCGCCGATTGCCGCACTTGGCCAGCAATAAGCGTCCTTAGCAGCTCCGTCTTCGATCCCATGATGCGAATTGCGTCGTCGGCGACCTCGACACGCTGCGCCAGTGAGCGCAGATGATCCCGCCGATAGCCGCCCTCGCTGCCCCGGATGCGTTCGCGTGCGCGACGCGCAAATCCCCGGATCATGGTCGGGGTGATGGCGCTGTGGCCGGGGCTGTCGAGCAAGGCTTGCGCCCGGTCGGCGTCGGCCCTGGCCTGATCGCGGATGACCTTGAGGCCGGCGATGCGTTCCTTGAGCGCCGGGTCGTCAAGATCGGCGACGCCCGCCTCGATGGCGTCGTAGAGGCGCTTGAGGCGCAATTCCGATTCGGTCGCGCGCCGCTCCAGTTCGGCGATGTGGTGCCGGCGACGCTCGGCCTGATCGTCGCGACGGCCGAGCACGGTGCCAAGCAAGTCCTCCAGCCGGTCGGCATCGAGCAAGCGTTCCTCGATATGCCCGACCACCATTCGGTCGAGCTTATCCATCGGGATCGCGCGGCCCTTGCAGCCGGTTTCGCCCTGACGCGCCTTGATCGAGCACGCATAGTAGCGATAGCGGCCACCCTTGCCGGTGCGAATGGTCATCGCGCCTCCGCAATTGCCGCAATAGCAGATGCCGGTTAGCAGCGTCGGCCCGATCACGACGCGCGCGGGCAACTCGGTCTTGGGATTACGGGCCTGCAAAAGCTTCTGCACCGCGTCGAACGTCTCCCGCTCGATAAGCGCCGGCACCTGAACGGTGATAACCTCGTCTTCGGGCTTCACCTCTCCCTTGTTGGAACGGCGATTGAACCGATGCTCGCCGATATAGGTGCGCCGGGTCAGGATGCGGTGAACCTGACCGATGCCCCAGCGCCCGCCGTCGCGCGTGAAGATGCCCTTGCCATTGAGATATTTGACGATGGCCTTCACGCCCATCTGGCCGGATGAACCTTCACCCTCCAGCGCAAGGCGATAGATGAGCCGGATCGTCTCGGCGTGCAGCGGGTCGATTTCCAGCTTCTTCTTGACCTTCGCGCCGCGCTGCTCGGCCGCGACGACGCGGTAGCCGATGGGCGGCAGCGAGCCGTTCCAGAAGCCTTGCCGGGCGTTCTCCTTCAAGGCGCGCAGGACGTGCTTGGCGTTCTCCTTGGACTGGTATTCGTCGAATAGCGACATGATCCGCCGCATCATGTCGTGGATCGGATCATCGCCAAGCTCCTGCGTGATCGAAACCAGCTTCACGCCGTTCTTCGCCAGCTTGCGGTAATAGAACTCCATTTCAAATTCGTCGCGGAAGAAGCGTGAGAAGCTGTGAACCACGACGACATCGAACGATGCCGGCTTGGCGGTGGCAGCCTCTATCATCCGCTGGAACTCCGGGCGGCGGTCGTTGGTCGCGCTGTTGCCCGGCTCCACGAATGTTTCGACAAGCTGATAGCCGCGCGCCTCGCAATAGGCTTCGCCCTGGCGCTTCTGGTCGGGGATCGACACGTCATGCTCGGCCTGCCGAGTGGTGGAGACGCGCAGATAGAGGGCGGCGCGCAGCGTGACGTTGGGATTGTGGACGGTGGGACTATGGACGTTCATTGCCGGCCTCCTGCCGCCTTGCGCGGCCCTGCGCGCTCGGTCAGCGGCAAGTCTAGTTCTACTCGGTCGTGGATGACCCTGGGCGTGAGCTTGCGGCCTTCGCCCTTCTCCATGCGGACAAGGCCGTAACTGGCCATCCGTTTCAGAGTGCGGGACAGGTTGGACTTGGCCCGGCCGGTGATCTCGGCCAGTTCCTCCAGCGAACCCGGCGCTTGCTGGTCGATGACGCGCAGCAATTCGCGATTGCCCGCCGACAGCACCTTGGCGAAGGATTCCATGGATGTGAACCACACCTTTGGATCGTCGGCCGCCGGCTTTTCCTCACCGCGCGCAATCCGCATGGTGCGGGCCTTCATTTCTTCGTAGCCGGCAATCCCGACTTTCAATGTGGTCATGTTACGCCTCGCTCCTTCAACACCGCGTCCACCGCCTGCCAGAAGTCGGCCAGCAGCGTGGCCGCATCCTCGTAGGCGTAGGGCTTCACGGTCTGGAGGCGGTGCCGATGGTCCATCGGCTCGCCGCGCCTGCCTCGGCCGACTGGATGGGCGTTGTCGAAGCCGACCAACCGTTCGCCCGAAGGCCCGTGAAGCGTGAGCGAGTAATCGAGGCCGTGCGGCTTCTCCGGCGATGCCGGAACGCGGGTGACGATGAACTTCACCCAATGGCCGCCCTCGGGATCGACAACGAGCACCTGGCCGTCGAGGTCCAGAAGCGTGTCGAGGTTCGGATCACGATCCTCGCTCATGGCTTTTTGTTATCAGATGAGGATAACTTTGTCAATCCTGCCAGGGGTGGAAGTGGGCCGAACATCTCGTCGAACACATCGGCAAACCATCGCTCGAACACCTGAATCTCTGCCTCGGTGATCGGCACTTTCTCCGGCCAGTCGTCGATGACGGGCAGCTTCTCCACGTCGAAGGCATCGGGCGGGCTTCCGCGCGGCGGGCTGATGCGCGGCGCGGGATCGTCGTCATAGTCGTAAAGGTCATCGGGAAGCGTCTGCGGAGCCGGCTGTCGTGGGCGGCCCCTTTGGGTATGGCGGCGTCTCGCGCACATGGAATCCTCCGTGGTTCGTTGCTGGATTCCGGGTGGCTGGAAGCCCCGGAATTAGGCGAAGCATGGAGGGGGATCGGCGGCCTGTAGCGTGCCGCATTTGCGCTCACGCGCTGGCGGCACCCCTGCTGTCGGGTGCCGCCAACTAGGTTAGCTGGCCGCGCGGCGCGCCTTCTGAAACTCTCGATCCGTGGCGAGGAAGCGTTCCAGCATCGGCACAATTAGCTTTTCCGGCTCTATCGGCGGCTGTCCTGCCCCTGCCAACAAGCGTCCATAAAGTTGCAAATCTCGAAAGAGTGTCGCGGGCAATTCGCGTGACACCTTAACGGGCTTGTCGTCGGGCAACGTGCCGAGTTTCAGCTTGCTCATGGTCAACCTCTGTATGGTTCGAGCACAAGGTCGCGGGTGACGATCACGCGGACGGGGAAGCCCGGCCGGATGGTGAGCGTCGGCGCAACCTGCAACTGGCGGCGGATGATCTGCTGGCCGGCGTCGTTGATGGTGTCCTGCGCCCCGTCGCGGATGGCGCGCACAAGGCGGTCCTCGTCGCTGACGGCCAGCTCCGTGCCGACCGCAAGTAACGTCGAAAGGCCGGCGGCCTTCGCCAAATCCCACCAATGATAATCGACGCCATCCTCAAGACCGGCGTAGCCCTGGCTATCCGCGCCCGGCTGGCGCTCCAGAACGATAGAGCGGCCATTGGGGAGGATCAGCCGATTCCAGACGAGCAGCACACGGCGCTGGCCGAACTGAACGCTATTGTCATACTGCCCGATGATCCGCGTCCCCTGCGGGATCAGGAGCAGGCTGCCGGTCGGGCTGTCATAGATGTGCTGCGTCACCTGGGCGGTGATCTGGCCCGGAAGATCGGAACGGATGCCGGTAATGAGCGCAGCCGGGATCACGGCCCCGGCCTGGAGCACGAAGGGCGAGGCTGGAGCCATGACGCGATCCGACGACGTGGTGCGGCGATCGACGGGTGCATTGAGGAACGCAAGCTGCTTGTCCTGCGCGGTCTGCTGGCCGGGCTGCCCTGTCAGGCCGGCAAGGTCGAGGCCGGGAAGTCCCGGCGTGGTCGCGCCGCCCGGCGTTGCGGCCGGGCTGCCGGTGCGGGCCTCGGTCTGGAAGAACACGCGGCTGACGCGCGCGGCTTCTTCCTCGGCAAGCCGGCGTTCCTCGGCGCGATCCACGGGCGGCGTGGTGATCGTCGGCGGCACGACGGGCTGGCCCCTGTTCTGCGCATCCAAGATGGGTCTGCCGAGGTCGCCCGGCAGCGGCGGCCCCAGGACCGGGCCGGTATAGTCGCGCGGCAGGCCGGCAAGACCATCGGCAGGCTGGCGGTTGTTGGTGGAAAACAGTTCTTCGCCGCCCGTGCCGCCGTCGCGGGTCTGGAGCGCGTAGATCAGCGCGCCGCCGACGCCGACCAGCGCGACGGCCGCCACGCTGGCGAGCACCTTGCGGGACAGGCGGGTGACGCGCGGGGCTTCCGCGCGAAGCCGCATCGGCGTGGCGGTATTGGAGTCATTCTCACTCATGACGATGGCCTCCCGTCCGTGCGGACAATCCTGACGGTCTGTTGGCGGTCGCCGCTGCCAAGGCGCAGCTCGGCCGCGCCGAACAGGCGGTCCACGATCAGGATGTGTTGATGGATGCGGCTGTTGACGATCTGCGCCTCGCCGTCCGCGCCGAGCACGAAGATCGGCGGCATTTCGCCTTGAACGATGCCGCGCGGAAACTCGACATAGACGCGCCTGCCGTCGTCATAGACGGCGACGGGTTTCCAAGCTGGATTGTCGCCTGTCAGTCCATAGCGATAGTTGCGCGCGGCGACGGCCGGGATGACCGGCGTGGCCGGCACCGCCTGCCGCTGCCCGGCCGGCTGCTGCGGATAGGCCCAAGCGACGGCGGGCATATAGGGCTTCTCGCCCGAGCGCAGCTCGAGCATGTAAACGCGCCGGTCGGTCGTCACGACAAGGTTCGTGGTGATGTCCGGCCGGCTTGGCTTCACGAGGATATGGACTCGGCGCGTGACGCCCGAACCGGATTCCGTATCGCCGATAATCCAGCGTGCCGTGTCGCCGGCCGCTATCGGCCCTGCGCCGGTCAGGCTTTCGCCTGGCTCCAGGGCGATGTTCGTGATCTGGCCCGGCGCGGCATAGACCTGATAGAGCGCGCCGTCGCTCCACGGGTAAATCTGGATGGCGTTGTAATAGCCCTCGCGGCGCGGCTGCACGCGGGCGGCGGCATTGGCGTTCTCGACGCGCGCGGTCGGTGTGCCGGCGGCGGTGCCGCCGCGTGCGACGGTCCAGGCGGGCGGGATATGGATCGGCCGCGGCCGGTCGTCGGTGACGACCGCGGGGACGGCAGGCAACGGCGGCACGCTCGCATCGTAGCTGATCTGCGGCGGTTTGTAGGTCGCGCAGCCGGCAAGCATGGTTGCGGAAAGCAGGACGGCGGGAATCGCCGGGGTGCGGATGATCGTCCTCATTGGCTCATCTCCCGCGACCACGAAATTGCATTGACGTAGATTCCCAACGGATTGGCACGCAGCCGTTCGGTATCGCGCGGCGGCTGGATTGCGATGGTCAGGATCGCGGTCCATCGCTCGGTTGTTGAAAGCTGGCCGGATTCGTAGTGGCGTTCGGTCCAAGCGACGCGGAAGCTATCCGGCGAGGCGCGGATGACGCTCGACACCTCGACCGCGACTTGTTGCTTTCCGACCTTGGTGAAGGGGTCGTTGGCGCGCGCATAGTCGTTGAGCGCCGCCGCGCCCCTGTCAGTCGTCCACTCGTATGCGCGTAGCCAGTTCTGGCGGACGATGATGGGATCGGCGGGGATACTCCTGACCTGTTCGATAAAGCGCCCCAGGTGCCATGCCACTTGCGGATCGGTCGGGCGGAAGTCGGCTGTGGCGGGCGCGACGGCCTGCGCCTGGCCGAGCCGATCAACTTGGACTACCCAGGGCACGACGGTCCCGCGCGCCGATTGCCAGACAAGCGCGGCGGCGAAGCCGGCCGAAAGGATCAGGCTGCCGAACGCCATGTAGCGCCAGTTCCTCGCCTGCACGCGGGCCGAGCCTATGCGCTCATCCCAAACCTGCGCGGCGCGCTGATAAGGCGTTTCGGGTTGTGGGGTCTTGCCGTAATGCACGGCGGGTCGCTTGAAGATGCTCATGTGCGGTCGCTTTCAGAGAGGTTGACGGAAGAACCAGAGGCGTGGCTGTCGCCAGAGCGGACGGCGTGCGCGGCCGTCTGGACGGCATGGCCGGTGTGGCCGGATTGGCGCATCCGCTGCGCCCAACCGGGCGATGTGCCAGCGGCCGGCGCGGATGCGGACGTGCTGCCGGCCGATCCCATGGAGGATGTGCCGCCGGTCGCGCCGAACCCGGCTTTCACGCCATCGGAAAAGCTGGATTTGACGCTTGCCGCCGCCCGGCGCAGCGGCGATGTGGCTGTGCTGCCTGCGGCGCGCGCCACACCGCCCAGGCCGGACGCCACGCCCGCCGCGCCGGACTGGCCGAGCGAGCCAAGGCTATAGGCGGCGGATGCTGCGCCGGCTGCGGTCGCGCCACCGCGCACTGCCGCTCCCCCGGCCTTCGCGGCAAGCCCGGCTGCACCGCCTGCGGCTAGCGCCGCGCCACCAACGGCAAGGCCGGTGCCGACCGCCGCGCCCGCGCCGAGCTGCGGGCCGCCGCTGACAAGGCCGGAAGCGATGCCGGGGCCGAAGATGCCGAGCCCGACGAGCGAAAGCGCCGCGAGCACGATGGCCATGGCGTCGTCGATGCTAGGAGTCTGGCCGCCGAAGCCTTGCGTGAATTGCGAAAACAGCGTCGAGCCAATGCCGACGATGACCGCCAAGACCAACACTTTGATGCCGCTGGAAATCACGTTGCCAAGCACGCGCTCGGCCATGAAGGCGGTCTTGCCGAACAGTCCGAACGGGATCAGCACGAAGCCTGCCAGCGTGCTCAATTTGAACTCGATCAGCGTCACGAAAAGCTGGATGGCGAGGATGAAGAAGGCGAGGATGACGAGCGCCCAGGCGAACAGCAGGCACGCGATCTGAATGAAGTTCTCGAAGAAGGCGACCCAGCCCATAAGGTTGGAAATGGAGTCGAGCAGCGGACGCGCTGCGTCGAGGCCGGTTTGCGCCACCTTGCCGGGCCGCATCAAATCCTGCGCGGTGAAACCCGTGCCGGATGCTTTCAGGCCCAGGCCGGCGAAACTGTCGAAGACGATCTTCGCGAGGTTGTTCCAGTTGCCGATGAGATAGGCGAAGACGCCGACGAACAGCGTCTTCTTCACCAGCCGCGCAATGATGTCGTCGTCCGCACTCCAGCTCCAGAACAGCGCCGCGAGCGTCACGTCGATGACGATGAGCGTGGTGGCGATGAACGCCACCTCGCCACCCAACAGGCCGAAGCCAGAGTCGATGTATTGCGTGAAGGTGCCGAGAAAATTGTCGATGACGCCTGCGCCGCCCATGCGTCACCGCCCTTCCGGTGCGGCCGGCGCGCGCGTCCGGCCGAGAAAGCGGTCACGGGTTTCGGCCCATACACGCAGGCATTCCGCGTCGTCGGCGGCCTGCTGGCCAAGCTGCTGGCACCGGCGCTGCCCTTCGCGCAGCGGGTCGCGTTCGGGCTGGAGAAGACGCGGCGGTGATGCCGGCGCGTCTTCCTTGCGGGTCATTTCGATGGCTGTCGCCGTGATGGCGATGGCCACGAATACGATTGCGCCCAGCCGGGCCAGCATCTTGCCGTCCATGGCCGCGCCCTCAATTGCCGTTGTTGAACATTTGCGCGCTGCCGGGCTGGTAGCCGTTGCCGGGCGTGAGGAAGCGGCGGCGCTGCTCGCGCCCCTGTTCTGCTGCCGCTGCGCGTTCGGCCTCGGTCAGCGCGCCCGCCCGGCCGTTGGCTGCGAGCAACGCAACAAGGTCGGAAAGCTGCTGCGACTGGAGGGCTAGAAGCTGGTTGCCGGCTTGCGTCGCCTGGAGCGCGCCGGTCGCGTTCTGGCTCTGGCCGACCAGCTCCGACATCTGCGTGCGGTTGCTGTCGATGTTGCCGACGACGCCGGCCTGAACGCGCATGGCGTCCTGCAAGCCGCCTACGGTGTTCTGCCAGCGCGTGCGAGCGTTGGCGACGAGCTGCTGATCCGTCGCCGACATCGACACGTTGCCGTATTGCTGCTGGAACGCCTGGTCGATGCGCTGCACGTCGAAGGCGATGTTCTGCGCCTGGCTCAAAAGCTGCTGCGTGCGCTGGACGTTCTGTTGAAGCTGCTGGAGCGACGAGAACGGCAGGCTCGCCAGATTGCGCGCCTGGTTCATCAACATGGTCGCTTCGTTCTGGAGCGAGGTGATCTGATGATTAATCTGCTCCAGCGTGCGCGCGGCCGTGAGGATGTTTTGCGCATAGTTCGACGGGTCGAAGACGATCCTTCCGAATTGCGCATGTGCCGGCGTTGCCAGCATGGACGAAACGGCCAGCGGTGCGGCGAGCATCGTTGCGGCCATGACGATGGCGCGCGAGCGGAAAAGACGAATGGTCATGGTTGGGACTCCTTTTCGGTTTGGGGGATCAGCGTCGGGAAGTTCGGAAGAAGATCGACGGCCCAGCCGACATCGCGGGTCGTGAGCCAGGCCGCGAGAAAGCCGTCGCGGCCGTGTTCGGCGACGATCTGCGCAATGAGCGTTTGATCGGATTTGGCGGATGCGGCGCAGAGCGCGAGGCCGATTTCGGACAGGCCCAGCTCGAACAGGCGATTGCCGCGCCGCGACTGGCAGTAGTAGTCCCGCTTCGGCGTAGCGCGGGCGATCAACTCTATCTGGCGGTCATTGAGGCCGAAGCGCCGATAGATGGCGGTGATCTGCGGCTCGATGGCCCGCTCGTTCGGCAAAAGCAGCCGCGTCGGGCAGCTCTCGATGATCGCGGGCGCAATGTTGCTGCCGTCGATGTCGGACAGGCTTTGCGTGGCGAAGATGACGCTGGCGTTCTTCTTGCGCAGCGTTTTAAGCCACTCGCGGAGCTGGCCGGCAAAGCCTTCATCGTCGAGCGCAAGCCAACCCTCGTCGATGATGAGCAGCGTCGGCCGCCCGTCCAACCTGTCGCCGATGCGGTGAAACAGGTAGGCCAGAACGGCGGGCGCGGCTCCCGTGCCGACAAGCCCCTCGATCTCGAACGCCTGCACGTCGGCCGAGCCGAGATGTTCGGCTTCGGCATCGAGCAGCCGGCCATAGGGACCGCCGACGCAATACGGCCGAAGGGCTTGTTTGAGGTCGTTGGATTGCAGCAGCACCGCGAGGCCGGTGATGGTGCGTTCCCCGATTGGCGCGGAGGCAAGCGAGGTCAGCGCCGTCCAGATATGTTCCTTCACCTCCGGCGTGATCGTCATGCCTTCGCGCATGAGGATGGCCACGATCCAGTCGGCGGCCCAGGCGCGTTCATAGGTGTCGTGAATGCGGGCGAGCGGCTGGAGCGATACGGAAGCGTCGGAACCTTCGGTCAGGCCGCCGCCCAGGTCGTGCCAGTCGCCGCCCATTGCGAGCGACGCGGCGCGGATGCTGCCGCCGAAATCGAAGGCGAAGACTTGGCTGCGGTCGTAGCGCCGGAACTGGAGCGCCATAAGTGCGAGCAAGACGGACTTACCCGCGCCTGTGGGGCCGACGACGAGCGTATGGCCGACATCGCCGACGTGAAGGGAAAACCGGAACGGGGTGGAGCCTTCGGTCTTTGCATAAAGCAGAGGGGGCGCACCGAAATGCTCGTCCCGTTCCGGCCCCGCCCACACCGCTGAAAGCGGGATCATGTGGGCGAGATTCAAAGTGCTGATGGGCGGCTGCCGGACGTTCGCGTAGGCGTGGCCGGGCAAGCTGCCGAGCCATGCGTCAACCGCGTTGACCGTCTCCACCATGGCGGTGAAGTCGCGGCCCTGGATGACCTTTTCGGCCAGCCGCAATTTCTCGTCGGCAATCCTGGGGTCCGCGTCCCATACGGTGATGGTGGCGGTGACGTAGGCCATGCCGGCGACATCGGCCCCAAGCTCCTGCAAGGCCATGTCGGCGTCGGCGGCCTTGTTGGCGGCGTCCGTATCGACGAGAACGGATGCCTCGTTGGTCATCACCTCTTTCAAGATCGCGGCGATGCTTTTGCGCTTCGCGAACCATTGTCGCCTGATCCTGGTGAGCAGCTTCGTCGCGTCGGTCTTGTCGAGCAGGACCGCGCGCGTGCTCCAGCGATACGGGAAGGCGAGCCGGTTCAAGTCGTCGAGCAGGCCGGGCGTTGTCGCGGTGGGAAAGCCGGTGACGGTCAGGACGCGGAGATGCTGGTCGCCAAGGCGCGGCTCCAGCCCGCCGGTCAACGGCTGGTCGGCGAGCAGCGCGTCGAGATAGATCGGCGTTTCGGGAACGCGGACGCGATGCCGGTTGGTCGAGACGGTGGAATGGAGGTAGGTCAGCGTTTCGCTGTCGTCGAGCCACCGGCAGGACGGCATGAAGCCGTCGAGCAATGCGAGCACGCGGTCGGTGCGGTCGATGAAACCGCGCAGCACTTCATAGGGATCGACGCCGGATTGCTCGCGGCCTTCATAGAGCCAGGTTTCGGCGCGGGCGGCTTCCTCGGCCGGGGGCATGTAGAGGAAGGTCAGGAAATAGCCCGACACGAAATGCGCGCCGGCTTCCTCGAAGGCGGCCTTGCGCTCGGCGTCGAGCAAGGCCGACGCGGGATCGGGAAAGGTGCTGTCGGGATAGGTCGCGGCCTCGCTGCGCTGCGCCTCGACGAAAATCGCCCAGCCCGATCCGAGACGGCGGAAGGCGTTGTTGATGCGACCGGCGACGGCGACCAGCTCGGCCGCAACGGCGGAATCCAAATCGGGACCGCGAAACCTGGCCGTGCGCTGGAATGAGCCGTCCTTGTTCAAGACGACGCCAGAGCCGACCAGCGCGGCCCAGGGCAGAAAGTCGGCAAGGCGACTGGCGGTGCGGCGATATTCGGCGAGGTTCATCATGGCCACGCCCTCACGCTGCAAGGTTTGCGGGGATGCGCAGATGCCGCCGCCCCACCTCGACAAAGAGCGGGTCGCGCTTCGCCGCCCATACGGCCGCGAAATGACCGATGGCCCATATGGCGAGGCCCACAAGCCAGAGGCGCAGGCCAAGGCCCACGGCCCCGGCGAGAGTGCCGTTCATGATGGCGATGGAGCGCGGTGCGCCGCCAAGCATGATGTGCTCGGTCAGCGCCCGATGGACCGGGACCGAAAATCCCGGCACCGCGTCGAGTTGTTCGAGGACGGCGGCCATCAAACGAGCGCCCCGCCGCCGAACGAGAAGAACGACAGGAAGAAACTCGATGCCGCGAACGCGATGGACAGACCGAATACGATCTGGATCAGGCGACGGAAGCCGCCCGACGTATCGCCGAACGCCAGGGTCAGGCCGGTTGCGATGATGATGATAACGGCCACCACCTTGGCAACCGGCCCTTCGATGGATTGAAGGACTTGTTGAAGCGGTTGCTCCCACGGCATTGACGAGCCGGACGCATGAGCGGCCGGGGCGAGGATCATGCTGATGGAAACAGCGGCGGTTGCGGTCGCTATGGTGCGGTAGCCGCGCGAAAGCGTGCGGATCATTTGGGTTCTCCTGTGCTGTTGGGGATTGCGGGGGTGATGCGGTAATCGCCGTCCGGCCCCAGCCCTTCGACGTGGGCGAGTTCGGCCAGCCGGCGCGCGGAACCGCGCCCGGAAAGGACGGCAACAAGGTCGATGGTTTCCGCGATCAGAGCGCGCGGGACCGTGACGACAGCCTCTTGAATGAGCTGTTCAAGGCGACGGAGCGCGCCGATGCCGGTGCCGGCATGGATGGTGCCGATGCCGCCCGGATGGCCGGTGCCCCACGCTTTGAGAAGGTCGAGGGCTTCCGCGCCGCGCACCTCGCCGATGGGGATGCGGTCGGGGCGCAGGCGAAGCGAGGACCGCACAAGATCGGATAGCGTCGCCACGCCGTCTTTCGTCCGCATGGCGACAAGGTTGGGCGCGGCGCATTGCAGCTCGCGCGTATCCTCGATGATGACGACGCGATCCGCGCCCTTCGCCACCTCGGCGAGCAGCGCATTGGTCAGCGTCGTTTTGCCGGTGCTCGTGCCGCCCGCGACAAGAATGTTCGCACGCGATGCGACGGCGGTGCGCAACGTCACGGCCTGGTCGGCGGACATGATGCCGGCAGCTACATAGTCGTCGAGGCTGAACACCGCGACGGCGGGCTTCCTGATCGCAAATGCCGGTGCAGCGACGACGGGCGGCAAAAGTCCCTCGAACCGCTCGCCGGTTTCGGGAAGCTCTGCCGAGACGCGCGGGGATCGCGCGTGAACCTCTGCGCCGACGTGGTGAGCAACAAGACGGACGATGCGTTCGCCATCGGCCGGCGACATCGTTTCGCCCGTGTCGGCCAGCCCTTCGGAAAGTCGGTCGATCCAGATTCGCCCGTCTGGATTCAGCATGACCTCGACCACGGCCGGGTCTTCCAGAAACCGGGCGATGGCCGCGCCGAGCGCGGTGCGCAACATGCGCGCGCCGCGCTGTATCGCTTCCGGCTTATGGTGTGTGGATGTCATATCGGCCCCGATTCCTGACGGGGCGCGACAGACCGTCCCCGCAACGGGGTCGATTAAAGGAGCCTGAAATCAGGCTGATTCAACAAGTATCGAAGGGGATGCGGTGATCGGCGGCTATCGGCGGCGAATAGGACGGGTTGGAAATTCAGGTTACGCTGCCATCGGCCTCGAACTGATCTTGCGATGGACTATCGGGAAGCGAATCGACATCGCGCGACAACTCTTTGAGGAACCTGTCGCCGGTCGCAAGACGCCGGCCGAGCGTCTGCATGAAACCCTCGAACCGTTCGGCACCTTTCGCGCGGGCGGCGGCCTGCGCGCTCTCCGGCAGCGGCGGCGTGGCGGAAAGCCAGATGTTGACGAACAGCGAGACGGTTTCGCCGAGCACGGCAAGATCCTCGTCGAGCGCGTGGATCTCGCGGCCGAGCTTGTCGAGGCGGCGCGACATGGCCGCCTCCAGCCGATCCGAACTGTCGCCGGACAGGAAGGAAGCGACGGCTGCCTCAACGATGGCGGATTTCGACACTTGGCGGCGCAGCGCCAGCGCCTCGACCTGTGCGAGCAAGTCCGGGGCGAAATAGACGTTCATGCGGGTTCGGGTGGTCATGGGCGTATCCTCAAAGCTCGATGCCGTCGCCGGGGTCGAGCGACGCTTGCCGCGCGACCATCCGCATACGCTGGCGCAGCGCGCGGGCTTTGGCGGCGTCAACGTCCGGTTCATCGTCCAGAATGTCGAACTCCTGTTCGGGCGGACGTGGCGGCGCGACGATTTCCTCATGCTCCGGCAATTCCGGCTCGCGGCGGATACCGGCGTTGGCTGGATCGCCTTCGGTCCCGCCGGCCGTGGCCGGGGCCGCTGCTTTCGTCGCCGCGACGATGCGGCTCGACCAATCGTCGGATGACGGGTTCACGGTGGCGGGATCGGCTGCCGGATCGGGCGGGGTCAGGATGCGTTCCATGAACCGCGCATCCTCGAAATAGCGGGCCTTGGTCGCGCGGATGGGCGGCGTGCCGGCGACCATCACGATTTCGTCGCTCGGCGGAAGCTGCATCACCTCTCCAGGCGTGAGCAGCGGCCGTGCCGTCTCCTGCCGCGAAACCATCAAATGCCCTAGCCACGGCGCAAGCCGGTGGCCGGCATAGTTGGTAGAATCGCGCAGCTCGGTCGCGGTGCCGAGCGCATCGCTGATCCTTTTCGCCGTCCGCTCGTCGTTCGTCGCGAAGGCGACGCGGACATGACAATTATCCAATACGCTGTTGTTCGCCCCGTAAGCCTTTTCGATCTGGTTGAGGCTCTGCGCGATCAAAAAGCTTTTGAGGCCATATCCGGCCATGAAGGCGAGCGCGGATTCAAAGAAATCGAGCCGGCCGAGCGCAGGAAACTCGTCGAGCATCAACAGCAGCCGATGCCGCTTGCCGGACGTGTGCAATTCCTCGGTCAACCGCCTGCCAATCTGATTGAGGATCAGGCGAATGAGCGGCTTGGTGCGGTTGATGTCGGACGGCGGCACGACAAGGTAGAGGCTGACCGGCTTCTTGCTGCCGACAAGATCGGCAATGCGCCAGTCGCACCGCGCCGTGACGCGCGCCACGACGGGATCGCGATATAAACCCAGGAACGACATGGCGGTGGACAACACGCCGCTGCGCTCGTTCTCGCTCTTGTTCAACAGCTCGCGGGCCGATGACGCGATGACGGGATGAACGCCGGCTTCGCCCAGGTGCGGGGTGTCCATCATCGCGCGCAAGGTCGCCTCGACGGGGCGCTTCGGATCGGAAAGGAAGCTGGCGACGCCGGCCAGCGTCTTATCGGGTTCGGCATAGAGGACGTGCAGGATTGCGCCGACAAGCAGGCTGTGGCTCGTCTTCTCCCAATGGTTTCTTCGGTCCAAGCTCCCTTCGGGATCGACGAGAATATCCGCGATGTTCTGCACGTCGCGGACTTCCCATTCGCCCTGGCGCACCTCCAGTAGCGGGTTGTAGGCCGACGACTTCGCGTTGGTCGGATCGAACAGCAGGACGCGGCCATGTTTCGCCCGAAAGCCGGCAGTCAGCGTCCAGTTCTCCCCTTTTATATCGTGGACGATGCAGCTTCCCGGCCAGGTCAGCAGCGTCGGCACCACGAGGCCGACGCCTTTGCCTGACCGCGTAGGTGCGAAGCAAAGCACATGCTCCGGCCCATCATGGCGCAGATAGTCGCGTTCGCGCCGGCCGAGCACGACGCCATCGGGGCCGAGCAATCCGGCCGTGCGGATTTCCTTGTCCTCGGCCCATCGTGCCGATCCATAGGTGGCGACGTTGCGCGCCTCCCGCGCCCGGATGATCGACATCATGATTGCGGCGGCGATGGCCATAAGCCCGCCCGACGCTGCGATGACGCCACCCTCGACGAAAATCGAAGGCGCATAGGCATCGAAGGCATACCACCACCAGAACAGCGCGGGTGGGTAGTAGATCGGCCAGCCAGCCAGCTCGAACCATGGATTGCCGAGCTGCGCCTGAAAGCCGAGACGCCATGCGGTCCATTGCGTCGCCGCCCAAGTCATCACCAGAACGATGGTGAAGACGACGGCGATCTGACCCCAAAGGATTCGGCCTCCGCGCATAGCGGCTCCAGTCGAGAAAAAAGATGGAGCCGATCAGAAAGTAGTCGTTTGGGAGGTAGGCAACAGGAAAGAGGATGCGGGAGGGCTGTCGGATACTATCGGCGGCAAATAGGACGGGTTGCGTCCACTCATTTATCTGCGCGGATGTCTGTCGCGGGAAGACCGTAACGAATCGCGGACGAGACTCAATCCGCCGGGATAGTGCGCCCCATTTCTCTTGCGAGGGTGAGCAAATTGCGAAGCGCCGCGCTACAGTTGAATGGCGACCAGACGGCCGAGAAAGGAACCGGCTCCGGTTCGTCCGCGACCGGAAGGAAAGTAACGTCGGAAGTGCGTAGCAGCGACGTAGCCGCGCCGACGATGGTGACGCCGAAGCCCTGTCCGACCATGGAAAGCAGCGTGCCGCGCTCGACATCGAAGCGTTGGATAGATGATGCCGGCCAGCGTCCGGCAAGGCGCAGCACGATATGGTCATGGACTTGTGGGCCGGTGCCGCCGTGCCGGGCAAGGAACGTCTCGCCCGCTAGATCGGCCCAGGTGACGGCGGCTTGTTTGGCGAGCCGATGCCTATCCGGCAGCGCGGCGACCAGCGGTTCGGTCCATATCCGCCGCGTGTGGCAGTCGGGTAGCTCGGGCGTGCCTGCCATGAATACGATGTCCAGACGGTCGGCCCGCAATTGCATAACCGCATCGCGTGCCGTGCCTTCCGTGATCTCGACTTCGATGCCGGGATAGTCTTCGCGATACTGTCCGATCAGTCCTGCGAGGAAGCTGCGAGGGATCAGGGCATGGACGCCGATGCGCAGGCGTCCGCACTCTCCTGACGCCGCCATGCCGGCGGTCTTCACGGCATGGTCGAGTTGATCGACGCCGGCCGCAACATGCTCGACGAACTGCCGACCGGCCTCTGTCAGCCGGACGCCTCGCGCATGGCGCTCGAACAGCAAAACGCCAAGGTCTTGCTCCAGCGTCTTCACGCGAGCACTAACGCTCGACAGGCTGACGCCGAGTGCGTTCGCAGCGTGCCGGAAGTTCAGATATTCGGCGACAGCGAGCGTTTGAATGAGGGACGCTAGAGGAATGCGTGAACCCAACGAGGTCGGCACTCCCCATTTGCGGTCGATCATGGGTGTTGAACGCCGCCGCCGCACCGTTTCACCTGTACTCGGTCAATCGACGGCGACCGTCGCGCCGGACAGCGGGGACATTGTGAATGTCTGACCGGAAAATCAGCGGCAGACCGATCATGAGACGGCGGCCTCCCATCCGCCCCCTAGTGCCTTGTAGAGAGCGACAACGGCCATCAACTCGCCGACGCGAGCATCAAGGCTCGCACGCTCCGCAGCGCTGTATGCGGATTGCGCGTTCAGCAATATCGTTAGGTCGTCCTCGCCAGCCTGGTAGCGCTGGCGGGCAAGATCGACCGCAGCGGCCGCCTGCGTTGTCGCCCCCTCCGCTTTCCGGCGCATGATCTGTGCGGCGGCATATCGGTTAAGCGCCGTCTCACTGTCAGTAAGCGCGCCCGTTACGCTCCGCTCGTAGCGGATCATGGCTGCATCGGCTCGGGCATCCGCCGCCCGAATCTGCGCTCGGATACGCCCCATGGAGAATATGGGCCAATGGAAGCTCGGCCCAACTTGCAATCGTGTGCTCGCCCCCGATGCCAGATCGCCCGCGCTCTGAGCTTGCTGACCAATCGACCCAATGAGCGATAGTCGCGGAAAGAGGTCAGCCGTGGCCACGCCAACGTCAGCGGTGAAAGCCGCCAATTCGCGCTCTGCCTGACGTATATCCGGGCGTCGCCTTAACAGTTCGGATGGAAGCCCAGCCGTAACCTGCGATGGAGCAACCGGAAGCGACCCAGGGCTCAACAGCCGAAGTGAAGTCGCCCCCGGTGCTTGGCCAGTTAGCAAGGATAAGCGATAGGCTGCCGCGCGCGCGTCGGCCTCAATCCCATCAAGGCTTACGCTGGCTGCCCGAGCCTGTGTGTCGGCACGAGCAAAGTCAAAGCGCGACGCCTCGCCGGCCCTAAACCGCCTTTCGACCAGGCTGGCGATGGCCTGCTGTGCGTTGGCGTCTGCGCGAGCAACCAACAGCCTAGTTTGGGAGCCGCGTAGATCGACGTAGCTTCGGACAACCTCTGCGATCACCTGTAAGATGACATTGCGCCGGGCTTCCTGAATTGCCTCTGCACGGGCGTCCGCCGCTTCGATGCTACGCCGTGTTCGGCCCCATAGGTCGATTTCCCACGACGCATCGAATCCGAAATCGAAAAGGGAAAATTGAGGATCGAACCCCGGAACATTGGCAACCGGCAATTGACCGTTTTCGCTGACGCGGTTCGCCGTGGCCGCGCCGGATAATGCTGCATCTGGACCGGCGCGACCGCGTGCGACGTCGCGCAGCGCCCGCGCTTCGCGTAGGCGCGCTTCCGCCTCCCGAACGTCGTGGTTGCTGGTTACTGCCAATTCCACGAGTTCAACGAGCTGTGGATCGTTGAACGAGCGCCACCAATCTTCATCAATCGGATGTGGGTTGGCAGCCGAAATCCAGCCGGGCGCCACCGCCGGGCTGGATTCGACATAGCTTGGTCCGACCGTGCAGGCCGCAACGCTAAGAGAGGCTAGTAGTGCCGGGAACGGGGGATGACGCATGGGCTACTCCATCCGAGCGCGGAAAAGAATTGCCGAAACGGTCAGCGTGACGGACGCGATAGCCGCCAGCGGCCATGTGTTCGCGAGAATGACCGCCGCCGGCATGTCTTTCAGGAAGACGCCTTCGGAGACGACGAGGAAATGCCGGCAGGGATTGGCGAAAGCGATCACCTGTAGCCAGCCGGGCATGTTATCGACTGGAGTGGCGAAGCCGGACAGCAGGATTAGCGGCACCGTCACCAGAAACATGCCGAGAAAGGCTTGTTGCTGGGTTTGCGACAACGTGGATACCAGCATCCCGACGCCGATCAGCGACACTACATAGAAGAACAGAGAGAAGTAGAACGACGCCAAGGAGCCGGTAAGCGGCACTCCGAAGACCGTGGGGATAAGGATCACATAGAGCGTGGCATTGAAGAATCCGATCAGCAAAGGCGGTGCCATCTTGCCAATGAGGATTTCGTGGACCCTCAACGGCGAAACCATAAGCTGATCGAAGGTGCCTAGCTCCCGCTCGCGGGCAACGGATTGAGCCGTAATCGACAAGGTGCCGGTTGCGCCCAGGGTCACAAGCAACGCCGGCATCACGAACCAAAGATATATCAGCGCGGGATTGAACCAGTTGGTGACGACGGTTCGGGTAGTGGGCTGCCCTGGAGTTGCGGCGGGGCGCGCTTCGGCTGCGACCTGGCCAATGATCTGTTGCAGGTATGAGGAAACGATCTGCGATGCGTTCGAGCGTCGCCCGTCTAGGACGATCTGAACCTCGCCAATCTGCCCGCCCTCGATAGCCGCGCTGAATCGCGAATCGAAACTGAGAACGGCGATGACCTGCTGATTGTTGATTGCCTCCCGCATGTCGTCGGGCGAGGCGAGCGGCACGATGCGGCCGACGTTGGGGCTGCCTGCCACCCGCGAAACAATTTCATGGCTCCAGATACCGGAATCGCGGTCGAGCACGCCAACGTCGAAGTTGCGCACTTCCAGCGTCGCCGCGAATCCGAACAGAACGAGTTGGAGCAAGGGAGGCGCAATAAGGGTGATGCGAGCCCTGGGGTCGCGAAAGACCGCCCATAGCTCTTTCACGATGATCGCAGATAGTCGCGCGAAGCTGGCGGAACTCATCATGCGATCCTCCGGCGCGTCACTCGGAAGGCGAGGCCGAAGAACAGGAGGCCGAAACCCAGCATCGCCAGGATGCTGCGAACGAACATCGGCCAAAGATCGCCGACCACGAAAACGCTGGTCAGAGGCGGGATGAAGTAGCGGGCTGGAACCGCATAGGTCATCCCCTGAATGAATTTCGGCATCGAGCCGATCTCGAACAGAAATCCAGACAGCAGCAGGCCCGGCATAAATGCCGTGAGCAACGCAACCTGACTGGCCACGAACTGATTTTTCGTCGCCGCCGAAATCAGCAAGCCTTGGCCCAATGCCGGCATGAGGAAGGCCGCGCCAACCGCATACAGCGCGAGGATCGACCCTCTAAAGGGCACGCCGAACAGGAAGACGGCCACGACGACGCAGAGCGTCATCGAACCGAGCCCGAGCACGAAATAGGGAATGATTTTCGTGGCCAGGAACTCGCCCATGCTGACAGGCGTAGCCATCAACGCTTCGAGCGTGCCGCGCTCCCATTCCCGCGCGACGACGAGCGCGGTCAGAAGCGTCCCGATCATCGTCATGACAATGCTGATCGAGCCGGGAATGAGAGCGAAGCGACTTTCGAGGCCCGGATTGAACCAGAAGCGGGGCAGCGGGGCGATTGCGGGAGCTAGTCGCACGCCACGATCCAATGCGCGGCCTTCCGCCCAGGTGGCCCGCACACCTTCGGCATAGGCGGCGACAAAGGATGCCGTGTTCGGCAGCGAGCCATCGGTAATCACCTGGATCGGTGCGTCGATCCCGGCTGCGACCCTCTGGCCGAAATCACTCGGAATGACCACGATGCCCCGGATATGCCCGGCGATCAGTTCATCCTTGAGCGAAGTCACGTCGCGCCGGGATTGAACCTCAAACCACCGGGATGATCGGTAAGCCCCCGCTAGGCTGGCCGCCGCTTCGCTGGAATCTTGAACCGCCAAGCCGATCCGCGTCCTCGCCGTATCGAGAGACACGCCGTATCCAAACAGGAAAAGCAGGAGCAGCGGCAGCACAAAGGCGATCAGCATCGTCGAGGGGTCGCGGAGAATCTGTAGCGACTCCTTGACGAGCAGGGCCATGAAGCGTCGAGGATAGAAGCGGTCGTTCATGCGGCCTCCCGCTTTCGATCCGTTTCCTCGATCAACGCAATGAAAGCGTCCTCCATCGTAAGGTCTGTGCCGCCACTGATTTCAGCCGCGCGGGTTTTGAGGTCTTCGGGCGTGCCTTGGGCGATTTCCTGCGCGCGATAGATCAGCGCTATGCGGTCGCAATATTCCGCTTCTTCCATAAAGTGGGTGGTGACGAGCACCGTCACGCCGCGTTGCACGAGGCCGTTGATGTGCAACCAGAACTCGCGGCGGGTGATAGGGTCCACGCCCGATGTCGGCTCATCCAAGAAAAGCACGGGCGGTTGATGGAGCACGGCGCAGGCAAGCGAGAGCCGTTGCTTGAAGCCCAGCGGCAATGTTCCGCTGTTCACCGGCAGATGACGTTCAAGCTGGAAAATGTCGATGACGCGCGCAACGGCCTCGGTCCGCTGGCGTCGATTCAAGCCATAGGCTCCGGCGAAGAAGTCCAGATTTTGTTTGACGCTAAGATCGCCATACAAAGAAAATTTCTGCGCCATGTAGCCGAGAGACTGACGCGCCTCCGCGCTGGCGGTGCGAAGATCATGGCCAGCAACGCGGCCTTCGCCCGCTGTCGGCGTGAGAAGCCCGCAAAGCATCTTGAAGGTCGTGGACTTGCCAGCGCCATTCGGCCCGAGAAGGCCGAATATTCGGCCTTGCGGCACGGAGAATGTGATGTCGCCTGCCGCCGTGAACGTCCCAAAAACCTTGGTAAGCCCTCGCGCCTCGATGGCCGGCGCGTCGGACTTTTCGATGGGCTTGTAGCTCGCGGCGAGTTGGCTGACGCCTTTCGGTCCTCCACCAAGGATGTCAATGAACGCATCCTCAAATCGCGGCTGCACGGCTTCGATTCGGTCGCCCTGCGACATTCCGAATCGTTCTATGGTCGGCGCAGCAGCGCCTTCGTCCATGAGGACGCGAACGGAAGCGCCCTGGATGGTGGCGTCCTTTACATCGTCGCGAAGGACAAGGCTGGCGAGTAAAGACCGCCGGCTTTCGGAAGGACCAAACAGACGATAGGTCCGACCCTCGACACGGGATGTCAGCCGCTTCGGCGGTCCACTGAACAGCAGCTTGCCTTCGTTCAGCAGGAATACCGTATCGCACTTCTCGGCCTCGTCGAGATAGGCGGTGGACCAGACGACGCCCATGCCCTCCGTCGTGAGCTGGCGGACCATCGCCCATAGTTCCCGTCTGGCCACGGGATCGACGCCAACGCCAGGCTCATCAAGCAGCAGCACGCGAGGGGGCCGCACCAGCGCGCAGGCGAGGCCCAGCTTTTGCTTCATGCCACCCGATAGACGGCCAGCCAACCGGGGGCGGAATCGCTCAAGGTCCGTGAAAGACAGGAGTTGGGAAAAGCGCTCCGTGCGTTCTTTCCCTGGGGGTAAGCCGCGAAGATCAGCGTAGAGTGAAAGGTTCTCGATAACCGACAGGTCTTCGTAGAGTCCGAAGCGTTGCGGCATGTAGCCTAGTGCCGATCTATCGGCCGCGATGGCGGGCTCGCCGAGAAGGGTAACTTCCCCTTCATCCGGGTCGAGCAATCCGGCGAGCAAACGGATCAGGGTTGTCTTGCCCGCGCCATCAGGGCCGACCAAGCCGGTCATCACGCCGCCCATCACCTCCATGCTCACGGCATCAAGTGCCGGGGCTGCATTGGGCGCGAAGCGTTTGGTGACATCTACAGCGTGGGCGACTGCCTCTGTCATTTCACTGGCCCGCCCCTGGGTCCGGGCTCTGCTGGAGCCTCACGGTCACGGGCTGACCTTGACGGAGACGGTCATCGGGATCGGTGACGTTGATCCTCAAACGATAAACGAGGTCGGCGCGCAGTTGTTCGGTCTGAACCGTCCTCGGCGTAAATTCGGCGGTTGGTGAAATGAAGCCGATGACACCACGATAGACTTTGGGGTTGCCGTCAGTGGTTACGAACACGGTCATGCCGGGCGCAATCCGCCCAAGGTCGGGTTCGGCAACATAGGCGCGCACCCGGATCGGCCGATTGATGGTGAGCGTGAAGATAGTTGCGCCGGATTGGACGATGGCACCGGGCTCGGCCGCTCGCGTGAGGATCGTGCCAGCGTCCGGTGCTTTAAGCGTCGTGTCGGCCAGATTGGTTTTCACCCTATCGCGTTCTGCTATCGCCGCCGCGAGTTGCGCCTCCGCTGCCGCGATGTCTTCGACGCGAGAGCCGGCGCGAAGCAACGCCAATGCTTCCTCTGCCGCCCGAAGCTGCGCCTCGGCGGCGAGGTATTCAGCCTCGGCGGCCTCGAAAACCGATTGGGATACAGCGCCGGTCGCAACCAGCGCTCGGCGACGCTGGAAGGCTTCTCGTGTTCGCACCATGTCCGCCCTTCGGACGGCGACCGCAGCCTCCGCCTGGGCAATTTCCTGGGGTCGATTCCCGTTGCGCCGTTTTTCGAGTTCGGCGCGAGCGGTCGCAACCTGCGCTTCCGCACCCGCCAGCGCGTCAATGAATGGCTGTTGGTCAAGCTGGGCCAGAGTTGCCCCAGCCTCGACCGAAGCACCTTCATCAATCGGCATTTCGGCGATACGACCCGCAACGCGAAACCCGAGATTCACCTGACGAATATCGACATTCCCATAGAGGATCAGCCCCTCGTTGGGCTTGTCCAAGAAGCCGAAGCCGCGAGTGTAGTATCCCGCCGCTGCGACGCCCGCGATGATGACTGCCAGGATGATGATGCGGCGGGGCACTATGCGCCCCCCACATTCGAGGAGGCAGGCGCAATGGACGCGACGAGTTCGACCACCAAAGCCTCAACAGCCGCGAGGCCCTTGTCGTCTATCGTCTCCCAATTGAGCGCGGCGAGGACCGAAGCGCGCCCCATCCTGAACATGAGGACGCTTCCAACCAATGCGAGGGTTCTGAGGCGCACATGCTCGGAAGCAGAGTCTTCGTCGAGCAAGGTTCCAATTAGATGGTCACATATATTGAGCAGCGGTCCCATCAAGTCGTCGTAGAGGCAGCGAAAGGCCGCAGTCGGCTGCATCTGCTCGCGGATAATGAAGCGCGCCCAGGGCTCGGAACGGCTGCTCGCGAATAGCGCCGCCATCCGCTGAATGATCTCGGTCAGCAGGCGGCGTGCCTCATCCGTGCCGAGTGGTGTTCCCGAGCGCGCTTCCTCGACACGGGCAAAGACGAGGCTGCGCAGCGGGGCGATGTGATCCTTGATGCCATCCCCGATGGAACTGGCCGCAGCGAGGTAAAGGCCCTCCTTGTTCTTGAAGTAGTAGGCAATTGCCTGCTGGTTCGCCCCCGCCTTCTCGCAAAGCATCCGGGTCGTCGCGCCGTCGAAGCCGACACGCCCGAAAACATCCACGGCTGCGATAAGCAGCTTCTCGCGAGTTTGATCGCCGCGCTCGATTCTACGTCCCGACATGACGCCCGTGCTCCATCCTTCATCTTGGGAACCGGAAGCCGCCATGCGCTCGCTCTCGGCGAGTCGGCTCCTGTCCCACGGTCAGCTTTATCGTGGATCAGCGGCTAAATCAATCACATGATTTAGTTACTATTTGGTGTTGGCCACGGCATTGCCTGCACCTCGGTTGGACAGCGCTACAGCCCCAAACCCTTCTGCCGGCCCAATTGCCACGACACCGAACCGCCCTGCACGACGCCCGCGACTTCACGGCCGAGCTGGCGGTCGATGACAGGTCGCCATGGGACAAGGGTGAACTCGTGCGCTTTCTCGACGATGGCGAACTTGCCGCTGGTTAGCTGCACGGTGCCAGTGAACTTGCCGCTGACGGTTTCGCCATCGGCGACGGCGCGGAACGGCAGCGACTTGTTCGCCGCCATCGCCGTGCCGAAGCTGGCAACCTCGCGCTCGCGCAGCGTCGCGAGAAGATTGCGCCGATAGAAGATTCGGCCGTCCCGGCTGCGCGTGGCGTCACCATGCTCGACGTGATGCTCGCGGCGCTGGTCCATCGCCTCGCGCACCTGTTGTCCGAAGCCGGCCGATGCAAGGTCGGTTGCGTCGGGCGTAACCAAGCGCCGGTCGAGCCAGGTCGCGCCGTCCGCGCCGATCTGCTTTTCAAGGTCGAGCACCGAAAGGACGCGAACGCTGGCCTGCCGGTTGCGGCCGGCGTCGTAGGCGGCGGCGCGGCTCTCGAAATCTTCGGGGATGCGCCATTGGTCGGCGTCGATCCGCTCGACGATGCCGGCGCGGCGCAATGCCTCCAGCCGGCGCACATGAGCATCAACATAACCTTCATAATCGCCGCCCGGAACGCGGCCCTCGAACTTCGCCTGTTCCAGATGGCGACTCGGCCGATAGACGCCATCCTCGGCGATGGCGGCAATGGTCCGGTCGGACGGACGGCTTGCCGTTTCGGCCGGGCCGATCTCGACGACGCTGCCTATCCGCGCGTCCTCGACGCGGGCCGCGTCGATGCCGGCGACATGGTGGGTCCGGCCGTCGATCCCGTCCACCACGACGGTCAGGTTCTCGCCCAGCTCGTCGGACAGATACTTATCGACGACGCGGCCGACGATGGGCTTTTCGGGCGGCCCGTCATGGATTTGGAAGGTCAGCGGGTCGCGCTCCAGGCCATCGGCCTTCAACGCCTTGTGCATGTTGCGGATGATGTCGCCGCGCTCGCCCATCTCGCGCAAGGTCGGCTCCATGCGCTCGCTCAATTCCCAAACGCCCGGCGCGTGCTCGGTCGCAAGCCCCATCTTGTCCAGCTTGGCGAGACGGCGCAGGCGAAGCGCCCGGTTGAACTGGCGGCGCGGCTCGGCCGGCTCTTGGCGAAGGTCGAGGAACCTATCGTCGGCTTCCTCGACCATAGCCCGGTCGATGCGGGTGAAACGGTCCTGGTCGATCTCGGCCGACAGCTTGCGGGTCTGCTCGATCTCGGTGACGGGGCCAAGCTCCAGCGTGGTCAATTCGCTCGCCCGCTCGCGGATGCCGTTGGCGAGATAGTCGCCGTTGATGACAAGGTTCTCGCCCAGGTCATCCTTGCCGCGCACGATGACATGCACATGGGGATGGCCGGTGTTGTGGTGATTGACCGCAACCCAATCGAGTTTCGTGCCAAGGTCGGCTTCCATCTGGCGCATGAGGTCGCGGGTATAGGCTGTCAGGTCCGACAGGTCCGCGCCGTCCTCCGGCGAGACGATGAATCTGAATTGGTGGCGATCCTCCTGGCCGCGCTCAAGGAAGGCAGCGCCATCGGCGCGGTCCTCGGTCGCCGAATAGAGCTGCCCGCGCTCGCCGTCGCGCGATGTGCCGTCGCGCTGGATGTAGCGCAGATGGGCGGCCGCCCTTCCGTTCCTGCCCGCCTCCTTGACGTAGCGGGTCTTGACGACGACGCGGCGCATTCCGGGCGCGCTGTGACGCCAGCCGCCTGACAGGGTGCGAGCGCGCACGAAGGCCGCGCCGCGTCCGCGCCGGACGCCCGGTCCTCCAGTCGAGCGCGCGCCCTTGCCGCCCTTGGCGGTCGAGGTCTTGCCTGGGCGCGGCGACGATCTGGATGACGTGGTGCTGTGCTGCCGCGCGATCTTCTTCGCCTGCGTGAGAAAGCTCTTGGTCTTGCCGCCCTTCGGCGCGTCGGATCGGATGCGGCCGGGCTTCGGGCGGAAGCGGTTTTCGTCGTCGGCGCTCACGTCCGCGCCTCCGGCCAAAACCTAAGAAAATCGGGCGTTCGGCGGTCATGGTGCCGGTCGAAATCCAGCAAAGCCAAGGCTTTGCGCAATATCGCGGCACGCGGGATCAAAAAGCATGGTGCCGCTCGCGGCTCCCCTAACCAGTGTGCAGACAACAACAATTTCAGAAATCCGGCCGACCTAGTGCCGGTTTCCTTTATCTTGCCCTCCGCTCTTTCGTCCTTCTCTGCCTCTCCGGCCCGGTATGCAGCCAGACGCGAACCCGCCTGACTGCACACCGGATCGTGCGCCGCCGAGCGCGGGAATGCCACCTTCATGGCGTATCTCCGACGCTCGCGCGGGCTACAAAAATGCTGCCGTCTTGCGGTTCCATAGCGGCGGGATCGCGCACCGGAACGGTCGCGCGAGCGTCGCCGGATTGCGTGTCGGACGGCTGCGCGGCGATTGCCTGGCTGTCGTTCGGCCGCATGATAAAAAGCGGTGCGTCGCGCCAGTCGGGCGGCGGTGGCGGTGCCGATGACGGCGCTTCGGATGCAGCCGCACCGCCAAGGATCGGCGCGAGCGCGGCGACATAGGCGCGTGTCTCGGCCGGCAGCGGACGGCCGGTCGAACGGTGCTCGTCGTAGCGGCCGGGGCCGGCATTGTAGGCCGCGAGCATCGCGCCGACATTGCCGTAGCGATCCCACATCTCGCGCAGATAAGCCGTGCCTGCGAGGATGTTGTCGCGGGGCTGATAGGGATCGCGGCCGAGCCGGTGACGGGCACGGAGGCCCGCCCAGGTGTCGGGCATAACCTGCATCAATCCCATCGCGCCGGCCGACGAAATCGCGCGCACGTCGCCCGCGCTCTCGGCGCGCAAGACGGCGCGAATCCAGTGCTCGGGGATGCCGAACCGCTGCGACGCCTCGGTGATGTGCGCGGCATAGGGATCGACGGCAACCGGGCGCACGACCGACGCGGATTGCGCGACCGCGACGCCCGATCCGGCGCAGACTGATAGTGCGCCGGCCAGCAACAGGACGGCATAGCGCCATGGCTTCCTGTCGCCGCTATGACGCCAGCCTGCCAGCGTGCTCGCTACGGTAAAGGGTGCGCGCAAAGCGCCGGCCGGTGGCCGCCCTTGACCTTCGCTGCGCGCGCCGGCCGTCTTGTCGCCGAGCGGGACGAAGGGATGCGAGTGCGTTCCCGCGAACAAAGGGATGATCGGAACGCGCACCAATTAGCTCCGATCCTCGCGCGCCTTCGGCCGCTTCCACGCGAGCCGAAAGGTGCGTGCCTCGTCGTCGGTCTGGAACAGCGCCGGGCGAAACAGCGCAGGGAAAAGCGGGCTGTCGATCTCCAGGGCGATGTAGTCCCCCGCGCGTTCGCCGACACGTTTCCACGCCCCGCCGATCTCGGGGCCGTCCTCGTCGTCGAGGTGGATGCGATAGGCCGGCGTGTTCTCGCCGTCGCCCGGCTCGATGGCGACGAGCGCGATTGCCTCGTCAATGCCGAACAACCGGACGCGGCCGGCGTAACCGTTGGCGGTGGGTTCAAAGATATTGGCGGGCATTGTCAGTCTCCTTGTGATTGGTTGGGGAAGCGCGAAGTCAGTGCGTCGGCGCGCGCCACTCGTAGCGGCCGACGCCTTCCTCATCGGTCCAGAGCGGGACGGCTCGGCCGATGACGGAGCTTGCGGGGATGGGTCCGAAGTAACGGCCGTCCAGGCTGTCGCGGACATCCCAATTCATGAGGAAGATTTCGCCGGTCGCGATGACACGGCAGCCCTGCCAGGCGGGCAGTTCGCGGCCGATCCGGTCGCGCTCCAGCGCCTCGCCCATCTCGATCCCGTCAACCGTGATCGTGCGGCCGGCGCGGCACACCCGCTGCCCTGGAAGGCCGACGACGCGCTTCAACAGCGGCACGCCGAGTCCAACATAGCCGCGCTGCACCATGAAGGCGGCGAGCGGTTTGGGCGGCATGACCGCGACCAGCTCGGGCACCTCGATCCGGTCGGCCGGCTCGACGGTGTAGAAGCCTACCGGCGCGCTGGCCGTGGCGTTCCAAATGAGTTTCGTCGGCGTCTCGATGGCGCTTGCGACGGCAACGCTCATCGCGGCCAGCGCCGTGACGGCGAGATAGCGGCGGCGCGTCACGGGTCGATCCTCCGACGCCCAATCCATGCCGCATGTCGTTCCGGCGTGTAGTCGCTCGGCTCCAGATTGGCGGCTAGGCGGTTGTGCGCGTGTCGCCAGTAGTCCGGCGACACGTCTGCCGGGTCGAGGCCCAAGGCTTCCACGGCGTCGATAACGGCAAGTGCGCGCTGCACTTTCGGCCAGCCGTCCAGGCGTAACAGGATGTCGCCTCCAGGCCGGACGAAGGGCAACGTCTGAAACGGCTCGCCGCGACCGATGGCCCGCGCGATGTCGATGCGTGAAATGATCGTGCCGTGCTCGCCGGCCGCCCAGCGGACGAAGGCGAAGATGCTGTTCGGCGCGAAGCCGACGACGCTTCGGCGACGGTCGATGATCTGTTCGTAGCTCTTGCGGCCGAAGCGTATCCAGTGCTCGACCTTGCGTTTCTCGAAAGTCAATTCGACAAGCGTGGTGAAGGGCGCGGGTCCGTCCGGCAGCGGACGGCCGTGCGCGCTGCGATGGGCGCGACGGGTCATTGTTCGTCTCCGGTGATGGCTTGGGCGTTGCGCGGGCGCACCGCGTCGAGCGCGGGCGTCATGGTTCGCCTCGCTCGGCGGCACCGGCACCACGCCTCGCGTGTGCGCGCGCCAAAGAAGAAAAGTTAGATTCTCTGTTAGACTCTAAGTTAGCGGTCGTATTGCGCGTTTCAGGCCAAAGAGTTGGCTGGGGTTCGTGCGCCTGATCTGCCGATAGGGTTGCGCCTGATGTGCCGATACCCCGTGCGCCTGATGTGCCGATGGCATTCACACCGTTATCAACAGGCACTGTGGACAGGTTTTCCGGGCGGATGCGAAGCAGCTCGCGGCCGTCTTCCCGCTCAATCTGGAGTCGATAGCCAGGAAGCGGCTGGCGGGCCGCGATGCGGCGCAAGTCGAGCGCGAAATCGGACGGCCGTGCGAGGCTGCCGGATTTCTGATGAAGGTGCGCAAACTCGAACAGCCAGCCATGGCGCTGGCGGCCGGCGTGCTTACGGGCGACGCGATAAAGCCAACGCTCGATGCCGCCTGTCAGCCGGAAATAGGCCGGGTCGATAGTCAGGACCAACGAGCGGTCAATGACGCTGTTGTAGAACCATTCGGGCAAGACAAATTCCATGCCCTCGACGCGGCCGGCGCGCGTCGTCATTTCCTCCCACTCGTTGATCCAAGAGAATTGCCGGCGACGCCAATGCGGACCGTTGCGGATGGTGGTGGCGATGACGGTCGATTGCAGTCGCGCCAGCGCGGCTTTCAGCAGCAGGTATTGATGGTTGCCGGTCGGCCGCCCGATGGCGCGCAGCAAATGGTAAGGCGTGAAGCGGACGAAGCGTGACGTGCTGAGGCCGTTGTTTTCGGCCGCAACGATCTGCGAGGCCGCCCATATCAGCACGTCGGCGTCCCATATGGTCGCCATGCCGTGCTCGGGCATCCCGAACACCTGCACCTCGACATCGGCGGCCTTGTAGAAAATCGGCTTGGTGCGCGGCGTCTTCGCCAGGGAGAAGAACGGCCGCTCCATCAAATCGCGCTGGTCGCGTGGTGCGGCGTCGCCGGTCGCGACCACGAAGGGGTCGAGTCGGCTGCGCTCGCTGGCGTCGGCCGGCTGCGCTGGGCTATGGTCGTCCTCACGCAGCATTCAGCAATCGCCCAGCTCTTTGGGCGTGAGCGGACGCGCGGGAAAGACCGTGCCGGCGTTCTTGTCGCGCGTGGATTTGCGGGTGCCGACCGCGCTCCAGGCTTCAAGGTCGCGGACGGTGTAGAGGACGCGGCCACCGATCTTGCGATAGGTCGGCCCGGTTCCGTATGTCCGATGCTTCTCAAGGGTGCGGATGGACAAGCCGAGAAAGCGCGCGGCTTCCTGTGTGCGCAGTAGGCGCGGCGGCAGGTCCGCATTGCGGCGGATGGCCATAAGATCACCTCTGGTTCGGTTGATGTGGCCGCCGAAAACATCGGCGGGCTGTGGCGAACCATGGCGAGGGATCGGCGGCGCGTAGCGTGCCGCATTTGCGCCTATGCGCTGGCGGCACCCCTTGGGAGCCCCGGCAAGCTGAAAAGACGAAGAAAATCCGTGCGTCGTGCCTGCCGCCCCGAATTAGCGAAGACATTCGCGGGCGGGTCGGCTAAGACTGAACGCGGAGCAGACGCGCTGCTCCGGGGCTTAGTAACCCCTGGTTAGCGGTTGGTGCCGGCCGTGACGGCACCGAACTCCTTGACCTTATGGTCGGGGAGCCTGTGGCGTATACAACAGGCTCTCCGAGCTAAAGGCCATAGGGCCGTCTAACCACGGTTACTAACTCCCCGATCACCAGAGTCAGAGAGCATCGTTTGCGGGGGCGCACCGCGAACAAACCCTCTCGGATACGGGGAAACGGCCATGCAAGTGCCCGTCGAACTCGATCCCGATGTGGACGACGAAGCGCCAGCGGGAAACGACATAACGCCTTATGACGAACAGCATTACGTCACCTATTTGCGACTTCTCGACGCGAAGGCCGAAGGGGCGGACTGGATGGAAGTCGCGCGAATCGTGCTGCATCGCGATCCGGGCGGCGATGAAGCGCGGACGCGGCGATGCTGGGAAAGCCACCTTGCCCGCGCCCAATGGCTTTCACGCGAAGGCTATCGGCGAATCTTAGAACAGGCGGTCGCGGCCGGACGCTGACCATTGCCGGCACTTCACTAAGCGGGCCGTTTAATCGGATAGTGCAGCAGGAGGCGATAGCCTCCCCTCATCATTTTCAGGCCATGCGCGGCCAATCGGCGGGCTTGGTTCTTGCGGGGGTCGGCTTCCCAATCCTCCTTGGTCCCTCGAAAGCCAAGCAGAACTTCCGCGATGGTGCGGTAGCTTTCGCCTCGCAAACGGGCGTCGAGCGCGCGTAGGGACAGGATGTGAAACTTGCGGAGCTGCGCAGGCATAGTGCGGAAGTCCGCGCCAGGCGCTCGCCCATTGAGGGACCGCCAAAGTCGGCGGGCGGCATGGGCGCGAAGCTCCATGAAAGAATCCATCGGTAGGGATACGGCATAGAAGGCCGCTGCGTCGGGCACGGCCTGGGGCAGCCAGAATTGATGCGCGACGCCATCAACATTCCAGATGCCATGCCACCCATCCGCCGCGTGCCGTAGGTCGAGGCCGGACAGGTGCGCCAGCGTCACTATAGGTTCCGTCGCCCCGTCGCGATGCTGCACCGGGGACAAGAGAACCGCTTGCGGCTGGAGACTTGGAATCCAGAACAGGGATTGCCGATCAGGCGGCGTTTCGGGATCGCACGGGAAATCGCAAACCCCAACGCTGCGAGAATCCATCAAGCTGGTCGCCGGCTGGCTGCTTCACCTGGGATATTGTTTGGAAGTCGCGATGATAATCCTCATCGCGACGAAGATACTCCCAGGCGAAACCGGCGGGGGGAATAGCTTTCGCGTGCCCGTAAGCCGCCGGCGCACGCCAATCAATGCTAAGCATGGCGTCACCTCCCTATGCCGGGCGGCGCAGGGCAACGCCCGGATAGAGAGTTTCCGAAATCGCCGACACTGGATATAGTTGGAGTTATACGGAATGTTGTTCGTGCAGGCCGCACATTTATAGTTATTTTCTTCTTAACAACATTTCCGTGATTTTACTAGTCTGCGAGGCCCTGCGCGTTGCCTTGCCCGCTGGAGCAGGCAAGGCAACCCAAGTCTCACCTGTTGGAAAAGATATGCACCTCGTCACGAGCGGTTTCTATCGTGAAGAACTCGCCGCCCATTTCAGCATCGCGCGCCATAGCCTCCCAATCAATATAGTGGCGCAGGGCTTCGGGGATCGTGACGCTCTCGGCGGTCAGCTCCTCCATGTAGTCCGCAAGGCTCGCGTGCTGTCCATGATAGCAATCCTGCAAGGCGCTCTCGGCCTGGTCGATGTCACCGACGAACTGCTCCAGCAAACCCGCGCCTAGTGCGCCGTGCTCGGCGACGAACGCGCCCATCCGTGCCACGTTCTCGATGCCTGCATATTCCCTGATGGTGACGCCCTCAAAACCTTCATAGTCATGGATGGCATATTCCTCCGCGCCCTTGATCGGGGAACGCGCAAGCATGGCGGAAATCTCGTCCCTGATGTCGTCGGCGTCCTGATCCGCGTCGATCCAGGCACCATGCAGATAGCCGTTGTTGTAGGCTGCGAGGCAGGCGACATAGATACGGGGATTGCTGTCGGTTGCGCTGGTCATGTCTCTGTTCCTTCGGGTGTTGGGTTCAGAGCAGCGAAGCGCCGCTCCTGAACCCTTGCCCGGCGGCGAGCCACGGGTAGCAAGGCGCAGGAGAAGTCTTTGGCACCGTGGAATAAATGGAGGGGACCCGCTTGCGGGGAGCGGGCCGTTTATGCCGCGAAAGGGCAAAGAGTTTTCTTGCGCCGCGCGAGGGCAACGCCCTTAGCAATCTCTCGAAAAAGAAAATCAGCAGGCCGGACTACCATGCGTCCGGTTCTCCATATTTCCAGGCGGTAGGTGTCGAACGACGCGGCGACAGCCGCGCCGACCCGGAGGCGAACGCGCTTCCAAATTGCGCCGTAGTGAGCCGGAGGGTCGCCAGTGACAAAGCCCCGGCGCTTTAGCGCCGGGTCAATTTGATATTACGCCGTTGGATTAGCGAACGGGCGTGGGTCCGCTGGCCGAAGGTGCTGCCAGTCGCAGCAAGGCCGAAATCCCGACAAAGCCGCCGCCGATGATGCAGAAGATTTGCCGCCAGATTTCGGACGGGACCGATTCCTTGGTGACGCCGTGGACCAGCGCATAGCCGGCCACGGCAGCGGGTGCAGCGAAGATCAGCGCCACGGCGAGGCGCAGGATCGGGGAGCGTAGCGAGTCAAAGAGAAGCGCCAGGACGCCGAAGGCTGCGCCGGCCGCGACCAACCCGACCAAGCCCGCGCCGATCAAGCCGGAGCCGGTCTGATAGGCGAACTGCGCGGCCGTCAATCCGAGCATGAAGGGCAGCGCATAGACCGCGAGCGTATAGGCTGCGACGCAAAGCATTGCGATCAATACAACGCTCATTATCATTACGACGGCCATGGCTCTGCTCCTTTACGACTGGCGCGGTTCGCTCTTTCTTGCTCCTTCGCGTGGCGATGCGCCTATGATGACGGTCCTCGTTTATTCTGTCGACCGCGAACATGGCTTTCTCGCGCAAGCCTGCGAAACAAGCGTGATCAAACAGAAGCGGCCGGAAACCTGCTGAGATTTCAGCAGATTCCGGCCAATTTTCATGGTTCATTTTGGAGGGCTATGGAGTAAACGTAGTGCTCATCGGTATCCCGCACGTCCCGCCATCGATTTCTGCTAAGAGATTGATGGTACTCGTTTAATAGAGATTTTTGGTTTTCCTTCCCGCTTCTTGTGCCGAATGCGGCCGATACGAAGCGCCCACAACTCACTGCGGTGACAGCGGTATGTGGATATCCAGGCGATCCGAAGGACGACAACGCGACCGGGGCAAAATCACCCGCTCGGACAGGTTGCTTTTTGCCTGCGTTCTATTTTTGCCCGTCGGGAACTATCAACCAGAACAGTTGCACCAGATCATCCCAGAGCCGGCCGAGATCCTCGATCATCGCGGTGATTTCCAGGTAGGCGTAAATACCGGTAACGATCAATGCGCCCAACACCAGCCATGGCCAGACTCTGCGTTTCCGCCTTGAACCAGACTGCGTATTTCGCTCAGAAACCATTCGGTACTTCTCCTGCCGCCATTCTCTCTGCATTCTACCTGCTCCGTTCGCCCAATTGAATTGGCATAAGCCTTTGATTGAAAACGGGTGAAACTATCCCGGCTGTTGACTGGCTGTTTCATCAGCCGCTCGGCGGCTCCGGCCGAGAAACTGGAGTGCGATGCATCTATAGATTGAATAGTGACCAGTCCTGTGGCAGCATTTCCCATCGGGTGAGGGGGATACACAATGCAAAGCGCATTTCACATCGTTATTCGATGCATATTGCTCGTGGTCTTGATGCATGCGGGCGCGACATACGCTCAGACCGCCGCAAGTCCATTGATCCCGGGCTGCACCTGCAGTGCGGGAATAGAAATAGAGAACCCCGCTGCGCCGGCCGATAAGAAAACCTATGCGGCAAATTGCATTTGCGGCCCGCAATTTTGTGCGACGACGTGGAACGATGATATTGCACTTCAGTGCATCGGCGGAGCAGCAGGCGCGGGACCAAGGCCCAACTGCGCCGATTTCACGGGCATGAAGGCAGGCAAGTACGGGGACGAAATGACCGCAGGACTTTTCCATGTGGCGGCGCTCCCATCACAAAAGGTGCCGCCGCTCGAACTGGAAGTGCGGTTCGATGAAGTCGCTACAGTACCCCCGGTAGACGGACCTAACGGCTTGCACACCGCGCGCGGATCCAGTTTCACTTACCCAGCGCCGTTCAAAAGGGCGGAAATTGCGTTGGCGACATATATGGGCGGCGGCAACTATCTCACCATTCTCACGGGGAAGAATGCCCTTGAAAAGGTCCCGTACTCACCGGATCCAGTCCCTGGCAAGACGATCAATTTGACGGTGCAGCACGCTGACGGCATCAAGCAGATCAGATTTCCGGAGAACGAAGTTCTTGTTTTCGAAGTTTGCGCCGTCGAGTAACTGTTTGCGTGTCCAGTCGGACGCGGTAATTGTTTCATACGAGCCCTAGCGCCAGCAGGCTGGTCGCGGTGTCGCGGATGGTCTCATCGGCGGGCCGATAGTCGAGCTTCAGAATTCGGCGCGCCTTGTCGCCACAGACCCGCCCGTCGCGACCCAGATCGCCAATGACCGTGCGCGCCGCCGGATCGAAGCGGGCGACGAGGCGCATCAGCCAATCGGGAAGGTCGCGTCTGGGAATCTTGCGCGCCAGTTCGGGATGCGCCTGCCGCAGGATTGCCGCGATCTCGCGAAACCACAGGGAAGGGCCGCTGACGATGAAACGTTCGCCGGCGGCGGCAGGCTCGAGCATCGCGCGGATGTGGGCCTCGGCGACGTCGCGGACGTCGGCGATTGGAAATGCGATGCGCGGCGTGCCGGGATAGGCGCCAGCAAGAAGCCTGCGGACAACCTCTACCGATGGGCTGAAGTCGCGCTCCATCATCGGCCCCAGGATCAGCCCCGGATTGATGACCGTGAGTTCCAGCCCGCTTGCGCGTGCAAAGTCCCAGGCATCGCGCTCCGCCAGCGTCTTCGACTTGTAATAGGGCGTGCAGAGCGGATTTGTAACGTCGGACCAGTCCTCCTCGTCATAGGGCGGCTCGCCGTCGCCATAGGCCACCGCTGCGGTCGAAGAGGTGAGCACGACACGGCGAACGCCTGCCGCCTTCGCCGCGCCCAGAAGCCGCAATGCTCCTTCACGCGCAGGCACGATCATCTCGTCCTCATGCCTTGGCAGCGCCGAAGTGAAGGGTGAGGCGACATGGATGGCATAGGTGCAGCCGCTGGCGGCTTCGCGCCAGCCGGCATCGGCGGTCAGATCGGTCTCGACGAAATCAAGTTTGCCCTTGTCGGTCTGGGCGCGGATCGCACGTTCAATGTCGACCACCCGCGCCGCAGAACGAAGCGATCCGCGCACCGCATAACCGCGTTCGAGCAGCAGCGCCGCAATGCGGCTGCCCAGAAATCCAGTCACGCCTGTCACCAGCACCATGGGTTGGTCTGAGGTCGCGTCCATGTGCCTGCACTCCCCTTCTGACGATATGACATATTTGATCTATTTTGTCAGTTTGACGTTTATCGTCTAAAATGTCAATGTGGCGACATGAACGATGAAGATTCAAAGCGTAGGCAACTGATCGACGCAGCGCTTGCGACAGTCTCGCGCTACGGCTTCAGAAAAACTTCGATGCAGGACATTGCAGATGCCGCAGGCGTATCGCGGGCGGCGCTTTATCTCCATTTCGGTAACAAGGAAGACATTTTCCGCTCGGTGACAGCGTCGCTTCATGCGGATGCGCTGGCGCAGGCGCAAAGGGCCTTTTCGGACAATGCGCCTTTTGCCGCACGTCTGCGCAACGGGCTTTGCGCCTTCATGCTCGGCATGATGGCGCCGATCCATTCAAGCCCGCACGGCCAGGAACTGTTCGATGCCAATATGGCGCTGGCGGCTGACATCAATGCTGACGGCAAGCGGCAACTTCTGGCGCTGCTCGTCGAACTGATTGAAAAGGCTGAGGCGTCGGGCGACATCGTTCTTCACCCTGTGGCGGCCAGTCCGGCGACACTCGCCGATATGATCTTCGCAGGGGTCAGCGGCATGAAATATGCGGGCGATGGTCTCGAAGCGCTGGAGCGGCGCATCACTCTGCTCGCCGATATTCTGGGCGCAGCGCTGACCCCGTCCACATGATCCAGAGCCTCGCGGGCAAACGCGTCAACCGGCGCGGATGACGCTCGAAACAATCAATAATGGGCAATGTGGGCGATGCCCGCCCTTCGTCCCGCTGACGCCGCCCGTCATTGCCGCATGTGATGCCCGCGAAGGGAATCAAAAATGCCGCAGGCGAGAAAACCCGTCTGCAAATCACCCACAGGGGCGAATCTGACGAATCTTTGCCCGGTGAATCGGCGACATATTCTTCGGGTTTGCCCGCCTGTTTCTGTTCGGCTGATTGCGTCATGCCATGGGCGGGTATCGGGAAAGCAAAAAATTCCGCCCGTGCGGGCCGGCGGGGCAAGGCGTCGCCGAAAAAGGCAGTAGTTTAGAAAGACCTTGTTAACCGCGCTAACTAACGGATTTTCAAGCAATTTCTTAACGCATGGTAAAGCTCTCTACCGGCCGGCCGTGCACGGTGTGTTGTTTCCGCAACAAACCGAAATGAAGCATATACGTAAATGCTATTTATCGGATGTTGGCGATTGCAAGCGGCGAAACCTTTTGTATTTTCACCACCAGAAGCGAGGCGGTGGATCGTTTGGCTTCTAAGAACACGGGAATGGGGCAGGGAATGCTGTCCTTCAGCGAAAGTACCCAGACCCACTTAAAAACTTTGACTGGAGGTCAACCATGAACATCAAGAGCCTTCTGATCGGCTCCGCTGCGGCTCTCGCAGCAGTATCCGGCGCACAGGCCGCTGACGCTATCGTCGCTGCTGAGCCCGAGCCCCTGGAATACGTTCGCGTTTGCGACGCTTTCGGCACCGGCTTCTTCTACATCCCCGGCACCGAAACCTGCCTGAAGTTCGACGGTTACATCCGTTTCCAGACCGACTTCGGCCGTAACAAGTCCGGTTCTTCTGACTGGGATTCGTTCACGCGCGCTCAGTTCAACATCGACACCCGCACCGACACCGAGCTCGGCGCTCTGCGCGGCTACATCGGTTTCCGTGGCGATGCTGACAACGACACCAACCGTGGCGTCAACGTTGACCAGGCTTTCATCGAACTCGCAGGCCTGAAGGTCGGTTACTACTACAACTGGTGGGATGACGGTCTCTCTGGCGAAACCGATATCCTCGCTTCGAACCGCACCCGTCTGAACGCTGTTCGTTACACCTACGACGCTGGCTCCTTCTACGCTGGTGTTGCAGTTGAAGAACTCGAATCCGTCAGCAAGGGCACGTCCGAGCTGGGCGTTGCCAAGGGCCGCGTCTTCGAATCCGACAACAACGTTGGCGTAAGCGCCATCCTCGGCGCCAAGTTCGGTGCTGTAAACGCTGCCCTGCTTGGCGGTTACGACACCGACCAGGAAGAAGGCGCGATCCGCGCAATCGTCACGGCTGAAATCGGTCCTGGCGTACTCGGTCTCTCCGGCGTTTGGGCTTCTGGCGCCAACGCTTACTACGAAGAGTCTGAGTGGGCAGTTGCTGCTGAATACGCCATCAAGGCAACTGACAAGCTGACCATCACCCCCGGCTTCCAGTACTTCGGCACGATCGACATCGCAGCTGACAACAGCTTCGTTGGCGACCGCGACGCATGGCGCGCTGGCGTGACCCTTGACTACAAGATCACCCAGGGTCTCTCCACGAAGATCGCTGTTAACTACCAGGACGTCGACGGCACCGAAGGTGTTAACGGCGGTGGCGACAGCTGGACCGGTTTCGTTCGCCTTCAGCGTGCGTTCTAATCTGATCTGACATTGTCAGTGATGGGAAAGCCCGGCTCTTGAGCCGGGCTTTTTTTTGCAGGAGCCCCGGAGCGGCCGAAGTCGAAGCGGTATCAACAACAGAGAGCGGCGTCCCGTTATGTCTCTGGCTTTCGCTGCGCCGCGCAGAAAGCCTTTTGTTCGCTATTAATCGATTCGCTTGAAAGCTCGCTATCGGCGGAGCAGGGCAGGCGCTCCGATTCTCACGCATGGGCAAGAGGCTGATTCTCCTTCGGAATAACCGCCTTTTGACCAATTTCAGATGTTCCGCTTATGTCAGCATTTAGGCAGGGGGGGGCGGTTTTGCGCTCGCACCTTCGTGTGATTTCTCCTTAAGTGACTGAAAATAATTGGTTATTAACGATTTCTTAAGGAATGCCGCCTCGTCGGTTAGAATTGTAGCTATTTCGCAACAATGGGAAACTAAGGACACCTTACTGTCTTCCTTTTGTCATGATTACGATTGCTCATCCCGACGGTTTTGGCTCTAATCAGCGTCATAAGCGGCACGCATCGATTTGTGTTTCCCACTCGCTGCTTAGAAGATTAAGCGTTTGACTGGAGGTCAACCATGAACATCAAGAGCCTTCTGATCGGCTCCGCTGCGGCTCTCGCAGCAGTATCCGGCGCACAGGCCGCTGACGCTATCGTCGCTGCTGAGCCCGAGCCCCTGGAATATGTTCGCGTCTGCGACGCTTTCGGCACCGGCTTCTTCTACATCCCCGGCACCGAAACCTGCCTGAAGTTCGGCGGTTACATCCGTTTCCAGACCGACTTCGGTCGTAACGAATCCGGCACGTCTGACTGGGATTCCTTCACCCGCGCCCAGTTCGAAATCGACACCCGCACCGACACCGAGCTCGGCGCTCTGCGTGGCTTCATCGGTTTCCGTGGCGAAGCCGACAACGACACCGACCGTGGCGTCAATGTCGACCAGGCTTTCATCGAACTCGCTGGCCTGAAGGTCGGTTACATGTACACCTGGTGGGATGACGATCTCTCCGGCGAAACCGATATCCTGTCTTCGAACTCCACCCGTTCGAACGCCATCCGTTACACCTACGATGCCGGCTCCTTCTACGCTGGTATTTCGGTTGAAGAACTGGAAACCCCGCTTGACGCACGTTCGAACCTCGGCATCCTCAAGGGCGGCGTTATCGAAGGCCCGAACAACGTTGGTATCAGCGGTATCATCGGCGCGAAGTTCGGCGTTGTAACCGCAAACCTGCTCGGTTCTTATGACACCGACCAGGAAAACGGTGCAATCCGCGCTATCGTTTATGCTGACATCGGTCCGGGCACGTTCGGCCTCTCCGGTGCATGGGCTTCCGGTGCGAACTCCTACTACGAAGAGTCCGAGTGGACGGTTGCTGCTGAATACGCCATCAAGGCAACCGACAAGCTGACCATCACCCCCGGCGCACAGTACTTCGGTACGGTTGATATCGGTGCTGACAACGACTTCACCGGCGACCGTGACGCATGGCGCGCTGGCGTAACCTTCGACTACCAGATCACGCAGGGCCTCGCTACCAAGGTTGCTGTTAACTATCAGGACGTCGACGGCACCGAAGGTGTTAACGGCGGTGGCGATCAGTGGACCGGTTTCGTTCGCCTTCAGCGTTCGTTCTAATCTGATCTGACACTGTCAGTGATGGAAAGCCCGGCTCTCGAGCCGGGCTTTTTCGTTTGCGAGGTCAGGAAAAGCGTCGCCGGGACGGGCAAACAAAAAAGCACCGGACGAGCCGGTGCCTCTGAATATTCCTCCAGCGGTCAGCCGAAATCAGGATCCTAGCCCGACCGCCCATTACGCAGGTCATCGACGATATCGGCCTGTTGGCCGAGCCGCGTCTTGTAGACCTGGTAATTCTCCATCACCCGCTGCACGTAGTTGCGTGTTTCAGGGAAGGGGATGCGCTCGATCCAGTCGACCACCTCGTCGATCGGCTTGCCGCGCGGGTCGCCATAGCGGGCGATCCAGTCCGGCACGCGCCTTGGCCCGGCATTATAGGCGATGAAGGTGAGGATATAGGAGCCGCCGAAGCTGTCGATCTGCTCGCCGAGATAATGGGCGCCAAGCGTGGCGTTGTAACCCGCATCGCTGGTCAGCATTGCCTGCGTATAGGGCAGGCCGTAACGTCCGGCCACGGCCTTGGCGGTTCCGGGCAGCAGTTGCAGCAGCCCGCGGGCATTGGCGGCGGAAACGGCGGTCGGGTTGAAGGCGCTTTCCTGCCGGGCGATGGCGTAAGCAAGCGCCTTGCCGGAACCGGCAATATTGGCGCTGGCGGGAATGACACCGAGCGGGTAGGCAAGCGCCGCCGCATCGATGCCACGGCTGAAAGCCGTTTTGCCGACCTGCAGCGAGACCTGATGATTGCCATTGCCCTCCGCGCGCGCCGCCAGAATGGCAAGCTCGCCGGGGCTGTCGAGCTGTTCCGCCAGCGACCGGTAAAGACTGTCGGCCCGCCAGCCATAGCCCGCGGCCTCCAGCCGGCCGATGGCGCGTACGGCCTCGCGGCCGGCGAAACGTTCGCGGTCGCTGGCGCTTGGGCTCGGATAGGTGACGTTCAGTGTCTTCGTGCCGATTCGCGCGGCGGCAAGCTGGCCGTAAAAGGTGCCGGGATGAGCGGCCGCCCTGGTAAAGAAATCACGGGCATTGCCCGGCCCGCCGGCTTCCGCCGCCCGTCCGAGCCAATAATAGGCGCGGGACGCTGAAAGCGGCCGGTTCGAGGTCTGCAGCAGCGTGTTGAAGTGACGCGCCGCCGCCGCCGGGTCACGCAGGGCTCTCAGCGCATACCAGCCGGCGTGGAACTCCGCATCGGCAATATCGACAACGGAGGTGGCGTTATGATTGGCGACGATGCGATAGGCTTCGGCGAAATCACCGAGATCGGCAAGGCCGCGTGCGATGATGCGCCGCTCGTTCCACCATTCGCCGGGATCGACAAGCCTGGCCGTTTCTTTCGGTGCCTGCCGTAAAAGCACAGCGGCTTCGGGATATTTCTCCTGGTTGCGCAGGTTTTCCACGCGCGCGAAGAGATAGGCGGGATCGCTGCGCCAGGAGGCGTCGACCTTGCCGAGCAGCGCCGTCGCGGTGGCGGACCGCTGCAGCACGGCCGCCCAGGCATTGTAGAGCGACTGCGCCTTGCCGAGATCGCCAAAACGCTTCGCCTGGCCGATGCGGCTGCGATACATCAGATAATCCATGCGCGCCTTGTGGTCGGCGGGCGTCAGATAGGCGGGGAACTCGGCAAGCACACGGTCTTCCATGCCCTTGTCCATGCCCTCGCTCACCCAGAGCTGGCGGATGAGGCGCTGTGATTCCGTAGCCTTGCCGGAGGAGGCGAGCGCCTTGGCGAGAACCACGGTGCCTTCGGCGGTTTCCGGCCGGCTGTTACCAAGGGCGGCAAGGACCTGCGGCGCGGGCGGATCTTCACGGTACAGCGCTTTTTCGGAATTGGCGCGCAGGGTGGCTGCACCCGGCCAGCCGACGAGTTCGCGCTGGGCGGCGGCGATTTCGGCGGAAGCGACATCCTTCTGGCCGGAAACGGCAATAGCCCAGGTGAGGATATGCCGGTCGAGGCTGCCGTTCGGCATCGCGTTGCGCAACGCAATTGCGCGGGCCGCATCGCGGCTCGAAAGCGCGTCGAGGCCGGCCTTCAACTGGCTTGCATCATCGGGGCGGTTGAGGCGCGGTATGGCGCCGGTGATCTCGGGCGAGGCCGGCATGAAGGCCGGCACGGTCGGCGCATTCGGCTTGACATAGGGAAGCGGCGCCGCACCTTCCGGCAGCGGTCCGGCCAATGCGTTCCAAACGGTTGCGGCAAGGCCCGCCGCCATTAATCCCCAGACTGTCTTTTTCATGCCGTTCTTCATCGTGTAACGGAGTTGCCGACTTTCTTGTAATATTGCTACATTGCAGCGGGATTGCCGAAAACGCTCTGATATCCCGCATGGGAATCTTGGGATTTCAGGATTAACGAAACCCTAATTGCCGCCCTGCAATTCAATCAACTTTTATTCACCGGCCCGCGAGCGGCGTCTCTTTTCGGCACCTGCTTTTTATGCTTGCCGATCACGACCCGGAGACTGTCACACTTCCGACAATTTCGGACAAAATAGGCTGCCTTTGCGCTTGTCGGCGCCAAGGGCTGGCACTAATGTGTGCCGGTTTTAACCATCGAATGCGGCCGAAGCATGAACCGGCTCGGCGCCAGGAGCTTTGCATGTTCAAGGGATCAATTCCCGCCCTCATTACCCCGTTTACGGACAATGGCGCCGTGGACGAACAGGCGTTTGCCGCCCATGTGGAATGGCAGATCGCCGAAGGCAGCAACGGCCTTGTGCCCGTGGGCACGACGGGGGAATCCCCGACGCTTTCCCACGATGAGCACAAACGGGTCGTTGAACTCTGCATCGAGGTTGCGGCGAAACGGGTTCCGGTCATTGCGGGTGCTGGCTCCAACAATACCGATGAGGCAATCGAACTTGCGCTGCATGCGCAGGAAGCCGGCGCGGATGCGCTGCTGGTTGTCACCCCCTATTATAACAAGCCGACCCAGAAGGGCCTGTTCGCCCATTTCGCCGCTGTCGCCGAAGCGGTCAAACTGCCCATCGTCATCTACAATATCCCGCCACGTTCGGTGGTGGATATGTCGCCGGAAACCATGGGCGCGCTGGTCAAGGCGCATAAGAACATCGTCGGCGTCAAGGACGCGACCGGCAAGATCGATCGCGTTTCCGAACAGCGCATTTCCTGCGGCAAGGATTTCATCCAGCTTTCGGGTGAGGATGGTACGGCGCTCGGTTTCAACGCCCATGGTGGCGTCGGCTGCATTTCGGTCACCGCCAATGTCGCGCCGCGCCTCTGTTCGGAGTTCCAGGCGGCGATGCTCGCCGGCGATTATGCCAAGGCGCTGGACTATCAGGATCGCCTGATGCCGCTGCACAAGGCGATCTTCATGGAACCCGGTGTCTGCGGCACCAAATATGCGCTGTCAAAGACACGCGGCGGCAACCGCCGGGTCCGCTCACCCTTGATGAGCACGCTGGAACCGGCAACGGAAGCGGCCATCGATGCGGCGCTGAAGCATGCCGGCCTGATGAACTGAGACAGGCCTGAAAGCTTTTAGGGCGCGCCATGAACCGCTTCGCGACAGAAGCCGTTCGGCGCGCCTTTTCTTTTCGCGGCGACAACATTAAATAGGGGTTCGAAAACCGCTCTCGGCGGTAAGCCGAAGGCGCAATAAGAAAAACAAGGGATTGAAATATCATGGCCCCCAAAGGCAGCCAGCGCGTGGTGAACAAGATCGTTGCGGAAAACCGCAAGGCCCGTTTCAACTACGAAATCGTCGACACCTATGAGGCAGGGCTCGTGCTGACCGGCACCGAGGTCAAGTCGCTGCGCGAAGGCAAGGCGAATATCGCCGAATCCTATGCGTCGGACGAGGGCGATGAAATCTGGCTCATCAATTCCCACCTGCCGGAATATCTGCAGGCCAACCGATTCAATCACGAGCCGCGCCGCCGCCGCAAGCTGCTCCTGAGCAAGCGCGAGATCAACCGCCTGCGCGCCGGCATCAACCGCGAAGGCATGACGCTGATACCCTTGAAGATCTATTTCAACGACAGGGGCCGGGCGAAGCTGGAACTGGCGCTTGCCAAGGGCAAGAAGCTGCACGACAAGCGCGAGACCGAGAAGGAACGCGACTGGAACCGGCAGAAGTCGCGATTGCTGAAGGGTGGGGTGGCTTAAAGCCCACCTCCTCATTCCTGTGACTAGTACAGGAATGAGGAGAGTAGGGGCGCTCGTCTGCTTACGCCGCCCGGTACGTCCGCTCCACATGCGCCCTCGTTGCCGAGACGCTGAACCGGCTGACAAGCGCTGCCAGATTGGCGCTGACATCGCTCAGATTGTGCGTCGCCGCATTGGTTTCTTCCACCATGGCCGCATTCTTCTGGGTCAGATTATCCATGCTGTTGATGGCGGCGCTGATTTCCTGAATGCCGACGGACTGCTCCTGCGCGGCCTTGGTCAACGAGGCGATGTGTTCCTGGATGTGATCCACCTTGTTGCCGATCGTATTCAGGGATTCGCCTGTCTTGTTGACCAGCGAAACGCCCTTCATCACGTCCTCGGAAGACTTGGCGATCAGCGTCTTGATTTCCTTTGCGGCGGTGGCCGAACGCTGCGCCAGTTCGCGCACCTCCTGCGCCACGACGGCAAAACCCTTGCCAGCCTCGCCGGCGCGCGCCGCCTCCACGCCCGCATTCAGCGCCAGAAGGTTGGTCTGGAACGAAATTTCGTCGATGACGGAGATGATCTGGGTAATCTTCTGCGATGAATCCTCGATGGCTCCCATCGCCGTCACCGCATCCGTCACCACATCGCGCGAGCGCGCCGCTTCGACAGCGGAGCTTTCGACGATGGCCTTGGCCTCTTCGGAGCGCTGCGCCGACAATTTGGAAATGGTGGTGATTTCCTCGACGGCGGCAGCGGTTTCTTCAAGGGCTGCGGCCTGCTGCTCCGTCCGGCGGGCCATGTCGTCGGTCGCGGACGTCAGCTCGCGGGTATTGCCGGAAATCTTGTTCGCTTCCTCGACGATCTGCGAAAATGCACCGGAGAGATTGCCGATGGCGGCGTTGAAATTGGCGATCAGCCCTTCGAACTGCGGCGCGGTCTTTTCGCCGATGCTGGAGGTGAGGTCGCCATTCGCCAGCTTGTTAAGGGCGTCGTTGAGCAGGGCGAGAACATGCTCCTGCTCCCTCTTCATCTGCGCCTGCTCGGCCTCTACCTTCTGCCGTTCGGCAGCCAGCACGTCGAGATAGACGGAGATCGAATAATCCATATCGAGAAGGGCGGCCTTGATGGTGGCCGAGAGGCCATCCTTCAGCTTTCTGGCCCTCTTCTCCATGAAGAGACCTTTCAGTTCGGATTCGATCACCGCCTTGACGATACCGTCGAGCATCAGCGCGTAACCGCCGATGTACCAGCGCGGCTCCAGTCCCAGCCTTGCATGGGTGCGGCCGATGGCGGTGACAGCATCGGTATAATCGGCATTGAACGTGCCCGAGGCGATCCTCGCCCAGTGCTTGAGCTGCATGCCCTTGGCATGCTGCACATGGGCGTCATTGGCGAAGAACTTCGCCGTTTCCGGCACCGAGCGAACCTTTGCATAAAAGCGATCGAGAGACGCATCGAGAGAGCCGGTGATGACACCCTTCATGTCTGAAAGATTTTGCCGCTCACCGTGGCCAAGCCCCAGGAAATTCAGTCTTTCGTCGAGTTGTCGGTGGTTTTTTTCTTGGCCATGCATGTCTAGTCATCCTGCTTTGGCGCCCAAATCACGTCTCTGGCGCCGTTGCGTGATTTAGACACGTCTAAAATTAACCAAGATATAATTTCGACTGGCTGGATTTGATGTTTGTTAAGTTTAAAAGTAATTTTTACCTTGCCGTAAAAGACCAGACAAAAACGCGCCCGTTTTTTGAACGGGCGCGTTTTTACAAGTCAGCGGTGTGAAAACCGGATCAGACCGTTTCCGGACCTTCGGCGTGACGGACGGGGCGTTCGTTCGGGTCGCGCCCGATTTCGGCCTTCAGCGTCATCAGATCGATAAAGTGGTCCGCCTGGCGGCGCAGGTCGTCGGCGATCATGGCGGGCTGGGTGGCCATGGTGGAAACCACGGAAACCTTGCGGCCCTTGCGCTGCAGCGCGTCCACCAGCGTGGTGAAATCGCCGTCGCCGGAGAACAGCACCAGGTGGTCGACCGTCTCGGACTGCTCCATGGCGTCGACTGCCAGTTCGATGTCCATATTGCCCTTGATCTTGCGGCGGCCGAGTGCGTCGGTGAATTCCTTCGCCGGCTTGGTCACGACCTTGTAGCCGTTATAATCCAGCCAGTCGATCAGCGGACGGATCGAGGAATATTCCTGATCCTCGATCAATGCGGTGTAATAATAGGCGCGCAGCAGGTATCCACGCTTTTGAAACGCCTTCAGAAGCTTGCGGTAGTCGATATCGAATCCCAGGCTTTTCGATGCTGCATAAAGATTGGCTCCGTCTATGAAGAGCGCAATTTTCTCCCGTGGATCGAACATTCCATCCCATTCCTTTTTTTGGAAAGGCCATTATCTGGCTTTTATATCCGGTCGGGAACGCCAAAAAACATGTCGTATCAACGCGCTTTGCGTACCGCCGTTGCGTTTTAAGTAAGCTACCTTCCCCCGTATTCCAAGACAATTCTTCTAGACATTTTGTTCATCAGACGCCAAACATAGCGGATAAGTTGCCAAAAGACGCCAAATACAGGAAAAACTTGAATTCCGCGGCCAATGGCTGTATCGGAAGCTAGAAAGCTTCGTCACGAGAAATCTTGAGTGTTTTTCGCAAGGCGCGAGGCGCAGATTCAATAGGTTAGGGCACAGCCGGTGCATCTCTAATATCGCACGGCGCTCTGATCCACGACATTACGACCCACAAAGGACAGGCAATGGCCCGCGTCACAGTAGAAGATTGCATTGATAAAGTAGACAACCGTTTCGAGCTGGTTCTGCTCGCCAGCCACCGTGCGCGCCAGATTTCGCAGGGTTCTTCTATTACGGTTGACCGCGACAACGACAAGAACCCCGTCGTTGCCCTGCGCGAAATCGCCGACGAGACGCTGTCTCCCGACGATCTGAAGGAAGACCTGATCCATTCGCTGCAGAAGCACGTGGAAGTGGACGAGCCCGAGCCCGATCCGGTCACGCTCGCCGCCTCCGCCGTTGCCGATGGCGAAGACGACGACCAGCCGGAAACCGTCACTTTCGACCAGATGTCGGAAGAAGAACTGCTGGCCGGCATCGAAGGCCTTGTGCCGCCGGAAAAAAATGACGATTATTGATAGGATTTTATGACGCCTTTGGCAGGCGGCGGTTACCGTCTGTCAATAGTTGCCGTCATAATCTGATCCCTATTGATGCAGCATTGTGCGCCGACCCCAAGGTTGGCGCGCTTTCTTTTTGTGGAATATCGCATGATGCGGCAATACGAACTCGTCGAGCGGGTTCAAAAATATAAACCGGATGCGAATGAGGCCCTGCTGAACAAGGCCTATGTGTATGCCATGCAGAAACACGGCCAGCAGAAGCGGGCCAATGGCGACCCCTATATTTCGCATCCGCTCGAAGTCGCCGCCATCCTCACCGAAATGCATCTCGACGAATCGACCATCGCGGTGGCGCTGCTGCACGATACGATCGAGGATACCACCGCCACCCGGGCTGAAATCGACGAGCTGTTCGGCGAAGATATCGGCCGGCTGGTAGAAGGCCTCACCAAGCTCAAGAAACTCGATCTCGTTACCCGCAAGGCCAAGCAGGCCGAAAACCTGCGCAAGCTGCTGCTCGCGATTTCCGACGACGTGCGCGTCCTTCTGGTCAAGCTCGCCGACCGCCTCCACAACATGCGCACCATGGAATATATGCCGGCCGACAAGCGCAGCCGCATTTCCGAAGAGACCATGGAAATCTATGCGCCGCTCGCCGGCCGCATGGGCATGCAGGACATGCGCGACGAGCTGGAGGACCTGTCCTTCCGTTATCTCAACCCGGAAGCCTACGAGACGGTGACCAACCGCCTTCAGGAACTGGAAACGCGCAATGAAGGGCTGATCAAGAAGATCGAGGACGAGCTGCGCGAGCTTCTCGTGGCGAGCGGCCTGCTCGGCGCCAATGTCAAGGGACGCCAGAAAAAGCCCTATTCGGTGTTCCGCAAGATGCAGTCGAAGTCGCTCTCCTTCGAGCAGCTTTCCGATGTCTACGGTTTCCGCATTCTGGTGGATGATATTCCATCCTGCTACCGGGCGCTCGGCATCGTGCACACCCGCTGGCGCGTGGTGCCCGGCCGCTTCAAGGATTACATCTCCACCCCGAAGCAGAACGATTATCGCTCCATCCACACCACCATCGTCGGCCCGTCGCGTCAGCGTATCGAGCTGCAGATCCGCACCAAGCGCATGCACGAGATCGCCGAATTCGGCATCGCCGCCCACGCGCTCTATAAGGACGGTGAAAACGGGGAGGGCGATCTGCTCTCGCCGGAGAGCAACGCCTATTCCTGGCTGCGCCACACCATCGAATCGCTGGCCGAAGGCGACAGCCCCGAAGAATTCCTCGAGCACACCAAGCTCGAACTCTTCCAGGACCAGGTGTTCTGCTTCACGCCCAAGGGCAAGCTGATTGCCCTGCCGCGCGGCGCGACACCCATCGATTTCGCTTATGCGGTGCACACCAATATCGGCGACACCACCGTTGGCGCCAAGATCAACGGGCGGATCATGCCGCTCGTGACCCGGCTTAACAATGGCGACGAGGTGGAGATCATCCGCTCCGGCGTGCAGGTGCCGCCGGCCGCTTGGGAAGAGGTGGTGGTGACGGGCAAGGCCCGTTCGGCCATCCGCCGCGCCACCCGCATGGCCATCCGCAAGCAATATTCCGGCCTCGGTTATCGCATTCTGGAACGCACCTTCGAACGTGCCGGCAAGGCCTTCTCCCGTGAGGCGCTTAAGCCCGTGCTGCATCGTCTGGCGCAGAAGGATGTGGAAGACGCCATCGCCGCCGTCGGTCGCGGTGAGGTCTCTTCGCTCGATGTGCTGCGCGCGGTCTATCCGGATTATCAGGATGAGCGCGTCACGGTGAAGATGACCGGCGACGATGGCTGGTTCAACATGCGCAGCGCCTCGGGCATGGTCTTCAAGATCCCCGGCAAGTCGCGCTCGGTTCTCGAGGACGACGGTGCGGCCGAGATGCTGGATGGTCCGGACCCGCTGCCCATCCGCGGCCTTTCCGGCAATGTCGACGTGCATTTCGGCGCCGCCGGCGCCGTTCCGGGTGACCGCATCGTCGGCATCATGGAAAAAGGCAAGGGCATCACCATCTATCCCATTCAGGCGCCGGCGCTGCAACGCTTCGACGATGAACCTGAACGCTGGATCGATGTGCGCTGGGATCTCGATGAGGCGAACAAGTCGCGCTTCATGGCGCGGGTGATGATCAATGCGCTGAACGAGCCGGGCACGCTCGCCTCGGTGGCGCAGTCGATCGCCACGCTCGATGTCAATATTCGCGGCCTCAACATGGTGCGTATCGGTACTGACTTCTCTGAGCTGGCGCTGGATGTCGAAGTCTGGGATCTCAGGCAGCTGAACCAGCTTCTGTCGCAGCTCAAGGATCTCGATTGCGTCTCGACAGTGACGCGTGCCTTCGATTGAGGCATTTTTGATCTTTTGCAGATACTGAAAGGCCGTTGTTATGCATTGAGCGCATGGCAGCGGCCTTTTCCTGTCTCTGGTGGTGGAGGCGGTTTGCGACTATTTTCATCTCAGAAATTGAAGAGAAGGAAATGCGGCGTGCCGGTGGATGAACACCGATGAGAAACGCCGCTCCAAACCGAAAGGACCAGAAATCATGTTTACTCCGCTTCGCAAGATCGCCCGCGCCGTTCGTGGCAAGACCACCCAGGAACGCGAATTCGAATATCTCAGCGCCTCCGTGTCGAATGTCGACCTGGAATTCCGCCAGCGCGAAATCGACCGCGGCCTGTTCCGCCGGTAATGCACACAGCGCATGGCAGCCAATCGCCATGCGTATGGAGCAAGCAGGTGCAGCCGTATGGGCCTGTGTATTGCTGTGTCTCGCAAAACTATGTGAATGCGCGCTTCAAGCGGGCGTCCGCCGCTGTCCGATCTAGATGACAGGACATGTTGCTTTTGAAGCGACGTTGACGGCGAGAGGGTGCGTATTTCCCCGACGTCATCCTTGGGCTTGTCCCAAAGATCTAATCACGTCGAATTAAATCAATCGGTTGCAGATCCTCGGGACGAGCCCGAGGATGACGTCAGAGTGTCCGGCAAGGTTCGTATTCACCTGGTGACGCCGCGCAGTATTGGCGGAATGCCAGCTAAGGCCGGAATGACGGAAGAAAATACGCCTGCAAAATATCTCCGCACCGTTTAGGATGCTCTTGGCTCAGCCCGGTCGATGAAATAAACTGCCCCTATGCCGTTTCGTCGCCGTGAACCCGTTGGTTTTTCAGAGAAGATTCGCGACCTCTTCTGGCCGCGCACGGGTTTTTCCCGTTCGCTGCGCTATATGAAGCTGCGTCTTCTCAGGCTTTCCGCCTCTCCGCATTCGGTTGCCGCCGGTGTCGCCATTGGTATCGGCGTCGCATGGACGCCTTTTCTCGGCGTCCATATCATCATCGCCATGGCGCTTGGTTTCCTCGCGCGCGTCAATCTCGTCGCCGCCGCGCTCGGCACCACCTTCGCCAATCCGCTGACATTTCCCTTCATCTGGGCATCCACCTGGGAGCTGGGGCACTTCATCCTCGGCCGCCAGCAGACCGAGAGCGCCGCGCATGTGGATTTCGTGGCGCTGTTCAGCCATCTCGAATTCCGGCAGATATGGACGCCGGTGCTGGAACCCATGATCATCGGCGCGTTTTTCCCCGCCCTTGTCAGCGCCGTCATCGCCTATATCGCCGTCTACGGCCTCATCAGCGGCTTCCAGCGCCGCAAGATGGAAAATCTCGCGCACCGCGCCGCCAACAGGAACGCTTCTCTGGAGATGTTGAAATGATCATTGGATTGGGCAGCGACCTGATCGATATCCGCCGCGTTGAAAAATCGATCGAACGTTTCGGCGAGCGCTTCACCCATCGCTGTTTCACCGATATCGAGCGGGCCAAGTCGGATGGCCGCAAGAACCGCGCCGCTTCCTATGCCAAGCGTTTCGCCGCCAAGGAAGCCTGTTCCAAGGCGCTGGGGACTGGCCTTGCGAACGGCGTTTTCTGGAAGGACATGGGCGTCGTCAACCTGCCGGGCGGCAAGCCGACCATGCTGTTGACCAATGGGGCAGGGGAAAGGCTGGCGGCGCTGCTGCCCGCCTGCCACCGCGCCAATATTCATCTGACGATCACGGACGACTTTCCCTATGCTCAGGCATTTGTGATTATCGAGGCGCTTCCCGTGAACGGTTAAGGCGCGGTGCTGCCGCATTGCCGCTCTATTTGCAGGCGCGACACAGAAGCGCTTCCCTTCGGGCTGGAAAGGTTCTAGAGAAGTCGCAGAAATATGAAAGCGTTGCCGGCTGTGTGAAACCGCTTCACCCGCCGCAGGCGCGACAAACAACGGCCCGGAAGCCTTCGCAAAGTCGAAGAAGCCGGGAAACAATCAGGCAGGTCTTTAAGTGTCCGAAAAAGCTGAGAAGAAGCAGAACGCCCTCTGGGAGAACGTCAAGGTCATCATTCAGGCGCTGCTGCTGGCCATGGTCATCCGCACCGTGCTGTTTCAGCCCTTCACGATCCCATCGGGCTCGATGATGCCGACGCTGCTGGTTGGCGACTATCTTTTCGTCAACAAGTTCTCCTACGGCTATTCGAAATATTCGCTGCCTTTCTCGCCGAACCTCTTCTCCGGCCGTATTCTCGAATTCAGCAAGCCGAAGCGCGGCGATGTCGTGGTCTTCCGCCTGCCGCCCAATCCTGAAGTCGATTACATCAAGCGCCTCGTCGGCCTGCCGGGGGACCGCATCCAGGTGACCAACGGCGTGCTGTTCATCAACGGCCAGCCGGTGCCGAAGCAGCCCGACGGCACCTTTACCTCCGATTATCGCGCCGATCCGGGCGCCAATGTGCCGGTCTTCCGTGAAACGCTCGACAATGGCGTCACCTATGACACGCTCGACCAGTCGCCCGATTCTCGTGGCGACAACACCCGCGAATTCGTGGTGCCGGAAGGCCATTATTTCATGATGGGCGACAACAGAGACAATTCGCTCGACAGCCGTTTCGACGTCGGTTTCGTACCGGAAGAAAACCTGATCGGCCGCGCCAGCGTCATCTTCTTCTCGCTGGGCAATGACACGCCGTTCAGCCGCATTTGGGAATGGCCGGCCAACATGCGTTGGGACCGCCTCTTCAAGGTTGTGGAATGAGCAAGAGCAAGCCGCTTTCGGCGGATGAAATCTCCCGTCTGGAAGCGTTGATCGGATATGAGTTCAAGGAAAAGGCCCGGCTCGACCGGGCCTTGACCCATGCCAGCGCCCGCTCGGCGGCGGCCGGCAATTACGAGCGGCTGGAATTCTTGGGCGACCGCGTTCTCGGTCTCTGCGTGGCGGAACTGCTGTTCTCCACCTTCCGCAACGCCACCGAAGGCGAATTGTCGGTCCGCCTGAACCAGCTCGTCAGCGCCGAATCCTGCGCCTCTATCGGCGACGAGATGGGCCTGCACAATTTCATCCGCACCGGATCGGACGTGAAGAAACTGACCGGCAAGGCGATGCTGAATGTGCGCGCCGATGTCGTCGAAAGCCTGATCGCCACCATCTATCTGGATGGCGGGCTGGAGGCGTCGCGCAAATTCATTCTGAAATACTGGCAGGGCCGCGCAACCAGCGTGGATGCCGGACGCCGCGACGCCAAGACGGAGTTGCAGGAATGGGCGCATGCCAGATTTGCGGTGACGCCCTCTTACCGGGTTGACGATCGTTCCGGACCGGATCACGATCCACGCTTTACGGTGACTGTCGAAATTCCCGGCGTGAAGCCGGAAACCGGTGTCGAGCGCTCCAAGCGCGCGGCCGAACAGGTGGCGGCAACCAGATTGCTGGAACGCGAAGGCGTCTGGCAGAAATCCTCCACCTGAACTGAGCGCCCGGCAAACCGGCTGCTGAAAATCGAGCGCATGGCGGACCCTTTGGCCGCATGTTGAATACCTCTGACCTTGAATGGATATCATGACCGATCACGAAAACCCCGCCATTGAAGGCGAAGACAATGCCCTTCCGACCCGCTCCGGCTTCGTCGCCCTCATCGGCCCGACCAATGCCGGCAAGTCGACGCTGGTCAACCGGCTGGTGGGCGCCAAGGTCTCGATCGTCAGCCACAAGGTGCAGACGACGCGCGCCGTGATGCGCGGCATCGCCATTCACGACAATGCCCAGATCGTCTTCATGGATACGCCCGGCATCTTCAAGCCGCGCCGCCGGCTGGACCGCGCCATGGTCACCTCCGCCTGGGGCGGCGCGAAGGATGCCGATCTCATCCTGCTGCTGATCGACAGCGAACGCGGCCTGAAGGGCGATGCGGAAACCATTCTCGAAGGTCTGAAGGATGTCCCGCAGAAGAAGATCCTCTGCCTCAACAAGATCGACCAGGTGAAGCGCGAAGACCTGCTGAAGCTTGCCGCCGCCGCCAATGAGACGGTCGCCTTCGACCGCACCTTCATGATCTCGGCGACCAATGGTTCTGGCTGCGAGGACCTGATGAACTATCTGGCCGCCGAACTGCCGGAAGGTCCGTGGTATTATCCGGAAGACCAGATTTCCGACCTGCCGATGCGCCAGCTCGCCGCCGAAATCACCCGCGAAAAACTGTTCCTGCGCCTGCATCAGGAACTTCCCTATGCCTCGCATGTCGAGACGGAAAAGTGGGAAGAGCGCAAGGACGGCTCCGTGCGCATCGAGCAGGTGATCTATGTCGAGCGCGACAGCCAGAAGAAGATTGCGCTGGGCAAGAACGGCGATGCGATCAAGGCCATCTCCACCGCCTCGCGCAAGGAGCTGTCGGAAATCCTCGAACAGCCGGTGCATCTCTTCCTGTTCGTCAAGGTGCGCGAGAACTGGGGCGACGACCCCGAGCGCTTCCGCGAAATGGGACTGGAGTTCCCGCGGGGGTAACGCGCAGGCATCCTCCCTCATCCCTGTGCCTGTCACAGGGATCCAGCCAGCCCAAGTCCTTGGGCTGGAAAGAGTCCTCTCGCCGCGCAGACGCGCGGTGGCTGGATTCCTGTGACGAGCACAGGAATGAGGGGGAGTGGGGGAAACGGAACGACGCACAAAGAACGAACTGAATATCTTCACCCAGCATCGGGAACCGAATACGTTCGGGCGGGTTGTTCCAAAACAATTGGGCGCAACCTTTTTCGATGACGGATATTCATGTCGCCAAAAAAACCGAACGGCATTTCCACCACCCCCTGCCAGCAATGTCCCCTGCGCGACCTGCCGCATTTCCGGGATTTTTCCTCTTCCGAACTCGATTTCGTCTCACGTTTCAAGACGGGCGAACTCGCGGTGGAAAGCGGTTCCGTCATCCTGATGGAAGGCTCGCACAGCGCCCATCTCTATACCGTTCTCGAAGGCTGGGCTTTCCGTTACAAGACGCTGGAGGACGGTCGACGGCAGATCCTCAATTACGTGATGCCGGGCGATCTCGTCGGTCTGCAGGGCACGGTGATGGGGGAAATGCAGCATTCGGTGGAGGCGCTGTCGCCGGTGACGCTCTGCGTCTTCGAGCGCTCGCGCCTCAACAATCTCTTCGCCGATCATCCGACGCTTGCCTATGACCTGACCTGGATCGCGGCGAGCGAGGAGCGCATGCTCGACAGCCACCTCCTCAGTATCGGCCGGCGCACCGCGCTGGAGCGCGCTGCCTATCTGATCGCGTTTCTTTATCGCAAGGCGAAAGCGGTCAATCTCATCCTCGGCGAAACACCGATCCCGGTCACCCAGCAACACGTTGCCGACACACTTGGCCTGTCCATCGTTCACACCAACAAGACCTTGAGAAAGCTCGTCGATCGCGGTCTCATCCGCTGGACGGACAAGGGCTGTCTGGTGCTTGACGATGCGGGCTTGACCAACGTGGCGGGCTGGGAAAGCGATGAAAAGCGGCAGAGACCATTCATCTGATCTTCCTTGTACATGTCTTTTTTAAATGACGCTGGGGCCGTAATTTGCGACTCCTGTCGTGATATCTCACTGGAGAATCATGTCGGAGACCGCAGCTTCGAGCCTTGCGGTCCTATTTTTTTGGGAAGAAGAAAACATATGGTGCCGCAGCGGGTTATCATCGTTGAGGATGAATATCTGGTGGCGCTCGATGTCGAAGCGGTTCTCCAGTCCATGGGAGTGGGAACCGTCGTCATCGCCACCACGCTTGCGCAGGCGCGGCAGGCCGTCGAAGAAGGCGGCGCCGATTGCGTGCTTCTCGATGTCAGCCTTACCGACGGCAAGAGCTACGATTTCGCGCGCGGGCTGCGCGATGCGGCCATTCCCTTCGGTTTCGTCAGCGGTTATGGCGACACGACGGGTTTTCCGGAAGATCTCATGCACGCGCCGTTGCTCGGCAAGCCCTTCGGAGAAAACGAAATTGTCGATTTCGTCCTCAACCTCGTCGGCACGGTCGATGGCGCGGTAAAAGAATAACGTTTCGCCGTCAGATCGGGTATGATTGGCCCTGAATCGAAATTCGGACGCGTTTCATGCAGTGGCAGGAAGAGGCAATCATTCTCGGCGTCAAACGCCATGGCGAGACGAGTGTCATCGCCGAGGTGATGACCCCTTCGCGTGGCCGCCATCTGGGGCTGGTGCGCTCCGGCCGATCCCGCAGCATGCAGCCGGTGCTTCAGGCGGGAAACCGGGTGGATGTCATCTGGCGGGCGCGGCTTCACGATCATCTGGGTGAATTCCGCATGGAGCCGCTGCAATTGCGCGCTGCGCAGCTGATGGAAACGGCGACCGCCGTTTATGGCGTGCAGGCCATGGGCGCTCTTCTCAGGCTTCTGCCGGAGCGCGATCCGCACCCGCATCTCTATCAGGCGCTGGATATCATTCTCGACAATCTGCATGACCCGGTCGATGCCGGGGAATTGTTCGTGCGCTTCGAATTGGCGGTGCTGAACGAACTCGGTTTCGGCCTCGACCTTACCGAATGTGCGGCGACGGGGCTGCGCACCGATCTCATCTATGTATCGCCGAAAACGGGCAGGGCGGTTTGCCGCACGGCGGGTGCGCCCTATGCGGAACGGATGCTTTCGCTTCCTGCCTTTCTCGGAGAGGGCCAGTCCAGGGCCGCCGATCCTGACAGCCTTGCGGCGGCTTTCCGCCTCACCGCTCATTTCCTCAACCGGCATGTCTACGATCCGCGTGGCCTCAACGAAAACGCCGCCCGCGACGGTTTCGTGCAGGCGGCGCTGAAGGCGCTGGAAGGCCGGGCTATTGAGGGCAGGGCGATGCCGCCCGCGCTCGATAAGGCTGTCTGACTAGGCCATTGCGGGCCGCGGGGCCGGCCGCTCCTGAATGGGCCAATGCACGATGGCCGCAAAGATCCCCATGCCGACGCCCAGCCACCAGACGAGATCATAGGAACCCAGCCTGTCGTAAAGGAAGCCGCCGAGCCAGACGCCGAGGAACGAACCGATCTGGTGCGACAGGAACACGACGCCGCCGAGCATGCCGAGATGGCGCGTGCCGAACATGATCGCCACCAGCGCGTTGGTGGGCGGCACGGTGGAAAGCCAGAGGATGCCCATGACGGCCGCAAAGAGGATGACCGAGAGCGGCGATTGCGGCAGGAGCAGGAAGGCCGTAACGGCGACCGAGCGGGCGATATAGATATAGGCCAGCATATAGGGTTTCGAATAACGCTGGGCGATGACGCCGGCGGCAAGCGACCCGATGATGTTGAAGAAGCCGATCAGCGCCATGGCAATAACCGCATAACGCGGTTCGATGCCGATATCGCCGAGATAGGCCGGAAAATGCGCGGTGATGAAGGCCACCTGAAAACCGCAGACGAAAAAGCCTGTCGTCAACAGAAGATAGCTCTTGTGGCCGAGCGCCTCCCTCAGCGCTTCGCCCGCCGTCTGCTGGAACTGCGTCTGCGACTGGTTGCCGGAAGAGGAGTTGCCGCGCATCGGAAAGGCGAGCAGCGGCACCAGCATCATCATGACGGCAAGCCAGACGAGGCTGTCCGACCAGCCATAGGCGGAAATCAGTCCCTGGCTGATCGGCGCGAACAGGAACATGCCGGCCGAGCCCGCAGCCGTGCCGATGCCGAAGGCGAGCGAGCGCTGCTGTGGCGTGACATGGCGTGCAAAGGCCGAAAGGATGACGCTGAAGGAACCGGCGGCGATGCCGAGCCCGACGAGAACGCCGCCGCCGAAATGCAGCCAGAAGGGCGAAGTGCCGAAGGACATGCAGATGAGGCCGGCCGCATAAAGAAAGCCTGAGAGCACAAGCACGCGGCCGGTGCCGTATTTATCGGCGATGGCGCCGAAGAAGGGTTGGCCGAGACCCCAGAAGAGGTTCTGCAGGGCCATGGCGAGACCGAAGGTGGAACGGTCCCAGCCGGTATTGGCGAGCATCGGCAGCTGGAAAAAGCCCATGGCCGACCGGGGACCGAAGGTCATGACCGCGATCAGCGACCCGGCGGCGATAATCAGCCAGGGCATGGTCTGGCGTGTGGCTTGCGACATGAATATTCCCCCATCGCGGCGGCGCGCCTTGAGGAAAAGGCGCATGGCTTGCCGCGGATTCCGCTTTGATGGGGTGAATATTAGCTTTTGTCAGCCGCTCCCACTAGCGACTTTTCTTGACGGCCATTATTCATGCGATTGATGGAATGGCCCACATGCCCGCCACCGGAGAGACGGCGATGAAGCAGAATATCTACGACGATCCCGGGTTTTTCGAGCGTTACAGCGCCATGCCGCGCTCCGTGGAAGGTCTGCGCCAGGCCGGCGAGTGGCATGAATTGCGCGCCATGCTGCCGGATCTGAAAGGCACGGAGTTTCTCGATCTCGGTTGCGGTTTCGGCTGGCATTGCCGTTATGCGGCGGAACAGGGGGCGGCCCATGTCGTCGGTGTCGATCTCTCGGGGAACATGCTGCGCCGCGCCGGCGAGATAAATGGCGGGCCCGGCATCGAATACCGTCGCGCCGCTATCGAAGACATCGATTTTCCGCAGGAAAGTTTCGATGTGGTGCTGAGCTCTCTCGCCCTGCATTACGTCCGCGATCTCGACGGGGCATTCGCAAAGATTTTCGCCGTGCTGAAATCCGGCGGCGATTTCGTCTTTTCCATCGAACATCCGGTATTCACCGCGCTGGAAAAACAGGACTGGTTCTACGGCGAGGATGGCGAAATCCTGCACTGGCCGCTCGATAACTATCAAAACGAGGGTGTGCGCCACTCCAACTGGATGGCGGACGATGTCGTCAAATATCACCGCACGGTGTCGGGCCTTCTCAACGGTCTCTTGGCTGCCGGATTTGTTTTGACGCGGCTGGCCGAACCGAGGCCGGATCCTGCTTTGATGGCCGAGCGGCCGGAACTCAGACACGAAGATCGCCGTCCGATTTTCCTGATCGTCAGTGCGCACAGGCCGTGACGGGATGACGCTGCGTCCTTTCCTCATCCCTGTCACAAGCACGGGAATGAGGGAGAGAGGGTTCGCAAGCCTATGAAAACATTGCACCGTGGCTATGGGTTCGGTTTGACCTGAACCAGCAGCTTACCGCCGCTTGATCGCCCAGCCTTCCGGCCTCTCCTCGATCACCCTTGCCACATCGCCGACCGACAGCCTGCCTTCGCCACGCGGCGTCACGTTCCAGCCGAACAACGGGCCGGGCACGCGCCGGTCTCCGGACATGCGGATGCGGCCCATGGCTTTCATGGGGGAGGGCACATCGCGGGAGCCGGTCGTCTGGTCCTGCGTGGTCATGATGCAGCGGGCGCAGGGTTTGACGAGATCGAAGCGAATGCCGCCGATCTCGATGGCCGCCCAGCGGTCCTCGGCCCATGGCTCGTCCGTATCGAGCACGATATTGGGCCGGAAGCGCTCCATGCCGACCGCGTCCTCGCCATTGGCGCGCATATTGTCGTTCAGCGCGGCAAGTGAGGCGGTGGTGGTGACGAGTATCTGGTAACCGTCGGCAAAAGTGACGGGCGTTTCATTGCCGGTCCATTCGAGGCTCGCAATGCGTTTCGAGGCGTCGTCGAAGAACACCAGCTTCACCTCGCGCCCCAGCCATGCCGAGAGCGTATCGTTGGTCTCGGCATCGGCGACATTGGCGCTGACGATCGATTTCCACACCGCCACATCCATGCGCTCTCCGGAAGGTCTTGCGAGAAGCTCGCCATTCGCTTCCCGCAAAAGCGCCATGCCGCCATCCTCGTGCCGGGCCAGAACCGTGGCGATGGCCGGCAATTCGCGCTGGGTGATGAAATGGCCGGTGGGGTCGGTCAGCATGGCGCGGCGGTCGCCCGGCAGGCCTTCGGCCGAAACGATGCTTTCGGAGAGGGGAATGCCGCGCGCGCTTTTCAGCGGGTAGATGTTGAGCTCGGTCACACGCATCTCGGGTCTCCTCAAATCTCGTCGAGAAACAGGTCCAACACCTGTTTCAGCCGCTCATGGCGGGCCTTGGCCATCTGCCGGCCCGTCTCGGTGCGAAAGCCGTCGGCCAGCTTGAACAGCTTGGTTTCGAAATGGTCGATGGCAAAGGCGCGGTCGTCAAGCGGCCGCTCTTTCGCCAGCGGGTCGACCGGGTCGTAAAGCGCCGAGCCCATGCGCCCGGCAATATAAAAGCAGCGCGCCGCCCCCACCATGCCGATGGCGTCCAGCCGGTCGGCATCCTGAAGGATTTTCGCCTCCAGCGTTTGCGGCTCGATATTGGCGGAAAAGCTGTGGGTGGTGATGGCATGGGCGGCGGCGTCGATATCCTGCCGTTGCCAGCCGAGCGCCTCGAGAATGCCCGAGGCTTTTTCCGCCGCCAGCCGCGAGGCCTGCGCGCGGAGCGGCGAGTTCTTCTCCACCGCCACGCAATCATGCAAGAGCACGCTGGCCGCCAGCACGGTTCCATCGCCGCCTTCGCCCGCATGGATGCGCATGGCGTTGCGGAAGACGCGGTGAATATGGGCAAGATCATGCGAGCCGTCGCCCGTATCGGCGGCGTGCGGTATCAAATCCTGCGCAAGCGCCGCATAGGGCGCGAAAGCCTCGGCCGCGATCATGCCTGCGGCTTCCGGGTGAGGATTTTCTGGTAGAACAGGCCGATGCCGATCAGCACCGCGCCGAGCCCGATGAAGGACAGCGCCCTGAGCACGCCTTCGAGATTGCTCATGTCGATCAGGAAAGCCTTGGCAACCGAGATCAGCACGAAGGCGGCCGATGCAAGACGCAGGCTGCGGGCATTAAAGCGCGAACCGAGCACCAGCAGCAACACGCCGATCAGCAGCCAGACCACCGAATAGCTGTAGGTCTCGCCCTGCAGAAAGCCCTTCCAGTCGGCAATGTTTTCGCCCTGCCAGAAACGGCGCACGGAAAGCGTGGCCCAGGCAAAGCCGAGCGCCGCACCGGCCACCGCCAGCATGCTGACATAGGGCGGCGGACGTTTTCCGCGCGCATAATAGGCAAGGCCGCCATAGGCGAGCGCCGGCAACAGGTAGCCGATCAACAGCAGGTTGAGGAACGGGATGCTGCCGGTATTTTCGCCGGTGAAATAGGGGTTGAGCGTGAAGAAATGCATCGTCAGCACGTTGATGACGGCAATCACGCCAGCAATCATCGAGCCGTAACGGAAGACGGGGCTGGGGCTCTTCAGGTCCAGCGTCATCAACACGCCCGAGAAGCCGATGGTCAGCAGCGTGTAGATCGACTGTTCGCCAAGCGTCGGCACGCTGTCATCCAGCGTGCCGCCATTCATCGCGTGGCGGATTAGGATGGCGACGGCGAGAAGTCCCATGACGCTGGCAATCGCCTGCAGGAAGTTCTTCGCCCTGACCCCCGGCCAGTCGCGCAGCAGCCAGGCCGAGGCGACGGCCAGCAGGGCGGGAATGCCGTAACCCGGCAGAAGCGCGTTGAAGACCGGCGTGAGCCCAAGATTTTGCGGCCCGACAATGGTGGGTTCCCAGGCGATGCGGCCGAGAATGGCAACGCTTGCCACCGCCATCACCCAGGGCAGCACATCCCAGTTGCGGTAACGTGTCGCGAGCACATAAACGAAACCGATGACGGAGAGCAGCACGGTCGTCGCAAGCCCCTGCGTCAGCGTGTGCAGGCAAAGCGCGAAGGCGGCGAAGGAGCCGAGCACGAGGATGTTCAGCGGCTTGCGATAGGCCTCGTTGTTCTGCCGGTGCAGCCACTCGGCGCCGGCAAGCAACACCAGTCCAAGGCCGAGGCCATAGGCGGCGTGCAGCCAGTCACGGCCGAGATTGCCGTATTCGACAAAGCTTGCGGTTGCGAGCCAGACGGGGAAAAGTGCTGCGATACCGGCCCAGAGCTGGCCGAAATCCGCATCGTCAGCGCCCTTGCGTTTCAGGAAAGAGAAGGCGCAGAGCACGAAGACGGTCCCGAGGCCGAGCGCCATCGCGATTTCCGCCGTGTAGCCGACCGATACGGGCGGAAGGGACACGGACGTATCGTTGATAAGGCCGATAAAATCGATGCCCTGCCGCGACATCAGCGACACGGCAGCCTGCGCACCGAGCGCTGCGATAATGGCGGGCCAGACCGCATAGTGGCGGGCGGCGCCAAGGGCCGCAAGGGCGGCGATGAGCGCTGAAACGATGAGCGCCGGATGGGTGTCGATACCGCCATCGGCAAAGAGGAAACCGATAGCCGTCAGGATCACGGCCATCGAGACGGTGAGATTGAGGGCGAGCGACGGGCGCAGCAGAAGCCGCATGGCGCGGATGGCGCGCCGCTCGGGAGCGGCGGTTTCGCCGGTCTCGGCAGGCGGCGTGTCGAATGTCTTGCCCGGCCAGAGGAATATGGTTCCCGCCAGCATGACGAGCAGGGCGAGCGTTGGCGGTTCGGCGCTGATCGTTTCGGAAAAGCCGATATAGCCGAGCGTCCAGAGGCCGAGGCCGGCATTGGCGAGAGAGGGAACCACGGTCCAGCCCTGCCTGCGCGCCGCGGCCGCCGTTGCCAGCCAGGAGATAGTCAGGAACACGAAGAGCGCCCAGATATTCGGCGTTTCCGTGGAAATCAGCGCCGGCGTCAACATGGAGCCGAGAAGGCCGAGGCCGGCCAGCGCCTGCCCGTGCAGCAGCGAAAGCCCGATGGTGGCGAAGGCGACGAGGCCGAGCAGGCCAAAAGCCATGCCGGGGCCGATATAGCCGTAAATACCATAGGCCGCATAGACGACGCCGAACAGCGTCAAGGCGCCGGCCGCCGTCAGCACGCCCGGTATCATGGCGTTGGAATAGGTGGCGGCGATGCCCGGCACCGCCTTGCGGCGGACGGCCTCGCCGGCAACTCCGAGGACGAGGCCGAAAATGGCGGCGAGCGACAGCCTGACCGCCGGGCTGAGCAGCCCCGACTCGATCGAATATTTGACGAGGAAAATACCGCCAAGCGCCAGCGCCAGCCCACCGGCCCAGACGGCCCAGCGTGCGCCGAGCAGGCTTTCGAAGCTTTCTTTCGTTGCCGGTGCGGATACCTTCTCGCTCGCAGTAGCGGAAGGTGCGTCCTCGCGCACGGCGTCTTCCGCCTGCGCCATGGCGGCGGCTTCCTGGGGTTCGGAGGCGTATTCAGCCTGGAAGGCTGCGTCTTCCGCAGGCGTCCTGCTTTCCTCTTCCGCCTCGAAATCCGGTTTTGCCGTGGATTCCGCGCTCTCCGCCTGCGCCGCCACAGGAGACGTCACGCCCGCAGCCATCAGCCGCTTGAGACTGAGAACTTCCCGTTCCAGCGACTTGATTCGACTTGAATTGCGGATGCTCGCGACCAGCGTGTAGATGAAGGCCGCGACGAGGGCGAGGATAAACAGCGGGATTTCCAAACGGACTCTCCAATTACGAAGCTGTTTTTAAAGCCCTTTTGGTGAATTTATGCAAGGCCCGGTTGATGAATGGTTGGGTGGCGAGTGAGTGAGCGTGTGCCA
>NZ_JAOCCY010000009.1:0-135548 GCF_029840625.1 Agrobacterium sp. GD03872
TCGCAATATGACGGGAAGACTGGAAGGCAAATCCGCGCTGATAACGGGTTCGGCGCGCGGCATCGGCCGCGCCTTTGCGGAGGCCTACATACGCGAGGGCGCAACCGTCGCCATTGCCGATATCGATTTCGAGCGGGCCAGCAGGACCGCCCGCGAGATCGGCGAGAGCGCCTATGCCGTCGAACTCGACGTGACCAAGCAGCATTCCATCGACACCGCCATCCGCACGGTGGAAGGCCGGGCGGGCGGGCTCGATATCCTCATCAACAACGCCGCGCTCTTCGACCTCGCACCGATTGTCGAGATCAAGCGCGAGAGCTACGAGCGGCTGTTTTCGATCAACGTATCCGGCACGCTGTTCATGATGCAGGCCGCCGCAAAAACAATGATCGCTCGGGGAAAAGGCGGCAAGATCATCAATATGGCAAGCCAGGCGGGCCGGCGCGGTGAGGCCCTGGTGGCGGTTTATTGCGCCACCAAGGCCGCCGTCATCAGCCTCACCCAATCGGCCGGGCTCGATCTCATCAAGCATCGCATCAACGTCAACGCGATTGCGCCGGGCGTGGTCGATGGCGAGCACTGGGACGGCGTGGATGCGCTGTTTGCGAAATATGAAAGCCGCCCCGCCGGTGAAAAGAAGCGGCTGGTCGGGGAGGCCGTGCCCTTCGGCCGCATGGGCCGTGCCGAAGACCTGACCGGCATGGCGATCTTCCTTGCCTCCGATGAGGCCGATTACATCGTCGCCCAGACCTATAATGTCGATGGCGGCAACTGGATGAGCTGAGTATCGGGCGCCTGCCGCCCGGCCTTGGCACGAACAACGTTTCCCCTTCGAGGATCGTGACATGACATGCAAACTCTCCCTCGCAACGCTTGACGACGCCAGAAAAACCGCGGCGGTTCCGGCCTATTCCCGGGCCGACCTGTCCGCCGGCATCGTGCATTTCGGCGTCGGCAATTTCCACCGCGCCCATCAGGCGGTCTATCTGGATGACCTCTTCAACACCGGAACGGACCATGATTTCGCCATAATCGGTGCGGGCGTTCTGCCGTCGGATGCCACGATGCGCGAAAAACTCGCCGCGCAGGATTTCCTGACCACTGTCGTGGAGCAGGACAATAACCGCACCGGCGCGCGCGTCACCGGGCCGATGATCGACATTCTGAAGGTCGGCGACACCAAGGCAATCATCGATACGCTCGCCGATCCGAAGATCCGCATCGTCTCGATGACGATCACCGAGGGCGGTTATTTCATCGATGCCTCCGGTTCCTTCAATCCGCAGCATCCGGCCATTGCCGAAGACGGCAGGAACCCGGCGTCGCCGAAAACCGTGTTCGGCCTCATCGTCGCCGGGCTGAAGGCGCGGCGCGACAAGGGGCTGCAACCCTTCACCGTCATGTCCTGCGACAATATTCCGCATAATGGCAAGGTCACGAAAAATGCGGTGGTTGGGCTCGCGGCCTTGTCCGATCCGGCCTTCGCCAGCTGGATCGGCGAAAACGTCGCTTTCCCGAATTCCATGGTCGACCGCATCACGCCCGCGACAGGCGAGCGCGAACGCAATATCGCCCGCGACGATTTCGGTATCGAGGACAATTGGCCGGTTTTCTGCGAGGAGTTCAAGCAATGGGTGATGGAGGATAATTTCCCTGCCGGCCGCCCGGCGCTGGAAAAGGTCGGCGTGCAGTTCGTCAAGGATGTCGCGCCCTACGAGCACATGAAAATCCGCATCCTCAATGGTGGCCATGCGGCAATCGCCTATCCGGCGGCGTTGCTCGACATTCATTTCGTGCATGAGGCGATGGAACATCCGCTGATCCGGGCGTTTCTGGCAAAGCTTGAAAATGAAGAGATCATTCCGGTCATTCCGCCGGTTCCCGATACCAATCTCGCCGATTATTTCGCCCTGATCGAACGGCGTTTCCTCAATCCGAAGATCGGCGACACCATTCCGCGTCTAGCGCAGGACGGTTCCAACCGCCAGCCGAAATTCATCCTGCCATCCACCGCCGACCGTCTGGCGCGCGGCGAGGATATTGTCGGCCTTTCGCTGGTTTCGGCGCTGTGGTGCCGTTATTTCCAGGGCACTTCCGACAGCGGCAAGGAAATCGCCTTCAACGATGCCAGCGCCGAACGCCTGCAGGCAGCGGCGATAAAGGCCAAGGACGATCCCATGGCCTTCCTCGCGCTTGAAGATATCTTCGGAGCAGTTGCCGAATCGGAGCTTTTCCGTAAACGCTTTGCCCATGCATTGAAGACGCTGTGGCAAGAAGGCACGGCGAAGACCTTGCAGCTTTATCTGGATGACAAGCTGGCTGAAAAGTGACCGCGAGATGGAAGACGAGACCGGACCCCTTCTGATTTTCGATTGCGACGGCGTTCTCGTCGATAGCGAGCCGGTCTCCATCTCCGTCCTTCTCGACATGCTCTCCCATCTCGGCGTGACGATGGGGGAGGAAGAAGCCTATGAGCGCTTTCTCGGCCGCAGCGTCGCCAGCATGACGGCGACGCTGTTTGAGGATTACGGTGTCGAAACCGACATCGATTTTCTCGACCATATGCGGGCGACGCTGTTCGAGCGTTTCCGCACCGAGTTGCAGCCGATTGACGGCATTGGCGAAACGCTGGACAGGCTGTTGCCGCTGCGGCGTTGCGTCGCTTCCTCCAGCCAGCCGGAGCGCATCCGTTATTCGCTGGGGCTGACCGGCCTGATCGACAAATTCGAACCGCATGTCTTCAGCGCCACCATGGTGAAGAACGGCAAGCCGGCGCCCGACCTGTTCCTGCATGCGGCGCGCGAAATGGGCGTCGAGCCGCGCCACTGTATCGTGATCGAAGACAGCCCGGCCGGCATTGCCGCGGCAAAGGCCGCCGGCATGGGCGTTTTTGCCTTTACCGGCGGCTCGCATGCGCGCTTTCCCGTATTCCGCGAAAAGATCGCCGGGCTCGGGGCGGATGCCATGTTTGACGCGATGCCGGATTTGGTCCACCTTGTCGGCAGCTATGTGGGGAAGGGCGGTTTTGACAGACGGGTGGAACGTGACGCAGGCTAAGCTTGGCCTTGCCTGTTGCCGTCGTCGGGTCGTTGCGCAAGGGATGGAATTTAAGTCTTGATGCGTCAAAATCTCGTCGCTGTCGATGTCGGCACGGCCAGCGCCCGGGCCGGCATTTTCGATCCCGCCGGCCGGCTTCTTGCCCGCTCCACCCATCCGATCCTGATGCAGCGGCCGCAGGAAAATCACGCCGAACATGATTCCACCGATATCTGGAACGCCGTCTGCATTGCCGTGAAAGCAGCGCTTGCCGATGCGGGTATCTTGCCGCAGAGCGTCGCCGCCATCGGTTTCGACGCCACCTGCTCGCTCGCCATCCGCGATGGGCGGGGTGACCCCGTTTCGGTTTCCGTGACGGGAGAAGACCGGTTCGACACCATCGTCTGGCTGGATCACCGGGCGATATCGGAGGCCGACCGGCTGACGGCATCCGGCCACCGGGTTCTGGATTTCGCCGGCGACAGCGTGTCGCCGGAAATGCAGATGCCGAAGCTGATGTGGCTGAAGCGGCATATGCCGGCAAGCTGGTCGCGCATGTCCTTCGCTTTCGATCTGGCGGATTTCCTGACATGGAAGGCGACCGGTTCAGCGCAGCGCTCAAATTGCACGCAGACGGCGAAGTGGAATTTTCTGGCGCAGGAAAATCCCGGCTGGCAGGCGGATTATCTTGAACTGGCGGGCCTTGCCGATCTGAAGGTGCGGGCAGGGCTTCCGGAAACCACCGTGATGCCGGGAGAAAGCATCGGTCCGCTTTCATCCGAAGCCGCCGCCGCGCTCGGTCTCGATACCGGCTGCCGGGTGGCGGCGGGCATGATCGATGCCTATGCCGGCGCTCTCGGCGCACTTGGCGGCTGCCTTTCCGCGGATGTCGGCCGGCATGTGGCGCTGATCGCCGGTACATCGAGCTGCCTTGTCGCCATGTCGGAGCGGCAGATGCCCGGCCACAGCCTCTGGGGACCCTATTGGCAGGCGATCCTGCCCGGTCACTGGCTGGTGGAGGGCGGGCAGTCGGCCACCGGCGCGCTGCTCGACCATATTGTGCGCATGCATGCGGCAGGCGGTGAGCCGGATACGGCGCTGCATGCCCGCATCGTTGCGCGGGTCACGGAATTGCGCGCGCTTGAGGGCGAGGCCTTTGCCGAGCGGCTGCATGTGCTGCCGGATTTCCACGGCAACCGCTCGCCGCTTGCCGATCCGCATGCCGTCGGCGTCATCAGCGGGCTGACGCTGGATACGTCTTTCGACAGTCTCTGCCGTCTTTACTGGCGCACGGCCGTGGCGATTGCGCTCGGCGCCCGCCATGTGCTCGATGCCATGGAGCGTTTCGGATATGCGGTGGAAAGCCTGCATGTCACCGGCGGGCATGTGAAGAACCCGCTGCTGATGGAGCTTTATGCCGATGTAACGGGCAAGCGCATCGTGGTGCCCGCCACCGCTGACGCCGTGCTGCTGGGAACGGCGATGACGGCGGCGACGGCCGGCGGGGTGCATGCGAACCTTGCGGCTGCAGGGGCCGCCATGTATCCGGGCAATGCGGAAATACCAGGCAATCCGGCGCGTGGGCCCCGTTATGAGCGGGATTATCGCCGGTTTCTCGCCATGTATCGCCATCGGCAGGAACTTGAAAGCCTTTGATTTTCTGAAGGGAAATGACTGGCTTTGACGGATGCCGCGCATTTCTTCTCCCCGCCGGGGAGAAGGTGGCCCGAAGAGCCGGATGAGGGGGAACGCCGGCGATGGAACGCACCAAGCCCCCTCATCCCGCTGCCGCGGACTCCCCCCGGCGGGGAGAAGAAACGAGCGGCAACCGCTCGATCCATATGCCGCCGTTGCCACCAGGCGCAGATCAGCTGCGCAGCGAGCGTTTCAGGGCGGAGAGGTTCTTTGCCCTTGCCCTGCCGCTGTCGTCGGCGCTGGCGCTGAGCGCGCAGAGAGTGAATTCCAGCAGGGAGACGAGTTGCAGCAGGCCCTGGCCGCCATTCTGGGCCTGCGGCATGGCAAGACAGAGATCGGTGCTTTCCGGCCCCCATTCGTAAAAACGGGTGGTGATCAGAAGCGTTTTGTAACCGCTCTTGCGCGCCATTGCCGACAGGCGTTGCAGCGGCAGAAGGTTGCCGCCGCAATCCATGATGATGAGCAGCGTGCGCGCGGGATCGAAATCCCACAGGGCGACATAAGCGGCGTTGTCGCTGCCGAGATAATGGATGTGGCCGCGGCTCTCCAGAAGCCGTCCGTAAAAATGCCGCCCGGCGTCGAGACTTTCAGGGGATGTCGCCAGGAAAACATCGCCCGCCGAGGTGATCTCGTTCATGGCAAGATGCCAGATCGACTGGGTGGTCATGTCGAAGGCGGTCTGCACGGCCTGGATCTGCTGTGACAGGAGCTGCGAAAACGGGTTGGAATGTTCGCCGCCTTCGGCCATGGCGGGCTGGTCCGCACCGGCCGTTTCTTCGGCGTGGCGCAGATCGGCGCGGATGTCGCTGAATTGCCGATATCCCAGGGAACGCAGGAAACGGCCGACCGTCATCGGGCTGAGGCCGAGCTTGGCGGCCAGCGTCTGCGCCGTCTCGAACGGCAATTCGTCGAGATGTTCGATCAGATATTTGGCGATCTTGCGCTCTGAAGGAGTGCCTGCCTTCATGGCGCGCGTAAGGTTCAACAGCAGCTTTTCCACCAACGCCTCATTTTTTTTCTTTATTGAACGATGATGCATGCGCGCGCGCAAACGAGCGTGCGAACCGCGATTTGACGGTGGGGGTGACCTTTTCGGCCTTGTCCTCCACCGAACCGGAATGCGAATTATGATAGATGGATTATTATATTTTAGAGATACCTTTTATTCAAGGGAAATTCCATCTGCGGTTTAAATTCAGCTATTTGAGGTCGTTGCCTCCGTCTTGCAGAGCGGATGGGCAGCGCCTATCTCTCGTCTGTAAGGGTGTTTCAACGCGACAGGCGTCAGGGAGTTCCGAATGATTTTTGATGCGGCGAGGCTTGCCTTCCACAATCTCTTTGCCGCCGAGACCCGGTCGGTATTCTGGAAGGTTCTGGGGCTCACGCTTCTGGTGCTGGCGGCGCTGTGGTTCGCCATCCGGTCGATCTTTATCTATTTCGCCCTGCCGTGGGTGGATACGCTTATTCCCGGCGTGCCTGATTGGGCTGGCTGGTTGACCTTCGTTTTCGCCATTTTCGCCGGCATCGGCCTGGCGCTGGCGCTCGCGCTGCTCATCTCGCCGGTCACCGCCGTCATTGCCGGCCTGTTTCTCGACGATGTCGCCGAAGTCGTTGAAAAAAAGAGCTATCCGGACGATCCGCCAGGCAAGGCGATGCCGGTCGGCGAGGCCGTGCTGTCCTCCATCAAGTTCTTCGGTGTCGTCATCGCCGGCAACCTTGTTGCGCTGTTGCTGCTTCTGGTGCCGGGCGTCAATCTCATCGCGTTTTTCCTGGTGAACGGTTATCTGCTCGGCCGGGAATTCTTCGAATTCGCGGCGATGCGTTTCCGCTCGCCCGCCGAAGCGAGGTTGTTCCGTTCAAAACACCGCACCACCGTCTTCATGGCCGGGCTGGTGATAGCGGCCTTCCTGGCGGTGCCGTTCCTCAACCTGTTGACGCCGCTTTTTGCCGCTTCGATGATGGTGCATCTGCACAAGGCCGTCAGCCGGCGCGATCCGTCATTCGCCGCCGGCAGCACCGAACAGCTGCGCGGGTAACTCCACCAGCGGCGCTGGAATATCGAAGGTCTTTTCCGGCGATTTGCAGATATCGGCGATCACGCAGCGTTCGCATTCCGGCTTGCGCGCCTTGCAGCAATAACGCCCGTGCAGGATCAGCCAGTGATGGGCATGGAACAGATATTGTTCGGGAATGATGCGGATCAGCCGGTCTTCAACCTCGTCAGGGGTTTTGCCCGGCGCAAGACAGAGCCGGTTGGCAATGCGGAAGACGTGGGTATCCACCGCAAGTGTGGGCACGCCGAAGGCCATGGACATCACCACATTGGCCGTCTTGCGGCCGACACCCGGCAGCGTCACCAGTTCCTCGCGGGTTCTCGGCACCTCACCACCGAAATTGTCGATCAGCATCTGCGACAGGGCGATGACGTTTTTCGCCTTGTTGCGGTAAAGCCCGATGGTCTTGATATGGCCGATCAGTTCTTCCTCGCCGAGCGCCAGCATCTTTTCCGGCGTATCGGCCACCTGGAACAGCGCGCGTGTGGCCCGGTTCACGCCCACATCGGTCGCCTGCGCGGAAAGCGCCACTGCCACCAGCAGGGTGAAGGGATTGGTATGTTCCAGCTCGCCTTTCGGCTCCGGCCGCTGGATGGAAAAACGGCGGAAGATTTCGGTCAGCTCGTCCTTCGAATAGGCCGTTTTCACCCGCGCCGGCTTGCGCGCGGATGTCGGATTTGACTTTTTCAATGTTTGGGTGCTGGATCGTTTTTTGGCGACTGTCATGGATTATCTATAGCCAGCCCGCCCAAAGGAAAGCAACGTGGATACGCTCAACGACAAGCCGATTTTCGCGGCGGAACTCGTTCCGCACCGTTCGCTCGGCAGAAGGGGTTTCCGGCTTCTCCTGCTTTTCTCCGGGCTCGCCTGCCTCATCTATGGCGGCTTTTTCCTCGCCACCGGGGCATGGCCGGTCGGCCTGTTCTTCGGGCTGGATTTTCTGCTGCTTTATGCCGCTTTCCGCGCCAATTATCGGGCGGCGAAGGCGCGGGAAGAGGTCAGCGTTTCGCGCACCAGCCTGTCGATCCGCAAATTTTCGCCGGCCGGGCGGATGGTGGAACATCGCTTCAACCCCTTCTGGGCGCGCTTCAGGGTAAGGCGGCATGACGAGATCGGTATCGTCTCCATGCATGTGACGGGTGAAGGCCGGGCGACCGATATCGGCTCGTTTCTCAACCCGGATGACCGGGAGAGTTTCGCCAGGGCCTTCGGCAGCGCGCTGGCGACTGTGCGGCGGCGGATGTGAGGGGATAATTCCGCTTACATCCGACATATCGGCTCGAGGCCGGTATGCCGGTAGAAACTGAGTACGGCGCAAGAAACGGGTGGAGACCGACACGCTTTAATGGTTTTCTGTGAAGCGCCAGGAGATTTGCGATGAATGCCAATATAACGCTGAACGAAGACATCACCCCCATCGGATCGGATTACGACACGGTGCGCGGGGTTATCGAGCTTTTGACGCTGGATTATCGCGAGCAGCCCTCTCTTGAAGCCATTGCCGCAGAGCTCGGCCAGTCGCCGACGCAATTGCAGAAGACCTTCACCCGCTGGGCCGGACTTTCGCCCAAGGCATTCCTGCAGGCCGTGACGCTCGATCATGCCAAGCGGCTGCTGCGCGAGGAGGATTTGCCGCTGCTGGAAACCTCGATCGAGGTCGGCATGTCGGGGCCGGGGCGCCTGCACGATCTGTTTGTCACCCATGAGGCCATGTCGCCCGGCGAATGGAAGGCCAAGGGCGGCGGGCTGACGATCCGTTACGGTTTCCACACCTCGCCCTTCGGGCTTGCGCTGGTCATGGTGACCGATCGTGGCCTTGCCGGCTGCGCCTTTGCCGATCCGGGTGAGGAAAGGGCCTGTTTCGAGGATATGGCCGGCCGTTGGCCGAATGCCGATTATGTCGAGGATCGTGAAGCGACCGCGCCCTACGCAGCGCGCATCTTCGATCCGTCCATGTGGTCGGCGGACAGGCCGTTGCGCGTCGTGCTGCTCGGCACGGATTTTCAGGTGCGTGTCTGGGAAAGCCTCCTGAAAATCCCGATGGGCCGCGCAGTCACCTATTCGCACATCGCCTGCGATATCGGCCAGCCCACCGCGTCGCGTGCGGTTGGTGCTGCCGTCGGCGCCAACCCGGTGTCCTTCGTCGTTCCCTGCCATCGCGCCGTGGGGAAAAGCGGGGCTCTGACGGGGTATCACTGGGGCCTGACCCGCAAGCGCGCGATGCTCGGCTGGGAAACGGGGAAGGTGTGATTGGATTGATTATCTTTTCCGATCTGACTTAGATCCCTTTGATCTGGGCGCATATTGCGCGGGCTCTTCATACGCGACGTCATCCTCGGGCTTGACCCGAGGATCCACCGCCAAGCCGCTTGTGGATCCTCGCCTCAAGCCCGAGGATGACGGGGGGGTGAATATTGCACGCCAATGGCCTGACGAAGCTTAAACCAGCTCCAGCAACGCCCGCGCCGCCGCTTCGTCTGTTATCAGCGTATTGCAGCCGATGCGCTTGATCGTGGCGCGGATGGCGATGGCGCGGTGGGCGCCGCCGGAGGCCAGCACGATGTGTTTCGCCTTACGTAGCGTATCGAGATCGATCGCCATGGCGCGCTGGTTGATCGGGTGGTCGACCGAGCGGCCATCGGCATCGATGAAATTGAACATGGTATCGCAGACACAGCCGGCGTCGATGAGTTCGCGCAATGTCTCCTTCGAGATGAAGCCTTCCGACAGCGAGGTCGAATGCGGGCCGATATCGCCGCAGGAGACGATGGCGAGATCGAGCGTTTCGGCGAGATCGTAAAGCGTCGCGAGCCCGCATTTTTCGATCAGCGCCCGTTTGGTCTCAACCGAATCCACCAGCAGCGGCGCAAGGAACATGTAACATTCCGCGCCGAGCGCGCTCGCCAGCCGCCAGGTGTAATCGAGCGGGTTTGTCTGGTGCACGGCGACGATACCGCCGAGCAGCGAGACGACCTTGCAGTTTTCCCGGCGCGGCGGGCGGAAGCTGGAAAGCGAGGCGGTCATGGTGCGGCCCCAGCCGACGCCGATGGTGGCGTCGTTCGGCACCGCTTCGGAGAGGAATTGCCCCAGCGCCAGGCCAACGGCCTTGGCGGTGCTTTCGGCGCTCGCCTTCTCGGGGCAGGGGATGATGACGGCTTCGTCCAGCCCGTAGGCCGCCTCCAGCCGGCCGGCCAGCGCGACGAAATCCTCTATGCCCTCGTTGATCCATATCTGCACTTCGGAGCGCTTCATCGCCTCGTCCAGCAGGCGGATGACGGTGGAGCGGCTGATGCCCAGTTTCTCGGCGACATCCTTCTGCGTCATGCCCTGATTATAATAGAGCCATGCGGCGCGCAGCCTCAGCGAAGCCGCTTCCGAATAGGCCGTATGGGTTTCTCTTCTCAGTTTCGCCACGGTTTCCGCCATTCTTTATTAGCGACCGAGTATCGCAGGCGTGAAACTTATGTCAATTGCGATGCGCAAATGTCTTGACTTTAGACCGTGCAGCTTGCGATAGTCGGAGCCGGACAAACCGCGATTTCGGCCTTGGGCGCACCCATGGTGCGGGAACGAAAAGACGGGTGAGCAAGTTTTCAAGAGATCATGAAGGATCATTCGATATGACGTCCAAACTCGAACAACTTCGCGCCATCACCACGGTTGTTGCCGACACCGGCGATATCGAGGCGGTTGCGCGCCTGAAGCCGGTGGATTGCACCACCAACCCGACCATCGTTCTCAAAGCGCTCGGCACCCCGGCCTTTGCCGATGCGGTGAAGGAAGCTGTCGCCTGGGGCAAGAAGCAGGGCGGCCAGTCCGACGCCGTGGTTGCCGCCGTTGCCGACCGTCTGGCCATTTCCGTGGGCGCGGCGCTTGCCGGCCTCGTTCCGGGCCGCGTGTCGACCGAAGTTGATGCCGACCTTTCCTTCGATACGCAAGCCTCCATCACCAAGGCGCGCCACATCATTGCCGCCTACAAGGAGCGCGGCATCGAGCGTGAACGCATCCTCATCAAGCTCGCTTCCACCTGGGAAGGCATCAAGGCCGCCGAAGTGCTGCAGTCCGAAGGCATCGACTGCAACCTGACCCTGTTGTTCTCGCAGGCACAGGCGATTGCCTGCGCCGAAGCCAAGGTCTTCCTCATCTCGCCCTTCGTTGGCCGTATCCTTGACTGGTACAAGAAGTCGACCGGTGAGACCTACACTGCCGAAACCGATCCGGGCGTCGTGTCGGTGCGCAGCATCTACAATTATTACAAGGCCAATGGCATCAGCACCGTCGTCATGGGCGCGTCCTTCCGCAATGTCGGCGAAATCGAAGCGCTGGCCGGTTGCGACCGCCTGACGATCAGCCCGGCGCTGCTGGAAGAGCTGGACAAGGACAGCGGCAAGCTGGAGCGCAAGCTTTCGCCTGACAATATCAAGGCAGAGCCGCTGCAGTCGCTCGACGAGAAGGCATTCCGCTGGGCGCTCAACGAAGACGCGATGGCCACCGAGAAGCTCTCGGAAGGCATCCGCCTGTTCGCCAAGGATCTGGTGACGCTGCGCGAGATGGTCCGCAAGGAACTGACGCTGGCTGCCGCTTAAGGGGTGGAGCCAAGGCGTCCGGTGACCTTGCCACACACGTGACGTCATCCTCGGGCTTGTCCCGAGGATCTATTCACGTTGCATGAAATCAATCAGTTGCATATCCTCGGGACAAGCCCGAGGATGACGAAAAACGGGAGGTCGCCTCCTCGTCTTTAACCTCGGCGGAACATTTTATGCTTCCACCGCGTTTACGATACATAAATCTCCAGTCACTCAAAACGCGATCGGGTCCCTGCCGGTCGCGTTTTTTTGTGCGTTTCAGGAATTTCCGTTTCCCGTCGCCACTTCGGAAATCCGCTTTGCCGCCTCGCGGATCAGCGCTTCACAGGCCTCGCGTGTCGGGGCCTTGCCGCCAAGCGGGGTAATATAGGGACAGGTGATGACGGCAAGCGCCGTACCGTCAAGCGTCAGCACCGGGGCGGAAATATTGCGCACGCCGGCGGTCTGAAGGCTGTCCATGGATTCGAAACCGTTCTTGCGCACCTCCGCCAGCCGCCCCGCGAGGTCCGGCGGCACGGTTTCGCCGCCGCCGCGCACCTGTTCGGTTATCATGATCTGGCGCTGCGCTTCTGTCTGGAAGGCCAGAAGCACATGGCCGGAGCCGGTGTGGAACAGGCTCATCTGCGCGCCGACCCGCATGGACATGGCCCAGTAGGTGGACGATTCCTGCTGGGCGATGACGACGACGCTGCCGCGATCATAGATTGCCAGATGGCAGGCCTGCTCGGCGCTCGCCGAAAAATCGCGCATGACAGGTGCGGCGAAAGAAACCAGCCGGCGGATCGGCGCGTGGAAATGCGCCAGCCCGAACATCTTCAGCGTCAATGAGAAACGGTCGCCTTCAAGCCGCTGCACATAACCGCGGCGCACCAGCCGGTCCAGCATGCGATAAAGCTCGTTCGGGCTTTTGCCGATAGACTTGGCGATCTCGATCTGGGTCAGCCCGCCATCGGTGCGGGCCAGAAGTTCGAGAATGTCGAGGCCCTTGTCGAGGGCGGGGGCGCGATATCTTTCGCTGTCGTCGTCGGTCATCTGGCCTCGATGGTGTTTTGCATGGGTGCCTGGCGGAGGTGCCTTAAAATATGGTTGCCCGATAGCCGGCACCCACGCAAGTTTGCTTGACGCCATATGAATACCGCGTTTACATATGAATTGTCGATCCATATTTGAGATCATCGAAATTCAGCGGTCCGGCCCCCGAAGGGCGGGCGCGCCTTAGCGGGAGGCTATTCATGGTGCAGGATTTTAACGGCCGGACAGTGGTGATCACCGCCGCCGGTCAGGGTATCGGCCGCGCTGCGGCGGAGCGGTTCGTGTCGCTAGGTGCGCGCGTCATCGCCACCGATATCAACGAGCTGGCGCTTTCGACGCTGAAAGGTGCGGAAACCCGGGTTCTGAACGTGCTCGATGGCGATGGCGTCAAGGATTTCGCCGCCGATATCGGCCATGCGGATGTGCTGTTCAACTGCGCCGGTTTCGTTCATTCCGGCACCATCCTCGAATGCGAAGAGAAGGACTGGGATTTCTCCTTCGATCTCAACGCCAAGGCCATGTACCGTACCTGCCGCGCCTTCCTTCCCGGCATGCTGGAAAAGGGCAAGGGCGCAATCGTCAACATGTCCTCCATCGCTTCCAGTGTGAAGGGCGTGCCGAACCGTTTCGCCTATACCGCCTCCAAGGCGGCCGTGGTGGGTCTGACCAAGGCCATCGCCGCCGATTTCGTCACCAGGGGCATTCGCTGCAACGCCATCTGCCCCGGCACGGTCGATAGCCCGTCCTTGCATGACCGCCTGCGCGCCACCGGCAATTACGAACAGGCGCTGGCCGATTTCATCGCCCGCCAGCCGATGGGCCGCATCGCCACGCCGGAAGAAATCGCGGCGCTTGTCACCTATCTCGCTTCTGACGAGGCAGGTTTCACCACCGGCCAGATTCATGTGATCGATGGCGGCTGGACGGGCTGAGGGATTTTACGGGAGATAGGAGATGGAACCGGCGTGTATTCGCCGGTTGAGATTTTAACATCTCCACAAACTCAACGTCATCCTCGGGCTTGACCCGAGGATCCACACCTCAGGCTATGGATCCTCGGGTCAAGCCCGAGGATGACGCAGGAGAATATACAGTTTTCAGAGATTAAAGGCGACCGGCTCTTACACCGGTCGCCTTTTTTCATTCAGACGACGGCGCTTCCGGCCATCAGTGCAAGCACGAGGAAGACCAGGAAGATCACCACGGCGATGAAGAACAGGATTCGGGCCACGCCCGCCGCAGCTGCCGAAATGCCGGTAAAGCCGAATACGCCCGCGATCAAAGAAATAACGAAGAAAATAAGAGCCCACTTCAGCATGGTGCTTCCCCTTTTGCGTAATTTTCCCGAGCCCGCCGCCCCGCGACAGGCTCGATAAAATGACGCGCAAAAGGCGAAAATGTTCCACACGCCCGCAAAAATCGTTGTTTTAGAAGCCTGTTTCCCCCGCGGCGTCGATCCGCCTGGCCTTCCAGGTGGTGCGGATGAAGGTGGCGACGAAAGCAAGGCTCATGAACATGACGATGGTGGGGGCAGGCGCACTGTCGATCAGGAAGCTCAGCCATATGCCCGAAAGCGATGAGGCGACCGCCACCGCAATGGCAACCGCGAGCATGGCGGAAAAACGCCTGGTCAGCAGGAAGGCGATTGCGCCCGGCGCCACCAGCATGGCGACGGAGAGGATGATGCCCACCGCCTTCAGCGCCCCGACCACGGTCAGCGACAGAACCATCAACAGGCCATAATGCAGGAGACGCACCGGCAGGCCGATGGCTTTGGCATGCTGCGCATCGAAGGCGTTGACCAGCAGATCCTTGCGCAGGATGCCGAGAAACAGCGTGGCGAAAAGGGCGATCAGACCCGTCTCCAGCATGTCCGACGGCGCAATGCCCAGCATGTCGCCGAAGAGGATGTGATCGAGATGCATATCGCTCTGCACCTTCACATAAAGCACCAGCCCCAGCCCGAACATGCCGGAAAAGACGATGCCAAGCACCGTGTCTTCCTTGATGCGGCTGTTTTCCTTGATGAAACCGGTGCCGAGGGCACAGATCATGCCGGCGATGAAGGCGCCGATGGAAAGCGGGATGTTGACGATATAGGCCAGCACCACGCCGGGCAGCACGGCATGCGAAACCGCATCCCCCATCAACGACCAGCCCTTCAGCACCAGAAAACAGGAGAGCATCGCCATCGGCACCGCGATCATCAGCGTGATCACGAAGGCGTATTGCATGAAGGGCAATTGAAACGGCAGGATGGCGAGTTCGAGATAGTCGCTCATGGCGTTTCCCCCAGCGCCTTGCGGGCCTTGGCCCTGGATGCGAGAAGCCCGTGCTTGGGCGCAAGCAAGAAAGCGGCAAGGAAGATCGCGGTCTGCAACACGACGATGACGCCGCCGGTCGCGCCATCGAGGAAATAGCTGAGGTAAGCGCCGACGAAACTGGTGCCCGCACCGATGATCAGGCTCATCAGGATCAGCCGCTCGAAACGGTCAGTGAGCAGATAGGCGGTGGCGCCCGGCGTCACCACCATGGCGACAACGAGGAAGGCCCCGACAGTCTGAAGGGCGGCAACCGTGGAAGCGGCAAGCAGGGTGAAAAAGATCACCTTCAGCACTTCCGGTTTCAGCCCCACGGTGCGGGCGTGGTTCTCATCGAAAAACACCACCATGAAGTCTCGCCATTTCAGCGCCAGGACAAGGAGGCTGATGCCGCCGATCAGCGCCAGCTGGATAGTGTCTTCGGCGGTGATCGCCAGAATATTGCCAAGCACGATGGTCTGAATATTCACCGAGGTGGGCGAGAGCGACACCATGAACAGGCCGAGCCCGAAAAACGAGGTGAAGATCAGCCCGATGATGGCGTCTTCCTTGAGCCGCGTTTTCTGGTTCAGGAACAGCATGGAACCGGCCGCAAGCCCGCCGGAGAGAAAAGCGCCGAGCGCAAAGGGCAGGCCCAGCATATAGGCGCCCGCCACACCCGGAACGATGGCGTGGGACAGCGCATCGCCGATCAGCGACCAGCCCTTCAGCATCAGATAGGCCGAGAGAAAACCGCAGACGCCGCCCACCAGCGCGCTGACCCAGATGGCGTTCAGCATGTAACCGTAGGTGAAGGGCTCAAGAAGGCTGTTTATCATCGAGCTTTTCTTTCGGGGTCTCGGGATCGCGCCCGTTCTGGCCGTTCTTGCCGTAGATCACAAAGGGCCGTTCGTCATCGGTGATGACCTTTACCCGGCGCGGATCGGCGTCGTTGTGCAGGTCCGCCCCGCCAAGCACGAAGTGGCGCAGGCTGCCGCCGAAAGCCTTTTGCAGGTTTTCCTCGTTGAAGGTATCCGCCGTCTTGCCCGATGCCAGCACCGTGCCCTTGACGAAAACGGCGCGGTCACAGAATTCCGGCACGCTGCCGAGATTATGGGTGGAAACCAGCATGACGCGGCCCTCGTCGCGCAGCGCCTTCAAAAGTGCGACGATCTGCTCTTCCGTTGTCACGTCGACACCGGTGAAAGGCTCATCCAGCAGGATCACCTGACCCTCCTGCGCCAGCGCGCGGGCCAGAAACACCCGCTTCTTCTGCCCGCCGGAGAGTTCGCCGATCTGGCGCTTGCGATAATCGAGCATATTGACGCGTTTCAGCGCCTCTTCGACCATGTGATGGTCGCGTCTCGAGGGGATGCGCAGGAAATTCATGTGGCCGTAACGGCCCATCATCACCACATCTTCCACCAGCACCGGAAAACTCCAGTCCACCTCCTCGGCCTGCGGCACATAAGCGACGAGGTTTTTCCTGAGCGCTTCCTTCACCGGCAGGTCGAAAATCGAGACGGAACCGGCGGCCAGCGGCACGAAACCCATGATCGCCTTGAAAATCGTGGACTTGCCGGCGCCATTGACGCCGACAAGTGCAGTGATCGTTCCGCGGGGGATGGAAAAGCTGGCATTTCTTAATGCGGTGTGGCCGTTTCGATAGGTCACTGTCGCATTTTGAACCGTCAGGCCGCCGCCTGTTTTTTTGTGGCCCATTCTCATGAAGACAGCCCCTTGGCGATGGTTTCGCTGGTCACGCGCAAAAGGTCCAGATAGGTCGGAACCGGACCATCCGCCTCGCTCAGCGAATCGACGTAGAGGATGCCGCCATAGGCCGCACCGGTTTCCTTGGCCACCTGCTGGGCGGGATCGGCGGAAACCGTGCTTTCGCTGAAGATGACGTTGATATTGTGCTCGCGCATGGCGTCGATCACGCCGCGCACCTGCTGCGGTGTTCCCTGGTTGTCGGCATTGACCGGCCACAGGAACAGTTCCTTCAGGCCGAAATCGCGGGCGAGATAAGAAAAGGCGCCTTCGCTCGTTACCAACCAGCGCTTGTTTTCCGGCAGAACGGAAAGCGTGTCGCGGATCGGCTGCACGGTGGCTCTGATCTTGTCCGAATAAGCCTTGGCGTTGGCCGCATAGACATCGGCATGGGCGGGGTCGATCCCGGTCAGGCCCTTGCGGATATTTTCTACATAGATCAAGGCGTTATCGGGTGACATCCAGGCGTGCGGATTGGGTTTCCCCTGATACGCCCCGCCGCTGATCGCCATGGGTTCCACGCCCTCGCTCACCGTCACGCCCGGCACCCCGGAAAGGTTGGCCAGGAACTTTTCGAACCACAATTCCAGATTGAGGCCATTGCGCAGCACCAGATCGGCCTTGCGGGCCTTGAGAATATCGCGCGGCGTCGGCTGGTAGTTGTGAATTTCCGCACCGGGCTTGGTGATGCTTTCCACCTCGGCCGCGTCTCCCGCCACATTGCGCGCCATGTCGGCGATGATGGTGAAGGTGGTCACGACGACAGGTTTTTCCTGGGCAAGGGCGGCGGTGGGGAGAAAAAGCGAAAAAGCGAAAATGGCGTGGCGAATTTTATCGAAGTTCACGGAGCTCACCAGATATTGTTGCGATTAATTCGCAATACCTTCTGTTATAAAATCACGCATGTCAACGCTATTGCAAATCATTCGCAAATTAGGACGTTTTGTAAATGTCCGAAAATGGCGCGTTTTTGCCGGCGTTCCACCGGTGGGGTTAAACTTTTTTCAATGAGAAAGCGGCACTATCGCAAGGCTCGGACAGCAACGTCCGGAGCTTGTCCCGCGTGTTTTGCTCATCCTTCGAGCCACGTTCCGGGGTGAGGGCGATAGACGGGGTACTTGATGTCAGGATGTTGCGGGTGAAAGCTGTATTCGGACGAATGCGGTTTTCGCGCAAGCTCGTTATGATTGGAGGCGGGATCCTGCTTTTGGCGGGTGCGACCGGTTCCGCTGCCGTGTTCATCGGCAGCGAGCGGCTGCTTGGTCGATCCTACGTGTCCTCCAACGGGCTTTCCTGCGACGCAGTCCAGACAGTCAATATCCGCAAGAACGGTTCCTTATGGGTGCGCAAATTCATCCGCACCGGAGGTGGTGACGGCCCCGAACGGCTGAAGACCGCGCTTCGTGTTGCAAAGGCGGTTTACGACAGGCAGAAGCCCGATCTGGTGCAGGTCTCCGTGCTCGACAAGAACGGCCCGCAGCTGCGTTCGGAAATGCGCGGTCGCGCCATTGCGGCACAGGTGGTCTTCATTCCGGACCTGGCAAAAATCCCGGAAGGCGCCGAGGCCCATCGTTATTCGGCATTTTATTACGATGGCGCGGCAAATGGCAGCGGCCAGTTTTACGGGTTACGCATCGATCTGCCGCTGGAAGATACCGAAGCAATGGCGGCAGGCCTCAGCGAATTCGCCGATTGCGCCACGCCGGCTTCCGATGCCGGCTCGGAGGCCCAGGAAGGCAAGCCCACGAAAAGCGAGGGCGGGCGCAGCGAAACCGGGGATGACGGCGACGGCGGCGCGCCGGCGAAAGCCGGGGAAGGCGGGGCCGGTGCGGAAGCCAAGGGCGAGACCCCGTCTCCCGAAGCGAATGGCGAACCCGCTGCCGACGAACTTCTGACCTCGACGCCGGAAGCCGATGGCGACAGCATCTTCAGCCTGTCCTACCTGAAATCGCTGATCTTCGGCAAAGGCTCGACAACCGCGCAGGCGGCGGAAGAGAAGCCGGCCGCCGGGAATGCACTGGCCGAGGAAGCCGGCGCGGAGAAAAAGGCCGCAAGCCCATAGGCGGGTGGGGGCTGGTGCTTCCCGAAACCGCCTTGAGACCTTGCAGCGGGCGGGTCAGATATCCGGCCCGATCCGCAGGCGACCGGCCGGATTTGGAAACTTCTTGCGCTTGTTAACGATGGCCGGCGAAAAACTCTGCGACAGGGCGGCAAAGGCGGCAATGCGGGCGATCAGCTTTTCCCGTTCAGCCTTGGTCACGTCCTTGTAGCTTTCGATCCTGCCGACATAATCCGTCAGCCAGTCTTCATATTTGCCGTCGCTCCACACGCGCTCGGTCGCAAGCACCGCATCTTCCAGTCGGTCATAGGCAACGAGCGTCCGTCGCCAGCGATGTTCATCGAAATCCAGTGCGCCATTTGCAAAAAGCGATCCGACTTCGAGACCGTAGCTCATCAGCTTTGCCGAGCGCTCCGCCGGCATGGTGAGGTTCAGCCCGCCCTCCTCCTCGTTGAGAAACACACGGGCTATGCGCTCCCTCTGGCCGGGCATGGTGGCAAGCGATTGATCCTGCCAGTCCTTCGCCGAACTGAGGATGTTGCCGAGGAAACCGCTCATTTTTTCCATCCTGTGAACCGGCACGCCTATTCCTTCGCCCGCCGCCTGCGGGATCGTGACGCGCTTCGTGCTGCCGGCTATGGATTTCGGTAATTCATCGAGGCTGAGGGCGAAAGTGGGACGCGACGGAAGCAGGGCGTCGAAGAGGTGGATGGGAAAGTTGCTGCTGATGCCGCCGTCGGAAAACCAGATTTTCGCTTTCATGACCGGCCGCGTTTCATCGCTGAGACGCCGCACGATATCCAGCGTGCCACGGTCGTTGGTATAGGCGGGAATGGCCTTGAACAGGACAGGGAAACTCAGGCTCATGCGGGTGGCGACGATGACCGGCAACTGGGCGGGGTCTGGAAAAGCCCGGAGTTCTGGAAAAGGGCCGCCCGGCGTCGCGATCTGCTTCAGCCAGTTCATCACCGCGGCGGGAAAAAGCTCGCGCCATTCCGTCGGGTCGTAAGCCACCAGCAGGTTGGTCGTGGGAAGGGTGTGCGGCCGCCGCATCGACAGGTTGGTCGTCACCATCTTCAGGTTTATGACCGGCTTTTCCGGGTCTTCGCCGGCGAGATCGCCAAAGGTCAGCGGCGGCGCTGTCGCGGCTTCGCTGCCAAAGGCGATGTCCTGGATCGATGCATGAAGCCATTCCGTAAGGCCGGGAACATCCGCACCCGTAACCGTCAATCCCGAGCAGAAACCGAAACCTTCCTGCGGCAACCGGTGCAGAACCAGCCACAGGACCTGGATGAGGATCGCCGCCGCCAGCCCCACAAATCCGCCGAGAACCGATCCGGCATAGTTGCCGCCCAGGGCCCATAACAGGCCGGCGCCGATGACCATGCCCGCCAGCGAGGCCAGCGGAAAAGCCATGGGCAGCCCGAGAACCTTGCCCGGCCAGCCACCCGCCTGCGCCCAGAGCAGGTAACGCATCAGCGGGCGAAACCGGCGCTCTGGCTGGAAAAGCCTGCCCAGAATGGTCGGTATCGTATCGCAATGGGCCTGCAGGCGGACAAAGCCATCCGGATCGCGCCTGACGGTGCGGGAATATTCCGCCGCCGCCGCAAAGGCGGCGGCAATCGCCCCGGCCGACGTGCCGCCTATCGAGCGGAAGCGATACCGGCGCGCCAGTTCCAGAACCGCATAGGGGTAAACGACACCGGAGGTGATGCCGCCTTTCATAACGACGTCGCATTCCTTTTCGGGTGTCGCGAACATATCGGGCTGATATCTGGGAAGCTCATTCTCGGGCATGCGTATCTCCCCCGGCGGTCCTGATCGAAAGCCGTCAAACACAATGCGAATGATGGGGAATGGGTATCATAAGTTGAGGCGAGATCGCCATTATATTCTACTGAAAGTTAAATAAACTTATGTGATCCGTCCACTGGAGACCGGATAATTACTTGCGAGCGTCTATGTATGGAGATGAAAACCGACAGACAAACGGGGCGAAACCTCGCCACACTCTCCAACGTCATCCTCGGGCCTGTCCCGAGGATCTGCAACGGATTGATTTTGTTGGACGCGATTAGATCCTTGGGACAGGCCCAAGGATGACGTCAGGAAAACACGCCCCTTCGCCACCAGCGGGAAAATCGGGAAGTGGAAGGCGGCCGTGAGGTCGCCCCTGGTTTCGTCCGATCAGTCCGCCTTGTTGCGGCGGGCCGGGAAGAGGATGACGTCGCGGATCGACGGGGCGTTGGTCAGAAGCATGATCAGGCGGTCGACGCCGATGCCGAGGCCGCCGGCGGGCGGCATGCCCTGATCGATGGCGTCGAGGAACTCGTCGTCCAGCTGCTTGTCCTTTTCACCGCGGGCGTGCGCCTGCTCCAGCTGCTCCACCATGCGGCGGCGCTGTTCTTCCGGATCGTTGAGTTCGGAGAAGGCGTTGCCCACTTCCCAGGCGTTGCAATAGCTTTCGAAACGCTCGACGAGGCGCGGTTCGCCCGGCACTTCCTTGGCGAAGGGCGAGATGTCCTTCGGGAAATGTGTGACGTGGCTCGGCTGGATCAGCGTGCCTTCCACCTTCTCCTCGAAGATGAAGGCAAGGCATTCGCCCCAGGTCCAGTCCTTCTCCACCGCAAAGCCGGCAGCCTTGGCGGCAGCGCGGGCTTCTTCGTCGGTCTTGATGGCAAGGAAGTCGATCCCGGTCGCTTCCTTCACCGCGTCGGGCATCGGCACACGCTTGAAGGGGCCCTTGAAGGAGATCGTCTGGCCCTGGAATTCAACTTCGGTCGTGCCGTGCAGGGCAATCGCCAGCGTCTCGAACAGACGCTCGACGAGACCCATGATGTCCTCGTAGTCGGCATAGGCCCAGTAGCACTCCATCATGGTGAATTCAGGATTGTGCCTTGTGGAAACGCCTTCGTTGCGGAAGTTGCGGTTGATTTCGAAGACCTTGTCGGTGAGGCCCGAAACCAGCGTGCGCTTCAGGTACAGTTCCGGCGCGATGCGCAGATACATGTCCATCTTCAGCGTATTGTGGAAGGTCTTGAACGGATCGGCCGTCGCGCCGCCATAGATGGTCTGCAGCATCGGCGTTTCCACTTCGAGGAAGCCTTCGGCCTCCATGAAGCGGCGGATGCCGGAGAGAATCTTCGAGCGCTGCAGGAAGCGCAGCTTGGATTCTTCGTTTGCCAGAATGTCGAGATGGCGCTTGCGATAACGCAGCTCGATGTCGGAGACGCCGTGCCACTTTTCGGGCATCGGCAGCAGCGACTTCGTCAGCATGGTGATTTCTTCGGCGTTGATCGTCAGCTCGCCGCGCTTGGTGCGGCGCACCTTGCCGGTCACGCCGATGATGTCGCCGATATCGATCATCGGCAAAAGGTTGCGCGCCGCTTCCGGCGTCGTATCCTTGTGGGAGAAGATCTGCACCTTGCCGGAGGCGTCATGGATATCCATGAACATGCCGGAATTGCGCGAGGAATAAACGCGGCCGGCCACCGTCACCGTATCGCCGGTTTCGACGTCGGCTTCGATATCGGCATATTTTTCCGCCAGCTCCGCATTGGTCAGCGTGCGGTGGAAATGCGCCGGATAGACATCGCCGATCTGCTCGCGCAGCAGCGCAAGTTTCTGGCGGCGCACTTCGGTGGCGTCGGAGGAGAGGGCGGTGGTTTCGGTCGTCTTGTCGTTCATCGTATTCGCCTTTATGGGCACATTGTTCTGTTTGCTGCTGCGGTCGCCAAATATGCGCCCACACTTTCCACATCCGTCATCCTCGGGCTTGACCCGAGGATCCATTCTCCAGGCGGCTCGTCTTCCTGTCGAAACTCATCGAACTGACGTGGATCCTCGGGTCAAGCCCGAGGATGACGACCGTTGATGAGCGTGGCCAACAATCAAAAGCCTCGCCGCTTTGTCTTACGTTCCGCTGCCAACCATCGTGGCCACAACGGCAATCGCCATTTTCAGCCGCTGGCGCACCACGGAGCGGCCGAGCAGCGCCATCGAGTCAAACAGCGGCAGCGAGCGCGAGGAGCCGGACATGGCCACAAACAGCGGCGGCGTCACGACGCGCAGCTTCTTGCCGGTGCGTTCGGCGACATCGCGCAGTTCGGCCTCGATCGCTTCCACGTTCCAGTCCGGCATTTTTTCAAGATCGGCGGCAACCGTGGTGAGGATTTCGTGGATTTCCTCGGGTTTGCTTTTGAGGCCGGCAAAGGAAGCCGGCGTCAGGCCGACATCGCTCGCCAGCAGGAAGCCGGCGAGGTTCGGCAATTCGCCAAGCCTGGAAATGCGGCTCTGGGCAAGCTTCAGGCCTTCGGTCAGGCGGGCATTTTCCATCGCCCATTCCAGCGTGCGGGCAATGAATTCTTCCGGCGAAAGCTTCTCGCGCAGCCAGCGGCCGTTCAGCCAGTCCAGCTTCTGGATGTCGAAGATGGCGCCGGCCTTGGAAAGCGCTTCCGGGTCGAACTTCGCCGCCAGCTCGTCCATGGTCAGAAGTTCTTCGCCTTCGGCGATCTGGATGAAGAACAGGCCAAGGAAGTTCATCAGCGCTTCCGGCAGGTAACCGAGCGCGGAATAATAGGAGATCGAGGTCGGGTTCTTGCGCTTGGAAAGCTTCGACTTGTCGGCGTTGCGCATCAGCGAAAGATGCATGAACGTGGGCTGGTCCCAGCCGAAATAACGGTAAAGCAGAATGTGCTTGGGCACGGATGCCAGCCATTCTTCGCCGCGCGCCACATGGGTTATCTTCATCAGATGGTCGTCGATGACGTTGGCCATGTGATAGGTCGGCATGCCGTCGGCCTTGATCAGCACCTGCATATCGACCGAATCCCACGGGATCGAGACATCGCCATAAACGCCGTCATGGAAATCGCACGAGCCTTCGGTCGGGATTTTCATGCGCACGACATTGGCCTCGCCGGCGGCGACGCGGGCAGTGACTTCCTCGGCTTTCAGGTTGAGGCAGTGGCCATCATATTTCGGCGGCTTGCCGGCGGCGCGCTGGGCTTCGCGCATTTCTTCCAGCCGCTCGGGCGTGCAGAAACAGCGGAAGGCATGGCCTTTTTCCAGCAGCTCTTCGGCATAGGGCCAGTACATGGCCTTGCGCTCGGACTGGCGGTAGGGACCGTAAGGGCCGCCGACATCGGGGCCTTCCGACCAGGTCAGCCCGGTCCAGCGCAGCGCTTCAAGCACCTTCTGCTCATATTCGAGGGTCGAGCGGGTGGCGTCGGTATCCTCGATGCGCAGGATGAACTCGCCGCCATGTTTCTTGGCGAAGAGATAGTTGAACAGCGCGATATAGGCGGTGCCGACATGCGGCTCGCCGGTGGGGGAAGGTGCGATGCGGACGCGAACGCCGGAAGTGGTCATGAAATTCACTCGTCGTGACGTGGCAGTGACATCGGGGCGGTTTCACCCGTCTGTCACGATGTTTTCGTTTGGATGCGGCAGGAAATCATGTTGGAAGACGCAATGAAAGCGCCTTTTGCACATTCCCGTTCGGTCTCGGCTTAGGCCATATTCTGCCGCAGGCGTCAAGGAAATACGAAGCCCGCGCTGGTTCAGCGTCCTAGCCGAGAGTCCTAGCTCACTGGCCAGACGTAAAGCAGCATGGGAATGCTGGCGATGACGATCATGATCGATAGCGGCAGGCCAAGGCGCGGATAGTCGCTGAAGCGATAACCGCCGGGACCCATGACCAGCGTATTGCACTGGTGGCCGATGGGGGTGAGGAAATCGCAGCCCGCGCCGATCGCCACCGCCATCAGGAAGGCCTCCGGCCGGAAACCGAGCGTGGTGGCGAAACCGGCGGCGATGGGGGCCATGACCAGCACGGTGGCGGCATTGTTGAGAAAGGGCGTTACCGCCATGGCGGTGAGCAGGATCATGCCGAGCGCCGCAAAGGGCGGCAATCCCTGTGCGGCATGGCCGAGCCAGGCGGCGATCAGTTCGCTCGCCCCGCTGGTGCGGAGCGAGTCGCTGACGGGAATGAGGGCGGCGAGCATGACGAGGATCGGCCCGTCGATGGATTTATAGACCTCGGTGAGCGGTATTGCGCCGACGACGATCATCAGGAAAGCGGCGGCGAAAAAGGCGACCGAGACCGGCAGCAGCCCGCTCCCGGCAGCGATCATGGCGGCGGCGAGCACAAGGACGGGCAAAAGCGCGCGGCGCTGCACGCCCAGCAGTATTTCCCGCTGCGCCAGCGGCAAGAGCGAAAATTCCTGCAATACCTGCGGCAGGTTCTTGCGGCTGCCCTGCAGAAGAATGACGTCGCCCGCCTGCAATGTCAGCTCGGAGAGCCGCTGGCTGACGCGCTGGCCACGCCGGCTGACGGCGATCAGATTGACGCCACGCGTATAGGAGAGCGAAAGCTCGCGCGCCGAAATGCCGCTCAGCACCGATTCATTGCTGATGACGGCTTCCATGGAAATGAGATCGGCGGTTTTCTGGCCGTTCTCGGTGAGCGGTTTGCCTGAGAGCAGAAGCTTCGCCTGCGAGACGATGCGGTCCAGCCCCTCCGGACTGCCTTCGAGAAGAACGGTGTCGCCCGCTTTCAGTTTCACATCGGGGAAGGGGGAGATGCGCCGCGGCCCGCGCAGGATGGTGCTGGCGATCACATCGCCGTCGGCCTGTTTCAGCAATTCGCGCAGCGGCTTCTCCGCATGGGTGCTGTCTGCCGGCAGGGTGGCTTCGGCAGTATAGGCGGACTGGTCGAGAATATCCTCCACCGATGCCTGCTGCCGGTTGCGCACCGGCAGCAGCCGGTAACCAAAGGTCAGGAAGACGATGCCGATCACCGTCAGCCCGAGGCCGACAGGGGTGAAGTCGAACATCGAAAAACTCTGCCCGGTCATTTCCTCGCGCAGCCGCGAGACGACGATGTTGGGCGAGGTGCCGATCTGCGTCATCAGACCGCCCAAGAGCGCGGCGAAGGCCATGGGCATGAGGTAATAAGAGACCGGGCTGCCGGATTTGCGGGCGAACTGGAAGGCGACCGGCATCATGATGGCGAGCGCGCCGATATTCTTGATGAAGGCCGACATGACGGCGACGACGATCATCAGGAAGGCGAGCTGCAGGCTCTTGGAATGCATTTCGGGAAAATATTTCTTGATCGTCATATCGACGATGCCCGACCGCGCCACTGCCGAACTGACCACCAGCGCGCTGCCGACGATGATGACGATATCGTCGGAAAAACCGGAAAAAGCCTTGTTGAAAGGCACGACACCGAGCGCCACGGCCACGAGCAGAGCGCTGCAGGCGACGACATCGTAACGCAGCCTGTCCCAGATAAACGCCACCATCATGCCGGCGATGACGGTGAAGGCGAGGATCTGGTCTGTCGTCATGCTTGCTTATGCTTTCGAAGGAGAGACGGCGGGAATGAGTCTATCGATGAGGATATCGAAGAACGCAAGCCGGGGTGAAGCGGTTCCGGGGTGGCGATGTCATTCCTATCTCTTCGGCATACCGGCCGTGAGCGGGGATCCAACCGACGCGGCCTCACGCGGCGAGAAGAGTCTTTTCAGCCCAAGGACTTGGGCTGGCTGGATGCCGGATCAAGTCCGGCATGACGGAGCGGAGGCATCGTCAGAGAAGAAAATGGGCAATGTCGTCCCAGGCTGGATTGAGATCTTCAATCAACTTTATCTTCCATGCCCGAGGCCAGTTTTTTATAGTCTTTTCTCTCGCAATTGCGTCCGTGACGAGATCGTATGTTTCAAACCACACAAGCGTCTTAACGCCATAACGGGTTGTGAACCCGGGCGTCAGGTTGTTCTGATGTTCATATAAACGGTGAGAAAGGTCGCTTGTTACGCCAGTATAGAGCGTACCGTTTCTTTTGGATGCAAGAATATAAACGTAACCTTGGCGCATGAAAAAAGCATGCGCAAAGGTCATTGTTTTGGCAAGAGGCGAAATTATTTCCGTCATACCGGACTTGATCCGGTATCCAGCCGACGCGCGTCTGCGCGGCGAGAAGAGTTTTTCAGCCCAAGGACTTGGGCTGACTGGATGCCGGATCAAGTCCGGCATGACGGAAGGAAGTGCGGTCAATGCACCTCTTCCGCCTCCACCTTCTTGCGACGCCGCGCGTTGCGGGCCAGCATGTTGAGCAGCTCCACCAGCGCCGAAAACGCCATGGCGGCATAAACATAGCCCTTCGGAACATGGAAGCCCATGCCTTCGGCAATCAGCGTCGTGCCGATCATCATCAGGAAGGCGAGCGCCAGCATGACGATGGTCGGGTTGCGTTCGATGAAATTGGCGAGCGGCGTTGCGGCCAGAAGCATGACGGTGACGGCGACGACGACCGCGACGATCATGATCGGCAGATGCGGCGTCATGCCGACGGCGGTGATGATGCTGTCCACCGAGAAGACGAGGTCGAGCAGCAGGATCTGGCCGATGGCGGCGCCGAAATTCATCGCGGCAGGGCCGCCGACCATGTCTTCCTTGTGGTCTTCGGGATCGACATTGTGGTGGATTTCCTTGGTCGCCTTCCATACGAGGAAGAGACCGCCGGCGATCAGGATCATGTCCTTCCACGAGAAGGCATGGCCGAAGAGTTCGAAGACCGGCGTGGTGAGCTGCACGATCCAGGCGACGGTGCCGAGCAGGCCGAGGCGCATCACCAGAGCAAGGCCGATACCGATCTTGCGGGCTTTTTCGCGCTGTTCGGGCGGCAGCTTGTTGGTGAGGATCGAGATGAAGATCAGGTTGTCGATGCCGAGCACGACCTCCATGACGATCAGCGTGACGAGCGCCACCCAGGCGGCGGGGTCGGACAGGAGAGGGAGAACGGACTCCATCAGGGAAATTTTCCTTTCAGCAACAGGCCAGCCGAAACATTCGGTGGGTGGAATTTATAGCGCAATACGCGAGAAACAAGGAGATGATGGCTCCGCTGCGCAAGATTTCATCGAAATTTCGCGCAGTCCGCGTATTGGCGCTGACGCCGTTGCTGAATGATCTCAGGCCTTGTCGGTTCCGTAGGCGGCCATGAATACCTTGATGGCGCTGGCGATCACCCGGTCCAGCTTCTCTTCCGGAACCGGGCCGTCGATCTCTCCGAACAGGCGCAGCTTGAAGAAGGTGCCGGTGGAAAGCTCGATATATTGCCGGGCGGCCAGTTCCACGTCATCGACCTTCAGATGGCCGAGCGCGACATGGTGCTCGATGAAATCCTGAAGCACGGTGCGGACATTGTTGGGCGCGGCGATGAAGAAACGCTGCGCCAGCTTCGGCATGCGGTCGATGACGCCGATCACCGAGCGCATGGCCGGGATCATCTCGGAACAGATCATCTTGTTGGCGAAGGCCTTGCCGAATTGTCTCAGCCCGTCGCGCACCTCTTCGGTGCCGGCGAGAATATTGCGCATGGAGGTGGCGAATTCCTGCCGGTGGTGATCGACCAGCGCCGCGAACAGATCCTCCTTGTTGGAGAAATAGACATAGATCGTGCCCTTGGAAACGCCCGCTTCGCGCGTGATGTCGTTCATGCTGGCCGCGTCGAAACCCTTGCGCTTGAACACACGCCAGGCGCCCGCCAGAATCTGCTCGCGTTTGGCCGGGTCTTCACCCGCCGCAAAACGCCCGGCGGCATTGCCCGGACAGCCCGTTTCCGTTTCCGTCTCCATATCCCTGTCTTTGCCTGCCATCACTGGCGCCTCTTAGCATCGCAATGGCGTAAAAAAAATTAACCGAACGTCGAACCAATCGGTTCGATAACACTTGATATGTGTCAGGAAAGAGATTATGTCAATCGAACCGAACGGTTCAGTTCGAAAAAACTTTCTTCAATTTATCACGGTACACTCTCATGTCGGCCCAGAAGAATAGCGCGGTTCGCGCCGCCAACGATGCGGAAGAGGCGGATATCTCCGCCAAGGCCGAGACCTCTCCCGCAAAGCCGGCTGAGGCCGCGCCGCAGCAGCAGCCCCAGACCATTGCCGCGCCGAAGCAGAAGAAGCGTTCGAAGCTTCTGCCGGTCATCGCCGTTGCCCTTCTCGCCGGCGCCGGCTGGTACGGTTACAACTGGTGGATCGACGGCCGCTTCATGGTCTCGACTGACGATGCCTATATAGAAGGCGATATCGCCGTCATCGCGCCGAAGGTTTCGGGTTATGTCGCCAAGGTGAACGTGGTCGAGAACCAGGAAGTCAAGGCGGGCGATCCGCTGGTAACGCTGGACGACGGCGATTATCGCATCGCGCTCGATCAGGCCGAGGCGCAGATCCGCACAGAGGAACTGTCGCTGAAGCGCATCGATGCGCAGATCGTCGGCGGCGAGGCTTCGCTGGAGCAGGCCGTCGCCCAGAAGGGCGCGCTGGATGCGGCCCTTCGCGGTGCCGAAATCACCCAGAAGCGCGCCAGCGAGCTGCAGGCGAAGGATGTCGGCACGGTTGCCGCCTCTGACAATGCGCAGGTCGCGCTCGATCAGGCCAAGGCCAACGTCGTGGCCGGCGATGCCGCCATCTCTTCGGCGAAAGCAAATGTCGAGCTTCTGCGTGCCCAGCGCGAGGAAGCCGAAAGCACGATCCGTTCGCTGCAGCTTTCCCGCGACAAGGCCGCCCGCGATCTTTCCTTCACGGTTCTGAAGGCGCCTTATGACGGCGTCATCGGCAATCTGGCGGTGCAGAACGGCGATCTGGTTTCGGTCGGCAAGCGTCTGGCTTCGCTGGTGCCGATGAACGAGCTCTATATCGACGCCAATTTCAAGGAAACGCAGCTTGCCCGCGTCGTGCCCGGCTCGAAGGTGCGCGTGCATGTCGACGCCTTCGACGATGCGACCATTGAAGGCACGGTACAGTCGATTTCGCCCGGTTCGGGTTCGGTCTTCTCCATGCTGCCGCCGGAAAATGCGACCGGCAACTTCACCAAGGTCATCCAGCGCGTGCCTGTTCGTATCGTCTTCGCGAAGGAAGACCTCGCCAGGCACAATCTGCGCGCCGGCCTCAGCGTCGTTGTCGATGTCGATACCCGCACGGCGCCGGAAACCACCAAAACCGCGCAAGTTAACCCGGAAGCCAAGTAAAGCGCATCGCTGATGCGCCGTTGAGGTCAAGATCATGGCGGCTACGGTTGTCGGTACGGGCGGGGCGTCCATCCCCGCCGATCCCCCGATGGACAGGCGCAGGCTCATCGCGTTTTTCGCGATGGTCTTCGGCATGTTCATGTCCATTCTCGACATTCAGATCGTTTCCGCCTCGCTGGCGGAAATCCAGGCGGGTCTCGGCGCGGGTTCCGATGAGATCGCCTGGGTGCAGACCTCCTATCTGATCGCTGAAGTCATCATGATCCCGCTGTCGGGCACGCTGGCGCGCATCCTGTCCACGCGCGTGCTTTTCGCCACCTGTGCTGCGGGCTTCACCATATCGAGCGCGCTCTGCGCCACAGCCACCAATATCGACCAGATGATCGTCTATCGCGCGATCCAGGGCTTTATCGGCGGCGGCATGATCCCCTCCGTCTTCGCCGCCGCCTTCACGATCTTCCCGCCCTCGAAGCGTTCGGTCGTGTCACCGATCATCGGTCTCGTCGCCACGCTTGCGCCCACCATCGGCCCGACGGTCGGCGGTTATCTCTCCAATGCCTTTTCCTGGCACTGGCTGTTCCTCGTCAACATCATCCCCGGCATCATCGTCACCATCCTCACCTGGAGCCTGATCGATTTCGACAAGCCGGAAAAGTCGCTCTGGAAGAAGTTCGACTGGTGGGGGCTGATCTCCATGGCGGTCTTCCTCGGCTCGCTGGAATATGTGCTTGAAGAGGGCAACAACAAGGACTGGTTCAACGACGAGCATATCGTCATGGGATCGGTCGCGATGGTCATCGGTGCCGTGGTGTTCTTCTGGCGCGCTTTCAAGGTGGAATTCCCCGTCGTCGATATCCGCGCCTTCGCCGACCGAAATTTTTCCATCGGCTCGCTGTTTTCCTTCGTCATGGGCATCGGGCTTTACGGGCTGACCTATCTTTACCCGCTCTATCTCGGCCGTGTCAGGGGTTACGATGCGCTGATGATCGGCGAGACCATGTTCGTGTCGGGTCTTGCCATGTTCTTCACCGCGCCGATCGCCGGCAAGGTTTCCACCAAGCTCGATCCGCGGGCGATGATGGCCATCGGCTTCATCAGCTTCGGCTGCGGCACATGGATCATGACGCATGTGACGACAGACTGGGATTTCTACGAGCTTTTGATCCCGCAGATCCTGCGTGGTTTCGGCCTGATGATGTGCATGGTGCCGATCAACAACATCGCGCTCGGCACCCTGCCGCCGGCCCGTATCCGCAACGCTTCCGGCCTGTTCAACCTTACCCGTAACCTCGGCGGCGCGGTCGGGCTTGCCGTCATCAACACCATGCTGTCGCAGCGCACCGACGATCATTATGTGCGGCTGGCGGAACATGTCAGCTATTCCAACCCGCAGGCGCTGGAATGGCTGAACAGCGTCGGTGCGAACTACGATTCCTACGGGCTGGACGGCGCTTCCGTCGCGATCAAGAAACTGGTCGGCATGGTCTCGCAGCAGGCATGGATATTGGCTTTCGCGGATGTGTTCTTCGCGCTGACGCTGTTGTTCGGCAGTCTGATCTTCATGACGATCCTGATCCAGAAACCCAAGGCAGCGCCGCCGCCAGACGCGGCGCACTAAAAAAATCCCCTCCCATCCACCGCAGAGCTGGGGCCGTCGGAAATGACGGCCCCTTTTTTGTCTGGTTCGCACCGTTTCCTCCTTCGGTCATGCCGGCCTTGAGCGGGTATCCAGTCAGCCCAAGTCCGTGGGCTGAAAGAGTCTTCGCCGCGCGGGAGCCGCGCCGGCTGGATTGCGGCTCAAGGCCGGCATGACGGAAGCCATAAGCCATAAGCTTAAATGCAGACCCTCCGCCGTCATCCTCGGGCTTGACCCGAGGATCCATGGTGACGCCGGAAGGTGGATCCTCGGGTCAAGCCCGAGGATGACGTAGAGTTTGTGTGGACGTCGTCATCCATTCTGGATCGTTGAAAATGCACCCGCATCGCCGCTCGGTGTCGAAACATGAGGTACGTACATCATTTTTCAGTTTACCTCGACCGCAAAGCTGGATATGCAAAAGCGAGGGGAGGAGCCATGAAGCCGACAGTTCACGATATCGCCGAGCGGGCTGGCGTCAGCCTCGCCACCATAGACCGGGTGCTGAACATGCGCCCCGGCGTGCATGCGGCAACGCGCGCACGGGTGGAGGCGGCCATTGCCGAGCTTGGTTATGTGCGCGATATCGCCGCCGCCAATCTGGCCAAGGGCCGCAATTATTCGCTGGTCTTCATCCTGCCGGGCAATGACAATTCCTTCATGGCGACGCTGCGCGCCGAAGTGCGCGCGGCAGCGGCACGGGCGCATCTGGAGCGCACGGCGATCCGCGTCATCGAGGTGCCGCCGTTCAATGCTACGGCGCTGACGGAGGCTCTCGAAGTCGCGCGGCGGGAAAAGCCCTCGGGCGTCGCCTTCGTCGCCACCGATTCCGAAGATGTCGCCGAAGCCGCCGACCGGCTGGCGGAAGACGGCATCGCCACGGTGACGCTGGTCTCCGATCTCTCCGGTTCGCGGCGGGATCATTATGCCGGCGTGGACAACGTTGCGGCCGGGCGCACGGCGGCGAGCCTGATGGGGCGGTTTCTTTCCGGGCGCGGCGGCGATGTCGCTGTCGTCGCCGGCTCCATGCTGGTGCGCGACCATCGCGAACGTCTGGAAGGATTTCGCGCCGTCATCGAGACCGAATTTCCGCAATTGCGGCTGCTGCCGGTGCTTGAGGGCAGGGACGATCCGCTGACCGTCGAGACGCTGGTGCGCAAGGCGCTCGGCAATGCCGCACTGTCAGGCATCTACAGCCTCGGCGCGGGCAATCGCGGCCTCATCCGGGCGCTGGGCGCGGCAGAGGGCGAAAGAGCGCTTTCGGTCATCGCCCATGAGCTGACGGAAAACACCGCCAATGCGCTGCGGGAAGGGCTGCTGGACGCCGTGCTCAACCAGGATGCCGGCCATGAGGTGCGCAGCGCCATCCGCGTGTTGAAGGCGCGGGCCGACGGCCTGCCCGTCATCGCCGCGCAGGAACGTATCCGTATCGACATATTCCTCAGGGACAATCTGCCCTGACGAGAGCATTTCAAGGAAAAGTCACCGCCAGTTTTCCGTCCGGAAATGCGGTGACTTTTAAAAAACGCTGAAAGCGGCGCATGGCGCGCCGGAATGGAGAAATACATGTATCTCGGTCTCGATCTTGGCACTTCAGGCGTCAAAGCCCTGCTGATGGACGGCGATCAGAAAATCATCGGCTCGGCAAACGGCTCGCTGGACGTTTCGCGCCCGCATCACGGCTGGTCGGAACAGCATCCGGCCGACTGGATTGCCGCGACGAAAACCGCCGTTACCGGCCTGAAGCAGAAGTTCCCGAAGGAACTTGCCGCCGTCAAGGGCATCGGCCTTTCCGGCCAGATGCATGGCGCGACGCTGATCGATGCGGCCGGCAAGGTGCTGCGCCCCTGCATCCTCTGGAACGACACGCGCTCTTATGCCGAGGCCGCCGCGCTGGACGCCGATCCGCGTTTCCGCAAGATAACAGGCAATATCGTTTTCCCCGGCTTCACCGCGCCGAAACTTGCCTGGGTGGCGAAGAACGAACCTGAAATCTTCGCGAAAGTCGCCAAGGTGCTGCTGCCGAAGGACTATCTGCGTCTGTGGCTGACGGGCGAATACATCTCCGAAATGTCGGATTCCGCCGGCACCTCCTGGCTCGATACCGGCGCGCGCAAATGGTCTTCCGAGCTTCTCGCCGCCACCGGTCTGGATGAAAAACACATGCCCTCACTGGTGGAAGGCACGGATGAGGCGGGCGTGCTGCGCGCCGAACTTGGCGCCGAATGGGGCATTTCCGGCCGCACCGTCGTTGCCGGTGGCGCGGGCGACAACGCCGCTTCCGCCTGCGGCATGGGTACGGTGAAGGAAGGCCACGCCTTCGTCTCGCTCGGCACATCCGGTGTCCTCTTTGCGGCCAATGCATCCTATCTGCCGAAGCCGGAAAGCGCCGTGCACGCCTTCTGCCATGCGCTGCCCAATACCTGGCACCAGATGGGCGTCATCCTTTCCGCCACCGATGCGCTGAACTGGTATTCGCGCCTCACCGGCCAATCCGCCGCCGATCTGACCGGCGAACTGGGCGAAACGCTGCTTGCGCCGACCGGGGTGACCTTTGCGCCCTATCTCTCTGGCGAGCGCACCCCGCATAACGACGCCGCCATTCGCGGCTCCTTCATCGGCCTTTCGCATGAAAGCGACCGCAAGGCGCTGACCCAGGCGGTGCTGGAAGGCGTGACTTTCGCGATCAGGGACAATCTCGAAGCGCTGAAGTCGGCCGGTACCTCGATTTCCCGCGTCACCGCCATCGGCGGCGGCTCGCGCTCGGCCTATTGGCTGGCCTCCATCGCCACCTCGCTCGGCGTGCCCGTCGATATTCCGGCCGAGGGCGATTTCGGCGCCGCCTTCGGTGCGGCCCGCCTCGGCCTCATCGCCGCGACCGGGGCCGATCCGGTGGCGGTTTGCTCGCAGCCGGAAACGGCGCGGACCATCGAGCCGGTGGCTGATCTGGCCGGCGCCTATGAGGAGGCTTACCGGCGCTATCATGCGCTTTATCCGGCTATTCGGGCGCTTTCGCATTGAGACAGGGAGTATGCGGCTTCACCCCCCTCTGCCCTGCCGGGCATCTCCCCCTCAAGGGGGGAGATCGACAAGCGGCTACATCTCGTCCTCATGCGAGGCTGAGTATGGAGCGATCGATAGCGTCCTGCTGATCTCCCCCTTGAGGAGATGTCCGGCAGGACAGAGGGGGGTGAGCGGCAAACGCTGACCCTGAAATTTCAGAACACCATCTAAACCCACCAAGGAGGATCACCATGAGCACAGGTTTCTTCGGCGATATTGCCAAGATCAAATATGAAGGCCCTGACAGCACCAACCCGCTGGCCTTCCGTCATTACAATCCCGACGAAATCGTCGCCGGCAAGCGCATGGAAGATCACCTGCGTTTTGCGGTGGCTTATTGGCACACCTTCACCTGGCCGGGCGGCGACCCCTTCGGCGGCCAGACCTTCCTGCGCCCGTGGTTCGAAGATACGATGCAGGCGGCGAAACTGAAGGCGGATGTGGCTTTCGAATTCTTCTCGCTGCTCGGTTCGCCGTTCTACTGCTTCCACGACGCCGATGTGCGCCCGGAGGGCCGGAACTTCGCGGAGAATACCAAGAACCTCAACGAGATCGTTGATTATTTTGCCCAAAAGCAGGCCGATACCGGCGTGAAGCTGCTATGGGGCACGGCCAACCTCTTCTCCAACCGCCGCTTCATGTCGGGTGCTGCCACCAATCCGGACCCGGATGTTTTCGCTTTCTCCGCCGCGACCGTGAAGACCTGCATGGACGCCACCAAGAAGCTCGGCGGTGCGAACTATGTTCTGTGGGGCGGCCGTGAAGGCTACGAGACCCTGCTCAACACCGATCTGTCGCGTGAACTCGACCAGCTCGGCCGCTTCCTCAATCTGGTGGTGGAATATAAATACAAGATCGGCTTCGAAGGCACGATCCTGATCGAGCCGAAGCCGCAGGAGCCGACCAAGCACCAGTATGACTACGACGTCGCCACCGTTTACGCCTTCCTGCAGAAGAACGGTCTGGAAAAGGAAGTGAAGCTCAATATCGAGCAGGGCCATGCCATTCTCGCCGGCCATTCCTTCGAGCATGAGCTCGCCATGGCCAATGCCTTCGGCATTTTCGGCTCCATCGACATGAACCGTAACGACTACCAGTCCGGCTGGGATACCGACCAGTTCCCCAACAACGTGCCGGAAATGGCGCTTGCCTATTACCATGTTCTGGCCGGCGGCGGTTTCAAGAACGGCGGCACCAATTTCGACGCCAAGCTGCGTCGTCAGTCGCTCGATCCGCAGGACCTGCTGATCGGCCATATCGGCGGCATGGATTGCTGCGCCCGCGGCCTGAAGGCGGCGGCGAAGATGATCGAGGACGGCGCGCTGTCGAAGCCGCTTGCGGAGCGTTACGCCAAATGGGATTCGGCTGAAGCCCAGAAGATGCTGCGCGGCGAATTGAAGCTGGAAGAGATTGCCGCCCTGGTGGAGCGCGAGGATATCAATCCCGAGCCGAAGTCCGGCCGTCAGGAATATCTCGAAAACGTGGTCAATCGTTACGTTTGATGCGGGCAATAGGGGGCAACGGGAGCGTCGCCCCCTCATCGCCTCGCTTCGCTCCGGCACTTCTCCCCGGCGGGGAGAAGAACAAGCGGGGTACTTCTTGCCCGAAATGGCGAGGGCACGGCATATTTCTTCTCCCCGGCCGGGGAGAAGGTGGCCCGAAGGGCCGGATGAGGGGGCCCGCTCGCCATCTCTTCCCAAAGGCGAGGACAATTCCACACCGCTACTCCTTCCTTTTCAGTCACTTCCCGAAAAATACGTCCCCTTCCATCCCCATCAGCCGATTTAGCCGCATCATTCCTCCCGCAACCGGAACGGAAGGGCGATACGCGCGGCGCCTTTCGCGAACCGGAGGCCGGCATCGACAAGCATGGTTCTGGCAGACCGTGTTTCGGAAAGGCATTCCGCCGGGCCAGAGGCGGGAAGGACCGATCCGATAGGTGCCGTGAAAAGGCTGTGACCGATGGGCTGCCCTGGCGGCCCTGATGATGCGGCCCGGTGAATGCAACGACTTCCACCACCACCACCTCTCCCACCCGCATTCGCCGGGTCGATGCCTTGCGCCGCCGGCAAACCGCTGCGGCGGCAATCCCCCATACAAAGCGCTTTGGACTTGTTAACTGCGCATCCTGAAACGTTGTAGATTCCTGCCGCCCACGACTGTACCTGCCGACCGACATGGTCTAAACCGCTGCTGATCTTTTCACGCTCGATGGACAGAGAAGGGCCTCGTAGATGACCGATCCCAAAACGCTAGCCGCCCGTTTTCCGGGCGATTTCCTGTTCGGCGTCGCGACCGCCTCTTTCCAGATCGAAGGCTCCACGAAGGCGGATGGCCGCAAGCCCTCCATCTGGGACGCCTTCTGCAATATGCCGGGCCATGTCTTCGAGCGTCACAATGGCGATATTGCCTGCGATCACTACAATCGCTGGGAGCAGGATCTCGATCTCATCAAGAACATGGGTGTCGAGGCCTATCGTTTCTCCATCGCCTGGCCGCGCATCATTCCGGATGGTTTCGGGCCGATCAACGAGAAGGGGCTGGATTTCTACGACCGCCTCGTCGATGGCTGCAAGGCGCGCGGCATCAAGACCTATGCGACGCTTTACCATTGGGACCTGCCGCTGACGCTGATGGGCGATGGCGGCTGGGCCTCGCGCTCCACCGCGCACGCTTTCCAGCGATACGCCAAGACCGTGATGGCCCGTTTGGGTGACCGGCTGGATGCGGTGGCGACCTTCAACGAACCCTGGTGCGCGGTGTGGCTTAGCCATCTCTATGGCATTCATGCACCGGGCGAGCGCAACATGGAGGCGGCCCTTGCCGCCATGCATCACATGAATCTCGCCCATGGTTTCGGTGTGGAGGCATCCCGCCATGTCGCTCCGAAGGTGCCGGTGGGGCTGGTGCTGAACGCCCATTCCGTCATCCCGGCTTCCGATAGCGACGCCGATCTCAAGGCCGCCGAACGGGCCTTCCAGTTCCACAACGGCGCGTTTTTCGATCCGGTCTTCAAGGGTGAATATCCGGCCGAGATGATGGAGGCGCTGGAAAGCCGCATGCCGGTGGTGGAGGCGGAAGACCTTTCCATCATCAGCCAGAAGCTCGACTGGTGGGGCCTGAATTATTACACGCCGATGCGCGTTGCCGACGATGCGACGCCGGGCGCGGAATTCCCCGCCACGACACCGGCCCCGGCCGTCAGCGATGTGAAGACCGATATCGGCTGGGAGGTCTATGCCCCGGCGCTTCAGTCGCTGGTGGAAACGCTCTACAAGCGTTACGACCTGCCGGATTGCTACATCACCGAAAACGGCGCCTGCTATAATATGGGCGTGGAAAACGGCGAGGTGGATGACCAGCCGCGTCTCGACTATTACGCCGAACATCTCGGCATCGTCGCCGATCTCATCCGCGACGGTTATCCGATGCGCGGTTATTTCGCCTGGAGCCTGATGGATAATTTCGAATGGGCCGAGGGTTATCGCATGCGCTTCGGTCTCGTGCATGTGGATTACGACACGCAGATACGCACGCTGAAGAACAGCGGCAAATGGTACAGCGCGCTGGCTTCGGGCTTTCCGAAGGGGAACCATGGTCTGGCCAAGGGGTGATACCTCTCCACCGTCATCCTCGGGCTTGTCTCGAGGATCTGCAACCGATTGATTTTATTCGACGTGATTAGATCCTCGGCACAGGGCCGAGGATGACGTTGAGAGGATGCACGGCGGTCGCACAATAAAGTTCTCTCCCCTTATTATCAGTTTTCCAAACTTTTTTATCGGTTACCCCGCGGTGCCTGCTTGCGCGCGCCGTCCCGCCTCCTATGTCAGACGGGCTACGAAGGCGTAGCACCCGTTCTGGCGTCCAAGGGGCAGGGCGGGTTGGTCCTCCCAGGGAAAACGAACATGCTTATCGAAAAACTCAACTGGCGTTACGCTACCAAGAAAATGGATCCTTCCAAGGCCGTGTCGGAAGACAAGGTCGAGCGCATTGTCGAGGCGGCGCGGCTTGCCCCCACCTCCAGCGGCCTTCAGCCCTTCGAGGTGATCGTCGTCACCGATCCCGAAGTGCGCGCCAAGATCCGCGAGATCGCCTGGAACCAGGCGCAGGTCACCGACGGTTCGCATCTGCTGGTCTTTGCGGCATGGGACAATTACACCGAAGAGCGGATCAACCGCATGTTCGATCTGGTCAATGAAGAACGCGGCATCAAGAATGAAGGCTGGGAAGCCTATCGCCAGATGCTGCTTTCCACCTATCCGCAGCGCGAGCAGCAGGTGAATTTCGAGCACGCCGCCCGTCAGGCCTATATCGGCTTCGGCATGGCCGTGGCGCAGGCCGCTTTCGAGGGCGTGGATTCCACTCCGATGGAAGGCTTCGACCCGGCAAAGCTCGATGAAATCCTCGGCCTGCGCGAGAAGGGCCTGCGCTCCGTCACCATCCTGCCGCTCGGTTATCGCCAGCCGGAAGGCGACTGGCTGGTGAACCTGAAGAAAGTGCGCCGCCCGGCCGATGAATTCGTCAGCCGCGTCTGATTCAGGGTACTCGCAAAATCTTGACTGCCGCAGGGCTGCCGAGGCGGCTTTGCGGTAGATTTTTTCTCTCTTTTCAGATAATTGAAAAAACATCCCTGTTAAAAGGTGGCGTGTGCGGGCAAGTATGCGCCATCGAATTGCCGATCCCCGGCATTTCTGAGTGAAAGCCTGACGAAATGACCCGGAAAATCAGCTGTCATCGAATGTGCCAGAAGGCTGCATGAAGAGAGCGGTTCAGCACCGCAACAGGATTTTTTGAGACCCGATCCGTCACGCATTCCCAGAGTTTACAATGAGTTTTCCATCCAGCGCGGCATCCCCCGCGCGCCAAGAACAGGCGGTCCCTGAAGGGTCGGCAAAGGAGCCTATGGTCACGTTTGAAGGCGTGACCAAGACCTTCGGCGGCGCCGGCGGCAAGCCCGGTTTCGCAGCCCTTGCCGGTATCGACTACGTCGTGCCGAAAGGCTCCATCACCGGCATCATCGGCCGCTCCGGTGCCGGCAAATCCACGCTCATCCGCCTCGCCAACGGCCTTGAAAAGCCCTCGACCGGCCGCGTGGTCGTCGATGGCGTCGATGTCGCGGCGCTCGATGAAAAGAGCCTGCGCACGCTGCGCCGTTCCGTCGGCATGATCTTCCAGCACTTCAATCTTTTGTCCTCGCGCACCGCTTTCGACAATGTGGCCCTGCCGCTCGAAATCGCCGGCATGGGCAAGAAGGAGATCGAGACGCGCGTTGCGCCGCTGCTCGATCTCGTCGGCCTTTCGGACAAGGCCAATCGTTATCCGGCGGAGCTCTCCGGCGGCCAGAAGCAGCGTGTCGGCATTGCCCGTGCGCTCGCCACCCAGCCGAAGCTGCTCCTTTCCGACGAGGCGACATCCGCGCTCGATCCGGAAACGACGCAATCCATTCTCGAATTGCTGAAGCGCATCAATGCCGAGCTGGGGCTCACCGTGCTGCTCATCACCCACGAGATGGAGGTGGTGAAGACCATCGCCTCGCAGGTGGCGGTCATCGACAGGGGCCTGATCGTGGAAGAAGGCACGACCTTCGATATCTTCACCGCGCCGAAACACGAGACGACCCGCAGCCTGCTGTCGTCCTCGGTCGGCGTGAAGCTGCCGCATTGGGTCACTTCGGGCCTGAAACCGCAGGCGGCGGAAGGCGACCGTGTTCTGGTGCGTCTGGTGTTCTTCGGCGAGACGGCCTTCCAGCCGCTGACGGCGCGCCTTGTCGCCGAAATCGGCCCGGACGTGAACATCCTTGCCGGCACCATCGAGGAAATTTCCGGCCAGCCCTTCGGCTCGCTGGTCGTCTCCTATCCGGCCTCGGCGGATGTCACCGCCCGCGCCAATCGCTTTTATGCTGAGACCGGTCTTCACACGGAGGTGCTCGGTTATGTCGCCTGATATGCTGTTCAGCCTTCTCTCCAAGGGCCTGTTGCAGACGCTGCACATGGTCGCCGTTGCCGGCATCGTCGGCTCGCTGATCGGCGTGCCCATGGGCGTTTTCCTTGCCACCAGCGGCAAGGGCGAGCTGTTTCCGGCGCCGATGACCAACCGGATCCTCGGCCTCGTCGTGAACGCTGCGCGCTCCACGCCCTTCATCATTCTGGTGGTGGCGATCATTCCCTTCACCCGTCTCGTCGCCGGCACCTCCATCGGCACCAGCGCGGCCATCGTGCCGCTGACGGTCGCAACCGTGCCCTTCATCGCAAGGCTGGTGGAAGCGGCGATCCGCGAGGTGGACAAGGGCCTGATCGAGGCCGCCCGCGCCATGGGCGCCACGCCGCTGCAGATCGTCACCAAGGTGCTTCTGGCCGAGGCGAAGCCCGGCATCACGCTGGCGCTCACGCTCACGCTGGTCAGCCTCATCGGTTATTCGGCCATGGTCGGCGCGGTCGGCGGCGGCGGGCTGGGCGATCTCGGCATCCGCTACGGTTACCAGCGCTTCATGCCGGATGTGATGCTGGTCGTGGTTCTGGTGCTCATCGTGCTGGTGCAGCTGGTGCAGAGCGCCGGCGACAGACTGGCCCGCAGCTTCGACAAGCGGACCCGGAAGAATTAACTGCGTTTATAATAACAACCCAAGGAGACACCCATGAAGAAACTCATTCTCGCGGCCTCGCTCGCCGCTCTCTTCACCGCCGGGCAGGCGCTGGCCGAGACCATCAAGATCGGCGTAACCCCCGCCGAGCACGCGCAGATCATGGAGCAGGTGAAGAAGATCGCGGCCGCCAAGGGTCTCGATATCGATATCGTCGAATTCTCCGACTATGTCGTGCCGAACCAGGCGCTGGCCGATGGCGAGCTGCAGGCCAACTCCTTCCAGCACCAGCCTTACCTCGACAACCAGATCGCTGACCGCAAGTTCGATCTCGTCAGCGTCGGCACCACCATCACCACCCCGATGGGCGTTTATTCGAAGAAGGTGAAGAACCTCGACGAGCTGAAGGACGGCGCAACCGTCGGCATTCCGAACGACCCGACCAATGGCGGCCGCGCGCTGCTGGTTCTCGCTTCCAAGGGCGTGCTCAAGGTCAAGGAAGAAGCTGGCCTCAAGGTAACGCCTGCCGACATCACCGAAAACCCGAAGAACATCCAGATCGTCGAACTCGACGCCGCCCAGCTGCCGCGCTCACTTGACGATACCGACGCTTCGGTCATCAACACCAACTATGCCACGGCTGCCGGCCTGAACCCGAAGAAGGACGCCATCGCCATCGAAAGCGAAAAGTCCCCTTACGCGAACGTCATCGCCGTTCGTGCGCAGGACAAGGACAAGCCGTGGGTGAAGACGCTGGTTGAATCCTACCAGAGCCCGGAAGTGAAGGCCTTCATTCTGGAAAAGTACAACGGCACGGTCATCCCGTCCTGGTAAGCCGCTCCGGCATTCGAAAAAAATGAAGACCTCTCCCGTTCGCGGGGGAGGTTTTTTGTTTTCCGAACAGGGGGTTGCCCGGGTTTCATGAAAAACCCGCGCCTTTTCAGGGAAGAATTTTTCAGTTTCTCGCCGGAACTGTCGTTTTGTACCCGTTGTTTCTTGGGGCGGCGACACGCAGCGGTTTAACGCCTTTTGAATGTTTCCTTCGCAAGATGATGCTTTCAAAGGGGATTTTATGCGGATTGCGCCGCGCAACATTGGGGACTATTTGCCGGTCGGGCGCAGAACCGCCGTGGGCGTCGTATTGTCCACCTTCGCGCTGGTGCTTCTCATCGTCACCGCGCTGGTCCTGTCCGCGCTGAGCCAGGTCCGGGAAAAGGCGAATTCGCTCGACAATGCCCGCTCGCGCGAGACGACGGCGGGAGCCCTCGTCACCTTTCGTGAACAGCTTGGCGCGACGCTCAACGATTACGCCGCCTGGGACGATGCCGCTGAATATGTCTATGCCCCCGACAGGTTCGACTGGGTGGCCAGCAATTATGGCGACATGACGGTCAATAACGATCTCTTCGATACCGCCGTGGTCCTCGATGAGAATAACAGAATCCGCATGGCCTATCAGAATGGCAAGCCGGTGACGTGGACGCCGGCGACCTATTTTACCGGCGGCCTCCGGGAAATGATCGAGCGTGTGCGGTCCATGCGACCCGGCATCACCTCGCAGGTTACCGGTTTCGTCAAGACCGGCGATGGCATCGCCGCTGCCGGCGTCGCCCTCGTGCGGCTTAAATCCGGCGCGCTGCCGCCGGTCGGTGCGGACCGGCGTTATCTCATCTTCGCCCGTCATTTCAAGCAGGCGACGGTGGACAAGCTTGCCCGCAACTACGTCATCGAGGGTCTGGAACTGCAATATGGCGACGGGCCGGCCGCCAACCATGTGGATATCGTCAATCCCCTGGGGGAGGTGCTGGCGCGGCTCGTCTGGCGTTCGCACCTGCCGGGAGATGTCAGCTTTCGCGATGCACGGCCGGTGGTCTTCACCGCGCTCGGCATTGCCGGCACATTTTTCCTGGTGTTGCTCATCATCGGTTCGGCCACGCTCGACCGGCTGAAGGCGGATGAGGCGACTGCAAGGGAAGAAGCGCTGCGCGATCGGCTGAGCGGGCTCGACAACCGCGCCGGGCTTTTCGCCAGGCTGAACCGCATGGTCGACAAGGCCCGCCATGACAAGACGGATATCGAGCTGCTTTATCTCGATCTCGACGGTTTCAAGGAAATCAACGATTCCTACGGCCATGCCGCCGGCGACCGGCTGATCAAGGGGGTGGCGGCGGCGCTCAGGGTGATGGTGCCGGAAGGCGCGGTGCTGGCGCGGCTTGGCGGCGACGAATTCGCCATCGCCATTCAGGGCAACGACGTCTGGTCGGAAGGCCGCAAGCTGTGTCTGGCGCTTCTCGAACTCTTCACCGAGCCTTTCAGCATCGGCGAGCGGGTGGCGAGCATCGGCTGCAGCATCGGCACCTCGGTCTCCCGCGCCGGCGATATCAATGGCGAGGAATTGCTGCGGCGCGCCGATATGGCCATGTATCAGGCCAAGGAGAACGGACGCGGGCGTTACGTTTCCTATGAGCTGAAGATGGATGCGCTGCGCGAGGAGAAACTGCAGCTTGAGGCCGATCTCCGCTCCGCCATCCTGAACGACGAGATACAGGTGGTCTATCAGCCGGTCGTCAGCGCCGCCACGCGCTGCATTACCGGGGTGGAAGCGCTGGCCCGCTGGCAGCGGCCGGGATATGGTTTCGTGCCGCCGGATATCTTCATTGCCGCCGCCGAAACCAGCGGCCTGATCGACCGGCTCGGCCTTCTGGTGCTGCGCAAGGCCTGCGAGACGGCGCGGCAATGGCCGTCCATCAAGCTCTCCGTCAATATCTCCCCCGTACAGTTCCGCAATCCGGGCTTCTCACGCCAGGTGGCGGATATTCTCGAGGCCACGCAGACGCCATTTGAAAGATTGCGGCTGGAAATGACCGAGGGATATTTCATCCAGCATCCGGAGCGGGCGGGTGCGGCCATCGACAAGCTGAAACAGCTTGGCCTGCATATTGCACTCGACGATTTCGGCGCCGGTTTTGCGAGCGTCGGATATCTGCGCCGCTTCGGTTTCGACCGCATGAAGATCGACCGTTCGCTGATCATGGCGCTCGACAAGGGTGGCCGCTCGCTGGAAATGCTGCAGGCGACCGTGGCGCTGGCGAAATCGCTCGATATTCCGGTGACGGCCGAAGGCGTGGAAACGGAAGAGCAGGCGGCTATCCTGCATCTGTGCGGCTGCGATGAATTGCAGGGTTACCTGTTCTCGAAACCGGTCGCGGCGGAAGAGATCACCGCCATGCTGGACGGGCAGGACGCACCGCTCTTTGCGTTGCGGGCAGGGGCCTAAGCAGCGACCGCGAACTGTGGTTCAATCTCGGGGCTACGGCCCGTTTCTTCTCCCCGCCGGGGAGAAGGTGGCCCGAAGGGTCGGATGAGGGGGCTACGTTGACGATAGATCGAGAGCTTGCCCCCTCATCCCGCTGCCGCGGACTTCTTCCCGGCGGGGAGAAGAAACACGCAGCACCCGCTCAAACAAACCCCAACCGTTATGCAGTCCGATAGCCGACCCGGCTTACCGCCCCAGATGCCGCTCGCCGCGCTTCTTTGCCAGGTCGATCTGCTGCTGCCGGTCGCGGAAACGCTGGCGATCCTCTTCGCTGCGGTCGTCGTAGCAGCTCGGGCAGGACACGCCTTCCTCGAATTTCGGGGATAGGCGCACTTCCGGCGTGATCGGGTTGCGGCAGGCGTGGCAGAGCTGGTGGTCGCCTTCGGCAAGGCCGTGGACAACAGAGACGCGCTCGTCGAACACGAAGCAGGCGCCTTCCCACAGGCTCTCTTCTTCCGGCACCTCTTCCAGATATTTCAGGATGCCGCCCTTGAGGTGATAGACCTCGTCGAAGCCCTGTTCCTTCATGAAGGCGGTGGCCTTTTCGCAGCGAATGCCGCCGGTGCAATACATGGCGATCTTCGGCTTGTTGTGCAGGCCGGGATTGTTCTTCACCCAGTCGGGAAATTCGCGGAAGGTTTTCGTCTGCGGATCGACCGCACCCTTGAAGACGCCGATAGCGGTCTCGTAATCGTTGCGGGTGTCGATGACGATGGTCTCAGGGTCGGAGATCAGCGCGTTCCAGTCGCGCGGATCGACATAGGTGCCGACGATGCGGTTCGGATCGATGTCAGGCACGCCCATGGTGACGATCTCTTTCTTGAGCTTCACCTTCAGCCGCACGAAGGGCATGTGCGAGGCGCGGCTTTCTTTGTGCTCCAGCGCGGCGAATTCCGGCTGGGCGCGCAGGAAGGAGAGCACCGCGTGAACGCCCGCATCCGGCCCGGCAATGGTGCCGTTGATGCCTTCGGCGGCCAGCAGCAGCGTGCCCTTGACGCCGTTTTCCTGGCAGAGCGCGAATAACGGCTCGCGCAGGCTCTCGAACCGCGGCAGGCGGGCGAAATGATAAAGCGCGGCCACAAGGAAATCACCAGAGACTTCCGGGCGGGGGAGAATGGTCGTGTCGGTCATGGGCGCTGAAATACAGCGATGGCGGCCGCAAAGCAATATTTATCGGCGGTTCCGGGTATTTTGAAAATCGTCAAATCGGGAGGGTTTGCGGGCTTCCTGTCACTCCTGCTGCCGTGTGCAGGCAACAGGGTGGCGAGCACCAAAAGTAGCGTTTGGCCTACTTCACCGCCTGCCGCCATAACAGGCCGACGATACGGCTTTCGGTGCGGGCGGATTCGGAAAACACCTCGTCCGCCACCGCAAGACCTTCAGTGCGCAGCGCCTGTTGTCGCTGGATGATGGCGTCGAGCAGCAGGGCGAGCCGCTCGCCATTGCCGAAACGGTCCGGCTCGCGGTCGGCGACGGCGGTGAGGACCGACAGGTCGTGCTCATGGCCGAGAATATCGACCAGCCGTTTGGTATCGGCGCGCTTGGCGCGCATGGCGGAAGGCCAGAGCCGGCGCATCAGGCCAAGATGCATCCAATAGGCCTGCCCGGCCTTGCGCAATTCGTGGAAATGCTCGACATCGGCCTCATCGCGGCAATCGGAGAGCGCCTTCCGCGCCCTCTTTCTCTGTTTCGACCAGGCGGTTCTCAGCAGCCGGGCGGTATCTTTCAACTCATCCGGCAGCGACAGGGCTGCAAGTTTTTCGCGTCCCTCCTCACAGCCGGCAATGGCAGCCGCAATGGCCTCGTCAAGGCCGGCCTCGTTGTCGATGGCGTCGTCGCGACGGGCGCGCAGCATGGCGGTAATCGATCGCAGCGCTTCGCCCTGCGCATCCGAGCGGGCGAAGGCCTCGAGATATTCGGCGGTTTCCACCAGCGCCGTCGCATCGCGGGCAAAGGCAAGCGAGCGGGCGATATCGCGGAAGCGGGCGTTCTCCTCCTCGGCGAAATCGGGTGCCGCCTTGCGGATGAGGCGGTAAAGGGCGCGCAGCCGCTTGAACCGCTTGCGCGCATCGTGCACCGCCTCGTGCGGTCCGGAAGGCTGGTCGCGCAGGATGGCGATCGTATCGTCGATCAGTTCCAGCCCGGCCCGGCGGATCTCGTCGGTGAAGGTTTTTTTCGGATCAATTCTGAAGGGCATCCGACAGGTCTCCATTCGGATAGTCCATGGCGAGCGACTGGTTGGAAAAACGCCGGTCTCCGGTGACTTCCCGGCCAAGCCAGGCCGGCAGGTCGGGATTGGCCCGCTCGTCATCCATTTCCACCTCGGCCACGACCAAGCCGCGATATCTTCCTTCGAAAACATCCACTTCCCAGGTGAAGCCGCCATGATCGACCGTGTGGCGCGTCTTTTCGATCACGACGCCCGGCGCGCTTGCCATCAGCTCTTCGGCGTCCTTGAGGGGGATGGAATATTCATATTCGTCGCGGACAAGCGCGCTCGCGCCGATCTTGATGGTCAGGGTCGCATCGCGCTGGTCGACGATCCTTACCCGGACCGAACGGTTTTCCATCGAGGCGACATATGCCTGCCGGAAAGCCATGCTATGGGTTACCTCATTGCGCCAATCACCGCCTGCAACAAGAAATTTCCGTTCAATTTCCTTGGCCATGCTGTCTCCGCAAGCTGGGTCGCCAGATTATCGCAATGTGACACAATTATGAAGCGAATTGATTGAAGTCTCTGGATAAAAATGCAATCGGCGCGCCTCGACATGGAAGCCGAGGCAGGCTAATTCGTAGACGGAATTTCAATCGTTTCAATAGCGCAGGGAGGCTCATCTTGGCCCAGGACTCTGAAAAACTTCTTTCCATCCTCAAACTTCAGCCGGTCGTGCCGGTGCTGATCGTGGATGACGCCGCTTCCGCAGTGCCGCTCGCGCGTGCCCTGGTTGCGGGTGGCCTGAAGGCGATCGAGATCACCATGCGCACGCCCGCGGCGCTGGACGCCATTCGCGCGGTTGCGGCGGAAGTGGAGGGCGCCAATGTCGGCGCCGGCACCATTTTGAACGCCAGGGATTTCGAGGCGGCGGCGGAAGCTGGCTCCACCTTCATCGTCAGCCCCGGCATCAATAAAAGCGTGCTGGAAGCCGCGCGCGGTTCCAAAGTGCCGCTGCTTCCGGGTGCTGCCACCGCCAGCGAAGTCATGGCGCTGCGCGACGAAGGTTACAAGGTGCTGAAGTTCTTCCCGGCCGAACAGGCCGGCGGCGCGCCTTACCTCAAGGCGCTGTCCTCGCCGCTCGCCGGCACCGTCTTCTGCCCGACCGGCAGCGTGTCGCTCAAGAACGCCAATGACTATCTTTCCCTGCCGAACGTCGTCTGCGTCGGCGGCTCCTGGGTCGCCCCGCGCGAACTGGTGGCGACCGGCGACTGGGCGGGCATCACCAAGCTTGCGGCGGAGGCCGCCGCGCTGCGCGGCTGAGCCACGTCCTTTCAAACCCGTTCACGAAGGCGTGAGCGGGTTTGACATTTATATTCGGCCTGCGGCTTCCTATCTCCCCTGTAGATTTGACCCTTACAGGAGATTTTGATGTTCGACGCCAAGAAGCTTCTTGAACAATTCCTCGGTTCGCAGGTGCCGGGCCTTTCGGGAAGCGTCCGTGACAGAGCCGGGCAGGCCGCCGATATCGCCAAGAACAATCCCCTGAAGGCCGGCGCGCTCGCCGCCGCCATTCTGGGCACCAAGACCGGCCGCAAGCTCGCCGGCAATGTCGCCACCATTGGCGGGGTGGCCGCCATCGCCGGTCTCGGTTACCTCGCCTACAAGAATTACAAGTCCGGCCAGGCGCCTGAAGCCGCACCGAAACCCGAGCCGGAGCTTCTCGCCCCGCCCGCCGATTCCGCCTTCCACCCGCAATCGCCGGCGCTTTCCAACGATTTTGCGCTGAAGCTCATCCAGGCGATGATCGCCGCCGCCAAGGCGGACGGTCATATCGATGAGAAGGAGCGCGCCAACATCATGGACAAGGTGCAGGTCTCCGGCCTCGATGACGAAGCCGAGCGCTTCCTCGAAAAGGAACTGGCCGATCCGCTCGACATAGACGCGCTGGTGGCAGCCGCCCGCACGGAAGAGCAGAAAGTGGAGCTTTACACCGCCTCGCGGCTTGCCATCGAGGCCGATACACGGGCGGAGCGGGGCTATCTCGATCTTCTGGCCGGGCGACTTGGGTTGCCGGATGCGCTGGTCGATCATATCGAGGCGACGGTGGTGGCGGCGAAGGTTTGAGGTGAGGTAGTGCTTTGAGCTTGAGCATGAGGGTTTGAGCGTGTGGGTTTGAGCGTGTGGCTCACCCCCCTCTGCCCTGCCGGGCATCTCCCCCACAGGTGGGGAGATCGGCAAGACGCTCTTTCGCCACTTTCTTCTTGAATGTTGAGATAGGCGGGACTTCGCCGCAGGTCGATCTCCCCCCTTGTGGGGGAGATGCCCGGCAGGGCAGAGGGGGTGAGCCACACCCACCAACGCCACCGTATCCCACCCATATGCACTGTTGTCATCCCGCCCCGCTTGCCCTAATCCTTCTCCCAGCAAATGGGGAAGAGAATGCGCGATCTGAGTGATTTTAGGGGATGTCCGCCGCCGCAGCCGGTGGTGCTGAAGGGCCGTTACGTGACGGCCGAGCCGTTCGATCGTCAAAAACATCTCGCAAGGCTCTGGGCCGCCCTTGGCGGCGAGGGCGTGAATGCGCTGCTCAAATATTTCCCGCAAAGCGCCTTTCCCGATGCCGACGCTTTCGGCGACTGGCTTGTCGGCGCGGGCGAGAGGCTGAACTGGGTCACGCTGGTCTTCGTTGAAAACGCCACCGGCGATATCGTCGGCATGGCGAGCTATATGCGGCCCGATCCCGCCAATGGCGTGGTCGAGGTCGGCTCCGTCGCCCATGGCGCGAAGATGAAGCGCTCGCCTCTTTCCACCGAGGCGCATTACCTGATGGCGAAACATGTTTTCGAGGATCTGGGGTATCGCCGTTACGAGTGGAAATGCCACAATGAAAATGAGCCCTCCAAGATCACGGCGAAGCGTTATGGCTTCACCTTCGAGGGCGTCTTCCGCCAGCATATGATCTCGAAGGGGCAGAACCGCGATACGGCGTGGTTTTCCATGATCGACGGCGAATGGCCGCTGATCGGCAAGGCCTTCGAAACCTGGCTCTTGCCGGAGAATTTCGCGGCCGATGGAACGCAGAAGCGCAAGCTTGAGGATATCCGTGCGGAGTTTGCCGATGCCATTGCCTGAAAACCCGGCGCCTGAAAGCCCGGCGCCTGAAAAGCCGAGCCCCGGCAAGAAGGATTGGTCGCCGGCCGTCGCCGCCGCCCTTATCATCGTCGGTTTTGGGCTGGTCTTTTTCGTCATGCCGAAGATCATGCTGTGGCTGGGCGATTATTCGCCCTGGCTCGCCGCCGCCTTCGGCACGGTGGCGGTGCTGTGTTTCTTCCTGCTGTTCTGGCTGCGCGCCCGTTACCAGCGTCGCCGTGACGGTTAGAGCTGAAGCGACGCGCCGAGCAGCAACAGCCCCATGATGAGCACGAACAGCGCACCGGCGATCTCGATCGCATGGCTGATGCCGGCCGCCCTGCGGCTGCCGGGGCCGGCGAAACGCACCGCGAGGCCTTTAGCCGAGACGGCCATGATGGCGAGCAGCGACACCGTTATCGCCGTGCCGAGCGACATGGCGAGGACGGAGAGCACGCCGCCGAGATAAAGCCCGTTCAGAAGCGCAAAGCTCATGACGATGATTGCGCCCGAACAGGGCCTGAGGCCCACGGCGATGATGGCGGACCATGCCTCGTGCAGGCTGAAGTTCTTGCCCTTGAGCAGCATCGGATCCGGCGCATGGGATTTGCCGCAGGCGGTGCAGAGATCGCCCGTGCCGTCATGGTCGTGATCGGCAAAAACCGGTTTGCCCTGAAACCGGAGACCCGTGCCCATGCCGGCGGTTCTGGCGGCCATGGTTTCACCCGCCGCGGCGAAAACCGCGACCGGCTCGCGCCGGATGCGCAGCGACCAGAGTTTTCGCACCAGCAGCCAGGCGCCGAACAGCGCCACCATGGCGAAGCTGGCGATCTCCATCGCCTGCGTCGCTTTCGTCATGGTGATGGACGTGCCGCGCAGCACCAGCCAGGCCGCGCCGACAAGGCCGATGGCGACCGCGCCCTGAAGGAGCGCCGAAACGAAGGAAATGAGAATGCCGCGTTTCAGCTGCGTCTCGTTGGCGATCATATAGGACGAAATGACCGCCTTGCCGTGGCCGGGGCCGGCGGCGTGGAAAACGCCATAAGCAAAGGACAGGCCGATCAGCGAGCTGAGCGCCCAGCCATCCTCGCGCATGGCCTTCAGCGCCCCGGTCAATGCCCGATAAAACATCTGCTGGTGCACGTTGATCCATTGCATCAGCGGTGCGAAAGGGCCGCCGACGGAAAAGGAAGGCTCGGCCGAGCCGATGCCGAGCGGCGACTGCGCATGCGCCGCACCGGCTACGGCGATGAGGCCGATGGCGACGGCGAAGAGGCCGGCCCGGCGGCTCAGCATGTCACTTCCAGCCGGGTGGCGAAGAGCTTGGTCATGTCGGTGCCGGTCGGATCGTTGAAGAAGGCGTCGGTCAGCGAACTCTGGTTCTGCGAGATGATCTCGTCGGGATCGGGACGCACGACATGGTGCTTGCAGGCCTTCAGGTCCTTGCCCTCGGTGGCGATATCGCCGTCCTTCGCAAAATCGATCGCAGTATACATGGTCGGATCCCAGGCGCCGAAGCTGAGCTTGCCCTTGACGGCGAGCGGCGCGGTCGGTTTCACGGAGAAGAACATCAGGATCTGCTGGTCCTGGTAATCCACGTGAATGGCGTCCGGTTTTGAAAATTCCACCGGTTTTCCATTGGCGGTGATGAAGGTGTAGTAGGAATATTCGGCAAGCGATTCCAGGACGGTATTGCCGATTTCGGCCAGCTCGTCCTTGTCGAGCTTCAGGTCGCTGTTCTTGTCGTAATCCATCACCACGCTTGCCGAGAACATCTCGTCGAAACGCCAGATGTTGCGCACTTCCTGAACCGTGCCGTTCGGCCCCTCGACGATTTCCATGCGCGCTTCCGCAAATATATGCGGATGCGCGGCGGCGGCGACGGGAATGGAGGTCAGGCCAGCCGCAAGGAGCAATAATCGTCTGTTCATTATCCGGTCTGTCCTGCCTTCGAATCTTGAAGGCCCGACTGTAGCAGAAAATGGGACCGAATTTCGACCCGATCTGTTCCCTGACCCTTCAGGCAGGCCAGCGGGAGATTTCAGAAGGTGCCGGTGAAACGTGACGTGATGCTGGAGCCGCTATAGGCGAGGTCCGTGTCGCGCTCGCCATGCAGCAGGCGGTTGAATTCCAGCTCCAGCCTGCTGTTCTTGCCGGTATCGAAAGAGAGCGTGGCGACGAGCCTGCGCTCGCTGCTATCGTAGTTGTAATAGATCCAGTCCTTGTGGACGCGGTGCAGCGCAAGATCGAGCCCGACCTTTTCGGTGAGCCTGCTCTTCATGACCAGCTGCCAGCGGCGATGGAATTCGGCAATGGGGTCATCCGGATCGAAAAGTGCGTAGTCCTGCGAAAAGCCGATGCCGAAGGCGAGGCGGTCGGTCGCCTTCATTTCCGCTTCGGCCCGCAGGTACGGGCGGGTGCGTTTCACCTTGTCGCTGATCTCATCGCCGGAAATGGTGGTGAAGCCCGCTTCGGCCAGAACCGCCAGCCGATCCGAGAACTTGTAGCCATAGGCCAGGGAACCCCGCAGCGTTTGGGCCGGGAAGCGTTCATATTTTTCCTGCTGCGCTTCAGGCACAAGAATGCGGTCATAGGCAAGCGTCAGCCCGGCCTCGCCGCCGCCGAGCGACCGCGCATGTTCGGCTTTCAGCGATAAAAGCGCCTCGTTGGCTTCCAGTCGGGTGGGCATGAAATAGGCCGGACGGAATCGCGCCTTGCCCTTCATCAGGCTGGCAAGGCTCGCCGTCAGCGTGTTCTTGCCGCCAAGCGCGAGGATGCCGAGCTGCGAAGACGCTTCCAGCTTGTGATCCAGTTGCCGGTAGCCAATGTCTTCTTCAGGCAGGTGCAGGAATATATCGCCGGCATCGCTACGGGTGCCGCGCAGCTCGACGGCCCATTCCAGCTTTTCGGAAAAGCGTTTCGTCAGCCCCAGTGCCGCGATGGTGTTGTGTTCATTGGCGAAACGGTAGCGGGGCAGGCGAACCTCCTCGTGTTCGAGCGAATAACGCAGCTCCGCGCCGTCAAGCGCCACCTTGCCGTTGAGCCCGAAGCCGGCGCGCAGCGAAATTGCGCTCAGCCGGTTGGTGTCGGCGAAATAATTGCTGTCATAAGCAATGCCGGATTTATAGGTGACATTGTGCTCATCGGCCTTTTCACCCGCCCGCGCACCGCAGGCGCAGGCAAGCCCGAGAACAAGCGCGATATAACCCCCCAGCCGCATTCGCATCTCCGGTCTCTAATTAAGCAATATCTTATATTTGGATGGTTAATAAAGTTTTCTGCGCCGTTTTACTGCGGTAGCGCGAATGCTGGGCGGCAATGCTGCAAGAAGAAGTGAAGGAACCGGTGCGCGATGTATAAAATTTGATTAATATCGCCAGTATTAAAGTTAATTGTTTATTGTAATATTAGCCTTTGCTTGAATTAGAATCCTCTAAATATACAGTTCAGTTACGCCAGATGGCGTGATCAAACAAAAGAGGAGAGAGAAATGATTGCTAAGTTCGCTTGTGTAGCCGCTATTCTTACTGTCGCTTCCGTTGGTCAGGCCAATGCGGGCGGTCTTCTGGGGGGCATCCTGTCCGGCAACAGCAACAAGGGCGGCGCCCTTGTCGTCGTCTCGCCGAGCATCGATCTCGGTGTCAGCGGCATCCTGTCCAATAACGGGATCCTGAACGGCAACAAGACCGGCATTCTGAATGGCCTGCTGAACGGCAACAAGACGTCGGTCGATGTCATCGACAACAAGAACGACGGCGGCAAGAAGCGCCGGCACTAACTGGAACGTGGGGCGGGATGGCGAAACCGTCAGGCTCTTTCCATCCCGCTCCAACGGAACGGCTCGAAAATCATCTGGGATTTTCGACGCAGACGATGCGCGCAGCACATAGGCCGGCAATGATCTTCGAGTTGCGTATGTTTGACGCATGGCGTTTCCGGCAAGAACAAACGGCGCATCGCATGACTGGAAGAGGGCCTCGCGGCCCTCTTTTTTTGCCCGCGATGCGGATATGAATGGCGTACACAAAAATACCGGATGACCACTACCCATGATGGTTTTTAGGGCGGTAAAGGCCCTTTTATGTCAGGGCGGGCTCGTCGGGTCGATATCCACGCGAACTCCGATTTATATTTGGTGAATATTGCAAATATTAATCGGAATACGTCCCATGGCGGTGTTTTTGCCGGGCTATTTACGCGATCTTAACCACGATGTTCTTCAATCTGTGGGTGCGTCAACCCCGTCAAGATGCTGCGCTTCCGGTCGCGAAATACTCGCAGCCCGCAGGAGACGGGATGTTATTTTCAAGGAGCTATCGCATGTTGAAACAGTCAATTCTCGCGCTCGGCCTGCTCGGCGTTTTCTCCGGCATGGCTGCTGCGGCTGACGCCGTCAGCGACATTCCGGCCGCGCCTGTTGTCAATGATGTTGCGCCTGCCTTTTCCTGGGATGGCGTCTATCTCGGCGCCTCCGCGGGTTATGGCTGGAACCGGGTGAAGTCGACCACCTTCGGTGTCACCACGAAACATGAATTTGACGGCGGCCGTTTTTCCGGTTTCGCGGGTTATAATTTCGAAGTTGCTCCCTCCGTCATTCTCGGTGTCGAGGCCGATCTCGGTTACGCCTGGGGCAACAAGACCATCGTTACCAGCGAGGTTTCCGCCGGCCTGAACGGTTCTGCGCGCCTGCGCGCCGGTTACGCCGTTGACCGCGCGCTGATCTATACCGCCGCCGGCTACACCGCGACGGATAGCGAAGTCAAAGCGCCGTTCGGCGAGGACAGCAAGGTGCTGCACGGCTGGACGGTCGGCGCGGGTGTCGACTATGCCTTCACCAACAACCTGTTTGGACGCGTCGAATATCGTTACAACGACTTCGGCAAGGCAACCTACCACACCGGTCCGATCACCTCGACCGGCGATGTCAGCGAACATGTCGTCAAGGTCGGTCTTGGCGTGAAGTTCTGAGTATTCCGTTTTCGACAGGGGGCGGCGCAGCCTTGCGACGCCCCGCGCAGCTGATGCAGGGATCCCGCACCAGCCCACCGAGGACGGTGGAGAGGTTCCGCCGGATGCGAAAAACGCGCATTGCTTTTTAGCGTAGGCTTGAACAGCAGGGCGTTTTGATGTGATGGTGGGCTCCAATCCACTTCCGCTTGCCAGTCTCCAGTCGATTCCCATGCTACAGAAAAGCACTGCGCCGGGCGCTTTCGATCGTCAGGCCTATATGATCGCCCTGCTGGTTTTTATTGCCGGCAGCACCAATGCGGCCGTTGTGCCGTTTATCGGTTTCTACATCATCCAGGTGCTCGACCATCCGCCGGCGACCGTCGGTTTTTACAGCGTGACGGCGGCGCTGGCTTCGATTATCGCCAGCCGTGTTTATGGCGAACGTGTCGATGCCGGTGTGCGGGTGAGGCCGCTGCTGATACTTTCCGTGTTCGGCGCTTTTGTCGCCGCTGCGGCGGCGAGTTCCGGGCATATGGCGCTGCTGGTGGCGATAACGGCGACCGGCATGGGGCTTTCCAATGCCGCCAGCACGCTCATTTTCAGTTACGGCCGTTATCATGGCCGGGTAAGGGCGCTGGATACGGCCGCCTATAATGCTTTCCTGCGGACGATGGTGTCGCTGGCATGGATGCTGCTTCCCGCCGCCGCCTATCTGATCTTCGACCTTGCCGGCGCGAAGGCCGTGTTCGCCAATGCCATGCTGATGGCGGTCATCTGGGGCGGGCTTGCCCTGGCGGTGGTGCCGCGTGACCAGACCAGCCCGATGGAGCGACGGCCGGAGGGTAACGACGATACACGGCGCAACCTGCCGCTGCTTATGGCGGCGGCCGCCAGCTTCTGCATGTCTTTCGCCCATGCCCTGTGCGCCTCGGCGCTACCGATATTTCTGGTGCGCGAGGTCGGCCTGCCGGATTACGTGCCGGGCCTGTCGCTCAGTGTCAAATGCGCCATGGAGGTTCTGTTCATCCTGCTTGCGCCGCGGATGATGCGCCGCTTCAGCGCCCGCCTGCTGCTGGGCGTCTCGGCGGTAATGGCCATCGTCGCCTTCAACGTCATCGCTTCGGTCACCACATTGCCGGCCATGATCGCGGGTGCGGCGCTGGAAGGCGCCTATTACGGCCTTTGCGCCGGCACCTGTCTTACCTTCGTGCAGGGCTTTGCGCGCGGTCGCACGGCCCGGGCGACGGCGCTCTACATGAACTCCATCTTCCTCGCCGCGCTTTTTGCGGTGCCGCTGATGGGGTTCGTGTCGCAATATGCGAGTTTCGGCGTCTCGATCCGGCTCGCTTCGGTTGGTGCCGGCGCGGCGCTGCTGCTGTTGTTTCTGACGCGGCGGCAGGTGGCGGATTAGGGTATTGCAGGGGGCGGCAATCTTGCACAAAGGCTTGTCTGGCGGCGACATAGCGGACGACCCTCATTCTTGTTCCCCGGAACAAGCCCGAGGATGTCACAGAAATCCAGTCGACGCGCGTCTGCTCGGCGGGAGACTCCTTTCAGCCCAAGGACTTGGGCTGGCTGGATTCCTGTGACAAGCACAGGAATGAGGGGAGTGCGGGGCGGCCTGTTACGCCCGTGTCCAGCACTCAAGCCGAAATATCGATGATCCCGCAATCCCCCGCTTCCGACGCGAAGGCGAGCAATTTACCGGTGGCGCTCCAGTCCATGCTGGTGATGGCGCCCTTGCCGGGGCGGCGCAGCAGGGCCTCCTTGCCGTCCGCGAGCCTCACGCCGAGGATCATGCCGTCGATGAAGCCGATGGCGAGCACATCTTCCACGGGGTGGAAGGCGACATTGGTGACCATGATGTTGGCGCGGGTGCCGAGTTCTTCCGGGGCCTTGCCCATCGGGCCGTCCTTGCCGGCAAATGGCCAGACAATGGCGGCCGGTGCGCCTGATGAGGCGAGCCATTTGCCCTTTGCCGACCAGGAGACGGATTTGACCTTGGCGGGATAACCGGTCATGCGCATGTGGCGCGCTTCCATGCCGCCCTTGGTGGCTTCCATCTTCCAGCCGTGCAGGGCGTTTTCCTGCATGGTGGTGACGAGGAACTTGCCATCGGGCGAGAAGGTGACGCCGGTATGGGCGCCCTTCCATTCGAGATCGACGGGGTCGCCGGCCGTTGACACCCAGTGCAATGTCACACCGTTATAACGGGCAACGGCAATGCGCAGGCCCTTGGGCGCGAAGGCGATGGCCTCCACCGTGCGCTCTTCCTTGAATTCCCTGACCGTGCCGTCCGACAGCCGGACGAAGCTGGACTTGCCGACACCATAAGCGACAGCCTTCTGCGGCCCGCCGGCCACGACGCCCACCCATTTGCGCGGCACATTGGCGATTTCGCCGATGCTGCCGTCATGGCCGATGCGCAGCACACGGCCGTCTTCACCGCCGGAAAGCAGCGTGGCGCTATAGGGATCGCGCACGCAGGTCAGAAGCCCGTCATGCGCCTCAGTCACCTTCTCGCCGCCATCCAGCCGATGAATGGTGCCGGCGGCGGTGGCAAACAGGGGAATGTCGCCGAGAAAATGGGTCGAGACCACGTGGCCTTCGATATCAAGCGGGGCAACAGTCGGCATGGGGCATCGGTCTTTCGTATCTGTGTTTTTCGTTTGGTGGATTTCGGTCGCTGACAAAGGTCGGGAGGACCCGTTGGTGCGGTTTCAACCCGTCGCGTCATGGTCGGGCTTTACCCGACCATCCACATGCTGGTGGCAATGGGCCCTCGGGTCAAGCCCGAGAATGACGTCGAACGTGGGGAGGGCACCGAGCATGAGCGTCTCGGTGCGTCCCTTGAAAACCTCAGGCCGTGGCGAGGCAGGCGTTGAAGCTCTTTTCCAGCTTCTCGCGGTCCAGTTCGCGGCCGATGAAGACGAGGCGGCTTTCGCGTTTTTCGTCTTCCTTCCACGGGCGCTGGTGGTCGCCTTCGATGATCATGTGCACGCCCTGCACCACGTAACGTTCCGCATCGCCCTTGAAGGCGATGATACCCTTGAGGCGCAGGATGTTCGGGCCGTCGGTCTGGGTGACCTTCTGGATCCAAGGGAAGAACCGCTCGGGGTTCATCTCGCCGCCGCGCAGCGACACCGACTGCACCGTCACGTCATGGATCGGCGAGACAGCGCCATGGTGATGGTGGTCGTGCCCATGGTCGTGATCGTGGTGATGATGCCCGTGATCATGGTCGTGATGATGGTGGTCATGGCCGTGATCATGGTCGCAATCGGGGCCGCAGACGTGGTCGTCATGGCCGTGCTCGAGGAAATGCGGATCGTTTTCCAGCGCGCGCTCCAGATTGAAGGCGCCCTGGTCGAGAACCCGGGCGAGATCGACGCCGGAACGGGTGGTCTTGTAAATGCGCGCGGACGGGTTGATGGCGCGCACGATATCCTCGATGCGGGCGACTTCCTCCGGTGAAACGAGATCGGTCTTGTTGACGACGACGACATCGGCAAAGGCGATCTGGTCTTCGGCCTCGCGGCTGTCCTTCAGGCGCAGCGGCAGGTGCTTGGCGTCAACGAGGGCGACGACCGCGTCAAGCTCGGTCTTGGCGCGCACGTCGTCATCCATGAAGAAGGTCTGGGCGACGGGAACCGGATCGGCAAGGCCTGTCGTCTCGACGATGATGCCGTCGAAACGGCCGGGACGGCGCATCAGGCCTTCCACGACGCGGATCAGGTCGCCGCGCACCGTGCAGCACACGCAGCCATTGTTCATTTCGTAGATTTCTTCATCGGACTCGACGATCAGATCGTTATCGATGCCGATCTCGCCGAATTCATTGACGATGACAGCGTATTTCTTGCCGTGGTTCTCGGAGAGAATGCGGTTGAGAAGCGTCGTTTTGCCGGCGCCGAGATATCCCGTCAAGACGGTGACTGGAATGGGCTTGGCTGTTGCTGTTTCGGTCATGGAAAACCCCGCGTGGAGAGAGGCCTGATGGCCTCAGGAAGATGTGTTGTCGTCCATATAGGCGCGACGTCCTGGCAGTTCAAAGAGATTTTGGCCGAATTCGGCCATGGCACTCAAATTTTGTTATGAAATAACGTTATGTCAAAAGCGTGGATATCTTCAAGCAGTTCGACAAGGCTATTCACAGCGTGTGAAATCAGCCTTTCGCCCTTTTCCGCTGTTGCGGCGGCGGCGTTTCCGGCAACGCCGTCGGGGTTGAGATCGCTCATCAGCCAGCCGAAGGCATGCGGGCCATAGGCGCGCAGGTGTTTGAAGCGGCTGGCGAAATCGCTCTGGCGGGAGGGGAAGTTTTCGGCCTTCTGCATCGCCACCCGCTCGGGATGAAGCGCCAGCATGACCGATGTCTCGATATCGCCGCCATGAATATCGACCGCCTTGTCCTTCGGTTTCACGATATCGGCCGGTACGCCGAAACGGGTCCAGCTTGTCGCGACCGCCAGCATGCCGAAACGGGCGCGGGCCTCGGTGGCGACGATGGTCATCAGCGGTGAATTGCCGCCATGGGCGTTCAGCATCACGAATTTGCGCACGCCCTTTTCATATTCTGCTTCCGCGATGCCGAGCCAGCGCTCGACGGCCTCATCGTAACGCAGCGTTTTTGTGCCCGGCACATTCATGTGCTCGATGGAATAGCCAACCGGTTCCACCGGCAGGAAGGAAACGGGCAGATGGCCGGGCAGGGCGGTCGCAAGGCGGGCAGCAATACCCGCTGCAATCAGCGTATCGGTCTCGAACGGCAGGTGCGACCCATGCTGCTCGTGTGCGCCGAGCGGCAGCACTGAAATTGCACCTGTTGCGCGAAGATGCGGGTCTGTTACGTTTTCGTCGTGATAATGCGTGTATGAGTTTGGCATCTGGCAGTCCGCGCGTGCATTCGTTAAGGATTTCCAGCAACATATATCGGTTCCGCCACAGGGTAAAAGGCACTCGCATATGAGCAAGGACAAAACCGGGCATAAGGACAAAAGCGCCAAGAAGGAAAAGGGCGGCAAGAAGGTAAAGGACGCCAAAAAGAGGGATGAGAATTTCAACCCTGAGGAACTGGCGCAATCCATTACCCAGGCGGCCCGTTCCATGCGCACGGCGCTGAGCCACAGCCTTGCCGAAAGCGGGCTTTATGCCGGCCAAGACGGCGTTATCCTGGCGCTGGCGCAGGAAGGCAGCCTCACACCGGGGCAGATCGCCCAGAAACTCGGCGTCAAGGCGCCCACCATGACGCGCACCATCGGCCGCATGGAGGCCCAGGGTTTCGTGGAACGCAGCGGCGACGACGAGGATGGCCGCGTGACGCTGGTGAAGCTGACGGAAGCGGGCCTGAAAAGCGTCGACCACATCAACACCTCGATAGCGGACTGTGGAGCAAGGGCGATAGAGGGGCTTTCAGCCAAGGATGTGCGCAACATCGTTAAACTTCTGAAGGCCATAGACGCCAATCTTCAATAATTTTTGTTGAAATTTTTAAAAGAAACATCTGTTTTGTGGGTATTCCTTAAACGGGTTGCGGATTTTGTTTAAATTGTTTAATTGCAATTTAAACAGGGACGTCCGTCGCTGACATGCGTTTGGGGGAGGAATGCCGTGGCCCAAAAGGTCAAACTGTCCACGATTGCCGAAAGCCTCGGTCTTTCGACCGCCACCATTTCGCTTGCATTGCGTGACAGTCCGCTGGTTGCGGCCGATACGCGCGACAAGATCAAGGAACAGGCGCGGGCGCTGGGTTATATCTATAACCGCCGCGCCGCCAGCCTGCGCACCTCGCGCTCCGGCATTGTCGGCGTGGTATTCCACGATGTGATGAACCCGTTTTACGGGGAAATTCTGAAAGCCATCGAAAGCGAGCTGGACCGCAGCCGCCAGACCTTCATTCTTTCCAACCACTACGATTCGGTGGAGAAGCAGCGCACCTTCATCGAAACGCTGCTGCAGCTCGGTTCCGACGGCATCATCATGTCGCCGGCCATCGGCACGCCGATCGAGGACATGACGCTGGCCGAAGAAAACGGCATGCCGGCCATTCTGGTGGCCCGTTCCATGGACGGCGTCGACATGCCGACCTATCGCGGCGACGACAGCTACGGAATTTCGCTCGCCACCAACCACCTGATCAGCCTCGGCCACCGCACCATCGCCATGGTTGGCGGCACCGACCAGACCTCGACGGGCCGCGACCGTTACCAGGGTTACGTCAATGCGCTGCGCAAGGCCGGCATCGAGGTCGATCCGAACCTGCGCATTCCCGGCCCGCGCTCCAAACAGGGCGGTTTCGAGGCGGCGGTGCATTTCCTCTCGTTGCCGCAGAAGCCTACCGCCGCCGTCTGCTGGAACGATCTCGTCGCCATCGGTCTCATGAACGGCATTTCCCGCGCCGGTCTGGTGCCGGGTGTCGATATTTCCGTCACCGGCTACGACGATCTGGAAGAGGCGGCGATTGCCACGCCGGCGCTGACCACCGTTTCCAACGGTCAGGCCGAGGTGGGGCGCCTGGCGGCCCGCGCGCTGCTGGACAGGCTGGCGGGCAGCCACGAGCCTGACGGTATTCACCTCATCAAGCCGGAAATGCGCATCCGGCAATCGACCGGGCCGGTGCGGCCGCGGGTGTAAGGCTTCAAACGATGGGAAATGGTGTGCATTCTGTGCATTGCACCTTTCCGTCATTCCGGCCTTGAGCCGGAATCCGGCCACCGCGTGTCCACGCGGTGAAAAAGACTCTCTCAGCCCAAGGACTTGGGCTGGCTGGATGCCGGATCCAGTCCGCCATGACGGTGAGGGCGCTTAAAAAAATCGGCATGAAACTTCCGTCTGCCCCCATAGCATCCCCTTATTGCCCTTTTCACGGCCGTCTTTGTTTGAAAGGATCGCCGCCCAGAGGAGTGGGATGGCGAAAGGTTCGCCTGAAACCCGCTCCGGCTATCGGAATGTTATCAGGAGGAATATCCGCTCATGTCTGACAAAAAGGCCGTCGTTCTCGTTCCCGGCAAGATAAACCCGCGCGTTCTCGAACGCCTCGAAGGCAAGGTCGAGATCGTGGCCGTGCCTGCCGGCGCCGAGCCGGTTCTGCCTGATGGTGTGGCCGAGCGTGTTAACGCCATTGCCGTTTCCGGCGTCGTCAACGCCAAATGGATCGATGCGCTGCCGAAGCTCGAGATCATCGCCAATTTCGGCGTGGGCTATGACGGCGTCGATGCCAAACATGCCGCCACGCGCAACATCGTGGTGACGAATACGCCTGACGTGCTGAACGACGAGGTGGCCGATACGACGATTGCGCTTTTGATCAACACCGTGCGCCGGCTCTATCAGGCCGAGACCTGGTTGCGCGATGGCAAATGGGTTGGCGAAGGTCCGTTCGCGCTGTCGCCGTTTTCGCTGCGCGGTCGCAAGGTCGGTCTCTTTGGCATGGGCCGCATCGGCCAGGAAATCGCCAAGCGGCTGGAGCCTTTCAAGGTGGAGATCGGATACCACACCCGCAGCAAGCGCGATGGCCTCCCTTACACCTATTACGGCTCGCTGAAGGAGATGGCGGAAGCGGTCGATATATTGATCTGCATCGTGCCCGGCACGCCGGAAACGCACAAGGCGATCAACGCCGAAATCCTGACGGCGCTTGGGCCTGAGGGCGTGTTCATCAATGTCGGGCGCGGTTCCAGCGTCGATGAGGATGCGCTGCTTGAGGCGCTTAAGAGCGGTGCTGTGGGGGCTGCCGGTCTCGATGTGTTTTATGCCGAGCCGAAGGTGCCGGAAGCCTTCCTGTCGCTGCCGAATGTCTCCCTGCTGCCGCATGTCGCCTCCGCCTCGATCCCGACGCGCAACGCCATGGCCGATCTGGTGGCCGACAATATTCTCGGCTGGTTCAGGGATGGCAAGGTGCTGACGCCGGTGCCGGAAACGCCGGTCAAGGGGTGAGGCTTTGGGGAAGGGGCGAGGGCTGCGAAGAGCAGCCTTCGACGTGTAGACTGGGGCGAAGGCTTCGCCCTCTCCTTCGTCATCCCCGGGCTTGACCCGAGGATCTAAAACCCAGCCTAACCATGGATCCTCGGGTCAAGCCCGAGGATGACGTCGCGGGGGGGGCGGCAAAGTTCCAGGGTTGTCCCGGGGATGGCCCCAAGTGAGCGGTAAAGTTGCCCTAAACCCCTCGGTAGATGACGTCGAGTGGGGAGGCCTTGCCGCCACCCCACGAATGCTTTCACCTATTCCGCAATCTCCGCGCTTCCCACCCAGCGCCCTTCGGCAAACGATCGGGCCATGGCATGGATGCTGCGCTCGATCTTCAGGCCTTCCTCGAAATCGATGATATGCGCCTTTTTGCCCTCGATTGCCGCGATCAGTTCCCGGCATTCGATCACCTTCAGATCGTTGAAGCCGAGGCCGTGGCCGGGGGCGGGGATGAAGCGGTCATAGGGCTTGTGGTGCGGCGCGGTGAGGATGGTTCTGAAACCCTGTTCTTCCGGGCGTCCATCCGTGGTGTAAAGCTGGAACTCGTTCATCCGCTCCTGATCGAACAGGATCGAGCCGGTGGAGCCGTAGATCTGGATGGCGATACGGCCCTTGCGGCCCCAGGCGGAGCGGTTGGCGATGAGCACGGCGGAAATGCCGCCTTCGAGCTTCAGCAGCACGCTGGCGAGGTCATGTGTTTCGACGGCGCGGTCGCCACCGCCGGCAAGCGGCCGGGTTTCGTAAGGTTTCACCATGTCGGTGATGGCGCTTTCGGCATGGCCGAAGAGAGCGAAGAGCAGCGACAGCGGGTGCACGGCAAAATCATCCAACGCGCCATAACCGGAGGAGGCTTCGCTCTTCCAGTAGAAGGGTTGGGTGGCGTCGGCCATGAAGTCCTCGTCCATTTCGGCGCGGGCATGATAGACCTTGCCGATGGCGCCTTCGTCGATCAGGCGGCGGATATGGCGAATGACGGGGTTCTGAATGTAGTTGTAGCCCATCGCCGCTGCCTTGCCGGAACGGCGGGCCGCATCGCGCATCTTCACCGCGTCAGTAAAGGTGGGCGCCATCGGCTTTTCGCACCAAACATGTTTGCCGGCCTCAAGGGCGGCAATCGCCATTTCCGGGTGGAAGGCGTTGGGCGTGGTGACCGAGATCACGTCGATCTCGGGGTCGGAAAGCAGGTCGCGCCAGTTGCCTGTCGAGCGGGCAAAGCCGAACTCGGCGGCTTTCTTCGCGGCAAGCTCGGGATTGACTTCCGCGAGCGTCACAAGGCGGGGGCGTTCCACATCGCCGAAGACGCTGGTGACATTGTTCCACGCCAGCGCGTGGCATTTGCCCATGTAACCGGTGCCGATAAGGCCCACGCCAAGAGCGGCCATGGTATTCTCCTCCCGAGAGTTTAGATTCAAATGGCTTGCGTTTTCCTCTCCTCATTCCTGTGCTTGTCACAGGAATCCAGCCGACACGCGTCTGCGTGGCGGGAAGAGTCCTTTCAGCCCAAAGACTTGGGCTGGCTGGATCCCTGTGACAAGCACAGGGATGAGGCGTGCGCTGTGTACGTTGGCGGCTTAAGGATTATCCCGCTTGAAAATCCAGTCGTGATCCGGGTGGTTCTTGAAGCGCCATTTGCGCATCGGCCCGGCCATCACGTTCAGATAATACATCTCATAACCATAGGGCGCGCCGCAGGGGTGGTGGCCCTTGGGCACCAGCACGACATCGCCGTCCGACACCGCCATGGTCTCATCCAGCGAACCGTCTTCGGTGAAGACGCGCTGGAAACCGAAACCCTGCGCCGGGTTGAGGCGATGATAATAGGTCTCCTCCAGATAGGTCATATCGGGATAGTTATCCTCATCATGCCGGTGCGGCGGATAGGAGGACCAGTTGCCCGACGGCGTGAAGACTTCCGTTACCAGCAGGCTGTCGGCCACATCGCGTTCTTCCATGGCGATGGGGAAGATGTAACGCGTATTGGCGCCTTTGCCACGCTCGGTGAGCTGCACGCCGTTCGGGCCGATCTGCTGCGCCTCGCGACTGCCTTTTTCGCCGGGCGCGGTGCAGACGCCGACGGTGCAGTCGGTCGTGGCGGTCAGCGACCATTCGGAGCCGGCGGGCACGTAGACGCAGTGCGGCGGCTTGCGCTCGAACACATTCATGCGGTCGCCGAGTTCACCGAAATCCTTACCGCCTGCGGAAATCGTCGCCTTGCCTTCGACCAGCACGAGGATGACTTCCGTATCGCCGGTGTTTTCCGCCGCCGTTTCGCCCGGCTTCAGGCGATAAAGGCCGAAACCGACATAGCCCCAATCCGCGCTTTGGGGCGTGATATCATGCACCTTGCCGCTGGTCGCGACCGGCTTGCGCAGAAGTGAGGTCATGGTGGTGTTCCTTTTTGGTCAGTCGTTCGTTGGTTCTTGCCGTCTCGTCACCCCGGCCTTGAGCCGGGGTCCAGCCGACGCGCGTCCGCGCGGCGGGGACAACTCTTTTCAGCCCAAGGACTTGGGCTGGCTGGATACCGGCTCAAGGCCGGTATGACGGGCGGGGTGCGCCACCCGCTGTCGGTTCAACTCAAGCAGCCTGAGCCTTGTCCAGCCCTGCTTCGCGCGCAAAAGCCTTCAGCGATTTCAGCCCGAGGCTCTGATATTCGAACGGGTTGCGCACGTCAGGGTCCTGTTCGGCCTCGATCACCAGCCAGCCGCTGTAACCATGCTCGGCCGCCACCTTCAGCACCGGCGGAAAGTTCACGCCGCCTTCGCTGTCGCCGGGAACGGTGAACACGCCGCGGCGCACGCCTTCGAGGAAGGAGAGCCGCTCATTGCGCACCTGATCGGCAATGACCGGACGCACGTTCTTGGCGTGGATATGGCCGACACGATCCATGTATTTCTGCGCAACGCGCACGGGATCGCCGCCGCCGAACAGGCAATGGCCGGTATCGAGCAGCAGATGCGTCTTCGGGCCGGTATGCTTCATCAGAAGGTCGATTTCCTCTTCGCTCTCGACCACCGTTCCCATGTGGTGGTGATAAACGAGGGTGATACCCTGTTCTGCGGCAAAGGCGGCCAGCGCCTCGACACCCGCACCGAATTTCGCCCAGTCCCCGGCCGCAAGGCGCGGACGGTCGACCAGCGCCTTGTTGTCATCGCCGTGGATGGCATTGGAGGTCTCGCAGACGATGATGACCTTCGAACCCATGGCCTTCAGGAGATCGAGCGCCGGTTGCATCGCCTTCTTTTCGGATTCGATGTCGTCGGTCAGAAGGTTCAGCGAATGCCAGCCGGAGACGAAGGAGAGGCCGCGCGGCGAAAGCACGCCCTTCAGGCCTTCCGGCTCGGTCGGGAACTTGTGGCCCTTCTCGATGCCGTCGAAACCGATCCTGGCGGTTTCATCGAGGCATTGTTCGAGGCTGATATGAGCGCCCAGCGTGCGGTCGTCGTCATTGGACCAGGCAATCGGGTTGGTACCGTAACGGATCATCTTACTGTCTTTCCTTGAGATGGTTTTCATAACGGGCGCGGGCCGGGCCGATTTCGGCGCGGTCGGAAACTTCAGGCACCGCGACATCCCACCAGTGACCGCCGGCCTGCGGCGTCGGGTAAGGGTCGGTATCGATGACGATGACGGTGGTGCGGCTGGATGCGCGGGCCGCGGCAAGCGCCTCTTCCAGCTCGGTTATGGTGGAAACCTTGCGTGCATCCGCGCCCATCGAGCCCGCATGGGCCACGAAATCAATGGCAATCGGGTTGACGTTGGTATGGGCGTAGAGATTGTTGAACTCCGCGCCGCCGGTTTCCATCTGCAGGCGGTTGATGCAGCCGTAACCCCTGTTGTCGGTGATGACGAGCGTGATCTTCACGCCCATGGCAACCGATGTGGCAAGCTCGGAATTCATCATCATGTAGGAGCCGTCGCCGACCATGACGATCACGTCGCGGTCCGGTTCCGCCATCTTGATGCCGAGGCCGCCGGCCACTTCATAACCCATGCAGGAGAAGCCGTATTCCATGTGATAGGAGAGCGGCAGCTTGGATTTCCACAGCTGGTGGAGCTCGCCCGGCATGGTGCCCGCCGCGCATATGACGACGGTATTGTCACGCGACTGGCGCTGCACCGCGCCGATGACCTGCATGTCGGTGGGCAGGCTGTTGGCGTTGTCCTCGCCCGGCGCTGCCGTATCGGCATCGGCCTTTTTAAACCATGCAGCCTTGAGACCGGCATCCGGCGCCGCAAACCGGTGGCTGCCGAGTGCTGCGGAAAGTTTCTCAAGCCCGATCTTCGCATCCGCCGTCAGGCTGATCGCATCATGCTTGGCGCTGTCATAGGGCTGAACGTTGAGCGCAAGAATTTTACGGTTCGGGTTCTTGAACAGCGCCCAAGAGCCGGTGGTGAAATCCTGAAAACGGGTGCCGACGCCGAAGACCAGATCGGCCTTTTCGCTGATGATATTGGCGCTTTCCGCACCGGTAACGCCGACAGGGCCGAAATTGAGATCGTGATCCCACGCCAATGCCGATTTGCCGGCCTGCGTTTCGACGACGGGAATGGAGTGGGTTTCGGCAAAGCGCTTCAGCGTTTCGGTTGCGCCGGCAAAATGCACACCGCCTCCGGCAACGATGATCGGGTTTTTTGCCGCCTTGAGGGCCGCGACGGCCTCTTCGAATTCCACCACATCCGGTTCCGGACGGCGCTGACGCCAGACCCGCTTTTCGAAGAAACTTTCAGGATAATCATAGGCTTCCGCCTGCACATCCTGGCAGAAGGCAAGCGTGACGGGGCCGCAATCGGCCGGGTCGGTCATGGTGCGCATGGCGCGGGGAAGGGCTGTCAGCAACTGTTCCGGCCGCATGATGCGGTCGAAATAACGGCTGACCGGGCGGAAGCAGTCATTCACCGTCATCGTGCCATCGCCGAAATCTTCGAGCTGCTGCAAGACCGGATCGGGGCCGCGATTGGCGAAGACGTCGCCGGGGATCAGCAGAACCGGCAGGCGGTTGACATGCGCGAGCGCTGCCGCCGTCACCATGTTTGCAGCACCCGGTCCGATGGAGGAGGTGACCGCCATGGCGCGTCTGCGGCGCAGCTGCTTGGTGTAGGCAATGGCCGCATGGGCCATGGATTGCTCGTTCTGGCCGCGATAGGTCGTCAGTTCGTCCCTGATACCATAAAGCGCTTCGCCGATGCCGGCGACATTGCCATGGCCGAAAATGGCCCACATGCCGGCGATATAGGTTTCGCCATGTTCATTCATCTGCGCCGCCAGGTAACGAACCATGGCCTGCGCAGCCGTCATTCTGATTGTCTTCACGCTGCCTCTCCCTTTTTGGCGCGCGCCTCATCCCAAATGCGGCACAGGCTGGTATAGCGCTGCGCCATATCCCTGACCGCTTCCTCATCGGTCATCTTGCCGCCGAGCCAGCTGCGGGCGGCATCCGCAAAAATCGTGCGGCCAACCGCGAAACCTTTGACCAGATCGAAACCGGCGGCAAGGCGGAAGCTCTCCTCCAGCTCGCTTTGCGGTGCGTCGAGACCGAGAACGACGATGCCCCGCACGTAAGGATCGTTGCGATGCACCGCGTCGCAGGCGTTTTTCCAGGCTGCGCGGGTCTTCATCGGCTCCAGCTTCCACCAGTCGGGATAGACCCCGATTTCGTAAAAGCGCTCGATGATGCGGGCGGCGGTGAGATCGTCGGTCGGGCCGACCTTGGAGGGAATGACCTCCAGCAGCATTTCCAGCCGGTTGCGGCGTGTCGCCTGGAACAGACGCATGACCGTCTCTTCCTGCGCGGCGCGCATCTCATCCGTATCGTCGGGATGATAGAAACACAGAACCTTGACGACATTTTCAAGCGGCCATTCGGAAAGACCGCCGAAATCCTTGCCGAGATCGGGTTCCAGCGTCAGAGGGCGCGAACCCGGCCATTCCACCGGGCGGCCGATCCACAGGCCTGAGCCGCTGGCGGCAAACAGGGCGTCACGGCCGAGACGACCGTCGCAGAGAATGCCGTAACCCGGCCTGTCGCCCGCAACATGCTGCGCGGCCTGAAGGCAGAGCTTCTTGAAAGCGCCGATCTGCTCGTGCTTCACGCCAAGCTCGTCGGCGATGGCTTCCAGCTGCATGCGGTGGTCGAAGGCGAAGACGCGCATCGTGTCCCAGTCGCCCTTGCGGTTGGTCGACCAGTGCACCTGCTCCAGTGCCTCGTCCTTGCGCAGCGCCTTGTTGCGAATGCCGGCCTTGAAGAAATATTGCAGTTCTTCCCAGCTTGGATAGGCCGGCGTGCAGCCATGGCGGGAGACGGCGAAGGCGCCGCAGGCATTGGCGTATTTCAGCGTCGTCGGCCAGTCTTCGCCGCGCAGCCAGCCGCGGAACAGCCCGGCCATGAAGCCGTCGCCGGCACCCAGAACGTTGAAGACCTCGATCGGAAAACCCTCGCCAGTTTCGCCATCGTCGAGGCTGGAAGGAATTTCGCCGGCGAAAACCGAAGCACCCATCGGGCCGCGCTTGCACACCAGCGTCGCATTCGAGACCTTGCGCACGGCCTTCAGCGCGGTCAGCGTATCGGTGGAGCCGCCGGCAATGTGGAATTCCTCCTCGGTGCCGACGATCAGATCGAAGAGATGCAGGGTGGATTGCAGCTTGGCGGTGACCTTCTGCGATTCGACGAAACGGCTCTCGCCATCGCCATGGCCGGCCACACCCCAGAGGTTGGGCCGGTAATCGATATCGAGCGCGGTCTTCGCGCCATTTTCGCGGGCGAGTTTCAGCGCCTTCAGCACCGCCGCTTCCGTCTTCGGATGCGACAGATGCGTGCCGGTGGCGCAGACGCAGCCTGCCTCGGCAATGAAGGCGGGATCGATGTCGTCTTCGCTGAGCGCCATGTCGGCGCAATTTTCGCGATAAAAGATCAGCGGGAACTGGTTCTGGTCGCGAATGCCGAGCAGCACCAGTGCGGTCAGCCGCTCCGGGTCCGTCTTCACGCCGCGCACGTCGACGCCTTCGCGCACCAGCTGTTCGCGGATGAAGCGGCCCATATGCTCATCGCCGACACGGGTGATGACGGCGCTATTGAGCCCCAGGCGCGCAGCCCCTGCGGCGATATTGGTGGGAGAGCCGCCGATATATTTGGCAAAGGAGGCCATGTCCTCCAGACGGCCGCCAACCTGCGAACCGTAAAGATCGACAGACGAGCGCCCGATCGTGATGAGATCAAGTTTTTTCAAAAGGTTCCTCCTTAGCACCGCGCTTTGGCGCGGTGTGCCTCATGGTGTCGGGCGGATCAGTCATGCCGCCACCTATCGCCATCCCGTTTCGGTGAGCCTCCTCCGCTCACATATCCCGTCACGAGACGAACGATTATGGAACGCCCGTTTCATGGATTTGGATCATAAATTCTATTTTTCCCGTTTTCAATAAAAATATTCAGGCCGTCTTGCGAGTTCCCACAGCCACGGCCAGCGTAATGGCGAGACAGAGCGTGGCGGAAAGCGAGCGGAACGCGCCGAAATCGATCTCGGTGACGGTCAGCAGCGTCGCGCCGGATTTGCGCAGCGGATTGACGGCGGAATCGGAAAGCGCCACGACCGGAATACCGTTGGCGCGGGCGTTTTCCGCCAGCTCCAGCGTCTCAGTGGAATAGGGGGAAAAGGTGATCGCGATCAGCGCATCGTCACGGGAAATGGCGCTGATATTGCCGAGCCCGCCGACCGCACTGTGCAGAACCGCCGGCACCTTCATCTTCTCGAAGGCGTAAGCGAGATAGCTGGCAATGGGGAAAGAGCGCCGCAGACCGATGATATGCACGGTGCGCGCCTTCGCCAGCGCCGAAACCGCCTCGTCAAGCTGGCGGGTATCAACCGATTTCAGCAGCATTTCCAGCGAGGAACGGCCGGCCTCCACGAATTCGGCAAGCAGGCCGGATGCGCTTTCATCGCCCTTCTCCCGCAGATGGTCGAGCCGCGTGGCATAATCCGGCCAGCCGCCGACATAGGAATCACGGAACAGCCGCTGCATTTCCGAAAAGCCGGAAAAGCCCATGATCTGGCAAAACCGCATGAAGGCCGAGGGCTGCACGCCGGCACCCTCAGCCATTTCGGCGACGGTGGAAACGGCAATGCGATCCTGATTGGAAGCGACATAATCGGCGCATTGCCGCAATCGTTTCGGCAAACCCTCCGCGACCTGGAGCAGCCGCTCCTCAAAAGCCTTTACGGATTCTGGCGCCTCGATTGCCGTCATTGTCGTTCCTTTGTGCAGACTGAAATCGTGTGCACTTTAACTGCAGTGGAATTTTTATTCCATTGGGTTTTTTAGGAGACGGTAAATGAGGCTGGGTGGTGCCCGCGAGGCATCGCTTCCGTCATTCCGACGCAAGGCCGGAATGACGGGCTGAAGGTGAATAGCGTTTCAGGTTAGTGCAACCCGCCAACGCCAAGATGCGTATTGATAATATCCGGGTTCTCCGCAAGGTCGCTCGACGGTCCTTCCCAGACGATGCGGCCGCGTTCCATGATGATGGCGTGGTCGGCGAAGTCGATGGCCATCTGGATGCGCTGTTCGACGAGGAGAATGGTCATTTCACCCGATTGCGCCAGTTTGGAGAAGGCCGCCATCAGCTCCTCGCAGATGACGGGGGCGAGGCCCTCCAGCGGCTCGTCGAGCAGCAGCACGCGCGGCTGGCCGAGAATCGTGCGGGCGGTGGAGAGCATCTGCTGTTCGCCGCCGGAAAGTTGCGAGCCAAGATTGCGGCGGCGCTCCTTCAGGCGCGGAAACAGCGTGTAGGCTTCCTCGATGGCCGATTTCGGCCGGGTCTTGAGGCCGACGAACAGGTTTTCCTCGACGGTGAGCGTCGGGAAGACATCCCGCGTCTGCGGCACGTAGCCGAGGCCGGCTTTGGCGCGGGCAGCGCTCGGAAGGGCGGCGATGTCCTGCCCGCCGATACGGATATCGCCGGCAAAGCGTTTCGTCTGGCCGGCCAGCGTGGCGAAGAGGCTGGTCTTGCCGACGCCGTTGCGGCCAAGAACCGCGAAACGCGAGCCCGACGGCACGGAAAGCGACAGGCCCTCGATGACGCGGGTGGGGCCATAACCGGCGGTGAGGTTGACGATTTCAAGCGGCGCTGCGGGCATCGGCGTAACTTCCCAGATAGGCTTGGCGGACTTCCGCATTGCTGGTGACGTCTTCAGGCGAACCGTCGAAGATGACTGCGCCTGCGGCGAGTACCACCACACGTTTGGCAAAACGGAAGACCAGATCCATGTCGTGCTCGATCATCAGGATCGCGAGGTCGGCCGGCAGCCGGTCGAGCGCCTGTTCGATTCGCGCGGTTTCCGTGGAAGGCACGCCGGCGGCCGGTTCGTCGAGCAGCAGGATTTTCGGGCGAAGCGCCATGGCAAGCGCGATCTCGATCAGCCGCTGCTGGCCATAGGCGATTTCGCGCACCTTTGTTTCGGCAAGTGCGAGAAGGCCAAGCGTGCCGAGAATGTCGCGGGCTTCGCTCATCACCGCAGGCATGGCGCGGTAACGGCCTAAAATCCGGCCCGTCTTGCCTTCGCGCTGGAGAATGGCAAGTGCCACATGTTCCTCCGGCGTCATGTCCTGAAACAGCCTTGTGACCTGGAAGGAGCGCACGAGGCCGCGCTTCACCCGCTGGCTGGCGCTGAGGCCGGTCACGTCCTCGCCGGCGATGCGCACCGTGCCGGCCGAGGGCTTGATATTGCCGGTGACGAGATTGACGAAGGTGGTCTTGCCGGCGCCATTGGGGCCGATCAGCACCGTGCGGTCTCCCGGCGAAAGCGACAGCGAGACATTGTTGGTGACGACGAGGCCGCCGAAATTCTTCTTGAGGCCGGAGACTTCGAAAATGGCGCTCATTTGTGACCTCCACGGATGCGCGCAATGATCTGCTCACCCGCGCCATAAAGGCCGCGCGGCGCAAAAAGCACGACGGCAATCAGCAGCAGGCCGACAATGGTGAGCCAGTGGAACGGATTGGCGGCGGAAACGACATCTTCGAACCACATGAAGGTGACAGTGCCGATCAGCGCGCCGTAAAGCGAACCCGCGCCGCCGAGCACCAGCATGACCAGCGCTTCGGCCGAAAGCGTGAAGCTGAGGCTGTCGAGACCGACGACCTGGGTGGAAATGGCGTTCAGCGCACCGCCAATGCCGGCGACGACGCCTGATATGACGAACATCTTCAAAATTGTGCCGTTGACGGCGCCGCCCATGGCCTGAATGCGGATGCTGTCCTGCTTGACGCCACGGCACAACATGCCGAAGGGCGAATTGACCACGACCCTGAGGGCGAGGAAAACGACGAGCAGCAGACAGACGCCGTAAATATAGGCGGTGCGGCCGAAAAGATCGAATTCGAAGGTGCCGAACAGCGCGTCCGGGGAAACGCCGGCAAGCCCGTCGCTGCCGCCCGTCCAGCCCGATGCCTTGTTAGCAGCCTCATGGAACAGGTGGATGACGGCGATGGAAAGAACGAGCTGCGGCAGGCCGTGGGCGCGCAACAGAACCGTTCCGGAGACCAGCCCGGCAACGCCGCCCGCGCCCGCGCCGATTGCGGTCATCAAAAGCGGATCGGTAATCCCGAAATGGGCGGCGGCGATGCCGGCGGCATAAGCGCCCGCACCGAAGAGGGCGGCGTGGCCAAGCGTGGCGACGCCGCAATAACCGGTGACGAGATCGATCGACAGCACCAGAAGCGCGATGGCGATGATGCGGGTCAGAAGCGCCAGATTATCCGGAAACAGGTAATAACCGGCAATCGCGGCGGCGATGATGAGGAGCGGCCCTGCAAGCGTACGCAGCGGCGAGCGCGCCTTCGGGATCTCCGCCGTTTCAGTCACGTCGTTCATGAGCACCGCCATCTCATTTCGCCCTTCCGAGAAGGCCGCGCGGGAACAGCGTGATGATCACGATGACCGCCAGATAAAAGAAGAATTCGCCATATTCGGGGGCGAGATACCGCCCGGTCGTATCGATGGCGCCGAGCAGCAGGCAGGCGATCAGCGCGCCCGGAATGGAGCCCGCGCCGCCGACCGAGACCACCACGAGGAAGGTAACCATATAGCGCAGCGCATAATAGGGTTCGACCGGCAGCAATTCCGCGCCGATGACGCCGCCCATGGCGGCAAGGCCGACGGCGATGGCGAAGCTGACGGCATAGATAACCTCGGTGCGCACGCCGAGCGCGGCGGCCATGGCGGCATTATCGACAGCAGCGCGCAGCTTGATGCCGAAGGCGGTCTTTTCGAAGGTGAACCACAATGCGCCGGCAACAGCCAGACCGCAGGCAATGGCGAAGATGCGATGCGTGGCGATGGTGCGGAAGCCGAGATCGGTGGGGCCGGCCAGCTGCTGCGGCAGCGGAATGGTCTTCAGCGTCGGGCCGAAGACGAAATTGGCGATGCCGATGATGCAAAACGTGATGCCGATGGTCATCAGCACCTGCGTCAGCTCCGGCGCGCCATAGATGCGGCGATAGAGGAAACGCTCAAGCGGTATGGCAATGACGATGGTGCCGACAATGGCGACGAGGATCGCCACGGCATAACCGAGACCGAGGCCGTGGGCGGCATAAGAGGCGAGATAACCGCCGATCATGGCGAAGGCGCCATGCGCCAGATTGACCACCCGCATCAGCCCCATCGTCACCGAAAGGCCGATGGAGATGATGAACAGGACCATGCCATAGGCAAGCGCATCGACAAGGATGCTGAAGACCGTCTGCATGCTGAAAAGCTCCTCCCGGTACTGCAATACCCATCCGGGCCGGAACCAGGCCGCGACGGGCGGCCCGGAACGTCTTTATAAACCGCCGTTATTTTGCGGCGGCGAGGCCCGGATCGCCCTGTTTTTCAAAGGTCTGGACTTCCTTGTTGTAATAATTGCCGTCATCGCCCTTGGCCACTTCGCGCAGATAGATGTTCTGCGTGATGTGGCGGCTTTCCGGATCGATGCTGACAGGGCCGCGCGGGCTTGTCCAGGAAAGACCCTTCACCGCGTCCACCGCCTTTTCGGCATCCTGTTTGCCGCCGGTGGCCTCGATCATCTTGCTGATGACATACATGCCGTCAAAGGCGCCGACGGAAGGGAAGGAGAGCTCCTTCGGATTGCCGATCGCCTTGGCGGCAGCTTCCACGAAGGTCTTGTTCTCAGGGGAATCGTGCGAGACGGCGTAATGGAAGGTCGTCTGCATGCCGAGTGCGGCTTCGCCAAGCGCCGGCAGGTCGGATTCCTGCGTCAGATCGCCCGGTGCGAAGAGCTTGACGCCTGCGGATTTCAGGCCGTTATCGTTGAAGGCCTTGACGAAACCGAGCGTGGTCGGGCCCGACGGCAAGAAGGCGAAAACGCCTTGCGCGCCGGAATCCTTCACGCGCTGCATGATCGGGCTGAAATCATTGGTGGAAAGCGGCATGCGGATGCTTTCGACAACCTCGCCGCCGGCGGCGGTGAAGGCCGCCTTGAAAGCATTCTCGGCATCGACGCCCGGGCCGTAATCGCTGACGAGCGAGATGACCTTCTTCACGCCGCCATCAAAGGCCACCTTGGCGATGGGGGTGGAGGTCTGCCATGTCGTGAACGAGGTGCGCACCACATAGGGGCTCTTGGTCACGATTGCCGAAGTGGCGGCATTCATAATGACCATCGGCACATTGCCCTGCTTCAGCAAAGGCGTAACCGCCATGGCGTCGGGAGTGAAATAGAAGCCGGCGAGATATTGCACGCCTTCCTTCACCACCAGTTCCTGCGCCAGCGCCTTGGACTGCGCCGGATCGGCCTGCGGCACATCGCGATAGACGACCTCGACCGTATCATCGCCGACCTTGTTGCCGTGCAGGGCGAACCAGGCATCGATGCCGGCCTTGAAGTTCTTGCCCTGCAGCGCGAAGGGGCCGGAGAACGGACCGACCACGCCGACCTTGATGGTCTCGGCATAAGCGGCGGAACTGAAGCAGATGGCCGCGATTGCGACGGTGATCCGAAATTTCATGATTTCCTCCCAATTGATCCGTGGCTCCCATCCACCGATCCAGACTGCCAGATTGATGAGTAGCGTGGCCAAAGTAAAATGAAATAAGGGGGGTAATAAATAACCTGACGGTTATCAATACCGCGCCATATGCTCCCTCCGCCGGTGGTTTCCCGCGCGGGGCGATGTTGACTGCGACACGGCCCGGCTTCGCGGTTTCTCAAAAATGCCGGCTGCTTCGTCGTGAAAACAGCTTCGGGCAAACTCGGCGCGCAATAGTGCTCACACAAAGGTGAACGCGGTGCCTTAACCAGTTCTAAGGGGATTGTCCGTAGTCTCCCGAAGCATATTTTGGAACTTTATTCGGTGTCTGATGAGCGAATATCAAAATAGAGCCGTTGAGCTGATGCGTAACCGCGTCGGAGAAAGTAGACTGAGCAACAAGATCGAGCGCCGCGAGGCGTTTCTTCGCAAGGCGCTATCGCTCTATCTTACCATGGGCGGAACGACGGAAGGTATTCAGGAGGCCGCGAAGGACGCCGCCTCCACGCCGCCGCCGACCGTCGATATCGCCGTCGGAGATGTCATGTACAAGCTGGCGGCGATCGGACACGTCGCGGATATCGATATCATCCAGGCGGCCTATAACAAGCTGGACGCCGCCAACCTGCAAATTCTCGACAAGGGCAAAAAGTTGCTGCAGAAGCAGCGGGACCAGAAGCTTACGGTCACGCCGGCAAAGTAAGCCGCCCGTTAAGGGCGGCCGCATCAGACCGTTTCGCCTGCGACAATCTCCTGCCAGGCCTCATAGGCGGAGAGAACCGTTTCCATCTGCGCCGTATGACCGGTGATGAAATCGTCGCCGTAAATCGTTTCATCGGGATATTCGGTAATCAGCGTCATCGGCACGGTGTGGCGGTCGTCGATGGAGGACAGGCACGGGAAGCCGTTGATGATGCGGAAACCGGTTTCGCCGGCGTGGGTTTCATAAAGCGCGATCTGGCGGTTGTTGTAATCCAGAAGGCCGGGAATGGCGCCAAGATGGCGGGTGACCCGGTCGAGCAGGGCTTCTGCCTGCCTTTCCCAGTCCGCATGGTGGCGGATGATGAGGAAGAACCCCTTCGGCAGCGTCCACATGGCAAAATTGCGCGGCACATAACCGGATAGAGGCCGGGTCCATTCATGGGAAGGATAACCGTGCAGGTTGACATGCAGGCTCGCGCCGCTCATCTCCTGCGCCTTGAAGCGGATTTCCTTTTCGTTGATATGGCTGCCGGAATTCTCCGGTGTGCGATATTCGAGATCGTCGCCGAGCGCCGTGTAACGTGCGGCATGGTGCATATGGCGCGGATTGTCGGCGCGAAGCCGCTGGTGCAGGGCGTAACCGTCAGGATTCTCCAGCGGCGAAATGGTGAAATGCGCGCCCCTGCGTTCTGCGAGTTTGCGGGCGGCGCGGATGGCGCCGACGATGCCTGTCGTCTCGTTGGGGTGCTGGCCGCCGCTCACCATCACGGCGGCATCGCTGCCGGCCACGTAACGGGCGGAAAGGACGCGACCCGAGCGCGAGCGGGCCTCGAAGGTCTCGCCGCCGATCTCTTCAAGCAGCTTTACGAGCTGGCCTGCCGCGACCGGTTCGCGGGCCGTATCGATCGGCTGCTCGCCGCCATCGAGGAAGGTGGTGCTGAGCTTGCGGGTCTCGATGCGCAGCGAGATTTCACCTTGGCTTTTCACGATTTCCGGCACGATCTGGCCGGGCTTCAGGCCCCGGTCGCCCAGCGGCCGGCCGGACTTCTTCTGGAAGAACTCCAAGAGCGAGAAATAGAAATCCTCATGTAGCGCCTCGCGCAGGCTGACGACCTCATTGCCGAGGGAGAGCGGCAGGTCTTCGGCCGGATGCGCGACACGGATGTTCAGTTCCTCGAAATAGGGTTCTTCATCGCCCCAGCCGTGGTTGGCGACGGCATGGATCGCCGCTTCGAAAAGCCGTTCGTAATCCGTCTCCAGCCGCTCGCCTGAAGCGTCGCCGGCAAGCCGGAACCAGCCGGTGGGTGAAACATTGGTTTCGCCGACGATATCCGTGTGCACCCGGTTTGGCGCCAGAATCTTCAGGGTTTCCTTCTTGCCGTTGCGGCTCAGCGTAACGTCATAATGGAAGGCGTCGTCTTTTCGGGCGGTGAAATCGATTTTGGCATCGCCCACCAGAGCCGCCAGCGGATAGGCTTCCAGCCGGAAACGGTTGGCGGGCGCGTTGGCGTGCACGGGGTAACGCACCTCGATGGTGTCGACGCCATCCAGATTGATCTCTTCCAGAAAGGTGAAGAGAAGCGGTTTGTAGGCGCTGCGGATGCGGGCGCTGACGCCCTTTTTCTTCAGCCGGTTTTCGGTTTCGCGGCGGCTTTTGGCGTCGTCGAAGCTCCATGCCTCGAAAGACTGGCCGGGCTCGGCATTGGCGAGAAGCGCATCCAGCGTGCGTTCGAAAGTCTGGTCGAAAATCTGGCTCATCTGGATTACCTCGAGGTTCTGCCTGTTGGGTCGAGGCTGTCGCGCAGCCAGTCGCCGAGAAGGTTGAGGCCAAGCACGGTGAGCAAGATGGCAAGACCCGGGAAGACGCTGACCCACCATGCCGTCTGCAGATAGGTGCGGCCATCCGCCAGCATGCCGCCCCAGCTCGGGATGGTCGGATCGACACCGAGGCCGAGGAAGGTGAGGCTGCTTTCAAGCAGGATGTTGTTGGCGACATTGAGCGTCATCAGCACGATGACCGGGCCGATGAGGTTCGGCAGCAGGTGCTGGAGAATGATGCGCCAGTCCTTCACGCCGATGGCGCGGGCGGAAAGGATGAATTCCCGCTCCCTGAGCGTCAGCACCGAGCCGCGCACGAGGCGGGCATATTGCACCCATTGCGAGACGACGAGGAGGATGATGGTGTTGGTGAGGCTGCCGCCGACAATGGCGATGAAGGTGATGGCGAGCAGAATGAAGGGCATGGCGAGCTGGATATCGGCAAAGCGCATGACCAGCATATCCCAGAAGCCGCGATAATAACCGGCCACCAGACCGACCGCGACGCCGAAGATGACCGCGCCGATGACCGAGGTGAAACCGACCAGCAGCGAAATCTTGCCGCCGGCGACGACACGGGCGAGCACGTCACGCCCCAGCGGATCGGTGCCGAGCGGATGGGCGGCATTGGCAAAGGGCTTGGCAAGGCGCGCCATCAGGTCGATCTTGTCCGCGCCGCCCGGAAACAGCACGTCGGAAAAGACGACGGCAAGGCAGATGACCACGGTGAGGAACGCGCCGAGGACGAATTCGAGATTGGTGAAGCGCGCGAGACGCGAGGTTTTGGCAGCCATCGTCACTTACTCCGTGCGGATGCGCGGATCGACAAGCCCATAGGCGATATCGACCAGAAGGTTGATGCCGACGATCATCAGCGACAGCACGGTGATGACAGCCTGAAGCACGGGATAATCACGCGCGCCGACCGCATCGAAAGCCAGCGTGCCGAGGCCCGGCCAGTTGAAGACACGTTCGATGACGACGATGCCGCCGAGCAGCCCGCCAAATTGCAGGCCGAAATAGGTGATGAGCGGAATGGCGCAGTTGCGCAGCGCGTGTTTGTAGAGAACCTTGTTTTCGCTGAGGCCCTTGGCGCGCGCCACCATGATATATTGCGAGCGCAGCGTATCGAGCATGGCGGTGCGCACAAGGCGCACATTGGTTGCTGTCAGGATGACGCCCATGGTGACGGCGGGCATGATGTAGCTGGCGAAACCACCCATGCCGCTTGGCGGTAGCCAGCCGAGCGTGATGGAGAATAAGAGCACCAGCATCGTGGCCAGCCAGAAATTCGGGAAGGACAGGCCGACGAGCGAAAAGATGCGGATCACCTGATCGGCCGTCTTGCCGCGCGAGGTCGCCGCCTTGATGCCGAGCGGGATGGAGAGTGCAATCGACACCGCCATGGAGATGAAGGCGAGCAAAAGCGTGGCGGGCAGGGCATCGGCGATGAGGCGCGAGACCGGCGTGCTGCCGGTGAAGCTGCGGCCGAAATCGAGCGTCACGAGGCCCTTCAGGAAGCTGAAATATTGCACGAAGAACGGCCGGTCGGTACCGAGCGCCGCGCGAATGCGCGCCAGATCGTCTTCCGTCATGCTGCCGCCGCCCTGGAACATGGTGACAGCCGGATCGCCGGTGAGGCGAATGGCGAAGGAAACGAGAAGGGTGATGGCGATGACGACAAAAATCGCCTGCAGCAATCGCTTGATGAGGAAACCGGCCACGTTTTTTACCTTGAAGAGAGACCCGGCCTTGCCCGCATTGCGGCGGGCAAGGTGTGTTGATCAGAAAACAGCCTGATTATTCGACGGTCACGTCGGTCAGCTTCAGGCGGTTATCCGGGGGTGCGACGAAACCCTTGACCCGCTTGTTGATGCCGTAAATGGCATTGGTGTTGTAAAGCGGAATTTCCAGCGCGCGGTCGGCGGTATAGCTGCCGATTTCCTTGAGGATCTTTTCGCGCTCGGCACGGTCGGTCAGCGGACGCTGGGATTCAAGCAGCTTGTCCAGCTTCTCGTCCTTGTCATAGGGGTTCCACTTTTCACCCGAGTGGTACATGGAATAGGCCGTGTTGTCGTAGTCGAAGGTCCAGCCGCCCCATTTCTGCTGGAACATCGCGCCGGTCTTGCCCTGCGGGATGATGTCGTTCAGCAGCACATTGGTTTCATAGGGCTTGATGGTGGCGGTGATGCCGACCATGGAGAGGTAGCTGGAAATGACCTGCGCCACCTCGTTCATCGTCGCGTCATTGCCGCGGATGTCGATCTGCAGCGCCGCACCCGGCTTGACGCCGGCTTCCGCGAGCAGCTTCTTGGCACCTTCCGGATCGTAAGGCAGCGGCTTCAGCTCCGGATCGTAACCGAAGGACAGCGCACTCTGGAAGCTCGCGATTTCGGATGCCTGGCCGGCGAGGATCGACTTGACGATGGTGCCGCGGTCGACGGCCATGATGATCGCCTTGCGCACCTTCGGATCGGCGGTGATGCCGTCACGGGTGTTGAAGCGCAGCGCATCGACCGTCGGGCCGGGCACGCTGACGATCTCAAGCTTGGAATCGCCTTGGATAACCGGGATCATGCCAATCGGAATGGTCGGCGGAATGACGAGATCGACGCGGCCGGCCTGCAATTCGGCAACGGCGGTCGCCGGCTCGGCGATGAAGCGATATTCAAGCTCGGAAAGCTTTGGCACACCGCCCCAGTAATCGGGGTTGGCTTCGAGCTTGATGTTGGTCTTCGGTGCGTAGGAAACGAATTTGAACGCGCCGGTGCCGACGGGGTTGAGGTTGAAATTGTCCTCGCCCTTTTCCTGAATATATTTCGGCGGAACGATCATGCCGCCATAACCGGCAAGCTTGGTGAGCAGCACGGGATCCGGCGCCTTCAGCTTCATGTCGACGGTGTAGTCATCGATGACATCGACGCTTTCGATGGCGACATAGTTGGAGCGCTGCGGACCCTTGGCACCCTGTTCGCCAAGAAGGCGCTCGAAGGTGAACTTGACGGCGGCGGCGTTGAAGGGCTCGCCATTGTGGAACTTGACGTTCTGGCGCAGCTTGAAGCGGATGCGCTTGCCTTCATCCAGCTCTTCCCAGGATTCGGCAAGGCCGGGCACGACCTTCAGGTCCGGGCCGCGATAGGTCAGGCCATCGAAGATGTTGGTGGCGACGGCAGCCCATTGCACGAGGAAGGTGTCGATCGGATCCCAGCTGCCGGGGTCCTGCGGGCTGGAAATGGTCATCTTGCCGGCGGCGAAAGCCGGTGCGGCGGTAAAGGCCGTGGCGGCCATGGCAAGTGCGACGAACGTTGTCGTCATCCCCTTCTTGATCATTGTCATCTACCTGTTCCTCTTCAGATGGTTGTGGGTCTGGTTGTTATTCAGGCGCTCTTCGCGATGAAGTGGCCCGGATTGATTTCCTCATGGGCGAGAATGGCCGGCTCATCGCCGACACGGCGCACGGGATTGGGAATTTCGCCTTCGATCATGGCGGTGTGGCGCTCAATTGTCGGATCGGCGACCGGCACGGCCGAAAGCAGGCGGCGGGTATAATCATGCGTCGGCGTTTCGAAGACCTGCCGGCGGCTGCCCATTTCCATGATCTGGCCGAGATAAAGCACGGCAACGCGGTGGCTCATCTTTTCCACCACCGCCATGTCATGGCTGATGAAGAGATAAGCGAGCCCGCGCTCGGCCTGCAAATCCATGAACAGATTGATGATCTGCGCCTGAATGGAGACATCGAGCGCCGACAGCGCCTCGTCCGCGATGATGAGCTTCGGATCGGAAGCCAGCGCACGGGCAATGCAGACGCGCTGGCGCTGGCCGCCGGAGAACTCGTGCGGATACCGCGCGGCATGTTCGGAGCTGAGGCCCACACGCTCCAGTAATTCATCCACGCGCCGCTCTACGGCCTTCTGATCGTTGATCAAACCATGGGTGTTGATTGGCTCGGCAATTGAAAAACCGACCGTCTTGCGCGGATCGAGCGAAGCGAAGGGGTCCTGGAAGATATATTGCACTTCCTGGCGCATGCGGAAACGCTCCGCCGCCGACATCTGAGAATAGCTGCGACCATTGAAGGCAATTTCGCCCGAGATGGCCGTCTGCAGCTGCTGGATGGTGCGGCCGATGGTGGATTTGCCGGAACCGGATTCGCCCACCAGCGCCAGCGTTTCGCCGGCGTGAATATCGAAACTCACCTTCTGCACGGCGCTGCAACGGTGCGTCGCCTTGCCGAACAGGTTCTTGCGGATATCGAAGCGCACGAACAGGTCCTTGACCGACAAAAGCGGCTTCGCGTCATATTTCGCCGTGTTTTGCACGCGTTCCTCACCGACCACGACCGGCTGGCCGTCCTGCAACACGGTGAGCGGCAGGCGCTTGGGAAACTCTTCGCCTTCCATGCTGCCGAGGCGCGGAACGGCGGAAAGCAGGGCGCGCGTGTAAGGGTGTTGCGGATTGGCGAAGATATCCTTGACCGGACCTTCCTCCACCTTCTTGCCCTTCCACATGACGACCACGTCGTCGGCCATTTCCGCCACCACGCCCATATCGTGGGTGATGAAGACCATGCCCATGCCGAGCTTCTTCTGCAGGTCGCGCATGATGTTGAGGATTTGCGCCTGAATGGTCACATCCAGCGCCGTCGTCGGCTCGTCGGCGATCAAAAGCTTCGGCCGGCAGGCGAGCGCCATGGCGATCATCACGCGCTGGCGCATGCCGCCGGAAAGCTGGTGCGGATACCGTTTCAGAAGTTCGGCCGCATCGGGCAGGCGCACCATTTCGAGCAGCTTCTGTGCTTCCGCCAGCGCTGCCTGCTTGCCCATCTTTTCATGCAGCACAAGCACTTCGCAGATCTGGTCGCCGATGGTGAAGACGGGGTTGAGCGAGGTCATCGGCTCCTGGAAGATCATGGCGATCTCCTTGCCGCGGATCGCGCGCATCTCTTTCTGAGATGCCTTCAGCAAGTCCTTGCCTTCGAACAGGATTTTGCCGGTGGGGTAGGTGGCGCCCATCATGTCCGCAAGGCGCATGGTGGAAAGCGAGGTGACCGATTTTCCCGATCCGGACTCGCCGACGACCGCGACCGTGCGGCCGGGCTCGACGCTGAAGGAGATATTGTCCACGACGCGGCTATTGCCGAACTCGACGCTCAGGCCTTCGACCGAGAGGAGGGCGTTTGCGGGTGCGGCAGTCATGTCAGCGTCTCCGGCGTGGCCTGCGCGGCAAAGCTGGCGCGGCCATGTGAAAATGAGGAAGGGAAAAATGTCTCGGGCAGGCGCGTGCTGGGCGATGCCATGGGCAGGGACGGGAATGTCGCGAAGAACTGCATGTCTTCAGGCCGCTTTGTCGGCAAAATGCGCATTGGCCGTCGCCCGCGGACACTGCACATTCGATGTCACCGAAGCGCCGCAGGCAACCTCATCGGTACCGGCCGGATGATTTGCGTCGGCCGCAGATTCGACGATGCGCATGTAACTCTAATTCCCCACCCTTGTTTTGCGAAAAAGCTAACAAAACCGAACAATCATGTCCAGAGTGTTGAACAATTTTTGTGTACTGCTCTACAAATGCGCAGCTGCACCGATTTTGAGCGCGCATTCCTGAAGAATGCTTCGCAATGATGCGTGTATTCCACGGTTATTGTCGCTAAAAACCTTTGAGAAGAACGATGAGGAATGGGAATGCCGCGCATGAACAACAAGGCAGGCGCAGTCAGGCTGAGGGGCTTTTTACGGTGCTTGTCCAAGGATGATGTCGAACTGGTGCGGCGCCACCTTCCCGAACATCTGCGTCTGACCAGAGCGGAACCCGGCTGTCTTTCCTTCGAAGTGTCCGAGACAGACGATCCCCTGATCTGGCAGGTGGAGGAGCTTTTCGCCGACCGTGCCGCCTTCGATTTCCATCAGCAGCGGACACGGGCGTCCGAGTGGTTCACGGCGACCTCCGCCATACCACGCGACTATGAGATAACGACATTGGCGTGAATGAGAACAGGCCGCAGCGGCATTCCTGCCGGCTGCGGCCTGATTGGATTTCTCCGATTGTATTTCGGTGCCGGGAGTTATTCCTTCGGCATGCCGACCGGCGGCGCAAGCCGTCTTTGCGCGGCGATGCGGAAGGGGGCGTTCATCGCGCCATAACCGCCATAGGCTCCGCGCCTTTCGATGATTTCGAAGAAGAAACCCTCGCCGAAGGTGCGGCTGTAAATCTGGAAATATTCGCCATTGTCGTCGCGGTCATAAAGAATGCTCGCGGCCCTGAGCGCATCGGAAAACTCCGGCTCCAGCCCGAAACGGGCTTCCAGATCGTCGTAATAATTGCGCGAGATCGGCAGGGCGTGGAAACCGCGCGCCTGCAGGGCTCTTGCTGTGGCGAAGATATCGTCGGTGGCAAACGCGATGTGCTGGATGCTGGTGCCGAAGCCCTCGGCCAGAAATTTGCCGGCGAAAGTCTTGCGATTGTCCGCACCGTTCATGGTCAGGCGGAAATGCGGTGAGGGCACGCTTTCAATCGCCTGGCTGCGCACCAGCCCGCCCGGATCGACCACATCGACCATCGGCGTGCGCCGCGTCGCAAACAGAGAGGTGTAGAATAAAAGCCAGGTCAGCATTTCATCGTAATGCGTTGTTTGCGCAAGATGATCGATCCGCCTGAGGCCGGCATCGCCTTCCGGCGTTCGGCCTTCCGTCGGCACGAATTCATTGTCCCAGATGGAGGAAAGCTCTGGTGAGTCGTCGAGGAAATAGATGACGCCGTTGCCCACGCCCTGAATGGCGGGAACGGCGACTTCGCCTGACTTACGCGGCTCGGCGAAGGTGGGCGCGCCGAGCGCTTCGGCCCGCGCCAGCGCTGCTGCGGCGTCATCCACCTTCAGCCCGAAGGCATAGGCATTGGTGCCGTGGATGGAATAGGAGGCTCCCGCGAAACTGTCGCCGCCATCACTTGTATTGATGACGATGCGAATATCGCCCTGCGTATAAAGATCGACATCGCGATTGCGGTGCCGGGCGGTGTTTTCAAAGCCGAGCGTGGCGAGAAGGGCTTCCAGATTGGGTTTTTCTTCCGGCGCGGTGGTGAATTCGACGAATTCCACGCCTGCCGTCTCCACCCGTTCCGGCATGGCGGGCACATCGATGCGGATATCGGGTTCGAGACGGCGCACCTGGTCCATCAGGTTGATGAGCGAGCGGTGGCCGTCTTCGGCCAGCAGCCGGGCCGAGCCGCCACGGAACTGGTCGTTGAAGATTTCGAGCGACAGTGGGCCGCTATAGCCGGTTGCCGCCACGGCGCGCATGAAATCCACCACCGGCAGATCGCCTTCGCCCGGCATGTTGCGGAAGTGGCGGCTCCAGTAAAGCAGGTCCATGTCGATCAGCGGCGCATCGGCAAGCTGCACGATGAATATCTTGTCGCCGGGAATGGAGCGGATCGAATTGGGATCGATCTTGCGCGACAGCGTGTGGAAACTATCGAGGATGATGCCGACATTGGCGTGATCGGCGCGGCGCACCACCTCCCAGGCATCGCGATGGTCGCTGATATGGCGGCCCCAGGCCAGCGCCTCGTAACCGACGCGCACGCCATGTTTTGCCGCAAGCTCGCCGAGGTGATGGAAATCGGCGGCGGCGCGGTCGATGCCGCCGAGCGAGACCGGTGAGACATTCGAGCAGATCAGCATCAGGTCGGTGCCGAGTTCGCCCATGATGTCGAATTTGCGCTCGGCCCTTTCAAAAGCGCGGCTCCGGTGCGGCTCCGGCATGCCTTCGAAATCGCGGAACGGCTGGAAAAGGGTGATATCCAGCCCGTGATCGGCGGCCAGCGCTTTCACCTCGCGCGGCGAGGCGTCGTAGGTCAGGAAATCGTTTTCGAAAATCTCAACGCCGGAAAAGCCCGCTTTGGCGATGGCCGCCAGCTTTTCGGGGAATTCGCCGCTGATCGACACGGTTGCAATGGATGTGCGCATTGGCATGCCGTGTCTTATTGTGTCATAGCTCGCCATATTGCCTTCCTTTTCAGCCTTATGTACTGATTGGTTAATAAAGGGGACGCAGCCAGAGGCCAGCCCCGTCCAGGGAATGAAGCATGAGCAAAAGCACGACCTCCAAAGGCACCCGCGATACCCGGCAGGCGAAGCGCGATCCGGAAGGGGTGCGCCGGGATATTCTTTCGGTCGCGATGGAGGAGTTTTCGCAGAACGGCCTGTCTGGCGCCCGCATCGATGAGATTGCGGCGCGCACGCGCACGTCCAAGCGCATGATCTATTATTATTTCGGCGACAAGGAAGGCCTTTACAAACGCGTGCTGGAGGAAGCCTATGCGCAGGTGCGCGGCGGCGAAGGCAGTCTTGAGCTGGATGATCTCGAGCCGGTCGCCGCACTTGAGAAGCTCTGTCGGTTTACCTTCGAGCACCATCGCCGCAACCCCGCTTTCGTGCGGATGGTGATGACGGAAAACATTCACCACGGCAGGCATATCAGGGTTTCCGAAGCGATCCGCAACGTCAACCGACCGGCCATTGAAATCATGCGCCGAATATTGAAGCGCGGGCAGGATGCCGGCGTGTTTCGGCCCGGACTGGACGCTCTTGAATTGCATTGGCAGATCAGTGCTTTGTCTTTTTATAACGTCTCGAACACGGAGACGTTTTCGTTCAATTTTGGCGACACGCTTTTTAGCGAGGCCGGCCAGGAAGCGCTGTCTGCGCATGTGGCGGAGATGTTGCTGCGCTATGTATTGATGCCCGAGCATATTACGCGGATCGGGAAAGGCGATTGATGAGGTGGCGCAGCGCCACCTCATAACCATCGATGCCGAGGCCGGCGATCACGCCTTCGGCGCGGGTCGAGATATAGGAGTGGTGCCGGAAAACCTCGCGTTTGTGGATGTTGGAAATATGCACCTCGATCACCGGCCCCTCGAAGGCATTGAGCGCATCGAGGATCGCGACCGAGGTGTGGGTAAAGGCGCCGGGATTGATGACAATACCCGCGGACTTGCCGCGGGCTTCGTGTACCCAGTCGATCAGCTCATATTCCCGGTTGCTCTGGGCAAAAAACAGATTGTGGCCCGCGGTTTCGGCGATCCCACGGCAATTGGCCTCGATATCGGCCAGCGTTTCATAACCATAGATTTCCGGCTGGCGCTGGCCGAGCAGATTGAGGTTGGGACCGTTCAGAACAGTGAAAAGGCTCATGCGACGCCCTCCGCCATACAAAGCTCGGTGAAATGCGCCGTCATGCGCCCGGCATCCGGCTCGCGGCCGCAGAAGAGGCGGAATGCGCCGACGGCCTGAAACACCGTCATGCCGCCGCCGGGCAGGGTGCGACAGCCCTTTTTCGCCGCCGTCGCCAATAGCTCGGTGACAAGCGGCATATAGACGATATCGGCCACCCAGTGCCGCCGTTCGATGAGATGGGCCGGAACCGGCATGCCGGGATGGGCGGGCATGCCCATTGGCGTGGCGTGGATCAGGCCATCGGCAAAGGGCAGGGAGGCGGCGGGGTCTTTGACGGCAAGCGCGCGGCCCTCGCCGAAGCGGGCATTGAGTTCCCGGGCCAATTGCTCCGCCCTTGGGAAATCCCGGTCGAGAATGTCGAGACTGATAATATCGAGCTTCAATGCGGCATGGGCCACCGCAACGCCAGCGCCACCCGCGCCGACCAGAAGCGCCCGGTCACGCCGCGCATCCGGCAGGCCGCGCACGAAGCTTTCGTAAAAGCCGTACCAGTCGGTATTGTGGCCGATGCGGCGTCCGCCCCGGAAGACGACCGTATTGACCGCGCCCAGCATGCGGGCATCGTCCGACAGTTCGTGCAGATGCGGAATAACGGCCTGCTTGAAGGGATGGGTGATGTTGGTGCCGGAAAACCCGCGCGCTTCCAGCTCGTCCAGCAGGTCGGGAAGGGCGCTCGGCGGCAGCTTGCGGGCGGTGACATCCACCAGCTCGTAGGAGTAATCGAGGCCGTGGGCCGCCCCTTCGCGCATGTGCAGCGCGGGCGATTTGGAAAGCTGTATATCGGCGCCAATCAGGCCGACCTTGAAGGATGTTTTCTCTGTCATGATCACGTGTCGCTCATCGGACGGTGTGGGAGAGGCGGGATTATCCCCGCCTGTCTTAAGAGCGCGCGAACCTCAGTGGTGGGCGAGAATTTCGCCGAGGAACGTGCGCGTGCGCTGGTGCTTGGGATCGCGGAAGAATTCCTCCGGCGGGCCTTCCTCGATGATCTCGCCTTCCGACATGAAGATCACCCGGTCGGCCACCTGCCGGGCAAAGCCCATTTCATGGGTCACGCAGATCATCGTCATGCCGTCGCGGGCAAGGCCGATCATGGTGTCGAGCACTTCCTTGACCATTTCCGGGTCGAGCGCCGAAGTCGGCTCATCGAACAGCATGGCTTTCGGCTCCATGCACAGCGCCCGGGCGATGGCGGCACGCTGCTGCTGGCCGCCGGAAAGCTGGGCCGGGTACTTGTCTGCCTGGTTGAGAATGCGCACGCGTTCCAGATATTTGCGCGCCGTCGCCTCCGCATCGGCTTTCGACAGGCCCTTCACCCGCATGGGCGCGAGCGTGCAGTTTTCCATGATGGTCTTGTGCGGGAAGAGATTGAAGCTCTGGAACACCATGCCCACTTCGCGGCGAACCGCATCGATGGCGCGGCTGGAATCCGACAGCGTCGTTCCCTCGACCGTGATCTTGCCCTCCTGGATCTCCTCCAGATGGTTGATGCAGCGGATGAGCGTGGATTTGCCCGAACCGGACGGCCCGCAAAGAACGATTTTTTCGCCCTTGCGAACCGTCATGTTGACGTTTTTAAGCGCGTGGAAGGCTCCATACCACTTTCCCACCCCTTCAAGGGCGATCAGCGGAGCCTGAGCGGCGGATTGCGGCATGGAACTTTCCTTCATGCTTTGGCAGCAGTGTTAGTTGACGGTGTAGGGAATGTCGGGAAGCGAAGCCGGGAACTGCGGTACCGGGCGCTTCATCCATTTTGCGTAGACTTTTTCGAGGTCGCCATTGGCCTTGATCTTGTCCAGATAGGCGTTCAGCGCTTCGTTCCAGTCCTTTTCGCCGGGGCGTGTGGCGGCGCTGTTGTAAAGGGTCACGAGGTCGAACTTCACCTCGTAATCCTTGCCGCCGGCAGCCGCGAGACGGTCGCCATAGAACTGGTTACCGCCGATCGCCTCGATCTGGCCCGACAGGATCGCCTGAATGGTGGCGGCGTCATCATCGAAGCGAAGGATATTCGCCTTGGCGCCAGCCCCTGCGGTCAAGGCCGTATCCATCGGGCTGGATTTCGGTGCGCCGACGGTCATTCCGGTCAGATCGTCGAAACCGGCGATCTTCTTGTCCTTGGTGGCATAGACCGACATGACATTATGCGCGTAGGGCTGCGCATATTGCACGTTCTTCGCCCGTTCCGGCGTCATTCCCATCGATGCGAACAGGGCATCGACCTTGCCGGTGCGAAGCGAAGGAATGCGGTTGGCGACGGCAAGCGGCACGAATTCCACCTTCAGTCCCAGATAGTCCGCAAATCCCCTTGCGAGATCGGCGTCGTAACCCTCCTGAACGCCGGTGGAATTGATGAAACCCCAGGGCGCATTATCGCCCTGGATACCGATCACGACCTTGCCGCTGGCTTTTGCCTCGTCAAGCGTTCTCGCATCTGCCGCCACCGGCGTCAGAACCGGCAGCAAAGCTGCCGTCAGTCCCGCCGCAAGGGTTGCTCGCCAACCCGTCAGGGTTTTCAAGATTCTCATTGTTTCCTCCTCCCAAGTCCAGACGGAACCCGTCGTTACTTCACGGTGAACGGGATGTCGGGCAGGCTGTCCGGGAAGGCCGGGACTTCGCGCTTCATCCACTTGTCGTAGATTTTGGCGAGCTGGCCGTCGGACTTGATCTTGTCGAGGAAGGCGTTGACGGTTTCGTTCCAGTCCTTTTCACCGGGGCGGGTGCCGGCGCCGTTGTAGAGCGTCGTCAGGTCGAATTTCGGCTCGTATTTGCCTTCGGCAGCCTTGTTCAGGCGGTCGCCGTAGAACTGGTTGCCGCCGACGACCTCGACCTGGCCGGAGATCAGCGCCTGAATATTGGCGGCGTCATCGTCAAAACGCAGGATATTGGCCTTGGAGCCGGCGCCGGCGGTGATTGCCGTATCCATGGCGCTGGACTTCGGAACGCCGACGGCGATGCCGGTCAAATCGTCATAACCGCCAATCTTCTTGTCCTTGGGGCCATAGACGGAAAGCACGTTGCCGGCATAGGGCTTGGAATATTGAATGGTCTTGGCGCGTTCGGCCGTCATGCCCATGGTTGCGAACAAGAGGTCGACCTTGCCGGTCAGAAGCGCCGGAATGCGGTTGGCCACGGCGAGCGGTACGAACTCAACCTTGACGCCGAGATAATCGGCAAAGGCCTTGCCGATATCGGCATCGAGGCCATCCTGCACACCGCTGGAATTGACGAAGCCCCAAGGCGAGTTGTCGCCCTGAATGCCGATGACGACCTTGCCCTTGGCCTTGGCCTCTTCCACCGTGCCGGCGAAAGCATCGACCGGTGCGACGAAGGGCAGGGCAACCGTTGCCGCGGCAAGCGCGAGCAGGGCGCGACGAGAGAATTTCATGCTGGTGGTTTTCATCTTTTGCTCCTCCTTACAAAGCTGATGAGATATTCATGACTTAGCGGGTTGCGGTCTGCAGCCGCTTTTCAACGCTGGCGCCCCACAGGGAAAGCGGCCAGCAGATCAGGAAATAGATGACGCCGACGAGGGCGAAGACGGTGAGCGGGCGGAACGTCTGGTTGGAGACGATCTGGCCGGCGCGAGACAGCTCGACGAAGCCGACAATGGCCGCAAGCGAGGTGCCCTTGATGAGCTGCACGAGGAAACCGATGGTAGCAGGCAGCGAAATCTTGAAGGCCTGCGGCAGAACCACGTCCTTCATGCGCGAGATGTAATGCAGGCCGAGCGCATTGGCGGCTTCCGTCTGGCCCTTCGGCACCGCCTGAATGCCGCCGCGCCAGATTTCGCCGAGGAAGGCGCTGGCATGCAGCGTAAAAGCGATGGCGACCGCAATCCAGGCATCGACATTGAGGCCGGCAAGCGCCACGCCGTAATAGACCACGAAAAGCTGCATGAGCAGCGGCGTGCCCTGAAAGACGGCGATGTAACCGGTGCTGGCGCGCTGGATTGCCGGGCTTTCGGCGACACGGGCAAGCGCCACGCAAAGGCCGAAGACGCCGCCGCCGATAAAGCCGATGATGGTCAGCGCAAGCGTCCATTTCAGGCCTTGCAGCAGAAAGAAGAGTTCATTGGGACCGATGGATGCCATTGTCTTTTCCTCACTTGACCGGATAGCTGAAGGATGCGCGGGAGATGAGCGAGAAAATGCCCATCATCAGCGAGGAAATGACCAGATAAAGCAGCGTGATCGAGAAATAGACCTCGAAGGACCGGAAGGTATCCGCCTCGATCTTCTGCGCCACCGAAGTCAGCTCGTAGGCGGCGATCGAGGTGCAGACCGAGGTGGTCAGCGTCAGCATGATGAACTGGCTGGTGAGCGAGGGATAGACCGCCCGCAGCGCCGGCTTCAGGATGATGTGCCGGAAGATCTGCGCGCGGTGAAGGCCGAGCGCAAGCCCCGCCTCCACCTGGCCCTTGGGAATGGAATCGACCCCGCCGCGAATGATTTCAATCGCATAGGCGCCGCCGTTCAGAGCCAGCGCAATGATGGCCGTCACTGTCGGGTTGAGCTTGATGCCGATCTGCGGCAGGGCGAAGAAGATGAAGAATATCTGCACCAGAAACGGCGTGTTGCGGATTGTTTCCACAAAACCGATGACGAGGCCGCGCAGCAGCTTGAACCGCGAGCGGCGGGCGACGACGCCCAAAACGCCGATGACGGTGGCGAGCGACATGCCGGCAATCGCAAGGCCGATCGTCGCCAGACAGGCTAAAAGCAGCTCGGGAAGGCGGTCTATGACCGCCGAAAAATCGAGACTGTAAGACATTCTTCCTCCCAACCCGTTCGGGTCCGGACAGGCGTTTCGCCTTGTCCGCATCGCTTTGGAAACCTTGCGGCGCCAAAGCCCTCCATTTGTCGTTCACTGTCGCCGCAGGCTTCAAACCCCTGTCGGCGGCAGGCTGTTAATCTTAATGTTTGTACCAGTTAGTTCATTTTTGTGTCAAGCGGCATGTCCGGTTAAAAAGCAGCTTTCATGCTGTTTTTTTATTTTCTGGATTTCTGAATAAAGTCTTTTTTATCAATGACTAATGCGGGAAAGCGCAAGCGCTTTCCACGCGTCGTCATGCTGCCTCCGGCCTGCCGTTCGGCAGCGCACGGAAGCCCTGTTGGCGCCCGAAATCGACCGGCCCTGCGGCTAGTTTTCGCCTGCGCCCAGCCTGTCTATCTGCCCCGCCAATCGCTCGGCGATCAGCAGCGAAGCGCCCGTTGCCGTCACCATTTGCGGCAGCGATAGCCATTCCAGCATCCAGCCGGCGCCGGACCTTTCCTGTTCGTGGACCAGCGACTGGTGCAGGGCGGATATCTGCACGGCATTGAAACGTGCGAGCGTCACCAGCGTTTCGGCATTGACCGGGTTCTGTTTGTGCGGCATGGCCGAGGAGCCGCCGCCGCCGGAGAGGCGGATTTCCGCACCGAGCTCGGCCATCAGCGCGATATCCTGCCCGAACTTGCCGAGCGCGCCTGTCATCAGCGAGAGGATATTGGCGAATTCGGCGATGCCGTCACGCTGGCTCTGCCATTGCGGCCTGTCGGCAAGGCCGAGCCGTTTTGCGAGATCGGCACGCACCGCTGCGGCATTGTCGCCAAGCTTTTCCAGCGTACCGGCAGCCCCACCGAATTGCAGGGCGAAGCCGCTCTGCGTAAAACTTTCGAGCCGCAGCAGGTGGCGTTCCAGCGGCGCAGTCCAGCTCGCCGCCCGGTCGGCCACGGTGATGCCGATGGCGGCCTGCATGCGGGTATAGCCCGTCACCGCGTTATGGCCGTCGCGGGAGGCAAGGTCTCCCAGCGTATCGATGAGGTGACCGAGCCGGGCGGCGATGATTTCCGCCGCCATCTTCAGCCGCAGCATCAGGCTGGTATCGATGACATCCTGGCTGGTCGCGCCGAAATGCACCTTGTCCGCCGCCTTGCCGGCGACTGAGGCCCGCATCTGCCGGATGAGTTCGGGAACCACAACGCCGTCCTTTGCGACGCCGTTGCGAAGTGCGGTCATATCGGCGGCAAAGTTTGAAAGTCCCGAGACGATCGTTTCCGCTCCATTCTCGGAGATGATGCCGGCCTGTGCTTCCGCCTGCGCCAGCCCCGTCTCGAAACGGACCATGGCGTCGATATCCGTTCTTGCCGAAAACAGCTCGACGATCTCGCTGTCACCGAAAAGGCCCGAAAGGAACGGATGTTCGAAGGGGGAAAGGCTCATCTTCCGTCTCGCTCAGATATCGAAAAACACGGTTTCGCCTTCGCCCTGAAGGCGGATATCGAAACGATAGACGTTGCCTTCCTCTTTTTTGGCGACAAGCGTGGCGATGCGGCTTTTCTGCTCGATGCGGGCAAGAACCGGGTCGGCGGCATTGGCCTCCTGTTCTTCCGGGAAATACATGCGGGTCTGCAAGCCGATATTGATGCCGCGTGCGACGATCCAGAAGGTGATGTGCGGCGCCATCGGCCGGCCATCGCGGAACGGCACCTTGCCCGGCTTGATGGTTTCGAAGACAAACTCACCCGTATCCATGTCGCCGGGCGAGCGGCCCCAGCCGATGAAATTCGGATCGGCCTTGCCCCGCGTTTCGCTGGGGCTGTTGTAATAACCGTCGGTATCGGCCTGCCAGATTTCGATCAGCGCGTCCTTCAGCGCCATTCCGGCGCCGTCATAGACCGTGCCGCGCACGCTGATGCGTTCGCCGCGGGCCTTGTCGTTATAAAGCGGACCGGAACCGAGATCCTTCTCGAACACGCCCTCGATGCCGACGAAATTCGGCGTGCAGCCGATATGCACGTAAGGGCCCGCCGTCTGCGAGGCGGTTTCCTTGAGATAGTTGAGCGGCTGAACCATGGTCAGTTGCCCTCCATGCGGTTTTCGAAAAGGGTCGAGCGGCGGCCGCGCAGAACGATATCGAACTTGTAGGCCAGCATGTCCATCGGCAGCGTCGCATTCATGTCCAGCGGCGCGATCAGTCTTCTGATCGCATCCTCATCCGGAATGGTTTTGACGATCGGACATTTCCAGATCAGCGGGTCGCCTTCGAAATACATCTGGGTGATGAGCCGCTGGGCGAAACCGTGGCCGAAGACGGAGAAGTGAATATGGGCCGGCCGCCAGTCATTGACGCCGTTCGGCCAGGGATAAGCGCCGGGCTGGATGGTCTTGAACCAGTAATAGCCGTTTTCGTCGGTGATCGTGCGGCCGACGCCGCCGAAATTCGGATCGATGGCGGCGAGGTAGCTTTCCTTCTTGTGGCGGTAACGACCGCCGGCATTGGCCTGCCAGAATTCCACCAGCGCGCCATCCACGCCGCGGCCGCGCTCGTCCAGCACCCGGCCGTGCACCAGAATGCGCGGCCCGACCGGCATTTCGCCGGGGCGGGCATAGTTGAGGATGAGGTCGTTATCCAGCGGGTTCAGCATGCCATGGCCGAAGACCGGGCCGGTGATTTCGCTTTTTGTGCCTTCCAGCGAAATCAGCGCGCGCTGCGGCGAGCGCAGGATCGAGGTCTTGTAGCCGGGCGCATAGGCGAGCGGATGGATGTCGCGGTTGCGTGCGAAGAACGGTCCGGTTTCCGGCGGCTGGTTGCTCATTTCGTCTCCTCCTCATCGCCAGAATTATAAGTGCCAGAATTATCAGGGGAACTATCGACTTTCATGCTGGCCAGGGCAAGCTTGGCGATTTTGAAAGCGTGGTTGGCGGCGGGCACGCCGGCATAGATCGCCACATGCAGCAGCGCCTCGCGAATATCCGCCTCGGTGGCGCCGGTATTGGCGGTGGCGCGCACATGCATGGCAAGCTCTTCGTCCTGCCCGAGTGCTGCAAGCAGGGCGATGGTGACCATCGAGCGCTCGCGCTTCGTCCAGTGGTTGCCCGACCACACCGTGCCCCAGGCGGCTTCGGTGATGAGCTGCTGGAAAGGCTGGTCGAAACCGGACGTCATGGTCTGCGCCCGGTCGACATGGGCGTCGCCGAGCACGGAGCGGCGGGTCTTCATGCCCTGTTCGAATCTTGCGTTCTTGTCGATATGGTCCGCCATCGGTCAATGCTCCGGCAAGGTCTTGAGAAAAATGGAGGCTGCCTGCGCGTAGGCGAGCGGCTGTTCAAGGCAGGGAATGTGGCCGCAGCCGGCGATGGTGACGAGACGGCTTGCGGGAATGAGATCCGCCAGCGACCGCACCAGTTCCGGTGGGGTGGAGCCATCCTGATCGCCCGCCACGCAAAGCGTCGGCACGGCGATGTGCCCGGCGGCTTCGGTAAAATCCGCATCGCGGATGGCGGCGCAGGTGCCGCTGTAACCGGCTTCCGGCTGTTGCGAAAGCATGTTGCGCGCTCCGGCATAGGTGGCATTGTCAGGCTTGCGGAAGGCGGGTGTGAACCAGCGCTCCATGACGGGATCGACCAGCGAGACGAGGCCGTCCGCGGCGATCTTGTCGATGCGGGCGTTCCACATCTCGGCCGTGCCGATCCTGTGGGCGGTGTTGCTGAGCACGAGCGCGCGCAACAGATCGGGACGGCGGGCATAAAGCCCCTGCGCAATCAGGCCGCCCACCGACAGGCCCCAGATGATCGCGCTCTTCACGCCAAGATGATCGAGCAGCGCGATCAGATCGCCGGCATGATCGTCGATGGAATAGGGAGCGTGCCCGACATCGGAAAGCCCGTGGCCGCGCTTGTCGTGCAGCACATAGGCATAATCATCGCCGAGCGCTTCGATCACCGCATCCCAGATGCGGAAATCGGTGCCGAGCGAATTGATGAAGGCGATGACCGGCTTGCCTGTGTCCAATCCCTTGACGCGGTAATGGATCACGGTCTCGCCGCAGCGCAGAAAATGCATGATGTGCTCCTCCTGCAGGGGATATTGCAAGCCGGTTCCGGTTAAGTAAAATGACATTATCGATGAAAATCATAACCTGTGGATTATATGAGCGATGGTCGATCAGCGTATCAAGTTCCGGCACCTGCAAACTTTCGTGGAGGTGGCGCGGCAAAAAAGCGTCATCCGGGCTGCGGAAATCCTGCATGTCAGCCAGCCGGCGGTGACGAAGACGATCCGTGAACTGGAAGATATTCTCGGCGTCTCGCTGTTCGACCGGGAAGGGCGCGGCATCCGCATCAGCCGTTATGGCGAGGTGTTTCTGCGCCATGCGGGCGCGACGATGACGGCGCTCAGGCAGGCGGTCGATTCGGTATCGCAGGAGGCGGCGCGCGCCGGTCCGCCGGTGCGGGTCGGCGCTCTGCCCACGGTGTCTGTTCGCATCATGCCGAAGGCGATGGCCGGGTTTCTGGCCGAGAAAACTGGCAGCCCGGTGAAGATCGTGACGGGCGAAAACGCCGTGCTGCTGGAGCAGTTGCGCGTCGGCGATCTCGATCTTGTTGTCGGCCGTCTGGCTGCACCGCAGAAAATGGCGGGTTTTTCCTTCGAGCATCTCTATTCGGAAAAGGTGCGCTTCGTGGTGCGCGCCGGGCACCCGCTGTTGTCACCCGGCCTTTCGGTGTTCGATCACCTGCATGAATATCCGGTGCTGATGCCGACGCGCCAATCGGTCATCGGCCCTGTCGTTGAGCAGTTCCTGATCGCCAACGGCGTGCCGGCCCTGCCGATCCGCATCGAAACCGTGTCCGACGCCTTCGGCCGCGCCTTCCTGCGCACCAGCGATGCGATCTGGATCATCTCGGAAGGCGTGGTGGCGGCCGATGTGGCGGATGGTATTCTGGCGATCCTGCCCGTCGAGACCGGCGATACCAGTGGCCCGGTGGGGCTGACGGTGAGGGCCGATACGCAGCCCTCGCTGCCGCTTTCGCTGCTGATGCAGGCTATTCGCGAGGCGGCGGGCGAGTTGCTGGATGGTAGGGCTGAAGGGTGAACACACTCTCGACGTCATCCTCGGCCTTGTGCCGAGGATCTAATCACGTCGAGTAAAATCACTACGTTGCAGATCCTCGGGACAGGCCCGAGGATGACGTCGACACAAGTGGCGTGGCCGCCCTAATAGGGAAGCCCCACATAATTCTCCGCAAGCGCGGTGGAAGCGGCGCGCGATTGCACGAGGTAGTCCAGCTCCGCCTCCTGAATGCGCTGGCCGAAATCTCCGGTATCGGGAAAACGATGCATCATCGTCGTCATCCACCAGGAGAAGCGCACGGCCTTCCAGACGCGGGAAAGCGCCTTCTGGGAATAGCCGTCGAGGCCGGCCTCGGACTTCTCGCGATAAAATTCGATCAACGCCTCGCTCAGATAATGCACATCGCTGGCGGCAAGGTTGAGACCCTTCGCGCCCGTCGGCGGCACGATATGGGCGGCGTCTCCGGCCAGAAACAGCCTTCCGAACCGCATCGGTTCACAGACGAAGGACCGGAGCGGCGCGATGGATTTTTCAAAGGACGGGCCGGTTACCATCACATCCGCATGGTTTTCCGGCAGGCGACGGCGGATTTCATCCCAGAAGCGCTCGTCGCTCCAGTCCTCCGGCCGGTCCTCCAGCGAACATTGAATGTAATAACGGCTGCGCGTGTGCGAGCGCATGGAACAGAGCGCAAAACCGCGCGGGTGGTTGGCATAGATGAGTTCATGGTTGACGGGCGGCACCTCGGCCAGAATGCCGAGCCAGCCGAAAGGATAGACCTTCTCGAATTCCTTGATCGCGCCCTGAGGCACCGATTTGCGGCTCACCCCGTGGAAGCCGTCGCAGCCGGCGATGAAATCGCAATCGATACGGTGGGTTACACCGTCTTTCTGATAGGTGACATAGGGGCTGGCGCCATCGAAATCATGCGGTTCGACATTGCCGGCATCGTAGATGGTCACAAGGTTTGCCGCTTCGCGGACATCCATCAGGTCATGGGTCACCTCGGTCTGGCCATAAACCATCACATGGCTGCCGCCGGTCAGGTCGAAGAGATCGATGCGGTGGTCGCGGCCGTCGAAGGTCAGCGAAAAACCGTCATGCGGCAGGCCTTCCCGGTGCAGGCGCCTGTCCGCGCCGACCTTTTCCATGAGCTGCACCGTGCCTTCTTCCAGCACGCCAGCGCGGACACGGCCGAGAATGTAATCCTTGCTGACCCGGTCGAGAATGACAGTCTCGACGCCTTCTCTGGCCAGAAGCTGGCCAAGCAGAAGCCCCGAGGGGCCGGAGCCGATGATGACGACCTGGGTGCGCATTGTTTCCTCCCGAACTTGTCTCCTATCAAGAAATTGACCAAGCGATGCGGCAAGCTCAATGGACTTTCTGATCGGCAAATTGCACAATCCGACCATTGTGCTGAGGAGCGAAGGAACATGCGGCTTGCTGCGAGTGAGGGTTTGTATGGCGAAGAAGCGGTGCAAGGCACTGATTTCCGCTTTCATTGCGAGACGCTTTTTTCCAGAAGCAGCCTGCACCGCTTTGAAATCGGCCTGCATCGTCACGCTGCCTTTCAGCAAATCTTGTACATTTGGGGCGGCGAGGGCGATGCGCTGCTGGATGGTCGCATCGAGGCGATCCGCCCACCGGTCGCCATTGTCGTGCCGCCGGGGTTCGAACACGGCTTCCGGTTTTCGCGCGATATTGGCGGGGTGATCGTTACCGTGCTGCCGGGCGCCCTGCCGGCATCGGTGCAGGCGCTGTTGCTGCGGAATTTCCACCGGCCTGTCCTGTTGCCGCTGCGGGATTTTGCCGATGGCGAACGCCTGCGCAGCGGGTTCGAACAGATTTCCGCCGAATATGAAACACGCGAGACAGGCCGGGATGCCATCATCGAAGGTCAACTGGCCATCGTGACGGCGCTTCTGGCGCGGGCGGCGCGGCCGCTCATGGAAGGAACCGGAGAAGGTCTTGCGGAACAGCGTTTCGAATTTTTGCTGTCACTGATTGCACGCCATATTCGCGAGCCGCAAAAGGCGGAGTTTTACGCGAAAAAGCTCGGTCTTTCCGAGACGCATCTCAACCGTCTGGTCCGCTCCGTTTCCGGCCTCAGCCTGCAGCGGCTGATCGCTAAGCGTCAGATCGAGATCGCTCAACAGGAGCTTATCTTCACGGTCTCGACCGTGCAGATGATTGCGGAGGGGCTGGGTTTTGCCGATCCGGCCTATTTCAACCGGTTCTTCAAGCGCGAGACCGGCATGACCCCGCGCGCCTGGCGGCTGGCGGAGCAGCGGAAAATGGGGGATTCCGGCGCGCGGCAGGTGCCGCTTCAGACCAGCATTCTTGCCAGTTCCCGCTGAACGGCAAGAAGCGCGGGCAGGTATCGCTCCACGAGGTCCTCCATCGAGGCGACCGAGGCGGCAAGCCCGACATTGAGGGCGGCCACCGTCTGGCCGCGCATGGTTTTCAGCGGCACCGCGATGGAGCGAAGGCCGATCTCGACCTCCTGATCGATCAGTGCATAACCGCGATTGCCGGTAGCCTCGATTTCGGTGAGCAGGGCGTCCATCCTGGTGATCGTCTTTTCCGTGCGCGGCACCAGCCGGGAGGCTTCGAGAATGTCGCGCTGCCGCTCGGCCGTCTGCGCCGAAAGAAGAACGCGGCCCATGGAGGTGCAATAGGCGGGCAGGCGCGAACCCGGCATCAGCGCAATCGACATGACCCGCTGCTGCGCAGCGCGGGCGACATAAACGATCTCGGTCTCATCCAGAATGGAAACGGAGGTGCTCTGTCCGATATCTTCGGAAAGCCGGTCGAGCAGCGGCTGCACGATGCGCGGCAGCGGCATGGTGGCTAGACAGCCGGTGCCAAGCCGCAGCACCTTCGGTGTCACGGTAAAGAACTTGCCGTCATAAGCGGCATAACCGAGTTCCGAAAGCGTCAGCAGGCAGCGTCGCGTCGTGGCGCGGTCCAGCCCGGCAATCTCGGCGGCATCGGAAATCGACAGGCGTGGCCGTTCCGCGCTGAAGGCCTCGATGACCCGCAATCCCTTGGCGAGACCGCCCATCATGTCTCTTTCGCTGACAGCCATGTTGTAGCTCCATTTGTGCGATATACGAACAAAAATCATATAGCGCACAAAACCCTTGCCGTCGAGCCGGTTTCGGATTTACCTCACGGTCAGGCAGCCTTGCGGGTTCCATCCGTCCGGCTGAATGGAGGTTTTAATGGACAAGACAATCAAGAGCACCGAAGAGGCGCTTTCCGGCATCGGCGACGGTGCGACGATCATGATCGGCGGTTTCGGCGGCTCCGGCGCGCCCATCGAGTTGATCCATGCGCTGATCGACAAGGGCCCGAAGAACCTGACGGTCATCAACAACAATGCCGGCAACGGCCGCATCGGCATCGCCGCGATGATCGACGCCGGCATGGTCAGGAAGATGATCTGCTCCTTCCCGCGCTCTTCCGATCCGCGTGCCTTTACAGACAGATATCTGGCCGGCGAAATCGAGCTGGAACTGGTGCCGCAGGGCACGCTTGCCGAGCGCATCCGCGCCGGCGGTGCCGGTATTCCGGCCTTCTACACCCCCACCGGCTTCGGCACGGAACTGGCCGAAGGCAAGGTGATTGCCGAATTCGACGGGCGGTCTTACGTGCAGGAACGCTGGCTGAAGGCGGATTTCGCCATCGTCAAGGCGGAGCTTGGCGATACCTATGGCAACCTCACCTACAACAAGGCGGGCCGTAATTTTAACCCGCTGATGTGCATGGCCGCAAAGACCACCATTGCGCAGGTCTCGAAGATCGTCGAAGCCGGCGAGATCGATCCGGAGCATGTCGTCACGCCAGGCATTTTCGTGAACGGTGTCGTGGAAATCCCCGATCCGCAACAGGAAGAAGTCCTCATTCGCGCGGGAGTAGCCTACGCATGACCACGACCATCGACACCCGCGAAGACATCAAGCTTTCCAACGCCCAGATCGCCTGGCGCGCGGCGCAGGACATCGAGGACGGCGCTTACGTCAACCTCGGCATAGGCTTTCCGGAAATGGTGGCGCGTTACCAGCCGCCCGGCCGTCAGGCGATCTTCCACACCGAAAACGGTATTCTCAATTTCGGCGAAGCGCCGCCGGAAGGCGAAGAGGACTGGAACCTTATCAATGCCGGCAAGAAGGCTGTGACGCTGAAGCCGGGTGCGGCCTTCTTCCACCATGCCGACAGCTTCGCCATGGTGCGCGGCGGGCATCTGGATGTGGCGATCCTCGGGGCCTATCAGGTGGCGCAGAATGGCGATCTCGCCAATTGGCGCGTCGGCTCCAAGGGCGTGCCGGCCGTCGGCGGCGCCATGGATCTGGTGCATGGCGCCAAGCAGGTCTTCGTCATCACCGAACATGTGACCAAGAACGGCGAACCGAAGCTCGTTGAAAAATGCGCCTTTCCGCTGACCGGCGTTGGCTGCATCACCCGCATTTATACCAGCCATGCTGTCATCGACGTGGTGGATGGCCGTTTTGTGCTGCGTGAAAAACTGCCGGCGATGACCTTCGATGAATTGCAGGCCATGACCGGAGCGCCTTTGGCGGTCGATGGCGAGGTCGCCGATCTCGTCGCCCCGGAACTTTAAGGAAAAACCGATGACCGATGCATTCATCTGCGACTATATCCGCACGCCCATCGGCCGCTTCGGCGGCGCGCTTTCTTCGGTGCGGGCCGACGATCTCGGCGCGGTGCCGCTGAAGGCGCTTGTCGAGCGCAATCCCTCCGTCGACTGGGAAGCGGTCGAGGATGTGATCTTCGGTTGCGCCAATCAGGCGGGTGAGGATAACCGCAACGTCGCACGCATGTCGCTGCTGCTTGCCGGCCTGCCGGTTTCGGTCAGCGGTACGACCATCAACCGACTGTGCGGTTCGGGCATGGATGCCGTCATCGCCGCCGCCCGCGCCATCAAGTCTGGCGAGGCGGAGCTGATGATCGCCGGCGGCGTCGAAAGCATGAGCCGCGCGCCCTTCGTTCTGCCGAAGGCGGACAGCGCCTTCTCGCGCAATGCCGAAATCTACGACACGACCATCGGCTGGCGTTTCGTCAACCCGCTGATGAAGGCGCAATATGGCGTCGATTCCATGCCGGAAACGGGCGACAATGTCGCCGTCGATTATCAGGTGTCGCGGGAAGATCAGGACGCCTTTGCCGTTCGCAGCCAGGAAAAGGCGGCCGCGGGGCAGGCCAATGGCCGCCTCGACAGGGAAATCGTGTCCGTGACCATCCCGCAGCGCAAGGGCGATCCGCTGGTGGTATCGAAGGACGAACATCCGCGCGCGACGAGCCTTGAAGCGCTGGCGAAGCTGAAGCCTGTCAACAGGCGTGATGGCGCGACGGTGACGGCGGGCAATGCATCCGGCGTCAATGACGGCGCGGCCGCACTCATCGTCGCATCGGCGGAAGCGGCGAAGAAATACGGGCTGACGCCGATTGCCCGTATTCTCGGCGGTGCCGCCGCCGGCGTGCCGCCGCGCGTGATGGGTATCGGCCCGGCCCCTGCCTCCGCGAAGCTGCTGGCCCGGCTCGGGCTGAAGCAGGAGCAGCTCGACGTGATCGAGTTGAACGAGGCTTTCGCGAGCCAGGGTCTTGCAACGCTTCGCCAGCTCGGCATTGCGGACGACGATGCGCGGGTCAATCGCAACGGCGGCGCCATTGCGCTCGGCCATCCGCTTGGCATGTCCGGGGCGCGCATTGCCGGCACGGCGGCGCTCGAACTTTCTTTGACCGGCAATCGTCTTGCGCTCGCCACCATGTGTATCGGCGTCGGGCAGGGTATTGCCGTGGCGCTGGAACGGGTCTGATTGTCTGGCGGCATTCGGTATCGTCAAAACGGTGCGAATGCCGCTGCCGCAGTTTCCTTACGTGTGACAGTGGCCATTCAGGCTACTCGGCGAGCGGGGGATTTTCTTGCTCTGACTGTCCCGGCCTCCTCATTCCTGTGCTTGTCACAGGAATCCAGCCGACGCGCGTCTGCGCGGCGAAAGGACTCTTCTCAGCCCAAGGACTTGGGCTGGCTGGATCTCTGTGACAAGCACAGAGATGAGGGGGAAGAGGCGTGCTGGACAAGGCAAGTGGGCCCTGCGGCGCAGCTCTGGCCTGATTATTTTCTGATAGAGCACTCCACGCCCATATCTCTTCACGCATGTTGGATTCCATCATGATTCGTGACATGTTTTGCGAGATATGATGGAAATCTTTCCGTCTGGGGGTATCTTCATGAAACGTCCGACCATCACAGATGTCGCAAAGGCCGCCGGCGTCAGCGTCGCCACCGTCGACCGGGTGCTGAACGGTCGCCTGCCGGTGCGCGAGGAAACCTCGCGGCGGGTGTTCGAGGCGGCGGAGAAGATCGGTTTTCATGCCACCAACATCATTCGCCAGCGCATGCTGGCCGACATGCCGTCCTATAATCTCGGCATCATCCTGCGCAAGGAACGGCACGCCTTTTACCAGACCTTTGCCGACGAGCTGGAGCTTGCGGCGCGCAATGTCAGTGATCGCCACCTCAACCTGCGCATCGAATTCGCCCAGTCGGGCGAGCCGGGGGAGCTTGCGGCGCTGCTGACAGGCATGAAGGGCCGCGTGCAGGCGGTGGCCGCCACCGGGCCGGACCATCACGGTGTTACGGCCGCCGTCGAGGCGCTGAAGGCCAGGGGTATCCCGACCTTTTCGCTGCTGTCCGATTTTGCCCAGGGCGTGCGGGAGGCCTATCTCGGCGCCAACAACATGAAGGTCGGGCGCACGGCGGCGTGGATGATCTCGCGGCTGGCGCGCAGCAGGGGCAAGGTGCTTCTGCTGCTGGGCGGCCACAGGTTCCATGGCCATTCGCTGCGCGAAACCGGTTTTCGCAGCTACATGCGGGAATATGCGCCGGAATTCGAGGTGATGGATGCCCTCATCACGCTGGAAACGCGGCGGCTGACCTATGAGCTTGTCATGGACACAATCGCCAAGCACCGGGATCTCGTCGGCATCTATTGCATCGGCGGCGGCATGGAAGGGGTGATCGAGGCGCTGCAGCAGGAGAACCGGCAGGACACCATCGTCTGCCTCGTGAATGAACTGACGCCCGAATCCCGTCAGGCGCTTTTGGAAAAGCGCATCAGCGGTGTCTTCCAGACATCGCTTCGCGAGCTGTGCGCCGACCTTCTGGCCACCATGGTGCACACCATCGAACATGGCATGGCGGACACGCCGGGGCAGAGGTTTGTGCCCGCGCATCTGTGGGTTCCTGAGAGCCTTTGATGGTTTGATGAATTCCATCATGAAGCCGATGCCCGTTTCTATCAGGCTTGATGGTTTCCGCGCTTCCTGACGCGTTGACGCCGGCTCCGGACTGGGAAATCTTGCCTGCGTGCGGAACGGGCAGGAGGCCGGGTCCATACGATATTAAACCATCTCAAGGCCGTTTGACGCCGCGGGTTTTCCTTCGTGGCGAAGGATCGGCTTTTGCCGGAAAACGGCGGCCGGGCGGCTGAGCCGCGGCCTTGCCCAGACGGCCCGAACGCGCCGGAGCCGGCAAGACAGACGGCCGGCTCCGGCGAAACAGGATGATTGAACGAGCGGCAATTTCCGTGGGAGGAAAACTTGAAAAAATTATTGGTGGCGACAGCACTGTGCATCTTCGCGACACCGGCCCTTGCCGAGACCCGCATTGCGGTGTCGATGACGTCTTTCGACAATCCGTTCCTTACGATTTTGCTGAACGGTATCAGGGCTGAGGCCGGGCGCGATAAAAACATCGAGCTTCTGGTCGAGGATGCCCAGCTCGATCCGTCGAAGCAGCTCAATCAGGTGCAGAATTTCATTGCCAACGGGGTCGATGCGATCATCGTCAATGCCGTGGATGGCGATGCCACCTCGGCGATCACCAAGGCCGCGTCCGCCGCAAAAATTCCGCTCGTCTATGTCAATCATCCGCCCGCCGAACTGGAAACCGGCCTGCCTGACGGCACGGCCTTTGTCGGTTCCAACGAGCTCGATTCCGGCACCATGGAAGCCGAAGCCGCCTGCAAGCTGATGGGCGGCAAGGGCAAGGCCGTGATCCTGATGGGACCTTTGGAAAATCACGCGGCGCTGGTGCGCACCAAGGATGTGGAAACGGTATTTTCCATACCGGAGTGCAAGATCGACATCCTCGAAAAGCAGACGGCGAACTGGAGCCGCACGCAGGCGCAGGACCTCGTTTCATCTTGGCTGACAGCGGGCATCCAGTTCGACGCCGTCATCGCCAATAATGATGAAATGGCGATCGGCGCCGTGCAGGCGCTGAAGGCGGCGGGTGTTTCCATGAAGGATGTCGTCATCGCCGGTATCGACGCCACACCCGACGGCCTTGCCGCGATGCAGGCCGGCGATCTCGACATTACCGTTTACCAGAATGCGACGAAGCAGGGCGAGGTCTCCGTCCAGACGGCGGTGAAGGCCGCTGCCGGGCAGGGCACTGAGAAGACGCTCTGGGTGCCGTTCGAACTCGTCACCCCGGAAAACATGTCCGCCTACGCGAAATAAGCGGGGGCTTCGGCCCCGGTGCATTTATCACTCCACTGGAAACAGCCATGAAACATACGCTCGATCCCCACATGTTCCGGCACCTCTCCTTGGCCGAAACATGCCGCAAGGTCGCAGACCTCGGTTATGATTATGTCGAACTTTCGCCCCGCCCGGATTTCCTTTCCTGGTGGACCCGGCCGAAGGTCTATCCCGAACGCGTCGCCGAATTCAAAAAGGCGCTGAAGGACCATGGCGTCGGCCTCGCCACGCTGCAGCCCATGTATCGCTGGGCAAGCCCCTATCCGGACGAATGGGAGGTGGCGATCGACAACTGGAAACGCGCCATCGAGATTGCCGTCGAGATGGAATGCCCGATGTTCGTTTCGGAGTTCGGCCGTGGCGGCTCGCCGGAGCGCAGCCTCAATGACCGTTCCGGCCTGCACCGCCCGGAAACCTGCGAAGCGCAGTTCTTCCGCGCCATGGATATTCTGGTGCCTATCCTCGAGCGGGAAGGGCTGGTGCTGTCGCTGGAGGCGCATCCCGAAGACTGGATCGAGGAGATCGCGCCGGCCATCGACATCATCAAGACCATCAATTCCAAGGCGGTAAAGGCCTCCTTCATCGCGCCGCACACGTTCTTTTACGGGCCGGACATGGTGGCGAACCTGCGTGCGACCGAGGGCCATCTGGTGCATGTGCGGCTTGCCGATACCTATGACCACAACAAGTCGTCGCAGCTGCGTTACATCGTCAATCCCCCCGGCTCGAAGGTCAGGGTGCACCAGCACACCGATTTCGGCCAGGGTGAGATCGACTGGGAGACCTTCTTTGCGACGCTCGCCGACATGAAATTCGATGGCGTGCTGTCGAACTGCGTCTTTGCCTGGGAAGACCGTGTCGATGAAAGCGCGCGGTTCATGCTCAGCGAAACCCGGCGATATGTCGCCAAATACTGGAAATGAGGTTTTTCAGATGACTGTGAAAATTGGTGTCGTCGGCACCGGCGCAATCGGGCGCGATCACGCCCGCCGTATCAACAAGGTTCTGGGCGGCGCGAAGATCGTTGCGCTGAGTGACGTCAACCGCGCTTCCGCCGAGGCGGTCAAAAACGACATCGCCCCGGATGCCGTCGTTTTCGCCACCGGCGAAGAGCTGATCGCATCGCCGGACGTCGATGCCGTGCTCGTCACCTCATGGGGTGCGACGCATGAGCAATATGTGCTGGCGGCGATTGCCGCCGGCAAGCCGTGCTTCTGCGAAAAGCCGCTGGCGACGACGGCCGCGGGCGCAAAGCGCATTGTCGACGCCGAGGTGGCGCATGGCAAGCGGCTGGTGCAGGTGGGTTTCATGCGGCGGTATGATGCCGGCTATATTGCGCTGAAAAAGATCGTGGACACGAAGATCGGCGCACCGATCATCGTTCATGCCGCCCATCGTAATCCCACGGTTCCGGAACAATATGTGACGCCGATGGCGATCAACGATACGTTTGTTCACGAAATCGACGTGCTGCGCTGGCTGCTCGATGACGATTATGTCTCCGCCCGCGTCCTCTTCCCCCGCTCCGCCGCGCGCAGCCATGCTAAGCTGAAGGACCCGCAGATCGTCATTCTGGAGACGGCGAAGGGCACGATCATCGACGTCGAAATCTTCGTCAATTGCCATTATGGCTACGATATCCAGTGCCAGGTGGTGGGCGAGGACGGCATTGCCAGCCTGCCGGAGCCGATGTCGGTGCAGACCCGCCTCGGCGCCAAGCTGCAGAACGATATCCTAACCGACTGGAAAGACCGCTTCATCGCCAGCTACGATGTCGAATTGCAGGACTTCATCCATGCGGCGGTGAAGGGCACGGCATCGGGGCCCAACGCCTGGGACGGCTACGTGGCCGCCATCACCTCCGACGCCTGCGTGGCCGCGCAGGAAACGGACGGGGCAGCCGTCGCAATCGAGCTTCCCACCCGTCCCGCCCTTTATCAGTGAGGTCTTTCATGCGTTTTGCCATCAACCACATCACCGCGCCGAAGCTTTCCCTTGAAGCGTTCTTCGCGACAGCCCGCGAACTCGGCCTGACCGAAGTCGAAATCCGCAACGACCTGCCTGATATCGTCGGCACGGTGGAGCCGGCGGCCGTGAAGGCGGCGGCCGAAAAGGCGGGTGTGACGATCATCTCGATCAATGCGCTTTACCCCTTCAACGTCTGGTCGGGCGACCTGCCTGCGCGGGCCGTCGCAATGGCCGATTATGCGGCGGCAAGCGGCGCGAAAGCGCTGGTCATGTGCCCGCTTAACGACGGTACGCCGGTGTCCTTTGACGATCTCGTCACGGCGCTGAAGGCCATGAAGCCGATCCTTAGGGAACGCGGCCTCACCGGTTTCGTTGAGCCGCTCGGTTTCCCGGTCTCTTCGCTGCGCACCAAGGCCGAAGCGATCAGGGCCATCGATGCGGCCGGTGGCGGCGATGTCTACAGGCTCGTGCATGACACCTTCCACCATCACCTTGCGGGCGAGACGGAGTTCTTCCCGGAGCGAACGGGACTGGTCCACATTTCCGGCGTGATCGATCCTGCCGTCTCCGTAGCCGACATGCTCGACGCCCACCGTGTTCTGGTGGATGGCGGCGACCGGCTGGAAAATATCGCCCAGATCAGGACGCTTGAGGCGGCCGGTTACAGGGGGCCTTACAGCTTCGAACCCTTCGCGACGGAAGTACACGAGCTGAAGGATCCGGCCGCTGCCGTAAAGAGCAGCATCGACCATATCTCCCGGGCGCTCTGACCGCCTCGCCGCCCGCGGTTCGCCGCGGGCGGCGTTTCTTACGGGGGATTAAAAACCCAGAGAAATCAATTCCGCATTTACGGATGATGCTGTAGTCTTCCGGCGACGAGAGAGCAGCAGACAGGCACGGGTATTCTTCAGATCGACTGCGTGGGGCAGGCTTTCTGCCCGCACCGTCCGAAGTAGAGTGGTTGAATTTCCCCTTTATGAAAATAGACAGGAAAACGACGCTTAAGGACGTGGCGCGGGAGGCGAATGTTTCGCTGAGCACGGCTTCGCATGCGATTAACGGCACTGCGCCCCTGACCGTGCAGGTTCGCGAGCGGGTGCTGGAGGCGGCACGCGCACTTGGTTATCTCGAAAACCGGCGACAGAAGGCGACGATCGCGACTTTGCGCGTCGTGCTTCTGGCCATGACCAATGATGCAGCCCCCCAGAGCGATCTCAACATGGTCAGCTGGACCATGCTGAACGGCTTCCGGCGCGAATGCGAGCGGCGCGGCATTCGCATCGTTCCCTATGTCAGCGCAACGAACCGGCTCGACCCCGCTACGGTGGTGGCGGCGGCGGATGCCGACAATGTCGACGGTATCGTGATCCTCAACGATGACAGGCCGCAACTGGTCGAGGCGCTGGCTGCGCTTGCGCGGCCGGTGGTGCTGATCAATGGCGAAGACCCGGCCATGATCGTCGATACGGTGACGGCAGAGAACCGTTTTGGCGCGCGGCTCGGTATCGAACATCTGCTGTCGCTCGGGCATCGCAATATTCTGCACATCACCTGGAAGGGCCGCACGACCATCCGACGCCGTTACGATGGTTACAGCGACGCGTATCTCGCGGCAGGGCTCACTGTTCCCGCCGATATGGTCATCGAGGTGGAGAGCTACGAGCCGGAATGGGGCGAGGCCGCCACCCGCCGCCTGCTGGCCGAGGAAAAACCGCTTAGAAACGCCACGGCGATTTTCTGCGCCGCCGATAATCTGGCGCTCGGTTGCCTGAAGGCCCTGACAGAAGCCGGGATCCGGGTGCCGGACGATGTTTCGGTCTTGGGGTTTGACGATATCATGCCGGCGGCCTTCAGTGCACCGCCGCTCAGCACCATCCAGTTGCCCGCCGACAGGCTGGGCGGCGCGGCGCTTGCGCTGCTGGAGCAGCGGCTTGTGGCGGCCGATCCGACGCGCCCGGCGCATCGGCTGGAACTCGGTTGTCGCCTTGTGCTGAGGGGCAGCATCGCGCCGCCGCCGAAGTAGGGTGTTGGAGTATCGTCTTGTGTTGACCGCTGAACAAACTCCAGACGATCAATTCTCCCGTCATTCCGGCCTTGAGCCGGAATCCAGGCAGCCCAAGTCCTTGGGCTGAAAAGAGTCCTTTCGCCGCGCAGACGCGCGACGGCTGGATCCCGGCTCAAGGCCGGGATGACGGGTGGAGGGGCTGTAACATTCCAATCGTGACGGCCTGCTATCTCACCGCAACGCTCTACTCTCCTTATTTCATTCCCGTGCCGGCAATGCCTGTCGTGATGTAACGCTGCAGGAACAGGAATACGACGGTGACAGGCGCCAGGCTGAGGAAGGTCATGGCGAGGATATAGTGCCATTGCACCGAGAATTCGCCCTGGAAGGCGTTCAGCCCCACCTGCAGCGTGAAGTTTTCACGGCTGCTGAGAACGATCAGCGGCCAGAGGAAGTCGTTCCAGCGCCAGAGTACCGAGAAGATGGCGAGAACCGCAAGCGCCGGGGCCGTCAACGGCAGGATGATACGCCAGAAGATACGGAATTCGCTTGCCGCATCGACGCGGGCCGCCTCGATCAGCTCGTCGGGGATGGTCAGCATATATTGCCGGAGCAGGAACACGCCGGTCGGCGTCGCGACCGTCGGGATGATGACGCCCCAGAGATTGTCGACGAGACCGACGCCGACGATGACGAGATAGGCCGGCACCATGACGACGGTGAGCGGGATCATCAGGGTGGAGATGATCAGCACGAAGATCGCCTTTTCTCCGCGGAAGCGGTATTTGGAGAGGGCAAAGGCGGCCATGGCGTTGACGATCAGCGTCAGGACGGTTGCGACGAAGGTGACGAAGACCGAGTTCTTGAGGAAGGTCAGAAAGCTGAAGCGGGTCAGTGGATCTGTGAAATTCTCCGTCGCGACGGTCAGTTTCTGGACGGGCGTGATTTCCCGCGTGTCGACGCTGACCGGCGGGCCGGGATTGGCCGGGTCGACCATCTGGGCTTTAAGGCCGATGCGGCGGACCATGGCCATTTCCCGCTCCATGCCGTCGATGGGGGCTTTCCATAGGCTGAGAGGTTTGTCGTAACCCTGCACTTCCACCTGCACGGCGGCGCGCGGCAGAAGGCTCGGCGGAAACCGGGTGATTTCGGCCTCCGGTTTCAGCGATGACATGGCGGCCCAGACGACCGGGATGAGGACGGCGAGCGTGCCACCGATGAGCCAGACCCAGGACAGGATATCGGTAAGGCCGATCCGGCCGGGGCGGCGGGTGCGCGTGAGAAAGGAGACGGCGTTGGACATGGTCAGGACTCCATCTTTTTGCCAAGGCGCAATTGCACCAGCGTCAGTGCGAGAAGCACAAGGCCCATCAGAACCGATGCGGCGGATGCAAGGCCGAACAGCCTCAGATCGCTGCCGAAGGCCATCTGGTAGATATATTGCACGACGAATGTATTGGCCGTGCCCGGCCCGCCGCCATTGGTCAGAACCCAAGCTTCGTCAAAGATTTGCACCGAGCGGATCATAAGCAGGATGAGCACGACGAGCAGGTTGGGCCCAAGCAGCGGCAGGGTGATGCGCAGCAGGGTGCGCCGGGGCGAGGCGGCGTCGATGGCGGCGGCTTCATAGAGGTCCTTCGGGATGGCCTGAAGGCCGGCGAGCAGGATCAGCGTATAAAAGCCCATGTGGAACCAGACCGAGACCACCACGACGAAGAAACGCGACCAGCCGACGTCCAGCAGGAAGATTTCCGGCGGCACGCCGAGCATCTGGAAAAAGGCGTTCAGCAGGCCGTTGCGGTCGAGGAACCATTTCCAGATGAGGCCGATGACGACGGGCGACAACAGGACCGGATAAAAGAACATGGCGCGGAAGAAACCGCGCGCGGCAATCGCCCGGTTGAGGATGAGGGCGGTGATGAGCGCGACAAGCAGCGTGGCGATGACGTTGAAGCCCACGAACCACAGCGTGTTCCAGATCGCCGTCCAGAACAGCGATTCCCGGCAGCTTCCGGGGTCCATGTAGCTCTGGCAATCCAGCAGCTTGCCGAAGTTTTCCAGCCCGACGAAGGGGCGGTCGGTGATGAGAAGTTCGGTGCCGCCGGTGAAGGCGTAACCGACGGCAATGGCAATCGGCAGGAAGGTGAAGATGCCGAAGAGAACGAGGTTCGGCATCAGGAAAATATAAGGCATGCGCCTTTTGCCGATCAGCCGCTCGATGAAGTTGAGCGGCACTTCGGCAATTGCCATCACGGCATCGAGCGCACGGTCGGACAGTCTCGCAAGCGTCGGATTGGCCATGCTAACCCCTCCCTTCGCTGTCGAGGCGCGGCAGCGCCAGTTCGGTGGCGGGATCGAAGACATGCACCTTTTCCCGCGCCGGCATGATCTTCAGCACCGAGCCGGAAGGGGGGGCGAAATGGCCCGCCTGATGCACGATGATCTGCTCCTTCTCGCCCTGGAGATTGCCGTAGAGATAGGTCTCGGTGCCGAGGCTTTCATGATACTGCACCTCGAAGGGCAATCCTCGATCCGCGATGGTGAAATGCGAGGGGCGGATGCCCGCGAGAACCGCCTGCCCGGGGCTGACGGCTGCCGGATCGACGAGGCAGGGCAAGGACACACCGTAGCCGGCGTCGATGGCGATGCCGCCGTCGCTGCCCTTGGTGATGGTGCCCTTCAGCATGTTCATGCGCGGCGAGCCGAGGAAACCGGCGACGAAGAGATTGCGCGGATTGTCGAAAAGCTCGAGCGGGCTGCCCACCTGCTCGATGCGCCCGGCGCGCAGCACGACGATCTTGTCCGCCATGGTCATGGCTTCCACCTGATCGTGGGTGACATAGATCATCGTCGTCTTGATATCGCGATGCAGGCGGGTGATTTCGGCGCGTGTCTGCACGCGTAGCGCCGCATCGAGGTTGGAAAGCGGCTCATCGAACAGGAAGATGTCAGGTTCGCGCACGATGGCGCGGCCGATGGCGACACGCTGGCGCTGGCCGCCGGAAAGCTGTTTCGGCTTGCGGTCCAGATAGGGCTCGATGGCCAGCATGCGCGCAGCCTCGTTGATGCGGCTTTCGATTTCCGCCCGCTTGAAACGCAGGTTTTCCAGACCGAAGGCAAGGTTCTTGCGCACGCTCATATGCGGATAAAGCGCGTAGGACTGGAAGACCATGGCGATCTTGCGCTCGGCCGGAGACAGCGCGCTGACATCGCGCCCGCCAATGCCGATGGTGCCGGAGGTGGCATCCTCAAGGCCGGCGATGATGCGCAGCAGCGTCGACTTTCCGCAGCCCGAAGGGCCGACGAAAACGACGAATTCGCCGTTCTCGATCTGAAGATCGATGTCATGCAGCACATGAACGGCGCCGAACGCCTTGTTGAGGTTTTCGAGTTTCAGACTTCCCATCACCTGCTCCCTTCGGGCAAGCTCGTCGTCGCGACGATCTCTTGGCTGTTCCAGCCCTTGGGCAAGGGCGTCGTTCTTTTAATGGCGACATCGCGCGCCGCAAATCCTTCCACGCCGGCAAGGTAAACCGCCGGCATTCCGCCGGGATAATCCTCCAGACCGACGATCCTGCCTTCGGCATCCCGCGTCCAGGCGTTGGCACGGCCTGCCGCATCGGGGCTTGGGGCAATATCGGCATTGGTGGGACGCAGATCATATTGCAGACCGGTGCCGAGCGTGCCGGGCTGCTGTGCCAGCGTGATGCGCTCCAGCCTGACATTGTGGATGCCGGCTTTCGACGTGGCGACGAGGTTGATCGCGCCTTCCATCGAGCCGCTCAGATATTCCACGACCAGATTATCGACGCTGCCGGCCTGACGCTCGGGGCGGCGGTCGACGACGGTGACGGTCACAGCTTCGCCGGAGCCCCAGAAGCCGCCCGGCGTTTCGTGGCACTGGGCCTCGATCCGTGAAAAGCGGATATTGCGCATGGCGCCGCCATCGCGGGAGAAAAGGCCGATGCCGCGATTGGACTCGACGATTTTACAATCCTCGAACGCCACATTGGTGAAATCGCCGAAGGATTCCGTGCCAAGCTTCAGGGCGCAGCTGACGCTGGAAACGATGCAGCGGCGAACCGTGATGCCATCGCAGACACCGACCGCCTTGCCGTCCGGCCCGGCGCTGGTCTTCAGGCAGATGCCGTCATCTGCAGTCGAGATAAAGCAATCCTCGATCAGCGCGCGCCGGCAGGCATCGAGCACAATGCCATCGGTATTGGGCAGACGGCGGTCGTTTTCGATGCGCAGACTGCGGAAATGAAGGTCTTCGCAATCGACCATGTGCAACGTCCACATCGGCGAACCGCTGACAGACAGGTTTTCGAGGCGCACGTTGCGGCAGCTTTCCAGCACCATCACGCGTGGGCGCTTTTTCGCCGGGACATAGGTGCCCATGGCCTTGTCGTCGCCAACGATGAAGTTTTCACCGCCGGCCTCGATACGGCCGGGGCCGGTGACGGCGATGTCATGCGCGCCCCTGGCAATGATCATGCCGCGATCGGAATCTTCGGCAATCACCGAAACCCGCGTCAGGACATAGGCGTCGTAATCGGAAACGGGAGCAAGCACCGCATCTTCGGCAAGGTGCAGTTCCACGCCGCTTTTGAGATGGAGGCCGGCGCTGACATGACGCCCGGCCGAGAGGGACACGCGCCCGCCGCCTGCGGCTGACACGGTGTCGATAGCCTGCTGGATGGCCGCCGTGGCATCAAGGCCACCTGCCGCGACTGTGATGTCCTGACTGATGTTCATGATGCTCACGATGCCTTTGGCCTTTTCAGAAAAACGTCGATCAGAAGCAGCATTGTCAGCGCCTGTCCGTAGGGCGTGGGCAGATTGGGAATGCGGCGGTAGAAGTCGAGATCGTGGCCCATCGGCGTGCCGTCGGAGACACCGTGAACAACGCCTTCATCGTCGATATTGCCAAGCACCGCCTTCAGCGCGCGTTCCGCATGCGGGCGATTTTCTTCGCCGAGAATGCCGGCCTCGATGCCGCGCAGAATGCCATAGGCGATACCGGCCGTGGCTGATGTTTCCACCGGCGATGTCGGGTCATCGAGCAGTGTGTGGAACATGCCGTCTTCGCGCTGATATTGGCGCAGCGACCGCACCTGGCTTGCCAGCACATTGGCGAGGAAACGCCTGTCCTTTTCGCCAAGCGTCGGCACCAGTTCGAAAAGCTCGGGAATGGCAACGGTGATCCAGGAGTTGCCGCGCGCCCAGAAGGCGTCAGCGAAATTATGGCGCCCTTTGAAGGTCCAGCCGTGATACCAGAGCCCGGTGACGGGGTCCGAGAGATAACGCGTATGGACCATGAACTGGTAGACCGCCTCGTCGATCCAGTCCTGACGTTTGCAGACAACGCCGGCGCGGGCGAGGAACAGACATGCCATGAACAGCGTGTCGTCCCATAATTCGCCCTCATTCAGCCGCTCCTTGACGACATGCTGGAAGCCGCCATCTTCGGTTTTCGGCAATTGATGCACCAGCCAGTCGGCCCAGTCTTCCACCAGCGCCCGGAAATCCGGCCGGTCGACATTTTCCGTCAGGATGACAAGCGGCAGCATGGGCGCGGAACTGTTGATCTGGCGCGGCGGCAGGCCACGTTCGATCTGCCAGCCATACCATGTCACGAGGTCGTCAAGCGCCTTCCGGTCGTTGGCGGCGAGCGCCCGGCGCAGGAAGCCGTAAAGGCCGACGCCCACTTCCCAGTCCCACTCATCGAACTGGATCTTGCCATCGGAACTGCCGCTGACCAGACCTTCCTGAATGCCCTTGAGGCGGCTGAAGGCGGCGGCGACATTGTCGATCGTCGTCCTGAGAGTGTCTTTTTCCATGCTTGGCTGGTTCATCTGTCAATTCCGCTAGGAGCATTTCCAGTAAAAGCGGGGATCGCTTTTACGTCCGGACAATGCGTTAAAACAAAGAGTTAGAGCGTTTTCGCGTTTCGTAGAAAAGCGGAAAGGCTCTAGGAGTAGAATGGTTGTGCCGCGCCGCCCGATGCGGGGTCGGCACTGTCGAAGGTGATTTTTGGTTGCGGCTGGTCATGGTCGAAGGCCATTGCCTGCTCGCCGATGGTGAATGCGCCGTCCCAGGTGAGGGTGACATCGGGTCCGCCGGGTGGTGTGACCGAGAGCAGACGGTTTTCGGCGTCGAAGCTGATCTGCGTGGCGAGGATTTTTTCCCGAAAACGGGCAAACTCCGCGATATCCCCGCAGCCGATGATGCCGACCCAGCCGGCGCGGCGGCCGGGTGATCTGATTTCGCGACTGGCGGTGGCGCCTGCGGTGATGGGCTGAAGCCCGTTCGTCGCATAAAGCGCGGCAAAGCCACGGCCCGAGCGGGTGATGAGCCAGTTACCCTCCACCAGCACCTCGTCCAGCCCGTCGCGGCCGAGATAGGCATGGGTCCAGTCGTTGCGGTGATCTTGCGTATCGAAGATCAGCATCGCCAGATCGCGATGTTGCGCCACGCGCGGCAGGATGCCGCTTCCCGCCCAATAGGAGGGGCGCTGGCTGCCCCACGGATCGTCTTCGCCCGGATGGTTGACCCAGAGCCGCGCCATCGGATGGCCGGCAAGCTTGATGTCCATGACGTGCTGCTGATGGCCCTTGCGGCCGGTCTTGTGATCGACAACGGTGGAAAGCTGGGCGGCCTCGTTCTTGAACAGCACGAGCTTTCCGGGCTCCAGCCCCTGCGCATACCGCGCCTCGACCATGCGGCCGCTTGTCAGCTGTGAAAGGGCGGCGAGATACGCCGGGGGCAGGTAATCGCCGCAGCAGAACATCGGCAGCGAGGCAACGCCATTGTTCAGCCAGCCCTGACCGAAGGCGACCTGCGCAAAGGGCGCCAGTTCCGTCAGCGGCCCGGCGCGCAGCTCCTTGTCATAAGCCCGCCCTTGCGAACCGGAGGGAACGCCGCCGAGCGTGTGCAGCGCGATCATTTCGAAGATGAGATCGATCTGGTGGCGCGCGCGGGCGGCAAGTTCCGGTCCCGCCCAATGTTCGATGGCGAGAAGGCCGATGAAATCCACCGGATAATAGGCGGCCGAATTCCATTCGGCCAGCCCGTGCGCCTCGACGCTGTCGAACCAGCGCTCCAGCCGGTCGGCGGCGAGCGCGGCCTGTTCTCTGCCGGTGCGGCCGGAGGCGGTGAAGATTGCGTCGGGCAGATAGTGTCCGGCGAGCAGCTGGCTGGTGTGGAAGCAGAGAACGTGGTTTTCGCTCCAGAACCACATGACATCGTTGCCGGGTTCGTCCACCCAGTAGCGATAGGCGAGGATAGAGGCGTCGATCCTCGCCCGCATTTCGGCCGGCAGGCGGTCGCCATAGGCGCGCACCAGCCACAGAAGCGGGATCATGACGAAATCGGAGCAGTCTTCCCGCTGATCGATGGAATGCAGCGTCGCATCGACGATACCGCCGATCGTCTCGATGTCATCGCTGCCGGTGGCGACCATCGCCAGCGCGCGGCCGATGCGCCAGGCGCCGAAGCGGGCGCTGAAGGAGAGGGCGGCTTTTTTCCGCCTGTTGATATCGGCATTGGAGGCTTCCGGCGCGATATCATGCATGAAGGCAGCGTCGATGACGCGGGTTACCGTTCCCGCTCCCGAACCCATGGTGATTTTGACGCCGTGATATCCGTCCGAAATGCCTGTCGTTCCGGGGATCGTCAGCGAGGATTGCCCGGCCTTCAGCACGGTATCCACTTCCGCAAGCGCAGCGCGCTCATGCCCATGGCTTTTGACCGCGATGTGCACGGGCAGGTCGCTCGCAGGGGCTGCCCCGAAGACCAGTTCGAGGGCCGTGCCGCAAAACACGTCCCGCACTGGGCGAACATCGCGCACCAGCGCGGCGAGACGCTTCGTCTCCTCCCGGTTGAGCGGCACGGGCAGCACGACGGTCAGCGGCACGGCGTCGACGACCTCAAGCTCGAAGAACCAGATGATGTCGCGTTCCGCCAGATCCTCGCAGAGCAGCAGCACTTCGTTGTCGCCGGCCGCGAGATCGAGCGTGATGTCACGGCTGCTTTCGACATTGCGGATGAAGGGTTCGAAACAGACCTGTTCGACGCCGCCGACCCAGATGCGAACGCCGCCGCAGGTGCGCAGCCGAAAATGCGCCTGTCTTGCCGCATCGCTGCGGAAGGTGCCCTTCAGCCAGCGCTGCACATGGGTGGGAACATGCCAGAAACCGGTGAATTCGACACGGCGGTTGGAGCCCGGCAGGTTGAGGTGTGACACCGCAAAGCCAGTCTCTGGCGCGACGTCGCGGCCGATCATGGTCTGCTGGAAGGCCTTGCGGCAGGGCAGGTCGCCCACATCCACGAAACCGTTGATGAAGCGATAGTTCACGCGGTCTTCGGCGGGGGCTGCGGTGCCGGGAAACGACGTCTCCACCAGATCGGAGACGATCCAGGCGGTCACCGTTTCGCCGTTTGCGACGGTATATGTCGGCTGCGAGGCATTCGCCGCAAATGGTTCATCCGTCATAATGGATCGCCTCCCTTCGATCTTTATGAAATTATTTTCACAATTCGATTTTCGCTTTTCTGCGTCGATTTGTGCGATTTAGTCAAAACAAACAGCTTGACGTTTATTCTGTCAAGCCGCAAAACAGGATAAATCGAATTAAGCAGAGGAGCTTTCGTTCGATTTGTGAAAATATTTTCATTGGGAGGATGAGCATGATGAAATTGTTTTCGGGCGTCAGCGCCCTTGTAATTGCCTCCGTCGCCGGCCTTGCGGCCGCGCAGGCCGAGACCCGCACGATCACTTTCCTTTTTACGGATGACGACCAGGGTTACGTGCAGCGCATGGCCGACCTCAGCAAGGAGTTCGAAGCGGCCAATCCGGGCGTGAAGATCAACTTCGTGTCTTCCGGTTATGACGCCGTTTCCAAGCAGCTGCCGGTGCAGCTGGCGGTGGGCGAAGGTCCTGACATCGCCAAGATCACCGACTGGCAGCTTGCACCCTATTATCTCGACATGCGCCCCTACATGAAAGACGCGGAAGCCTTCGCGAAGCTGCACGGTTCCAGCCTCAACCAGCTGCGCCTGCCGAATGTCAACGATCCGCAGTCGATCAACGGTTACATGGCGTCGCAGACGCTCAACCTGCCCTTCGTCAACAAGACCCTGTTCGAGCAGGCGGGTGAACCCGTGCCCGGCCCAACCGCGAAATTCAGCGAGATCGTTGAGGCTTCCGCCCGTGTCGCCAAGGCGACCGGCGTGCAGATTCCCTTCACCATGGACCGTTCCGGCCACCGCTTCTCCGGCGGCGCCTTTGCTTATGGCGCGACCTATGTGAAGGACGGCAAGTTCAGCTTTCCGGACGATGCGGCCAAGAAATACATCGCCGATATCTATTCATGGACGCAGAATGGCAGCTTCCCCAAGGAAATGTGGGGTGCGGCCGGCGGTTCGCAGTACAAGAACATGGGTGACGAGTTCGTCAACGGCAATGTCGTGACCTATCTGGCCGGCAACTGGATGGTCAATCCGTTCCAGAACAAGATCGGCGACAGTTTCGAATGGACGGCGATCAATGCGCCCTGCGGCGAGGCCGGATGTTACGCCATGCCCGGCGGCACCGCCATTGTCGGCTTCAAGCGCACCAAATATCCGGAAGATGTGGCTCACTTCATCGAATTCCTCGGCTCCGAAAAGGTGCAGCGGGAAATCGCCGAGAACTACGTCATCCTGACTGGCGCCGAGATCATCGATCCGCAATACAAGCTGAAGAGCGAAGACGCCAAGGCGGCGATGAAGGTGTTCCTCGACAACAAGAAGAACGTGCCGCAGGCCGCCCGTGATTTCGAACGCGCCAAGGGCGGCAGCGCCATGTATCAGCAGATCGTGCAGCGCATGAGCCAGCTCATCGTCGGCGAGTTGACGCTCGACCAGACCTACAAGGTGCTGGAGGACGATGTCGCCAAGATCAACGAGGCGGTCGCGGTCAAGAAGTGACCGGCCGACCATCCGCTTGGGCGGAATAAAGCAGCGATCAGCGATATGCCCGGCGCAGGTCGCCGGGCATATCGCTGCTTTGCTGAAGTTTGTAGTGTCCGAGACTACAGGAAATAGCGCACCCTGAGCGGCAGCAGCGCCGCGCCGATGGCCGAGGGATCGCCCTGGGTCTCGCTGAGAACCAGCTTCGCCTCCTTCGGCCCGACACCATAACGATGTTCGCGCTGGGACGGCATGTGGACGCGGTCGATCATCATCTTGCCCAGCGCCCGCGGCAGTTGCCCGCCGAAGACGATGGCCTGCGGATCGAGGACCGCGATCAGGCTCGCCACCAGCCGGTCCACCTGCGGCATGGTTTCGGTAAGCCATTCCTCGACGCCCGGCCATGCGGGGTCGAACTGCTGATAGAGCGGTTCGATCGAGTGGATGTCGACGCCGTTCTTCTGCAGCGTGGTGATCAGATATTGCAGCGCCGGGCGCTTTGGCGATTCATCCGGGCTGTATATGCCGCTGAACTCGCCGGCATTGCCGTGAAAACCGTGAAACGGCTGGCCGCCCAGAATGAGGCCGCCGCCGAAACCGTAATTGAAGGACAGATAAGCGAAGGTCTGGCACCAGGAGCCGACACCGCGAAGGCTTTCGCCGATTGCACCGGTGGTGGCGTTGTTTTCCAGCCAGACCGGCAGGCGGAAACGTTTCTCAAGGATCGGCTTCAGGTCCATCAGCGACCAGTCGCGCAGGGGCTCCGGCGCATTGAAGGCGCGGTCCTCAGATACAAAGAAGCCGGACATGGAAAAACCGAGGCCGAGCAGGCGCTCGCGCGGGATGCCATGTTCCGAGAGCAGCCTTGCGAGCGCCAGCGATAATGCGGCGAGCGTCTCCTCCCGGTCCTCCGGAAGCATCTTCAGTTTTTCCTCGGCAATCACGTCGCAGCGGAAATCGGCGATGCAGATCACCACGGAGTCGGTGTTGATGGAAATGCCGAGCGAATAGGCCGCCTCCGGCACCAGCTCGATGGTCGGGCTCGGCTGACCGCGCGTGCCCTTCAGCGGCGCGCCGGTCCGCAGAAGCCCGCGCTCCAGCAGGCCTTCGATCAGCCGGTGCACGGATTGCTGCGTGAGATTGGTGTGGCCGGTGATCGATGCGCGGGCGATGGGGCCGTGGCGACGCACGATATCCAGAATGAGCCGCTCGTTTTCGCTGGCAAGCGGCTGGCGGTCGAAGGTCTGGTGCGGCGTCTGATCTGTGGTCATGGCCTTGGATAACGGCTGCGCGGAGCGGCGGCAACATGGGGCATCCGTTTGCGACAGCATTTTTCACTGGACTGTCACAAATATTACACTTAAAGTGTATTAATAAGGGGCCGGTCAACAACGGGTCCTCAGGAGGAACCATTCAATGCGCATGAAATTTCTTGCGATCGCCGCGCTTGCGCTGGCGACGACGGCAGCGCCGTGCCTATCGGCTGACAGCAATATGAAAAACCTCGACTTCGATCTGTCGAAGGTCACGCGCGACAATTTCTACGACATCGTCGTTCCGGCCGCCAAAGCCGAGGGTGCGGTGACGATGTATAATTTCGCCGGCAGTTTCGCCGATACCTGGAAGGAGCTGATCAGCCGTTTTGAAGCCAAATACGGCATCAAGGTCGCCTATAGCGACGTGAAGGGCGATCAGGCGAACCAGCAGCTTATCGCGGTTCAGGCGGCAGGGCAGGATTCGCCGGTCGATGCCTATTTCGCCGGCGGCGGCAGTTATCCGCTGCTGTCCGCCAAGGGCGTTGTCGGCAATATTGCACTGACGAAAATCCTGCCGAACATGGCCAATTACAATCCGGAAATGGCCGAAACCGTTTTCGGCAAGCCGCATGGCGGCAGCTTCCCGCTGGTGCATCTCAACCAGACGGCTATCGGTTATGACTCTGCCTTCGTGAAGGCCGAGGATGTGCCGAAGAGCTTCGAGGACCTGCTGGCCTGGGCCGAAAAGAACCCCAAGCGCCTCGGCGTCACCCTGCCGGCCAAGGGCGGCTCGGGCGGCGGTTTCATCTATTCGGTGGCGCTCAACTATCTCACCGGCGACTGCCGTGCAAAGCTCATCGACTATAACCAGACGCTGCAGCAGGCCGAAGACTGGGCCATGGAATCCGAGTGCCTCGATCCGGTCTGGGACTATTATCGCCGTCTTCTGGCGGTGGCTGAACTGACCAACGGCAATGCCGATACGCTCAATCTCATCAACAACCAGCAGCTTCACATGGGCACGGTCTGGGAAGATCAGGTCATGAGCTTCCTCGGCACCAAGCAATTGCCCGACAGCTTCCGTGTCACGCTTCTGGAGAAGGGGCAGGTTGGCTCGGGCGACGCCATGTTCGTGCCGGCCAACGCCAAGAATGTCGCCGCGGCGCTGCTTCTGATCGACATGGCGATGAGCAAGGAGTTCCAGCTCTGGAAGCTGGAAAACAAGGCTTCCCGCTCTCCGCGCGCCGATGTCACCAATGATCTGATGCCGACGGCCGTGCAGGAACATGTGCTGCCGCAGAGCGTCTATCCGCGCCTGTCGCTGCCGGCTTTCTGGGACATGTCGACAGCGCTTGCCGAAGCGCTCGATGAAAAAGTCCTCAACCAGTAACGCCGTCGGGATTGCCGGATCGTGTGGCCGCAGGTGGCTGCGCGGTCCGGATACCCTTGGTCAAAAATATGAGGGAGGCTCGTCATGAGTGAACTCGAGATCAGCAATATCAGCAAGGATTACGGGGCGAGCCGGGCGCTTCATCCCGTATCGATCACCGTGGAACGGGGTGAGTTCGTCACCATTCTCGGGCCCTCCGGTTGCGGCAAGTCCACGCTTTTGCGCATCCTTACCGGCATCAGCCAGCCATCGGGCGGCGAGATCCACCTTGGCGGCAAACGCATCGATCAGGCGCCGCCGGAAGCGCGCGACATCGCCATGGTGTTCCAGTCCTATGCGCTTTTCCCGCATATGTCGGTCGCCAAAAATCTCGGCTTCGGGCTAAAGATGAAGAAGGTCGCGAAGGACGAGCGGGCGCGGCGCATCGCCCATGCGCTTGATATCTGCAATCTCACCGGTCTGGTGGATCGCATGCCCCGGCAATTGTCAGGCGGCCAGCAGCAGCGTGTGGCGCTGGCGCGCGCCATCGTCATGCAGCCGAGCCTGCTTCTGTTCGACGAGCCGCTCTCCAACCTCGACGCCAAGCTCCGTGATACGCTGCGCCATGAACTGACCGAGCTTCACCGCCGCATCGGCGCCACCAGCCTTTATGTGACGCATGATCAGGCAGAGGCCATGGCGATGTCGGACCGGATCGTCGTCATGAATGCCGGCCGGGTGGTCGAGATCGGCACGCCGCTCGAGCTTTACCGCGCGCCGAAACACGCCTTTACCGCCGGCTTCCTCGGCCAGACCAATCTTTTGCCGGTCTCCGCTGATGGCCAGCAGGCGGAATTGCCATGGGGTCAGCTGGTGACGCTGGACCGCGCAGCCACCGGCAATGTGCAGATTTCCGTTCGTCCGGAAAACATCCACATCCGCGCCGATCAGGCCGGTGAGGGCACGGTTTCCGCCGTTTCCTTCATGGGCGCCAATGCGCTCTATACGGTCGAGATCGGTGGTCGCCAGATAAGGGTCAGCCAATCCGGCGCGGAAACGTTGATCGATGCCGGGCAAAGGGTCGCCCTGCAGTTTCCCGGCTCGGTCCATCTTCTCGATGACAGGATGGCGGGGGAGGCGGCATGATGGCCGGGCTCCTTCGAAACAGACGCGCCCAGCTTCTATTCCTGCTTTTGCCGGGTGTTGGGTATCTTCTGGTCTTCTTCGGCGGGCCGCTGCTGTCGGCGCTGATCGGCAGCTTCAGGCAGGAGGATGGCAGCTTCACGCTGATGTTCTATGAGCGAATTTTCACCCGTGCGTCGATGATCCGTGGTCTCACCACCTCCATCTATTACGGCGTCATGCCTGTCATCGTTTCGCTTGCGGCCTCGGTGCCGCTGGCGCTTCTCATCCGCAAGAGCTTTCTCGGTCGAAAACTGTTCAGCGGCCTTTACAAGCTGCCGATGGCGGTGCCGGGCATCATCGTCGGCCTGATGGTGATCGTCGTTTTCGAAAGGGGCGGTTTTCTCGACCGGCTGGTCGCGCCGCTCGGGCTGGAACTGCCCAAGCTCGTACGCGACGACTGGGGCGTCGGCGTCATTCTCGCCAGCGTCTGGAAGCAGATACCCTTCATGACGCTGATCATCACCAGCGCCTTTGCAGCCATTCCCGAGGATATACGTTACGCCTCGCGCACGCTTGGGGCTTCGCGGCTGAAGACATTCTTCTTCGTGGAGGTGCCGCTCGCCATGCCGGGCATCACTGCCGCCATTCTTCTGACCTTCATCGGTTCCATGGGCTCCTATGCCATTCCCGACATCGTCGGTCCGCCGACGGCCCGGCCGCTTTCGGTGCTGATGGTCAAGGAATTCAACCAGGGACGTTTCAACCAGGTCTATGCCATGGGCATGGTGCTGAGCCTCTTCGCGGTCTCCGTGCTGCTGCTTTATTACTCCCTGACATCCCGCATCGGCCCCGGCCAAACCCGCGGAGACGCATGATGAGCGCTATAATTCTCGAACCCGCCACCATTGCCCGCCGCCGCGGCTTTACGCCGGAGGACCGGATTTTCGTTTCCATTGGGCTCTATGGTGCGCTGACGCTCGCCATCGCCGTGCCGTTGGCTCTCATGTTCCTCTGGAGCATTGCCGACGGCTGGTCGCCGCCGCTCATCGTGCCGAAGGATTACACCACGGCGCGCTGGGCGAGCATCCTGAACGATGGCAGCCTCATCCGCGCCGCGGTCAACAGCATCCTCATCGCCATCGTCGTCACCTTCCTGACGGCCGCCATAGCGCTACCCACCGCCTGGGCCATGGCGCGTTTTCCCTTCCGGCTGAAACGGCTGGTGGAAATCTTCATTCTGGCGCCGATCATCATTCCCGGGCTTGTCGTCGCCGTCGGCATCGGGCAGGTGTTCCTTCTGTTCGGCCTCGCCTATTCGGTGACGGGGGTCATCCTCGTGCAGATCGTCGGCACCCTGCCGCTGATGATCCGGCTGATGACGGCGGCGCTGGAGACCATTCCCGACGACCTCATCCATGCCGCGCGCTCGCTCGGCGCGGGCACGGTCGGGATCGTTTTTCACATCATATTGCCGCTGGCCGTGCCCGGCCTTCTCGCCGGCGGGCTGATGTCCTTCATCGGCAGCTTCGAGGAATTCGACAAGTCCTTCATCGTCGGCGCGCCTGTCGTCGAGACCCTGCCGATCAAGCTTTACATGTATCTCGATCCCTATTCGATGCAGCTGCCGCTCGCCGCCATCGTCTCCTTCATCCTGCTTCTTCCCGCACTCATCGTCTTCATCATCGCCGGTCGCATCCTGCGCGACGACCTGATGGCGGCGGGTATGGGGAAAATCTGATCCGGGCAGTCAAACCCGGTAATTGCAACGTCCGAAAGTGAAAATCATGCACCAGACCCTTGCTGCCTCCCGCAATACCTCCAATCCCTGCAATGTGCTTGCACTCTGCTCGCGCGACAATCCGGCCATCCTGACCATCGCCCATCGCGGCTTCTGGACCGCCACCGCCGAAAACTCGCTCGCCTCCGTCCGCGCTGCGGTCGCGGCCGGCGTCGAGATGATCGAGATCGACACGCAGGCGACGGCCGATGGCCGGCTGGTCGTCATTCACGATGAAACGCTCGACCGCACCACGACGGGCAAGGGAACCGTGAGCGCGCTGCCTTTCGAGGTGGTCCGCGCAGCGCAGCTGAAGGCCGGCGCAGGCGGCGAGGCCGCTGAGTTGACCGATGAATGCGTGCCGACGCTGGAGGAGCTGCTGGAAGAGGCGCGCGGCAGGATCACCGTCAATATCGACACCAAATTCACCCGCGATCTGCCGCAGGTCATGGAAACCGTGCTGCGCCTCGGCGTCGAGGATCAGGTGCTGGTGAAGACCGATATCGATCCTGAAGCGGGCCGTTTCGAGGTGCTGAACACTGACTGGTTCGGCAAGATCCCGCATATGCCGATGTTCCCGGTCCGGAAGGGCAAGTTCGCCGAGGATCTGCGCCGTATCGAGGCGTTGAACGCACCGATGATCGAGGTGAAATTTACCGATATCGCCGATCTCACCGAAGGCCGGGCCGAGATGGAGCGCCAGAATATCCGCCTGTGGATCAACACGCTTGATGTGTCCCATTGCGTTGATTTCAACGATACGCGGGCGCTTTCAAATCCCGAAACCGTGTGGGGTGCTCTTGCCGAGGCCGGCGTCGGTGCGATCCAGACGGATGAAGTCGAAGCCTTCACGGGCTGGCTGAAGGCGGGCGCCGGTGAGACGGGCAGGGCGTGGAAACGATGAGCGAGCGGCTCGACCGCGCTGTCGCCATCATCGAGGAAGCGATGGGCCTTGCCCTTCGCTTTTTCGAGGCGCGCGACGCCATCGCCACCCGAATGAAGGGTTTTCAGGATTTCGTCTCGGAAGCCGACACCACTGTCGAAAGGTTGGTTCGGGACCGTCTGGCGGCCGCCTTTCCCGGCGAAACCGTGCTGGGCGAAGAAATGGGCGGCGTTGCCGATGACGCCTACTGGATCATCGATCCCATCGACGGCACCGCCAATTTTCTGCGCGGTTCGCCGCTCTGGGGCATCTCGCTCGGTTTCGTGCGGAGCGGCCGACCGGAACTCGGCGTTGTCGCCATGCCGATGTTCAAGGACATTTATGCGGCGGCGGATGGAACCGGGCTGATGCTGAACGGCAAGCCGCTTGCCCGCCAGGTGCCCTTCGAGGCTGTGCAGGTCATGTCGCTCGGCGACAGCGCCGCCGCCGATGCGGAAGAAGTGGCGACTCTCAATGTTGGGCTTCGGCATGCGGGCTGGGTGGTGGAATCCATCCGCTCGACATCGATAGGCCTTGCCTTTGCCGCACGCGGCATCTTCGACGGCCATCTGCAGAAACTGACGACCATGTGGGACATCGCCGGCGGTGTCGTTCTCGCAAGGGAAGCGGGTCTCGATGTCCGCATCGGGACGCGCCCCGGCAGCGGCATCCCCTGGGTTGCCGCTGCCACGCCGGCGCTGATGACGGCGACGAAGGGGCTGTGGCCGGAAATTGCGGAGAAAGCACCGGCGGAAACTGCGTGAGATGCCGAGAACATCGATGCCGGGTGTTGCTGAAGCACCCGGCATCTGCGGTTTATCCACGTTCTAGCGCGTCAGTTTCCCCGAGCCAGCGCGACGGCATCCGGGCCCGCCGGAAAACGAAGCTGGCCGGATACGTCATGGACGGCATTCCAGACCGTCTCGGCGACATCATCTTGCGTGGTCGTCATGGCTGGCGTGGCGAAACCTTCAAGGATTGGCGCTGCAAAGCCCATGTAGTCGTCCGGCAGCAATTGCTCCAGCGGCAGGATGGCGTTTGCGGTGAAACGGGTCGTCGGTGCGTAACCCGGTTCGACCAGCTTCACGCGGATGCCGAAATGACCGAGCTCATGCGCAAGCGAACCGGAAAAACCCTGGATCGCCTGCTTGCTGGCGGTGTAGGCGGCGGCGAGCGGGAAGGAGGCGAGCGTGGCGCTGGAGGTGACGTTGACGATCGTGCCGGACCGGCGTTTCCGCATCTGCGGGATGATCGCCTGCGTCATTGCCATCACACCGAAGCTGTTGGTGTCGAAGATCGTACGGATTGCCGACATGGGCGTGGCTTCGAAAGCCCCGACCATGCCGATGCCGGCATTGTTTACCAGCACATCGACCGGGCCTGCCGCATCGATCAGGGCCGCGATGCTCTTTTCTTCCGTCACATCGAGAGGAAGGACGCGCAAACGTCCGGTATCGTCACCGAAGCGGCTCGCATCCGGATTTCGCATGGTCGCGACGACGTTCCAGCCGCGGGACAGAAAGAACGCGGCGGTCGCCTTGCCATAACCAGACGAGGTGCCGGTGATGAGGATGGTCTTGGTCATCATAAGTCTCCATTGTTCGATGCCATTGGAGATAGACGACGTTATCTGGATGATATATGCTTATTAAGCCGAAATTTATTATTGATCGTCCAGAGAATGGATCCACTCAGCGATATTATCGACCTCCTGCGCCCGAGCGCCGCCGTGTCCAAGCCGATTTCCGGGCGGGGCCGGTGGGGCGTGCGTTATCGCGCTTATGACGCTCCGGGTTTTGCAATCGTCCTTTCCGGCGCGGCCTGGGTTCTGCTCGAGGGCCGCGAACCCCAGCGGCTGGCGTGCGGTGATTTCCTGCTCCTGCCATCGACGCCGGCTTTCTCGCTCTGCAGCGATACCGATGTCGAATGTATTCCGGTGGAGCCGCAAGACCGGGCGGTCCGGCATGGTGAACAGGAAGGAGAGCCGGATTTCGTTGCGCTGGGGGGAAGCTTCATGTTCGAGCGGGTCAATGCCGCGCTTCTGCTTTCGCTGATGCCCGGGCTGATCCATGTGCCGGCGGGCGAGAGCGGAGCATCGCGGCTGGCGCGCCTCATAGAATTGCTGTCGGAGGAATGCGCCAGTGAGGATGCGGGCAAGGAACTCATCATCCGGCGCATGCTGGAGGTTCTTTTGATCGAAGTGCTGCGTCGTCCCGACGCCGGCAGCGAGGCTATTCCGGTGGGGCTGGTGAAGGGAATGCGCTTGCCCGGCCTTGCCCGCGCCTTGTCTGCCATGCATGCCAATATCCGCGCCAACTGGACGGTGGCCGAACTGGCCGGGATCGCCGGCATGTCGCGCTCGGCCTTTGCCGCGCGTTTTGCTGAAATGCTCGGCTGCGCGCCGATCGAATATCTGGCGCGCTGGCGGATGGCGCTTGCCAGGGACGCGCTGATGCGCGGCGTAAAGTCGCTCGATCATATCGCGGATGAGATCGGCTACGAATCCGCCAGCGCATTCAGTACCGCTTTCCGCAGGAGAATGGGGGTTGCACCGGGCAGCTTTGCCCGCGCCAATGATGAGAGACGCCGGCGGCCGGCGGCTTTCCTCTAGGCCTTGTCCGCCGATTTCACGAGGAAATGGCTGAGCCGGCTTCGGCCACGCCGGTATAGCTGCGTTCGCTCCAGAGCAGGGCTTTCCGCCTTCGATCCGCTGTCGCTTCGATGATGGCGCCGACGAAGAGCATGTGGTCCGCGGCATCGATGGAGCCGACGAGTTCGCAATCCATGGACAGCAGCGCATGGGCGAGCTTCGGGTTTCCTGACGGCCAGAGGCCCCAGTCGCCGACGGAAAACCGGTCCGGATGATTTCCTTTTCCCGCAAAGACATCGGCAATCTCCTCCTGTTCCGAGGACAGAGCGGCGACCGAAAAGCGTCGGCTCGCGGCGATGAGATCGACCATGCGGCTGCTGGCGTCGATGGAGACCATCAGAAGCGGCGGCTCGGCGCTGAGGGGCATGAAGGATGTGATCGTCCGCCCGATCCGCTCTCCGGCGTGTGAGGCCGTGGCCACTGCTACCGTGAAGGCAAGCCCGGCCATTGAATCCTTGAATTCACGCGGCGAGATCGTCGGCGCCGCGCACGCCTTCAGCGGAATATGCGCGTGATTGACCACGCCGCCGTCGATCAGCCTGAAATTATGAGACATGCAGTGCCGGGCTAACCGCCCGCTCCCGGATTTTTCGAAAAAATGGACATCTTGGCCGCAGCGCCATTCATGATGTCGGCGTTATCAGGCGGGTTCCCTTTCTGGTACACCCTTGGCCAGATGCCGGAATAATGGCGGTTGAGGTCTAGCCAGACATGCAGCCCCGCTTCGGTATCCGGCCGGATGGCCGCGGCGGGACATTCGCCCTCGCAGATCCCGCAGTCGATACATTGATCGGGATGGATGACGAGCATGTTCTCGCCTTCGTAAAAACATTCCACCGGACAGACTTCCACGCAGTCCATATATTTGCAGGCGATGCAGTTTTCGGTGACGACATAGGGCATTGAGACGCTCGAATGGAGTTGCAGCCGGACGGCGGCTGTCCGGCTGCGCCTGACCCGGCCGGCCGCCCAGGGCAGCGGCAGCAACCGGATCGGTGGGACTTAAATCAGAGGCGGGCGGCGACCGCCTGCCAGTTCACCAGATTGTCGATGAAATTTTCGAGATAAGCCGGGCGCTTGTTGCGGAAATCGATGTAATAGCTGTGTTCCCAGACATCGCAGCCGAGCAGCGCCTTCTGCCCGAAGCACAGTGGATTGACACCGTTTTCCGTGCGGGTGATCTTCAGCGAACCATCGGTATCCACCACCAGCCACGCCCAGCCCGAGCCGAATTGCGACGCGCCGGCGAGGGCGAAATTCTGCTTGAACAGCGCCACCGAGCCGAAGGACTGCGTCAGCGCATCTTCGAGCGTTCTGGGGATGGCAAATCTTTGCGGCCCCATGATTTCCCAGAAGAGATTGTGGTTCCAGTGCTGGGAGGCGTTGTTGAAGATGCCGGACTGCGCCACCGCACCTTTCTCGTAGGTGCCCCGAACGATCTCCTCAAGGCTTCTGTTTTCCCACTCGGTGCCTGATATCGCCTTGTTGAGATTATCGACATAGGCCTTGTGATGGAGATCATGATGAAACTTCAGCGTCTCCTCGGACATGCCCGAGGGGGCGAGCGCATCATGGGCGTAAGGGAGGTCGGGAAGCTGGAAAGCCATGGGGTATCCTTTGTCAACTGTTCGCTCAAGAGCATGAAAAGAGCCTTGTGAAAACAAGGTGACACTATCTCTAGAACCTCAACCATGATTGAGGTCAAGGGCTTTTTTACTGTACCCTGCGACACCGTCCGACGGGACGACAGAAGGCGTTTCCGGTCGAGCAGGGGTGCTATGGCCTGCCGGTCCATACTGGGCTTGCCTCTGCAACTTCGAGCTGGCGCCGCCGTTGGTTCTGCCTGATATTCCCGATACGGGCGCGCAGCACCGCGCCTATTCTCACGAGGCGGGAGGAGAGCCCATGGCGAGAGCCGTTGGAATTGGAGGGGTGTTCTTCAGGGCGGCGGATCCTGCCGGCCTGGCCGAATGGTATCAGAAACATCTCGGCATCGACGATCTGCACGTGTCCGTATGGCGGCAGGAGGCCGGAATGACGATCTTCGGGCCTTTCGCCAGGGATAGTGATTATTTCGGCCGCGCCGAACAGCAATGGATGATCAATTTCCGCGTCGACGATCTCGACGGTCTGATCGCGGATCTCACCGCAAACGGCGTCAAGGTCGAAACCCGGGCAGAATGGGATTCCGAAGTCGGTCGTTTCGCGCGGATTCACGACCCGGAAGGCAATCCCGTGGAATTGTGGGAGCCTGCGCCGAGCTGACGGCCGGAAGGCCATATGGGCTGAAACACGTCCGGCTGCCGAGGTTGCGGGGGTCTCGGGCGGAGACCCCGCGAAAATCCGGAAAGGCGTGATTTATGATTATCGCCCGGCGCGTTTCGCTATGACAACCCATTCTTCCAGCGCTTTGCGGATCGCCGAACCGGCGTCGCCATCGCGGGTGAATGCCCACCACGTGTGGGCTCCCTGCCAGATGGCGGCCATCTGCCAGCCAAGCCGTTCGGCATTTTCCCCGTCGTCCGAAACACGGCGGCCGAGCGCATGGGCAAGCGTGCGCCCCCAAAGCGCACCTCTCGCTCGCAGGACCGGATTGCGAATATCCTCCCGCAGCAGCAGCAATCCGTCACTCGCATTCTGTTCTGCGGATTCAGAAGGCATCAACCCCAGAAGCAGGGATATGGCGCCCTGCGGTGTCACGGGTTCCTTCGCGTCGGCCGCCTCCGTTGCGGACTGAAGTCCGTCCCATGCGCGCAGAAGCACGGCTTCGACAAGGTCTTCACGCTTGCCGTAACGCTGCACCAGCGTTGCGGCAGAGAGGCCGCAAGCCTTTGCGGCCGCGGCGAAGGTCAGGCCATCGGGCCCGGTTTGCAACATCAGCGGCAGCAGGGCGTCCAGCGCCTCATCATCGGAAATAAGCTTGTGTCTTGGCATATTTATATATAAACATATATTCGTTTATAAATCAAGGAGAATGAGATGGCGATCATTCGCGGATATATTGCTGCCAGTCTGGATGGGTTGATCGTGTCGGGAGACGGCTCGCTCGACTGGCTCCATAAATATGACGACATGGACCTGGGCGAGCATGATTATCGGCAGTTCCTGAAGGGGATCAGGACGGTGGTCATGGGGCGGGCGACCTATGATTTCATTGCCAGCGAGCCGTGGCCCTGGGCCTATGGCGACCGGCGTGTGATCGTCGTCACCTCGCGGCCGATCGAGCAGCCGAAGGGGCCGCTGGAGATCCGCACCGACGTGGATTCGTTGATCCGGGAATTGCGTGCTCTCGATGACGGCGATGTCTGGATGCTGGGCGGCGGCCGGTTGCAGATGGCCTTCATGGAGCGCGATGCGCTGGATGAGATCGAGATATATCTTATCCCGGAAATACTTGGCTCCGGCCAACCGCTTTTCCCGCTCACCGGGCATCGTGCAAGCCCAACTCTGGTCAGCGCCACGGCGATCGACAAAGGCTGCGTTCGGTTGCATTACCGTTTCCTGTAATAATGCCCTGGGCGGTTCGCCACGGACATCGATCTGACATGCTGAAGGCAGCCCGAGGGCTGCCTTTTCCGGATTTGCTCTTGAACCAATATGCCGGAACTCACCGCCTGCATGGCGTTCCGCCATTGCCTCACCATGAACGGGCGAGTGTCATATGGCCGGCGGATCAAGCCGGGCAAAGCCCGCTTGCCGCTGGTAGGGAAAGTGCGGATAGGGTGCGGTCGTCTCACTCGCCTCGTCCAGCCGCGCCACCTGCGCGGGCGTCAGCTCCCATCCCACGGCATCGAGGTTCTGGCGAAGCTGTTCTTCATTGCGCGCGCCGATGATGACGGTGGAGACGGTGGGGCGCCTGAGCAGCCAGTTGAGGGCGATCTGCGGTACGGTCCTGCCCGTTTCTTCCGCCACGGTCTCCAGCGCATCGATGACGCGGTAGAGATGTTCATCATTGACCGGCGGGCCGAAGCTTGCGGTCTCGTGCAGGCGGCTGCCTTCCGGCAAGGGTGTGCCGCGGCGGATCTTGCCGGTCAACCGCCCCCAGCCTAGCGGGCTCCAGACCATGGCGCCGAGGCCCTGATCTGCACCGAGCGGCATCAGATCCCATTCGTAATCGCGGCCGATCAGGGAATAGTAGACCTGATTGACCACATAACGCGGCCAGCCGTAACGATCGGCAACCGCCAGCGATTTCATGATCTGCCAGCCGGAAAAATTCGAGACGCCGGTATATCGCACCTTGCCGGAACGGACGAGCGTATCGAGTGTCGACAGCACTTCCTCAACCGGCGTAAAGGCATCGAAAGCATGAAGCTGAAGGATGTCGATATAGTCGGTCTTTAGGCGGCGCAGGGCGTCATCCACCGCCCGCAGCAACCGGAAGCGGGATGATCCGGCCTCGTTCGGCCCGTCGCCTATCGGCAGGCTGGTCTTGGTTGAGATCAGGACGCTGTCGCGTCGTCCCCGGATCGCCTCGCCGAGTACCTCTTCCGATGCCCCGTTGGAATAGACATCGGCCGTGTCGAACAGGGTCACGCCGGCTTCGAGACAGATATCGACCAGACGCCGGGCTTCCGTCGCATCCGAGGTGCCCCAATTGCTGAAGAGCGGGCCGGAGCCGCCGAAGGTTCCGGTGCCGAAACTCAGGACCGGCACTTTCAGGCCGGATTTGCCGAGATAGCGATATTCCATGAGGACTTTCCTTTGTTGCTTCGGAGCGCCTGCGGGCCAGGCGGTGGTTGCACCGTGTCCTGTCGGTCCCGTCGTGGCCCGGCAGAGAAAGGTTGCGATGTTCGGCAGTCGCTGTCTGAAGGAAGATAGACGCTTGCTCTTCAATGAAATAGAATGCTGAAAATAATATCACTTGTGAGATCAACTCATCATGGCGCGACTGGAGATCAACCGGGCAGGGGAGATGGAAATCTTCGTGCGGGTCGTCGAACTCGGCGGTTTTTCCCGCGCGGCCGCGGCGGCAAACATGACGCCTTCGGCGGTGAGCAAGCTGATCGCCCGGCTGGAAAGTCGGTTGGGAGCGCGCCTGCTCAACCGTTCCACCCGGCAGCTTCAGATAACCCCGGAGGGCTGCGCCTTTTATGAAAGGGCCACCCGCATCCTCGCTGATCTTGAAGAGGCCGAACGCGCCGCCGGTGAGGGCGAACAGGCTGCCGGCCGCGTGCGCATCAATACCAGCGCCTCTTATGCAACGCATATTCTTGCGCCTGTCCTGCCGCGGTTTCTGGCGCTTTATCCTGATATCACGCTCGATATCGTCCAGACCGATCTGGTGGTCGACCTTCTCGCGGAGCGTATGGATGTGGCGGTGCGCGCCGGGCCGCTCAAAAGCTCAAGCCTGGTGGCGCGAAAACTCGGTGAGACGGGCATGATCATCGCCGCCGCCCCTCAATATCTGCAGCGTTGCGGCATGCCGCAAACCCTAATGGATCTCGAGGGGCACAATAGGCTCGGGTTTGGTTATGCCCGTGCCGTTGACGGATGGCCGTTGCGGGCAGACGGCAAGACCGTCGTCATTCCAGCCACCGGGCGCGTGCAGGTAAGCGATGGTGAGGGCCTGCGCCGCCTTGCCCTTGCCGGTGTCGGGCTGGTTCGTCTTGCAGCTTTCACGGTGAGGGAGGATATCGCCGCCGGCCGGCTCGTATCTGTCCTCGATCATCTCGATGCGGGTGAGAAAGAGGCGTTTCATGCCGTCTATGTCGGCCAGCGCGGGCCGCTGCCGGCGCGTATCAGGGTGTTGCTCGATTTTCTCGGCGAATATGGGCGGGTGACATAAGTTTCCGGCAACGCCGAACGGCCTCGGCCGCAGGACGGCGTGGGTGGTGACAAAGAAGACTGCAATCCGCGAAAACGGCGGGACCCGGATGACCGGGCGTCTACGATCTCGGACCGGACAAGGTGAAAGCTCCGACCGATTTCAGTCTTATATGCGTCTCGTCGGCAAGTGTGGAGGATATAGCGCCGCAGAGGCTGCCGGTCGTCACCACGTTGCCTGCCTTGAGCATATTGCCCGTATTGAGCGCCGCATTTGCAAAGGCGATCAGCGGCGCGAGCGGGTCGCCATTCGGGTGTTTTACCGCGGCGTCGAAGCGTTGCTCCGGCCCCTCGGTAACGGTGAGATGCGGCAGGTTCCCGCCGTTGCCGGCAAAGATTTCCACGATGCCCTTATCCACTTCCGGGCCGATGACGAAACCATGGTTGGCGAGGCGATCCGCGAGAAAAAGCGGAAACGGCACCTGATTTTTCTCCACCAGCCTGTAGCGGAGAAGTTCAGCGCCAAGATGGACCCTGTCGATATAAGCAATCAGGTCGGCCCTTGTCAGCGGCCCCGCTGCCGCAGCGGGAATATCCGCCGAAAGCGTAAAGCAGATCTCGACCTCGATACCCTCGGTGCCGCCATGGGGAAAAGAAGCTGCATTGGCTTCATCGACCCGGACGCAATCGAACATGGGCGCTGCAATTGCCTCACCATCCGGGCGGATCGCGAGCTTCCAGCCGGCGACTGGTTTTTCAGAATGGCCAGCAAAAGCCCGCTGCACCGCCATGGCCTCTTCAAGGGTGCCGGGAATGAGACCCTTCGCCTGCACCGCCGCCAGAGAAAATTTCTCCCCCTTGCGGCTCGCGGCCGTAAAGCTTTCAGCCAGTTTTTCGATTGCCGTCATTGCGTTCATGGTCCCAGATGGTTTCAAACGCCAAATGCTGTCACGATTTGGCGCTCACTGCCAAGGCCATCAATGCCGGGTTCGACCACATCGCCGACTTTCAGAAGAGGTGGGGTCGGTTTCATTGCCAGGTCAGCGCCGGACAATACCGGTCCCCGCGTCGCCTGCTGCGGGCTTTGTGGGAGAGCAAATGAATAGTGTTTGTGGTTGACAGCGTCACAAAACATAAATTCAAGCGTTTGCTTCTGGGTTTCCTTCGCGTATTCGTCCTCTACCACGACGTAG